>NZ_JAJCIC010000036.1 GCF_020554865.1 Lacrimispora sp. 210928-DFI.3.58
TACTATGAAAGTCCTGCCGCCGGATAGGCGGCATGTATTCAGGTATGCCAAATGCACCTGTCAGGTTTTCATGGTGCGGTGGCGCGCCGACTGCCAGGCGCATGAAGGTTTCGTAAAAAGGAAATAAGGGAGGGCATAACATGGACGCATTTGAGAGGGCAGAAGAGATGGCGCAGCTGGTACCCGGCTTTCAGTATCTGTACAGCGGGGGCGGCAGCAGAGAGGTTATTCCCCGTCTCCTAAAAATGGGATGGGGCTTATGTGCGGAAGGCGTAGAGGAGGTGGAGGCTGCCTGGCTGGCAGGGATGTCTCCCATGGATATCTATTACGCAGGAAGGGAGAAGAGGCCTGGTCAGATTGAGTCCAGCTTCGGAAAATGCAGGTTCGTGTCAGGAAGCCTGGAGGAAATGCAGGAGATCGACAGGATCAGCGCTCTGCGCCAGCTTCCGGGGCATCTGGAGGTCATAGGGATACGTGTGATACCGGATGAATATTATGACGGAAAACAGACGGGCTTTAAGGCCTCCGCACTGGGGGCACTGGCCAGGGAGTTCAGAAAGCTTCAGAACATTTCCGTCAGGGGCTGCTTCATAGAAGGCGACATTTCCAGCTTTCGGGGAAAAGAGCTGGGAAGACACTACCGCAGGTGCTATGAGACAGCCAAATGCGTTACCACGTCCCTTCCCTGCGGCATGTCCTTTGTCAATGCAGGACATTGTACAGAGCCGTTGTGGCAGAGCAGGGAAGAACAGAAGGAGAGCTTCCAGGATGTGTGCAGGGCTGCAGAGATCATGCGCTATCAGAATGATACAGCCTTTTATGCAAGGCTGCTGGTAATGTGAATTTGTGCACAGCTGGCAAAAAAGGATCTCACAGAAGCAGGTACAAAGAGACTCCGAGAGTACATTGAGTCAGAAAAAGAGGATTGCAGGTTTTGGGCTGCAATCCTCCTTTTCTTTCCATCAGTAATACATTACTTTTTCTTTCTATAATACGTATCCTGTAAAGGCAGGCTCTGGCGGAATTTGCCGTCCAGCCTGTAATATGCATGGGCGCAGGCAGGAGCAGTAGGGATCATGCACAGCTCGCCGCAGCCCTTGGCACCCAGGGAGTATAGAAGCTTATCCTCCTCCTTTGGCTCGCAGAGGATGACCTCCAGCTCCGGCGCCTCGTCAGCGCGCATAAAGCCGATGGTTCCGAAGCGGCTTTTTGGAATGCCATTTTCACACTTGAATTCCTCGGTAACTCCATAGCCGATGCCCATGATCATGCCGCCCTCGATCTGGCCCTCTACAGACTGGATATTTACCGGCGTTCCCACGTCAAAGGCAGAGACAGCCTTCGTGATCTTTCCTTCCTCATTGAGGATGATCACCTGTGTTCCGTAGGAGTAGGACACGTGGCTGACAGGATTTTCCTTGATGGCTCCTAAGGGGTCTGTCTTGACGGAGTATTCCCCATAGAATTCCTGGCCCTCTAAGTCCGCGATGGTTTTCCCGCAGTCCAGAGCACATTTGAGCTTTTCGCCGGCTCTTCTTGCAGCTTCACCGGTAACTACTGTCTGGCGGGAAGCTGTGGAGGTGCCGGAGTCCGGGGTGCGCACAGTGTCTGCGTGCTCGTGGATGAACAGCGCCGGGTTTAAGCCAGTCACATGGCAGATCTCTGTCAGTACCATTTGACCGATGCCCTGTCCCATACAGGAGGCGGAGGTGCGGATGTGGATCCTGCCCTGCTCCACAGAGAGGAGTACGCGGCCCACGTCCATCTTGCCCATGCCTGTGCCTGCATTCTTGAAGCCGCAGGCGATCCCGGCGTATGGATTGGCGTAGAAGACATCCTTTACGGCATCTAAGCAGGCCTCCATGTTGGTGTTGGGATCCGCTGTCTGGCCGTTTGGCAGGATGTCTCCCGGCTTGATGGCATTGCGGCGCCGGAACTCCCATGGGTCAAGTCCGGCCATCTCTGCTAACAGGTTGATGTTCATCTCTGTGGCAAAGCAGCTCTGCGTCACACCAAAGCCGCGGTAGGCTCCGGAGACAACGTTGTTTGTATAGACAGACATTCCGAAAATGTCGATGTTCTGATAATTGTAAGGCCCCGCTGCATGGGTGCAGGCCCGGTGGAGCACAGGACCCCCTAAGGAGGCATAGGCTCCGGTATCAGCGATGATAACGCCCTTCATGGCAGTGAGGTGGCCGTTTTCATCGCAGGCTGTGGTAAATTCCATTTCCATGGGATGGCGCTTTACATGGTAATTTAAGGAATCCTGGCGGCTGTATTTTACCTTGACAGGCTTCTTTGTGTACCAGGCCATGAGGGCAGCATACTGCTGCACAGACATATCCTCCTTGCCGCCAAAGCCGCCGCCGACCAAAGGAGCGTGGCAGTGTACCTTTTCCCGCGGCAGGCCCAGCATCTGGGCACATTCGCGCTGTACGTCGTAGACGGACTGGCTGGTGGTGTAGATGAGAAGGCCGTCATCGCCCTCAGGAAGAGCCACGCAGCACTCCGGCTCCATGAAGCCGTGTTCCTGCCAGGAGGTCTTATATTTGCGGGTCACCACATATTTGGAGTTCTTGATGGCTTCATCTGCATTTCCGCGCACCAGGGTGGCGCGGCTCATGATGTTGCCGTCCTCGTGGATCAGAGGAGCATCACCTTTTAAGGCTTCATAAGGGCTGGTGATAGGGGTGAGCTCTGTGTAATCAACTTCAATGAGAGAGAGGATCTCCTCCAGAGATTCCTGACGGTTCGTGGCAACCACGGCCAGGGCGTTTCCTACATAGCGGGTGATATCTCCCTCGCCCATCAGCACATCCCAGTCCTGCTTAATGTGGCCGATCTTGTTGCAGGGCACATCCTTTTTGGTAAGGATCTCCACGCAGTCCGGGTGCTCTAAGGCCTTTGATACATCAATGCGATTGATGAGAGCCCTGGGGTATTTGGAGTAGAGGCATTTCGCGTAGAGCATGCCGGGCATATAGATATCGTCCGCGAAAATGCCGGTGCCGTCCACCTTTTCATCTGCGTCGATCCTCTTAAAGCGCTGGTTCATCTGCAGGGTATCAGGGGCAGCGGGAATGGGCCGTTTTTCCCGGAAAAAGTCAGCCGCCATAAGGATGGCGTCCTCGATCTTCTTATAGCCTGTACAGCGGCAGAGATTGCCGCGGATCGCCTGCTTTACATCCTTCCTGGTGGGAGAAAGATTTACATCCAGCAGGCTTTTGGCGGAAATGATCATACCGGGAATGCAGAAGCCGCACTGAACGGCTCCTGCCTCTGCAAAGCAGTGCTTATAGATGTTCATTTCTTCCTCCGGTATGCCCTCCACCGTAAGGATCTGCTTGCCTTCCAATGTGCTGATCTTCGGGACGCAGGCCTTGACCTTTTTTCCGTCAATGAGTACGGTACATGTACCGCAGGCGCCTTCGCTGCAGCCGTCCTTTGTGGCGGTCAGGTGAAGATCGTCTCTTAAAAAGCGCAGAAGCTTTTTGTCATGGGCGGACTCATAGAGAGTTCCGTTGATATTCAGTGTATACATAAGCACTCCTTTATGATATTCCTTTTTCTTCTAAAAAGTCTTTTAAAAGATTCATGCATACTGCCTTTCTGTACTCAGCAGAAACACGTCCTCTGGTAAGCTCCATGCGGCTGGCATAGAGGGAGAGGATCTCATCCTTACATGCCTTTGCCTCTGCCAGGGTTTTTCCCTCAAACATCTTTTCCAGATCCCTCATGCGCAGGACAGTACCGGACACAGCGCCAAAGGCAGCAGCGATATGGCGGATCACATCCCCATCCATTACGATCAGTCCGGCAAAGGAGACGCGGGAGATGGCAAGGGCGTTGCGGCCTCCTACCTTTTTATAGTAGTAGTTCTCAAGGCCTGTGCGGGGCAGCAGAACCTCTGCAATGAGCTCATCGGAAGCCAGGTCCAGAGCTTTCCGGCCCTTATAGAACTGGCCGATATCTACAATACGCTCACCCCTCAAGGACACAAGGCGCACCTTTGCATCCGCCACAAAATGGATGAGAACGGAATCAGCCTTTGCAGAGCCATTTCCGATGTTGCCGCCAAAGGTGCCGGCATTGCGGATAGCAGGAGCAGCGATCCTTGATACGGCTTCTTTCATGAGAGGCGGGATCAGGCTGGATTCCAGAGCCTGGGTAAAAGTGACAGCAGCGCCGATGCGGACATACTCATCATCCAGACGGATCTCCTTCAACTCCGGTATCTTGCTGAGGAACAGATAGGATACGCCCTGCCTGTTTTCTACCATCAGGTCAGTGCCCCCGGCATAGGGGACGACGTCCTTTGCAGCGCGGATTTCCAATGCTTCCTGAAGTGAGGAAGGCTTATAACCATTTACCATAATCCATTTCCCTCCTTTGCGGCGTTATTGATCGCATTTACGATAGAATTGTAGCCTGTGCAGCGGCATAAGTTGCCGGAAAGACCTGTGCGGATCTCCTCCTCTGTGGGGTGAGGCGTCTTGCGGAGAAGTGCCTCTGCCGCCAGCACCATGCCTGGGATGCAGAAGCCGCACTGGACTGCGGAGACTTCTCCGAAAGCGTTGCTTAACACCTCAAAGCGCTCTGTCTGACGGAAGCCCTCCAGGGTGGTAATATCAGAGCCGTCCACAGCCCCCATTGCCACGCAGCAGGAGTTTACAAGGATCCCGTCCATAAGTACGGAGCAGGCTCCGCATTCTCCCTCCTTGCAGCCGCATTTCACGCTTGTCATGCGGTAGGTATCCCTCAGCACATCTAACAGGCGGTCGGCTGCGCTTCCTTCATATATCACTTCTGTTCCATTTAAACAAAACTGTATTCCATCCATCAGATTCCCTCCTTCATAATAACCTTCATTGTATCCTCAGGGGTAAACGGGGCATGGTTCAGGGAAACCTTTCCGCCGAGAGCCTGCTCCATCGCCTCCACATAAGCGCTGGGAGCGCCTACCAGAGGAAGCTCACCTGCACCCTTTGCACCGTAAGGGCCGTCCGGGTATTCTTCTACGTGCAGCATGCATTTTAAATTGGGTACGTCAGCAGCAGTAGGGATCAGGTAGTCGGAGAAGGAATTGTTGCGGATGCGTCCCTTGCTGTCATAGTCCATATATTCCATGGAGGCATAGCCGATTCCCTGGAGGAAGCCGCCCTCCATCTGTCCCATCACAATGTTGTAGTCCATAGGAGTACCTACATCAAAGGAGCCGTAAGCCCCCAGTATCTTTGTCAGGCCGGTATAAGTATCTATCTCTACCTCGATCGCATTGACGCCCCAGGCATAGGTGGGATAAGCATCTCCCTGGAATTTGTCCAGATAGAAGGGAATTACGAAATCGGGCTCCTTGAAATGCTCCTCGGCAATCTGGTCCTCCCCGTCGATCCAGGATTCCCTGAGCTTGATGGCACAGCGGCGCAGCAGCTCGCCAACCACCATCAGGGAGCGGGAGGCAACGGTTGGGCCGGAGTCAGGAACACGGGCAGTGTCAGGATGATTGTAGTAGACCTTTTCCAGAGGCAGGTTCAGCTCCTTTGCCACGATCTTGGGGAAGGTGGTGCGCAGGCCCTGGCCGATCTCGCCGTTGGAGGCAAGGATCTCTACGGTGCCGTCAGGATACTTGTGGAGGCGGCATACAGCCTTGATTATGTCCCGTTCACCGGAGCCGGTAAAGCCGGCGCCGTGGAAGTACATGGACATGCCGATGCCCTTGCGGTAGCGTCCTGTCTGGGGAAGGGCGTATTCCTTGTGCTTGCGCCGGAAATCACAGACAGCATCGATCTCATTGATCATATCAGGCACCGGAACCGGGAAATGGTAGATGCCGGAGGTGGAGGTGCCGTCTCCCTGCTTTACAAGGTGCTTCTCCTTAAACTCTAAGCTGTCCTCCCCTAAGTCCTTTGCAATGTGATCCATCATCATTTCCACGGCAAAGAAGGTCTGAGGCGCACCAAAGCCGCGGTATGCGCCGGTGGGAGTGGTATTGGTCTTTAATGCCCGTCCTCTCACATGAAGGTTTTCCACATTGTAAATGCCGTTGGCACAGATAATGCCGCGCTGGAGCACAACAGCGGACAGAGTGGTGTAAGCACCGCTGTTGAATTTGACATCAATGTCCATGGCTGTCACTTTGCCGTCCTTTACTGCTACCTTGTAGGTGCAGAGAGAGGGATGGCGCTTGGAGGTGAACTCTAAGTCCTCCCGCCTGTCAAAGATGATGCGCACAGGCGCGTTGGCTTTTTTGGCAGCTACAGCCACCTGACAGCCCAGAATGGAAGGGAATGCTTCTTTTCCTCCAAAGCCGCCTCCTGTGACATCCTGAAGGATATGTACGTCTGCCGGTCCGCAGCCTAAGGCCCGCATGACGGCTCCATGTACGTAGTAGGCGCACTGCAGGGATCCATGGACGAACATTTTGCCGTCCTTTTCCGGCACTGCCATCATGCCCTGGGTCTCTAAGTAGGTCTGGTCCTGATAGCCTGTGGTGAATTCCTCGGTATAGATCTTGTCGGCCTCGGCAAATGCCTTTTCCATATCTCCCTTGCCGAACTCGTAGTCAAAGAATACGGTCTCTGACTTCCGGATATCCAGTACAGGCGTGAGCTCTTCGTAGGTCACTTCGATGGAAGAGAGGATCTCATCCACCTTTTTTCCATCAGGACCAGCCACCATGGCAATGGGTTCGCCGATGTATTCTACGGTCTCTCTGGCATATACCGGGGTGTCGTCCATGACGATATTGACATTGTTGTCTCCTGGAACATCGTTCCTGTCAATGTAGAAGTAGCCCTCCGGAAGAGGCGGAACCTTGACCGAGATGAGCTTTGCCCTGGCAACCTTTGAGCGCAGGAACTTTCCGGTCAGAACTCCCTCATTGTCATAGTCGCCTACATACAGGGATGTGCCGGTTATCTTTGGTTCATGGTCTTTTTTTACAACGGATTGGCTGATTGGTCGCATAAAAAAGTATTCCCTCCTTGTCTGTGTTGCTGTTTTGCATAAAAGAAATTAAATTTTACCATAGCCTATTGTTTATAATGTTATTATAAGAGGAGTTAAAATATGATTCAAATTCTTCTTCGGAAGAACTCGGATACTTCGCAATAAAAAAGAATCCTGCTCCGCAGGAGTTTCCTATGATACAAAAAACGCGGCTGCCGGATAGGGCGGGCCGCGTTTGCAAAAACAGCAGATAGGTTTAATCCAGGGTCTTGATATCCATGTCCTTAGGAAGCACAAGGCTTAAGACGATGGAGATGACGAATACCACAGCCACCACGTTGGAGGCAAACACAGACTGGATGAGAGGAGGGAAGTTATCCCAGATCCCTACTTCAGTGGAAGCAGTGAAGCCTATGCCAATGGACATGGAGAGGGAGGCGATCACGATGTTGCGCTGGGAGAAGCCGCAGTTTGCGATCATCTGGATGCCGGAGGTCAGGATGGAGCCGAACATCATAATGGTACATCCTCCCAGTACGGCTTCCGGAAGGGAGGCAAAAAAGTTGCCGATAGGGGGCAGCAGGCCTGCTAAGATCATGCACACAGCGCCGGTCATGATGGTGAAGCGGTTCACTACCTTTGTCATTGCCACGAGTCCTACATTCTGTGAGAAGGAAGTGACGGGCGGGCATCCGAACAGGGAGGAGATGGCAGAGGCGTAGCCGTCACAGCCTAAGGAGCCGGAGATCTCTTTTCCCGTGATATCCCGGTTTAAGCCTCCTGACACAAGAGCAGAGGTGTCCCCGATGGTCTCTGCTGCGGATACCAGGAAAATGATGCAGGCGGAAATGATGGCCCCTGCATGGAATTCAGGCATAAAGGGAAGAAGCTTTGGGAAGGAGATAAAGCCGCCGGAGAAGATCAGGCTTAAATCCACCTTGCCCATAAAGATGGCAACAACATATACTACCACCAATCCCGCCAGCACAGAGAGCTGCTTTAGATAGCCCTTTGCAAAAATATTCCACAGAAGGCAGGTGAAAAGGGTGATGGAACCCAGTGCGAGATTGGCGGGAGAGCCGAAATCCTCTGCATAGCCTCCGCCAAAGGAGCGGGCCCCCACGGTAAAAAGGGAAAAGCCAATGGCTGTCACCACAGAGGCAGCCACAACAGGCGTTATGAGCTTTCTCCAGTATTTTGCCAGGAGTCCTAAGGTACCCTCAAACAGGCCGCCGATGAGCACGGCGCCGATCACAGAGGGGTAGCCGTAATTTGCGGCAATGGTGCTTAAGACAGTCACGAAGGTAAAGCTGACACCCATGACAACAGGAAGCCTGGAGCCGATCCGCCAGACAGGATACAGCTGGATCAGGGTGGCGATGCCTGCCACGAACATGGCATTCTGCAGGAGAATGGCTATCTGGGCCTGGGTCAGGGCAGGCTGGGCTGCTCCTGCAATGATGGTGATGGGAGCCAGGTTGGAGACAAACATGGCCAGGATGTGCTGGAGGCCAAAGGGAACTGCCTTCCCCACAGGAACCCTGCCGTCCAGCTGATAGATGTTTTTGATGCTGCAATTGGATTGATTGCTCATTATGTAACCCTCCTTCTATATGTTGTTGTCATACCGGAGCAAAACGGCTGACACAAGATTCATATTCACTTCTGGTATCCAGATCGATCCATACGCCCGGATCATCCACGGGAACATAGCGGCTGATTGCCTCGTACTGTGTCCATATGCGCCGCAGCCCGCCTTCTCCCTGATACTCCAGTATATGCGGGATAAGGCTTTTGTGTATCAGAGGAGGATGCTTTGGATGGCCCTCCAGGGTGGGGAAAAGCAAAAAAGAGCCCTGTTTAGGCCGGGCATTCAGCAGATGGGAAAAGGTGCTTCTGCTCACCACAGGCATATCACCGGGCAGCAGGAAAAAAGACTGGCATTCCGGCATGGCGCGCAGCCCGCACTTCACAGACTCCAGCATATCAGTTGATCCATACTGAAGGTTCCAGGCACAGATGACCTCGGAGCCATACCGCTTTTTCAGGACAGCCTCCAGCTCCGGTCCGCGAAAGCCCAGGACAACAATGACCTGACGTACATGGGCAGAGAGCATACTGTCTATGGAAGCTTCGATCAGGGTTTTGGAGCCAAAGGGGAGCAGCGGCTTGAAGGCTCCCATGCGAGAGGAGAGTCCGGCAGCCAGAATGAGGCCATTTACAGGACAGATATTGTCTATTTGCATAAAAAAGCCCCCTTTTCATAATGGTATCTTGTATATAGTGCCATTATAGAAAGGGGGGCATGGTATTTCAAGTTATTCCTGAAAAGAACTCGAACGCATGAATGCGTTAAGGCAGCATCCCGTTCTCGTGGAACAGGGTGGAAAAGCGGGATTGGGCGTACCGGAACACCTCATCCTCAAACTGCATCCAGGTGCGCAGGAACAGCAGGCCCTGGCTGGTAAGGGTCGTATTACCGCCCCGGCTCCCGCCGTGCCTTCGGTCTACAATAGGAAAGCCCGTCTCCGCCTCCAGTTTATTGAGCATATCCCAGGCCTTTCCATAGGAGAGGGCCATGGCGGTACAGGCGCTGCGCACAGAATGGGTGTCATAGATCAGGTAGAGAAGGAGCTTGATGCGGGTATTGAAAAAGGCATGCTCCTTCTGAAGGCTCAGCTGTACCGTGGGATGCAGAAGGGCCTGGTTGTGTTCGGCGAGACGCTCTTTGAGCTGCCCGCTGTCACGGATGCTGATGGAGATACCGGGATCATCCACAGGGACGACAAGCCGCCTGTGTTCTAAGGAGGCAATGGCAGAGCGCAGCCCCCCTTCCCCCTGAAAGTCCAGAATATCAGGGACAACCGCTTCTGACAGCACAATGGGATGACCGCCGGTGCCGTTGTAGGATGGCGTGATGATGTCGCTGTCCGCAGCCAGGAGCTGGCGGATGGTGTTGGAAGTGAACATGGGCACATTCACCGGAGTGAAGACCATGCGGTCACATTTGCCCTGAAGGTAGCGCAGGCCTATTTTGACAGACTCAAAAAGCTCCGGCTCCTCGCAGTCATCATTGCGGACAAAGATAACACCATAGCCGGAAAGCTGATATTTTACCTCAAATTCTTCTGTGCCGGTGACAATGACAATAGGAAAAATGCCTGCCTGCTGAAAGGACAGAACCAGTCTCTTGATGATCGAAATAGACCCGATCTGCAGCAATGGCAGGGCCGTTTTCTTGCTGGCGGCTGCAATGATCCCGCCTATACGGTTGATCTTCATTTTACCGTTGCCTCCTTAAATTGAATCGCTTGATCCGTTATTCTCTATATGGTATCACGAGATTTTGGAAAGAGCAAGTTCTTCTGGAGAGGAGGTCAGGAGAGCAGATGGACGCATTTTTTATCCATTTCAATCAGCTCTTCCTCTTTCATGCGCTTTAATTCTCTGGTCATGGCACTGCGGTCAATAGAGAGATAGTCGGCCAGGTCCACCATGGTAAAGGGCAGACAGAAGGTAGGTGCCTTTGCCTGGGCTGCCAGCTGGGAAAAATAGCACATGAGCTTTTCGCGGATGGTGCGCTGGGACAAGACCTCCACCCGGCGGCTTAAGCTTAGGGCGCGCTCTGATATGAGGTTCAGCAGGTTCTGGGTCAGCTGGTGGTGGTGAGGACAGGCCTTTGTGCAGGAAGCGCTGACTTTGCAGTATTGGAGGAACAGGACAGTGCAGGGGGTGTCGCAGATGACATGGACACCGGCCTGTTCGCTGCAGTCATAGGACAGCATCTGCCCAAACAGATCCTGTGGGCCAAGGCGTTCCAGAATAGTCCTTGCTCCATTGTATTCATAGCGGACAACAGAGGCAGTCCCGCTGCCAATGATGCCGATCTCCTGGAAGCTGCTGCTGTAGCAGCAGATGGTCTCCCCGCTCTCAAAGGATTTTGTCCTGGCCCCCAGACATGACAGAAGGCGTTTGTATTCTTCCATGGAAATGTCCTTAAACAGGTTTTTCTGAAAATATTCGGTCATATGGTACTCCTCTTGCTTCTTGCAATGTGATCACTTCTATCATAATACGTTTGTGTTGCAAATGCAACTATTATGATGATGCGGCACATTAACGTGATGGCTGACAACAGTGCAGGCTGGATGAAAGAGAGAATGGGACACAACTAAAAAGTTGTGAAAACCACAACAAATTAACTGGACAAATGAGATATTTTGTTTTATAGTATAAACCAATGAAGGCAAGGGGGCAGGCATAGGAGTACAGCTTGCCCTTTTCATCTTTTCATCATATAAGAAAGTTCTCCGGACTTCCCTATATGAAAAAGCCCGGTCTGCAGGATCGCAACCCTAAAGGGGGCTAAAAATTAGGAGGTAGATAATATGGTATCACTATATGAAGGCGGCATCTATCTGGTAAATGGAACAGAAATCGTTCCGGAGAAGGAGGGTGCAAAGGTAAAAGCACTGACAGGAAAAGATGCAGAAAAGGAATCTGCCAGGAAGGGAACCATCGCGTATTCCATTCTGAAGGCTCACAACACATCCGACAACATGGAGCATCTGAAGCTCAAATTCGACAGCATGGCATCTCACGATATTACCTTTGTAGGAATCGTGCAGACAGCCAAGGCATCGGGCATGGAACAATTCCCAATCCCTTATGTATTGACAAATTGTCATAATACGCTCTGTGCAGTGGGCGGAACCATCAATGAAGACGATCACATGTTCGGCCTTTCCGCTGCAAAAAAATACGGCGGTATCTATGTTCCTCCCCATATTGCGGTCATTCATCAGTATATGAGGGAGATGATGGCAGGCTGCGGAAGGATGATCTTAGGTTCCGACAGCCATACCCGCTACGGCGCTCTGGGAACCATGGCTGTGGGAGAGGGCGGCGGAGAGCTGGTAAAGCAGCTTCTTTGTGACACCTATGATGTGGCTTATCCGGGAGTGGTTGCCGTATATCTGGACGGCGCGCCAAGGCCGGGCACAGGTCCTCAGGATATTGCCCTGGCGATCATCGGAGCCGTATTTAAGAATGGATATGTAAAGAATAAGGTAATGGAGTTTGTAGGCCCAGGCGTTGCATCCATGACGACCGATTACCGCAATGGCGTAGATGTTATGACAACGGAGACGACCTGCCTTTCCTCCATCTGGAAGACGGATGAGGATACAAGGGCTTATCTTGCAAAGCATCACAGGGAGGATGCATATAAGGAGCTGGCGCCTGCAGATGTGGCATACTATGACGGCTGCGTGTATGTAGACTTATCTACCGTAAAGCCCATGATCGCTCTTCCCTTCCATCCCAGCAATACATATGAGATCGATGAGTTAAAGGCAAATCTGACCGATATCCTGGGCTCTGTGGAGGCAGAGGCGGCCAAGGTGTCCGGAGGCAAGGCACAGTTTACCCTCCTTGACAAGGTAAAGGGAGGAGAGCTTTTCGTGCAGCAGGCTGTGATCGCAGGCTGTGCAGGCGGTACCTACTCTAATGTAATGGAAGCAGCCCAGGCGTTAAAGGGCAGAAACTGCGGCTGCGATGAATTTTCACTGGCAGTTTATCCATCCTCCCAGCCGGTATTTGCAGATCTGGTAAAGAAGGGAGCGGTATCTGACCTGATGGATGCAGGTGCGATCATCCGCACAGCCTTCTGCGGCCCCTGCTTCGGCGCAGGAGATACGCCCTGCAACAATGGCTTAAGCATCCGCCACACCACCAGGAACTTCCCAAACAGGGAGGGCTCCAAGCCGGGAAATGGACAGATGGCGGCGGTGGCCCTTATGGATGCCCGTTCCATCGCAGCTACTGCTGCAAACGGCGGACGGCTGACCTCCGCATGGGAGATGGACGGCTGGGACAATGTGCCTGAATATGAATTTGACGATATTTCCTATAAGAACCGTGTATACATGGGTTATGGAAAGGGAGAGGCTGAAAAGTCCCTCGTATATGGCCCAAATATCAAGGACTGGCCGGAGATGAGTCCGTTGGCGGATAATATCCTTTTAAAGGTATGTTCTAAGATCATGGACCCTGTTACCACAACAGATGAGCTGATACCTTCCGGAGAGACCTCCTCCTACCGCTCCAATCCTCTGGGACTGGCGGAGTTTACCCTTTCCAGAAGAGATCCTGAGTACGTAGGAAGGGCAAAGGAAGTGGATAAGCTGGAAAAGGCCAGAACAAAGGCCGGAGAGGCAGAGGAGCTTGCCCTGGAGCCGGTACTGGCCGGTATCTTTGAAAAGATCCGCACCATTCCGGGAAATGAGAATGTCCGCGCAGGAGAGACAGAAATCGGAAGCATGGTCTATGCTGTGAAGCCGGGTGACGGCTCTGCCAGAGAGCAGGCTGCCAGCTGTCAGAGAGTGATCGGCGGGCTGGCAAATATCTGCAGGGAGTACGCCACAAAGCGTTACCGCTCCAATGTGATGAACTGGGGGATGGTTCCATTCCAGATGGAGGCAGAGCCGGAGTTTGAAGTAGGCGACTACATTTATGTGCCGGGCATTAAGGCAGCCTTAGACGGCGACTTAAAGGACATCAAGGCCTACGTGCTGGGCAAGGGAACTGAGGATGGCATAAAGGAGCTTACGCTGTACATTGCCGATATGACAGCAGAAGAGCGTGAGATCGTAAAGGCAGGCTGCCTGATCAATTATAATAAGAACCGTCACTGACAACCAGGAAATGCAGAAAGGAAGATCAACATTGGTAAAAGAAAGCTATCTGGCACAATTCTATGGAAAATCTCAGAACTATACGGATATTCCGAATAAATGGTACAAAGAGTACAATGTAAAGAAGGGCCTGCGCAATGAAGACGGAACAGGCGTGCGCATCGGATTGACGAGAGTGGCAGACGTTGTGGGCTATGAGGAGACGGAAGAAGGGATCAAAGCCATACCCGGTAAGCTGTTCTACAGGGGAATTGATGTCAATGATCTGGTCATGGGCAAGAGAGGCAGCCATTTTGGATACGAGGAGGTATGCTTCCTGCTGCTTTTTGGCTATCTGCCAAAGGAGAAGGAGTTAGACAGCTTCTGCAGCATTATCAGGGACTGCTATGAGATACCGGATGAATTCGTGGAAATGAACCTTCTGCGCATGCCGGGCAGGAACTTGATGAATAAGCTCCAGGATGCGGTGCTTACCCTCTACAATTATGATGAGGACCCGGATAACACAGAGGTGTATGAGACCCTGGTAAAGGGAATCAACCTTCTGGCAAAGCTGCCCTCCATTGCCTGCTATGCATATCAGAGCAAGGTGCATTATTATAACAGGGACAGCTTATTTATCCACTATGCAAATCCGGAATACTCCATTGCAGAGAATTTCTTAAGCCTTTTGAGAAAGGATCAGAAATTCTCCGTGAAGGAAGCCGGGCTGTTAGATACCATACTTATGCTCCACGCAGACCACGGCGGCGGTAACAACTCTACCTTTACCAATGTGGTGATCTCCTCCACGGGAACGGATATCTACTCCACCGTGTCCGGCAGCATCGGTTCCTTAAAGGGACCGCGCCACGGAGGAGCCAATATCAAGGTGGCCGAGATGATGGATGCCGTGCTGGAGGAGGCAGGCGGCTATGAGGCTGACGACGCCCGCATCCGTCAGGCAGTGGAAAAGCTCATGGCAGGGAAGCTCTACGACCAGTCCGGCCTTGTCTACGGCTTCGGCCATGCGGTCTATACTATTTCCGATCCCCGTGCGGAGATGCTGAGAGAGTGCTGCATTGCGGTGGCAAAGGAAAAGAACCTGATGACAGAGCTGGATTTCCGCATGCGGTTTGAGCGCATTGCAAAGGAGGTCATGGAGGAGAAGAAGGGCCGTTCCCTTCCGACAAATGTGGACTACTACAGCGGCTTTGCCTATGAGATGTTAGGCATCCCAAGAGATCTCTATACACCGCTGTTCATGTGCAGCCGTATCGTGGGCTGGGTGGCACACAATATTGAGAATAAGCTGTATGACGGCCGCATCATGCGTCCGGCAACGAAGTATGTGGGCGAGAACCATGAATATGTTCCAATGGAGGAGAGATAACAATGAGCGATAAGATTACAGTATTTAAAGGCGATGGAATCGGACCGGAGATCACAGATGCTGTGCTGGCTATCCTGGATGCAGCCGGAGCCGGACTGGAGTATGAGATCTTCAATGTGGGCGAGGCAGAGTATGAGGCTCATGGGGCGCTCATTCCGGAGGAGGCCTTTGCCTCCTTTGAGAGAAATAAAGTGCTTTTAAAATCCCCCATCACCACTCCTGTGGGCAAGGGCTTCCGCTCCTTAAATGTTATGATGCGGAAGAAATATGACCTGTACGCCAATATCCGCCCGGCAAAGTCCAACAAGGCCGTGAAGACCGCATTTGACAATGTGGACATTGTGATGTTCAGGGAAAATACAGAGGATCTGTATGCAGGAGTGGAGGAGATGATCGACAAGGATACGGCTCACTCCATCAAGATCATCACCAGAAAATGCAGCGAGAGGATCGTGAGGGATGCCTTTGAATACGCTGTGCGCCAGGGAAGAAAGAAGGTGACCTGCGTTCACAAGGCCAACATTATGAAGCTGTCAGACGGCCTGTTCCGCGATGTGTTCTACGAGGTCAGCAGGGAATATCCCCAGATCGAGGCTGAGGATAAGATCGTTGACAACGTGGCAATGCAGCTGGTGATGAGGCCCCAGCAGTTTGATGTGGTCGTGACAGAGAATCTTTACGGAGATATCCTGTCTGACCTGACAAGCGGCCTGATCGGCGGCCTGGGCCTTCTGCCCTCCAGCAACTTAGGCTGCGGCTACGCCATGTTTGAGGCTGTACACGGAAGCGCGCCTGATATTGCAGGAAAGGGGATCGCAAATCCCACAGCCTTCCTGTGGTCAGCCTGCATGATGCTGGAGCACATGGGAAAGAATGAGTGTGCAGCAAGGATCCGAAAGGCAGTGGATGAGGTACTGGCAGAAGGAAGTGTTATGACTCCCGACCTGGGTGGAACAGCCACCACAGCAGAATATCAGAGGGCCATCATCGACAGGCTGTAGAGACAAAAGACAGGCAGTATCAGACGCCGGGGAAAACGGTGCGCTGGTACTGCCTTTTTATGTCCTTCTTCACCTGGTTCACAGCCCCATATCAAAGAGGCTCAGCTGCTTTATCTTTGGCCCGCTTCCTTTGGCCTGTTCCCTGATATAGGAACTTTCCGGGATATCAGCCATAAAGGGAGATGGCTCCTCCGAGCAGCTTAGGATCAGCTCTTCCTTTGCCCTTGTCATTGCCACATAGAAAAGACGGCGTTCCTCCTCTGTATCTACGGATCCTTTGGAGGAGCTTAAGGGGAGGATGCCCTGCTTTAACCCATAGAGGAAGACGGCAGGAAATTCCAGGCCCTTGGAGGCGTGGAAGGTCATAAGCCTTACGGCATCAGAGGAATAGGAGGGGCGGCCCTTTCTCTGCAGATCGCCTTCACTTCCAAAGGACAGTGTATAGAGCATGTCCGCCATGGTCTTATGGAAGTAGGACATGCAGATCAGCTGTTCCACCGGCTTATGGGAGGAAAATCCGGAAGCGGATGCGATCTCCTCCAGCATTTTCCAGGGCCGCTCCTTTTTCAGGCAGGGCAGAAAGGCGGCTGCAAGCTCATCTGTCATGGAGGCCGTGATGGAGGAGCCTGCTTTTAAGAGAAGCTGTCTCGCCTGGCAAAGAAGGGCATCTGGCCGGACAGGGGCCAAAGCAGTGGGCAGCTGCTTTGCGTACGCAGATGGGGCTGACCGCTCATCAGGGAGAGCGGGAGAGGGGGAGCCTTGTGGAGTGTCCTCTGCCTGCTGGCTGCGGAGGATCAGGCCATGGAAAAATGTGAGGATACCACGCACAGCCATATCATCCAGATACTCCTCCCGTCCAGCCACCGTATAAGGGATATCTTCCTTCTGCAGGCACTGCTCCAAAAGCCTTGCCTGATGGTTGGTGCGGTAGAGGATGGCGATCTCAGAAAAGCTGTAGGTGCGTTCATCCGGGCGAAAATCCCTGTTATGGGCATCCAGCATATCCATGCCGCCCACCATCCGGTTGATCTCCTTTGCAATAAAGATGGCCTCTGACAGGCCGCTTTCCGCTGTGACAAGGCGGACAGGGCCGCGGTCAGGAAGAACGGGGGAAAGCCGGCGCTCTCCGCCGGGATTGCAGGAGATGAGAGGCAGGGCAGCGCCCAGGATCTGGGGGCTGGAGCGGTAGTTGGATAACAGGCGGATGACAGCGGTCTGGGGGTAGTCCTCCAACAGGCGGTCAAAGCACTGGCTGTCGGAGCCGCGGAAGCCATAGATGGACTGATCCGGGTCACCGATCACAAAGATCTCCTTCATCCCTTTATTCCATGCCTGGATCAGGCGGTACTGCATGGGGCTGATATCCTGGAATTCATCTACCAGAAGGTAGGAAAAATGCTGCTTTCTGTATTCTGTCCTTTTCTCTTCCTCCAGAAGCTTTATGGTATAAAGCAGCAGGTCGTCAAAATCCATAAGGCCCTGGGCTTTCAGAAGGCCGTTGTAGTAGGAGGATGCTTCCTCTGAGAGAATATGGATCCCTGATTTTTCAAGGGACAGCTCTGTGAGAAACTGCTTCACAGAGCAGGGCAGGTCCAGGGCTTCGATGGTCTGGGCAGCCGCCGCCTCCTTCTGGGCATCGTCTGCCAGTTCAAGGGAAAGTCCAGTCTCCTTTAGCATGCGGTAGCACAGGGAATGGAAGGTGCCGATCTGCATTTGTCCGATGCTGCGCTTGCCTGGAAGCTGGCTCCGTATGCGCTCCTTTAATTCACCAGCCGCCTTGCTGGTAAAGGTAACTGCTGTGATCTCTGAGGGCTTGACACCGCGTTCACCCATGAGCCAGGCCAATCGGGCTACCAGCGTTTTCGTCTTGCCTGTGCCGGGACCGGCAATGACGGCTGTCACCGGGAGAATGGAGGCGACGGCCTGGAGCTGGTTGGGGTTTAAGTCTGAAAAGGCAGGGCCGGCTGCCGCCTTTGTGCCAACAGAAGAAAATGGCAGAGGCGCTGGAGCGGGGGTGGCGGCGGGTGATGCTTTGGCTGATGCAGAAAGCAGAGCTCCATCGGATCCTGTACCTGCAGCACAGGCAGAGGCAGCTGCTGCCGATGTTTCCGCTGCTGCTTCTGTTTGTGCGGGGACAGCCCCGGAAGCTGATCCCTCCAGCCCGCTATCCCCAAACAGGGACAGCTGCCCCTCCACATCCTCCAGCTCCGCTGACTGAAACAGCTTCATAGTCCCGTATTCCCCGTCATAGCCGGGTCTCCATTCCACATGGCCCTCCCGGAGATGGCGGACGCCCTCGGCGGTCAGGCGGCCCAGCACATCCTGGATATCACCCAGAGGCGCCTGGCGCAGGATATAAAATTCATTTCCCAGCTCATTAAGGCCCTGCTCGTAATGGCGCGCTGTCTTCACGCTGGCAGCAGATGTGCCCAGGGCAGCTCCTATGACTTCCGGCAGGGGGATCAGGTTTTCATAAGGCCGTCCGGAGGAAAGGGCAAAGCCCTCCTTCCTGTCAGCCAGCTGTTCGATCCGGTGGAGCACTCCTGTGGTAAGCTTTTTCCCGCATACCGGGCAGATGCCCTTTAAGCGTTCGGCTTCCGACGGAGTTAAGCAGAGATGGCATTTTCTATGGCCGTCAAAATGGTATTTTCCCTCCTCCGGGAAGAACTCAATGGTGCCCATAAGCCCCTGTCCCCGCTGGATGGCCCTGTAAAGCCCCTGATAGGACATGTCGATGTCCAGCAGGTTGGCTTCCCGTCCAAGTTTAGCAGGGGAGTGGGCGTCTGAGTTGGAGATCAGATGAAAACCGTCCAGTGCAGAAAGCCTCCAGTTCATGGCCGGATCAGAGGACAGGCCTGTTTCCAGAGCGTGGATCTCAGGCGTGAGCTCTTCAAAGCACTCCTCGATGGTGTCAAAGCCGGAAAATGCCCCAAAGAGGGAAAAGTGGGGCGTCCAGATGTGGGCAGGCACATAGATGGCCTCCGGACATACCTCCAAAGTCAGTGCCAGCAGGTCGTGGCAGTCCAGCCCCAGTATGGGCCTTCCGTCCGAATGGATATTTCCAATGGCTTCCAGACGGCGGCTTAACTCCTCCGCCTCCTTAAGACCTGGAAGAAGGATCAAGCTGTGGACCTTGCGTGTCCGTCCATTTTTCTTGTAAATAGAGCTGATCTCGCCGCTGATCACGAACCGGGGAGTCCTGGAGGAAGACGGGGCTCCCTCTGTTATCCGCAGCTCCTCCTTTAATATATAAAGCCCGGGCTCCGCAGGAACAAGTGCTTCTGAAAGCTCCTTTCTCCATGCCGGATGAGTAAAATCGCCGGTTCCCAAAATATCGATTCCTTTCTTTCTTGCCCACAGATCCAGCTGGCTGGGGTTCAGCTCACGGCTGGTAGCTCTGGAGTAGCGGGAATGGATATGAAAATCACCTATATACATATCATACACCTTCTTTTAAAATCGTCATTTGCCTTCAATGGATACACATCCATATATCCTGCCACAGATACATTTCCGGCAGGCGTCATATTCATTATACATGGCAGAAACTCTGCTGTCATGGGGATTTTTTGGAAGAAAAGAGGCAGAAAAGAGCCGGACAGCAATTGAAACGGGAAAATACCATCTGCATTCAGCGAAGGAATTTTCCCATTTCAATTGCTGTCCGTATCATGAAATATACATTGTGTTATGATCGCATCAGCTGCATGTCCTTACAGTTTCGAGTATCCAAATGCATTTACCAAAGCATCCAGCTTTCTTCCTGCCTTGCATAAGGGGCAGGAACGGTAATCATAGTAAGCATAGTCCGGCACATCCCTTTTCCCAAATACGGAGCGGATCGGAACCCCGCTCACCTCATCCACGGCGCTGAATACAGCAGATACTCCCTGCAGCAGCCCGCCGTAGTATTGGATACACTCAATTGCTTTATTTACCGACAGTCCGGTGGTAACAGTGGCCATCAGGATGATCACATGCTTATTGCGGATCATCGGCACCAGATTTTCGCGGAAGATGAGCTGGCTGTTGTTATTGAATTCCGGGCGCGTCACATAGATGGTCTGGTGCATGTTCATGGAATGGAGGCCGCTTTTCGTAAGCTCCTCTGACATGAAGGCCCCGATGATCTCTGTTCCCTCCATGCAGACAATCGTATCAACGACCGTATCATACAGATACATTCCGGCCAGGCTTCTGGCCGTCTGTTGCGCCTCATTCGTCCTGGCTTTCAGGGTGGTTATATCCAGATAATAATTAATATGAGCGTGATTGGTGGCATAATGTCCCGGAGTCACCTTCAGAGCAGCACTGGTCCCGGTGGTAAAAATCTTCGTATAGGTATTTTCCATGAAATGCCTCCTTTCCAAGCAAGAGCAAATGTGACCGTTCGTCAGCCGAACAGTCAAATGCCATCTTTTTGTATCTAATTTTATTATACGAAAATGGTCAAAAGAGCACAAGCGGAATTATTGTAAATCTGTGACAGTTTACAGGGATTTTCTCCAAGAAAAATCCTTACTGGCGGTTTGACATTCTATTATAATTATGCTATATTTTAATTTCGTATAGGCTGTCAACCATTTCAAATCCGGCAGCCAGGAGGACGTGTGATCATGAAGCACAATTTTAGAAAAATAGAACCAAAATGGCAGCAGAAATGGGAGGAAGCCAGTGCGTTCAAGGCTGTGGACGGCAGTGATAAGCCAAAATTCTATGGGCTTGTGGAATTTCCTTACCCCAGTGGTGCCGGCATGCATGTGGGACACATCAAGGCATATTCCAGCCTGGAGGTCATTTCCAGAAAACGCCGTATGGAGGGATACAATGTCCTGTTCCCTATTGGCTTTGATGCCTTCGGCCTGCCTACAGAAAACTATGCCATCAAGACAGGTACACATCCGAGAAAGATCACAGACGACAATATCAAGAAATTCTCCGAACAGTTAAAGAAGGTGGGCTTTTCCTTTGACTGGGACCGCGTGATCGATACTACGGATGAGGATTATTACAAATGGACGCAGTGGATTTTCCTGAAGCTGTTTGAAAAAGGTCTTGTTTTCCGTGATACAGCCCTGGTAAATTACTGCCCATCCTGTAAGGTAGTCCTTTCCAATGAGGACAGCCAGGGAGGAAAGTGCGATATCTGCCACAGCGATGTTGTACAGAAGGAAAAGAGCGTTTGGTATCTGCGGATCACAGAGTATGCGGACAAGCTTCTGGAAGGCTTAAAGGATGTGGACTATCCTGCAAACGTAAAACAGCAGCAGCAGAACTGGATCGGCAAATCCACAGGTGCCTTTGTGAACTTTAAGATCCAGGGTATTGAGGAGAAGCTGGAGATCTACACTACCCGTCCGGACACGATCTTCGGAACCACCTTTATGGTAATCGCTCCGGAGCATCCGTTTATTGACAAATATGCGGACCGCATTTCCAATATGGATGAGATTGAAGGCTACAGAGAACAGTGTGCAAAGAAGACAGAGTTTGAGCGCACACAGCTGGTGAAGGATAAAACAGGCGTTAAGATCAACGGACTCACCGCAGTGAATCCCATTACCGGAAAGCTGATGCCGATCTTTATCACCGACTATGTCATGATGGGCTATGGTACCGGCGCCGTTATGGGTGTGCCTGCTCATGATACCAGAGACTATGATTTTGCAAAGAAATTCGGCATTGATATCATCCCGGTCATCCAGGGAGGAGATGTGGAAAAGGAAGCTTACACAGGTGAAGGACCCTACATCAATTCCGGATATCTGAATGAATACAGCAGCAAGAAGGACGCGATCGAGCGGATCATTACAGAGCTGGAGAAGCTGGGGCAGGGCCGCCGCGGCGTTCAGTATAAGATGAAGGACTGGGCATTCAACCGCCAGAGATATTGGGGCGAGCCTATTCCGCTGATTCACTGCCCAAAGTGCGGTGTTGTAGCTGTTCCCTATCAGGAGCTTCCGCTGCGTCTTCCGGCTGTTGAGAATTTTGAGCCGGGCTCCGATGGCGAATCACCTCTTGCAAAGATTGATTCCTATGTGAACTGCACCTGTCCCAAGTGCGGCGGCGCTGCAAAGCGCGAGACAGATACCATGCCGCAGTGGGCAGGCTCCTCCTGGTATTTCCTGCGCTATGTGGATCCCCACAACGACCAGGCGCTGGCTGACCCGGAGAAGTTAAAATACTGGATGCCTGTTGACTGGTACAACGGCGGCATGGAGCATGTGACAAGGCATGTGATCTATTCCCGCTTCTGGCATCATTTCCTGTATGATATCGGTGTGGTGAATACTCCTGAGCCTTACGCGAAGCGTTCCATCCAGGGCCTGATCCTGGGACCGGATGGCGAGAAGATGAGTAAGTCTAAGGGAAATGTCGTGGATCCCCTTGATATCGTGAAGGATTACGGCGCAGATACCCTGAGGACCTATGTGCTGTTCATGGGAGATTACTCCGCAGCAGCCCCCTGGAACGATAACTCCGTGAAGGGCTGTAAGCGATTCCTGGAGCGTGTATGTGGCTTCACGGATATGGTTTCGGAGGATCCTGAGACAAAGAAGCTGGAGACACCTCTCCATAAGACGATTAAGAAGGTCTCTTCTGACCTGGAGGATATGAAGTTCAACACTGCCATCGCAGCGCTCATGGCATTGACAAATGATATCTATGCGGTAGGAAAGATCAGCAGGGAGCAGCTTCATACCTTCATTAAGCTGCTGAACCCGATTGCACCTCATGTATGTGAGGAGATCTGGGAGATGACAGGAGGAGAAGGGCTTCTGGCACTTCAGAGCTGGCCGGTGTATGAGGAGAGCAAGACCATTGATTCTCACATAGAGATCGCAGTGCAGATCAACGGAAAGCTCCGCTCAACCATCGTGGTTCCTACGGATGCTCCAAAGGACGAGGTCATTGCAGCGGCTAAGGCAGATGAAAAGGCAGCAGGCTTCCTGGAAGGAAAGAATATTGTAAAAGAAATCTATGTACCGGGACGTATTGTAAATATTGTGTGCAAATAAATTGCGGCAAAAGAGAGGACACAGACAGTGAAAAGAAACATTGTCTGTGTCTTTTTTAGTAAATATTAGGAAAAATGTAAAGAACATCCAGGAACTGCATGGTAGAATAGAAGAAGGAAGGCAACCGCATGAACTGTTACAAGGAAGAGAACAGAAGGTGATGGAACAGATAGGGGCGGACAGCAGCAGTGATAGGTTATATGTCTGTAGTGAAAAAGCGCAGGACAGAAGAGAGAGATACAACGAGGAGACAGAGATGAAGGGATATTTCAGCAGAGTAAGGAAAACGCTGTCAGTGATCGCATTGGCAGGAATATTATCAGCGGGAGGATGGATGGCTATGACCTCCCAGGCGGCAGGCCACAGGGCGTTGGAAAAGCCAGAGGATGGCGGGCCGGGAGCAGGAGAGGCAGGAGTATTCTCCCAGGAGGAGCGCAGCCTGCCGTCCAGGCTTGAGACAGCCACAGAGACAG
Organism: Lacrimispora sp. 210928-DFI.3.58; assembly: GCF_020554865.1. Classification (GTDB taxonomy): domain Bacteria; phylum Bacillota; class Clostridia; order Lachnospirales; family Lachnospiraceae; genus Enterocloster. The sequence goes on from NZ_JAJCIC010000036.1 coordinate 23,509, forward strand.
ACCAGCTGATCGCAGTGGTGGGCACAGGGGGATACAAAGCGGATATCCTCTATTATAGGAAGGATGAGAATGGATGGCAGCCTGTGTGGAAGGAGCAGGGATATGTAGGGCGCAGCGGCATTACTGCAGAGAAGGCAGAGGGCGATGGGGCGACTCCGGCTGGAGTCTATGGCTTTCATCTGGCCTTTGGCCTGAAGGAAGATCCCGGCAGCCTTCTTCCCTACCATCAGATCGTGGAAGGGGATTTCTGGGTGGATGATCCGGAAAGCTCCCATTACAACCGTCTGGTAAATACGGCTTCTGCGGCACAGGATTGGAAGTCCGCTGAGAACCTGATAGCCGCAGTCCCCTACTATGATTATGGACTGAGCCTGGATTATAACATAGAGGGCGTACCGGGAAAGGGCTCTGCCATTTTCCTGCACTGCTTTAAGGAGATACCGGACCAGCCCTCCTCAGGATGCGTATGCCTTCCTGAGGGGCGCGTGAAGGAGCTTCTCTGTTCGGTGACAGAGAGCACAAGGATCGCCATTTTCGCGGATTGGGAGAGTGCCGGGCAGACGTCAAGATAAGAAGAAATGAAAAGGATGAAAAAAACTGGCAGGGGCGCTAGAGGTCAGCGCTGGCCTGCCAGTTTTTTTGAGAGCATTTTCAGCAGATCCAGTTTTTTCCGCTCGGACGGGGCCATGTGGGCGCTTAAAATATTTACCAGCAGAGCGGTTTCCTTGTCATTGAATTGGATACCGCGCTGTCTGGCTTCCAGGTTAATGGATAGAAAGGCTTCCATCAGCTTATTTTTTTCTGTACGTCCGATGCGGTCGGAAAACTCTGTCAAAAGCTCCAGCTTTTCCTTGCTCATGGACTTGAGGCGGGGATCCTGTTTCCAGCTATTATCCATTGCTATGTATCCTTTCTTTGTTATTAATAGAGACCGGGGTTATGCCATGGCCTGTATGGCAGTGATCACCATCTGCATGGTCTCAAACCGGGACTGCTGCTCCGGCGTGAGAAACCTGCGCAGCTGCTCCATGGGAGTCTGGCCGTCCATGAAATTCTGGGCCATATCAATGATGTCACGTTCCGCCGGGTTTCCGTAGGGGCGTATGGCCTTTAAAAGATCGCGCATAGTCCTGCCGCCCTCGCTTTGCTCTAAGGAGCAGATCCCCATGGAGGCCACTTCCTCTGTCTCAAACAGCTCAAAGGTCTTTTTCAGCTCCTGAAATTTTACAAACACAGACACGGCCCGCTGTTCGGGCACATTGAGATAGGGCAGGGCCGCCTTTATCATCTGTAAGTGGTGATCTCCTATGAGGTAATCCAGGTCTGTCAGTTTATAATCATCAGATGGATTCACAGTTCTTCCACCAGCCTTTTGTTTCTTTGCTCCTATCATATGCAGAAGCCCTTCTGTTCATGCCGGGATTTTGGAATCACTGGCAAAGGAAAAGCGCCAATGCCTGGACACTGCATATATTAAATATATGGAAGCTGTGCTGCCGGCCAGAATATGCAGCCTGCAGGCAGCCGCCACAATATTCTAAATGAGCGGTCCCGGCACCGGGTCCGGGCCGGGGCCTCGAAAAAAGGAGGTCAGCATTCATGTATAGCCGGTTAGTAATCGAAGGCAATGCAGTGTATGAAATAGATGAGGAGTGTGCAAAGAGAAAGCAGGGTACAAGAGGGTATGGAGGAAAGAGGCGGGAGGGAAGAGGCATTCTGACTTCGGCACAGCAGGAGGGGGAAGAAAACTAAGGGAAACCGGAATGGAAAAAGGCGGAGCAGGAAAACCTGCCCCGCTGTTTTAGAAAAATGTAAAATGTGGTGTGGTCTTTTAACGGAATTGTATGCAAAGCTGCTTTTTCAGATAAGCGATAAACTGCTTTTCGCGGGCAGGAACGGGCTTGTTTTTTTGATGGAGCAGATATATACCAGAATATTCTTCAAAGCCCTCGATCTCCCGTGTGATCAGCCCGTTTTCAATCACATGCTGCATGAGAGTCTGATTTTTCACAGCAATATAATTGCTCTTTTTTAATGCCATAACAGTGCAGGCGAGGCTGGAGACATGGAGCACATTTTGTTCAGAGTTGATCTGGAGCACAGTTTTTGTATCATCGTTATCCACATTTGAGTCTACAATGAAGTCATATTTTGCCATATCTTCCAGCCGTATGGCTTCTTTTTTTGCTAAAGGGTGCCTTGGATTCATTACTACGATCATAGGAATATGGGTTTGCAGGGTCTCGAAACCTAAACCATACTTTTCTGCTAATTTTCGGTATTTTTCTGCTTTTTGTTCAAACATTGCCATAATTCCCAGATTACGTTCTTTGGAGATCAGACGCTGTAATATAATACGCAGTCCGGCCTCTTCCAATGTTTCATTGGAATGGATTTTTGATGCCATACGCCTGAAATCAAAAAAAGTATTGAGTAAGAAGGGATCGGAGGAGCAAACAATACTTAACGCTTCGTCTTTTTCAAGCTGTTCGGGGATTTTTCGTATATTATTGCTCTCCTGAACGATTTTTTCTGCGGACTTAATAAATACTGTCCCGGCATGGGTAAAGGTAAGGCCGGACTTGCTGCGTATGATCAAAGTATAGCCCAATTCATTCTCTAAATTTTTAATTATTTTGCTCAGATGGGACTGGGAAATGTAGTGGTATTTTGCGGCTTTATTGATGGAGCCGCAGTTATAGACCTCCAATAAATATTCTAAATGTTCAATGTTCATAAACGCCTCCATATCGATGACCACGGAAAAAATTATCACTATAAGCCATATACTTAGTCCGAAATGTAATAACATAGTTGGAATAATGATGTTATAATTATAATATAAAAAGGAAGAAAAATTCAATATTTTTATAAAAACCGCATAAAATTTGAAAACCTTGCGGACGATATCATTCAAAAAATATCAGGGTGATGGTTCTGCTATGTTTAATAAAAAAAGGAAGGATAAAACAATGAAAAAGAGCTTATTTATGTTGTTAGCTGCAGCATTGACGATGGGGATGCTGGCAGGATGTAGCAGTCAGGACAGCAGCAATACTTCTGCTGAAACGAATGTTCAGAGTGAAGTGACCGCAAATGGCGGAGCGGGGTCTGGCAGTGTAAGAGATTCCCTTGTTGTGGCGGTTCCGGAGCCGCCGGTTTATCTGGATCCTCATATCCAGACTTCTACTGCGACTTTCCGCGTCACAACTCAAATTTATGACCGCCTGACCCAGATGGATGAAAACCTGCAGATCATTCCGATGCTGGCAGAGAGCTGGGATGTGGTGGATGAGTATACAACGCAGTTCCATCTCCGCCCGGGAGTAAAGTTCCACAATGGAGAGACAATGAATGCAGAGGATGTAAAATTCAGTTTAGAGCGCTGTATGGCCAGTGATGGCGTGAATTACAATTATAAGATCATTGAAAGCGTAGAAATTGTGGATGATATGACAGTAGTTGTTAAAACAAAGACGCCGTTTAATGCAATGCCGACACGTTTGTCCTTGGACGCAGCTTCTATTGTATCGAAAAAAGCAGTGGAGGAGTATGGGGATGACTTCAACATCCATCCTGTCGGAAGCGGCCCGTTCAAACTCTCTTCCTGGGGAATTGGAGGAGACTGCGTTTTGGTGGCAAACGAAGATTACTGGGCAGGCCCTTCGCCGATCAAGACATTAACCTTCCGCACCATACCGGAAGCGATCAACCGGACCATAGGTCTTGAAACCGGCGAGGTAGATATTGCATACGATATTGATCCCATTGATAAAGCAACGATTGAGGAAAATGCTGATTTGAGGCTTCTTGCCAGTCCGAGCTGCCGCGTGATATACCTTGGGAGCTGTGTGAAAAATGAGATTCTTTCCGATGTGAAAGTTCGTAAAGCGATCGCCTATGCAGTAAACAAATCGGACTACATCAATATTGTGTTCGGAGGAGATGCAGATATCGCCTGCAACACGATGCTTTGTAATATGCTGTTTGGTTATATGCCGGATACAGTTTCTTATGATACGGATTTAGATAAAGCACGGCAGCTTATGACCGAGGCCGGATATCCGGATGGTTTCGATATTACATTGACTGTAATGGATACCCAGGAATACCGTACTGCAGCTGTTGTGATCCAGTCCCAGTTAAAGGAAATCGGCATCAATGTTACAGTGGAGTCTATGGACAATGCATCTTTCCTGCAATATGTTGCAGAAGGAAAACAGGCGCTTTTTATGTATGAAAAGGTGGCCAGCGATACAGACAGCATGCTTCGTACCCAGTATCACACAGATTCTTTGGGTTTAGGCGGCAACCGTCACCATTGGACGGATCCAGAGGTTGATAATATGCTGGACAAGGCATCCAGTTCCCTGGATGATAATGAAAGACAGGAGCTTTATACAGAAATCCAGACGATCGTTGCGGATGCAGTGCCGTTATATCCTCTTGCTATCCCATATCTGTATATTGGCACTCAGGCCGATGTTGCAGGATTAAAGGTCCATCCAACCAACTGCCACAGCATCTATGGTACTTCTGTTGCTGATTGATCCATTCAGATGGATGACAGGAGGGAATAAAAGATGATAAATTATACGCTTCGCAGGCTGCTGATGCTGATACCTGTACTTCTTGGAGTGAGTCTTTTAGTATTCACGATCATGGAACTGACGCCAGGGGATCCGGTAACGATGTACCTTGGCGCCAGCTATACAGAAGAGGCATACAGGAGTATCTCCCATGAATTAGGACTGGACCAGCCCTTTTTGATCCGGTACGGGAAATTCGTACTTGATGCAGTGAGAGGGGATTTCGGTATCAGCTATAGTACACGGCAGCCTGTGATCAATGAATTAATACCGCGATTGCCAAAGACGATCCAGCTTTCATTTGCAGCTATGCTGTTTGCTGTAACTATTGGTATGCCATTAGGGATCATATCTGCAGTGAAACAGAATTCCGCTCTTGATTCCGCTGCCTCTCTGGTAGCTCTGGCTGGAGTGTCTGTGCCGAGCTTTTGGCTGGGGATCATGCTGATATTGATTTTTGCGGCAAAGCTGGGGTGGTTTCCATCCTCTTACATTGACAGCTGGAAAGCCCTGGTTCTGCCAGCTGTTACACTGAGTGCAAACACGCTGGCTGTGGTGATGCGTATGACCAGATCTTCGCTTCTGGAAACGATACGGCAGGATTATATCCGTACTGCCAGGGCAAAAGGACTTAAGGAAAGCGTTGTCATTATCAAACATGGGCTGCGCAATGCAATGATCCCGATCATTACCACAGTGGGCCTGCAGTTTGGATTTTCTTTAGGGGGCGCAGTGCTGGTAGAGACTGTATTTGCATGGCCGGGCATAGGTTCTCTGCTGGTAGAGGCTATCCGGGTGAAGAATACGCCGATTGTTCTTGCGATCGTTGTAATCCTTGCAACACTTTTTTCTATCATCAATCTGGCAATCGATATTTTGTATGCCTTCTTTGATCCGCGTATCAAAACGGAGTATAGAAGGATGAAAGTGAAGGTGGGATGAGATGGCGACAGAACAGATGAATGCAAAGAACCGCAAAAAATCGCAGATTGCCATGGTTTGGAAACGTTTGAAGAAAAATAAAACAGCAGTGGCAGGCTTGGTTATCTTGGCTTTTCTCTGTTTCCTGATCATTTCGGCAGGGTTTTTGTTTGATTATGATGCAGAGGTGATCCGGCAGAATGCAGGGCAGCGTTTACAGCCGCCGTCAATGGAACACTGGATGGGGACAGATGAGGCAGGACGCGATATCATGGCACGTGTGATTTATGGAACCAGAGTATCACTCCCTGTTGCAGTAGGCACGATCGCTATGGCATGTGCAGTAGGGGGAACGCTGGGAGCTATCGCTGGATACGGGAGTAGGAAAATAGATAATATCATTATGCGGATCATGGACATTTTCCTGGCAGTTCCCAGTATCCTTATGGCTATGGCTATTGTAGCAGCACTGGGCAACAGCATATTGAATCTGATGATCGCTATCGCTGTATCTAATATACCGCCCTTTGCCAGGATCGTCCGCGCAGCAGTTATCACCATAAAAAATGAAGAATACATTGAGGCAGAAAGATCGATCGGTGCTTCTGACCTGCGCATTATCTTTCTTCACGTGATTCCCAATGCATTAGCACCTATTATTGTTCAGGCAACGACCTGCATTGCAGGTTCGATCCTGGCGATTGCAGGGCTGAGCTTTATAGGTCTTGGCATCCAGCCGCCTACTCCTGAGTGGGGATCCATGCTGAGTACAGGGCGGCAGTTTATCCGTCATGCCTGGTGGGTATGCGCATTTCCGGGCCTTGCAATCATGATTTCGATCCTCTCTCTGAACCTGTTCGGCGATGGACTGCGGGATGCACTTGATCCAAAACTTAAGAATTAGAGGATTATCATATGACAGTGGATAAAGATAAAAAAATGTTGGAAATTTCAGGTCTGACGGTGGTCTACCGCACAGATGATGAGGTGATACATGCAGTCAATTCTCTGGACTTGGATATTTCTCATGGGGAGAGCCTTGGCCTGGTAGGGGAAACCGGTGCAGGGAAGACAACGACAGCATTGTCCATCCTGCAGCTTGTGGCAGATCCGCCCGGCGAAATTACAAGCGGAAAGATCCTATTTGAGGGTACAGACCTTTTGAAAGCGGACAAGAAAACGATGCGCCGTTACCGGGGCAATGAGATTTCTATGATCTTTCAGGATCCAATGACAAGCCTGAATCCGGTCTACACAGTGGGGGCGCAGATCGCAGAGGTTATAAAATCACATAACAGCTGCAGCAATGCCGAAGCAAAGGCACGGGCGATGGAGATGCTGGAGATGGTAGGGATTCCGAAGGAGAGGTATGATGAGTATCCCCATCAATTTTCCGGCGGTATGAAACAGCGTGTAGTGATCGCAATGAGCATTGCCTGTGAGCCGCGTCTGATCCTTGCAGATGAGCCTACTACAGCGTTGGATGTGACGATCCAGGCGCAGGTTCTTGAGCTTATGAATGAATTAAAAGAAAAGCTTAAGACCTCCATGCTTTTGATCACACACGACCTGGGCGTTGTGGCGCAGGTCTGTGACAGGATTGCCATTATGTATGCCGGCGAGATTGTTGAGAGCGGTGATATTGAAGAAATTTATGAAAATCCAAGGCATCCATATACCATTGGCTTGTTTGAATCCATACCATCGTTGGAGGAAAACGTAGAAAAGCTGAAACCCATCAAGGGACAGATGCCGGATCCTGCCAATTTGCCTGAGGGTTGTTCTTTTTGGCCCAGATGTCCATATGTGCAGGAGCAATGCAAAAGAGAAGCTCCCAATATGGTACACTTAAATGACAAACATAAGGTGCGCTGCTTTCGGGCGGAGAAATCAGCAGGTGAGATAAAAGGAAGAGAGGATTCATGTAATGCCAGATAATATTTTGGAGGTCAAAAATCTAAAGAAATATTTCAAAACACCTACAGGTACATTACATGCCGTAGATAATGTCAGCTTCTCTGTTGAGCGCGGTACGACTCTTGGACTTGTGGGAGAATCCGGCTGTGGAAAGTCCACCATCGGAAGGCTTATTGCCGGATTGCATACAGCTACCGGCGGCCAGATCTTATTTAATGGTCAGGATGTCTGTAAAATGAATAAAAAACAGCTGCACGAATACAGGCGTGAAATGCAGATGGTTTTTCAGGATCCTTTTTCTTCCCTTGATCCCAGAAAAACAGTAAGCGAGACGATCTCTGAGCCCCTCATCATCCATAAGAGGTTTAAAACAAGCGCAGAACGGACAGCACATGTGGATCATTTAATGGACATTGTCGGCATCAGCAGGAGATTTGCCAATGCCTATCCCCATGAGATGGATGGCGGCAGGCGGCAGCGTGTAGGCATTGCCCGCGCATTGGCATTGAATCCGCAATTTATCGTGTGTGACGAACCCGTCTCCTCCCTGGATGTATCCATTCAGGCACAGATCCTTAATCTGCTGAAGGAATTGCAGGAAGAGTATAAGCTGTCATTTCTGTTTATTACTCACGACTTATCTGTAGTGAAATTCTTTTCCAATAAGATTGCAGTGATGTATTTGGGACAGCTGGTAGAAACAGCCTCTTCCCAGGAGCTGTTTCGCAATACCACCCATCCGTATTCCAAAGCGCTTTTGTCCGCCATCCCCATTCCGAATGTTCATAAGAAGATGCAGCGGGTGAAGCTGATCGGAGAACTTACAAGCCCTATTGATCCGGAACCAGGATGCCGTTTTGCAAAGCGTTGTTTATATGCGGATGAGCGCTGTACGGGGCATGGTGATCCGGCCCTTGTGTGCATAGAAGAGGGACATTACTGTTCATGTGTAAGGGCAAAAGAGTTAGAAGTTTAAATAATATATTTTATCTATTTGGAGGTAACAAACAATGGAAAATGTAATGAAATGGCACGGAAAAACGCATTGGCTGGGATGTATGCCGTGGGCGCGCGATATTGAAGACGAGCTGTTAGACTGGTCAGCCCAGCCTCAATATCAGGGGCTTGTAAAAGGACATTATTACAGCGGCACCACACATTTTAGCGGCCGTTGGGGACATCACGGACATACAGGCCTGTTGGAAGTTGTGGTTGATGATAATGACAGGATCGTTTTTGTAGAATTTAATGAGAAAACAATGGAAAACTATTATGTGCGATATTTCCAGGGAGTATGGAAGCGCCGTTCCGAATACGGGTTTTTCCAGAACTTTCATGATAAAATACGCAGTGCAAAGTCCGGGGCTGTTACAGCAAAGTGCTGTGCACATGTCGAGCAGCAGATCCTGAAGAGTCAGCGCTTGGACGGACAGTATGATTTGATCTCAGGTGCTTCCTTCTCGGTGAAAAATATGCTTCACCTGACGAAAGAACTGGACGGAAAAATAAAGAGGAAAGAATCTGACACCTTATATTATGGCTATGCAGAAAACTTTGGTTATGGTATTACTGGCTGGCTTCAGGTCCGTGTGAAAGATGGAGAGATCATAGATTGCTTTTATGATGAGATCATGGCAGATCACTCTTCGGAAATCATGTATGACGAACTGAAAGAATTTTATAGGCTGAGTAAATACCATGCCCAGGGATTTGAAGAGCCGTTTGCAGCAGGATGGGACAGAGAAACGTGGCTTGTAGACTTTAAGACTCTAAGCGATACCCTGAATGCACGCGTATGTGAGACGCAGGATCTGTTGGATATTGAAGGCCTGCCTCATACGGATGGCGAAGACTGCGGAAGAATGTGGGACCGCGAATCCAGGCCGGACGGGGGAATCGTCCATATTAAGAGCAAGCTGGATCTTCCTCCGCGGCCGAGACATCCTTCTTATAATAATTACCTGCAGATTGCAAGGCATATTGATGAAGAATTGAAAAAGGACGGCGTTTTGAAAGAAAGAGTCTGAAAAGAGGAATAGAGATATCATGGTCATGCAAGAGATGAACAAAATCACATTTGTCGCGTATGACACGATCTGCACGATCTGCATTTCAGGGCCAACAGAGGAGAGCAGCCGTCTGCTGTTAGAAAAGGCGAAAAGGCTTGCGCTTTTGGTACATAATACGTTGAGCATGTATGATCCTGATTCGGAGCTTAGCAAACTTTGCGCTTCTTATACATTTGGAAAGCCGGCTGTGGTTTCCAAAATGCTGTATGATTTTATAAAACTGAATTTGGAATTTTCACAGCAAACGGATGGAGCTTTTGATTTTACAGTGGGCCCTCTTGTGAAATTGTGGGATTTTCTTGGGGATCATCCGCAGATTCCCGGAGATCAGGATCTGGAACGGGTAAAGAAAAGAGTAGGTTTTCATCATGTCCATTTAAGCAGTGCACGTCAGGAGGTTGTCTTTGATGCAGCAGATATGATGCTGGATCCTGGGGCTTCCGGAAAGGGGTATGCACTTCAGCTGGTATCAGATTTTTTGAAAGAGAGTGGTGTCAAAAAAGGTGTTTTGGATTTTGGGGGCAACCTGTTTGTGCTGGGCAGCAAACCTTCGACGGAAGGAAAAGAGGAACCCTGGAGCGTTGGGATCCGCTGTCCTGATAAAAAAAGCATGATAGGGGCAGTGAACCTTTCGGATCGTGGGATTGCTACTTCCTCCTGGTATGAGCATTGTTTTCGGAAGGGAGGGCGTATATATCATCACTTGCTGGATCCCCTTACAGGAAGGCCTCAGGAGATGGATATAAGCAGTGTATCAATTATATCTTCCAAAGCAGTATACACGGATTTTCTATCCACAGCCTTTTTTGTCATGGGCTTTGAGGCTGGATGTAAATTAGCAACACACATAAGGGATAGAAAAGGCATTGATGTGGACTATGTTGTTCTAAAGAAGGACGGAAGGCTGTTGGCATCAAAAGGAGCTTGCTTATTATCCTAAAAGTGCGGTATAGTCTTCCTGCAGAGTAATAGGTATTGTATGAGCTGGACTTTTCGAAGCCCAGCTCGTTTTTTAACAAAAAAGAGCTGCGCACTAATTCCTTAGTGCGGCAGCTCCTTGATTTAGCAGCAGAAGCCGCCGCCATTGCCGCCGCCGCAGCAGCAGAGGATCAGGAGGATCCAGATGATCTCACTGCATCCGCATCCAAAGCCACAGCCGCTGTTGCAGTTGTTATGTTCAAAGCAGCCGAACCCGCTGCCTCCTCCACAGCAGCAAAGAATCAGGATCAGCCAGATAAAGTTGCAGCCGCTTCCTCCTGTCTGGCACCCACATCCACAGTCGCATCCGCAGTTTGTTGCTGCTACATCACTCATATTAGTTCCTCCAAATAAATTTTCATTACACTGTATCATATGTGAGGCAGCTTGCTCATGTTTCCACGATTTCAGGGAAATTTTAAAATTTTTTTATAGTACATACAGGACAAATATGATAGAATCGTAATAAAATTTGAAAAAGAGGCATAAAACATGGACCAAAACAGATTATATTACCAGACGCCATATGTCAGGACCTTCCGGTGCACGGTGGCGAGCTGTGAGGAAAGCAAAAAGGGCACCTGGCTGGTGACTCTGGATCAGACGGGATTTTACCCGGAGGGAGGAGGCCAGCCGTCGGATACCGGTACGTTAAATGGCATTCCGGTGCTCCATGTCCAGGAAAAGGGCAGCCAGATATTCCATGAGCTGGAGAGTCCGCTGGAGCCGGGGACCCAGGCAGAGGGGATCCTGGACTGGCAGAGGCGGTATGACAATATGCAGCAGCATACAGGAGAGCATATATTGTCAGGTCTGGTACATAAGCATTTTGGATACGACAATGTGGGCTTTCACATGGGTTCTGACGAGGTGACGGTAGATTTTAACGGTCCCCTGAGCCCGGATGAGCTGGATTGTCTGGAGGATGAAGCCAACCAGCTGATCTATGAAAACAGGAGGGTAAAGGTCCTCTATCCGACAGAGGAGGAGTTAAAAGAGATCGATTACAGGAGCAAAAAGGAGCTTTCCGGCCAGGTGAGGATCGTGGAGATACCGGGAGGGGATATCTGCGCCTGCTGCGGAACCCATGTAGAGACCACAGGAGAAGTGGGTATCATTAAGATCAGGAGCATGATACATTATAAGGGCGGAGTGCGGGTGTCCATGCTCTGCGGAAGAAGGGCCCTGCTGGATTACAGGCAGCGCTTAAAGGATGAGGCGGCCGTCTCCGTCCTTTTATCGGCAAAGCTGGACCTTGTTCCTGAGGCAGTGGAGAAGCTGAAAAATGAGAGCCAGGAAAAGGGAGCTCTCATAGGCAGGCTCTATCAAAGCCTGTTTGAACAAAAGGCGGCCCGGTATCCCGAAAGCAGCCGGCCTCTGCTGGTGTTTGAGGAGGAACTGGCCCCTGTACAGCTCAGACAGCTTGCAACACTCCTCTATGAGCAGAAAAAGGGAAGCATTGTGGGCGTGCTTTCAGGGAACGGGAAAAAGGATGAGTATCAGTACGCCCTGGGAAGCAGCAGTGCAGACATGAGGGCCTTCAGCAAGGCCATGAATAGGCGCCTTCACGGAAGGGGCGGCGGCAGCAGCCTTATGGCTCAGGGAACCTTTCAGGCTGCCAGGGAGGAGATCGAGACTGCCTTCCGGGAAGAAACAAAAAACGATTAGCCATCCAGGCTGATCTGCAGGCAAAAGGATGATGAGATGGAATTAAATTCTGAAACAATGAAAAAATTAAGGGGCCTGATCCTCTTTACTGTGGCAGTAGTGGTGGCAGGGATCAATTACAGGGTGCTTTTGGGACTTCTTGCAGACCTGCTCCATATCGCTTCTCCCTTTCTATTGGGAGCAGCCATTGCCTTTGTCCTCAATGTACCCATGCGTAATATTGAGAGCCATATGGTCACATGGAAAAAGGGGAAAAGACTGAAACGTCCCTTGAGCCTGGCGCTCACCATCCTCCTGGTCTCAGGAGCCTTGTTTTTGGTGGTATTTGTGGTTGCGCCCCAGCTGCTTCGGACATTTTTAAGCCTGCAAAAAAGCATTCCCCTGTTTTTTGCGGGACTCCAGAAGGAGGCAGAGCACATGTTTGCCAATACCCCGGAGCTTGTGGAATATATAAGCCGGCTGGAGATCGACTGGCCAAAGCTGTTAGGTGACTTTGCAGAATTTTTGAAAAATGGAGCCGGATCCATGCTGAATTCCGCATTTTCAGCCACAGCGTCCCTTGTAAGCGGGGTGTCTAACTTTGCTATTGGTTTTATTTTTGCAATCTACATCCTTCTTCAGAAGGAAACCTTGAGCCGCCAGGCGGGAAATGTATTAAAGGCCTTCCTGCCGGAGGGGGAGGTGGAGAGAGTGCAAAGGATCGCACAGCTGACGGAGCGGACATTTTCAAGCTTTCTGACAGGGCAGTGCATGGAGGCAGTGATACTGGGAGCCATGTTTTTAGTGACCATGAGTGTCCTCAGGCTTCCTTACGCCCTTCTCATAGGGGTGCTGATCGCCTTTACCGCGCTGATCCCCATTTTTGGCGCCTTTATCGGTCTGGGAGTGGGAGTTTTCCTCATGCTGATGGAGTCTCCTGTGGATGCACTGGTTTTTACCATTGTTTTCTTTGTGCTGCAGCAGATCGAGGGGAACCTGATCTATCCCCATGTGGTAGGCGGATCTGTGGGCCTTCCCTCCATCTGGGTGCTGGTGGCTGTCACTGTGGGCGGCAGCATGATGGGGATCGTGGGAATGCTGGTCTTCATTCCGTTGTGCTCTGTGCTCTATTCCCTTCTTAAGGGTGAGGTCAGAGCCAGGCTCAGAGAAAAAGAAAAAGCGGAGCCAATGCCTTAGGGCAGGACTCCGCTTTCCGGTTTTCATACATGTATAGGTTATTCACCCTGATACATGTATTTGATCAGACGTTCAATATCTTCCTTCTCATGTGCGATGAGATCTAATTCTTTAATATATCCATTGGAGAAGATAGCAGCCATTGAAACATACTGTGACAGCTTGGACTTTAAGTTGATGCGGTCACCTTCGGGAGATACCAGCTCAACTGTTCCCTTGCACTCATCAATTACCTTGAAAAACTTTTCAACATCTGTGATATTCTGAACCTTCATGGCAATTCCTCCTGTCCTTTCTTTTGTTTGAATAGATTTCCTTTTCAGAAAAAAGTTGGTTAATCATTTAACAATTAAGATTATATCAGAAGACAAGGGGGAAAACAATTATCATTTTTCATAAAAAACAGAGGATTGACGCTTGCTTTTTATGGCGTCTAGCAGTAAAGAGGACACTTTTAAGCCGCCGCGGCCGGTTCCAATGGAAATATCCGGTTTATTTGCACCGTGGAAATCAGAGCCCCCGGTGGGAAGCAGGTGATAGCGGGCAGCGATCTCCTGAAGCTTCATCTTTTCCAGAGAATTGTGGGAGGAATGGTACACCTCCAGGCCTTCCATGCCCAGGGAGGCCATAAGCGAGATCAGGTTTTCTGTTCCCTTGTCCCCCAGCTTGTACTGGAAGGGGTGGGCTAAGGAGATGAAGGCGCCGTTGGCCTTCAGGGCAGCCACGACCTCCTCAGGAGGAAAATGCTCCTTCATAGGGCAGTAGGGCCCGCCATACTTTAAATATTTTTTAAAGGCCTGGTCCATGGAGGAGCATATCCCTTTTAAGACGAGGGCCTTTGCCACATGAGCCCTGGTGACTACAGTGGCGGGGTTATCGCCCTTCAGCTCCCTGTCGGTAAAGGTGATGCCCTTTGCCTCAAAGCGCGCAAGCATCTCTTCATTTCTGCGGCTGCGCCGCTTTCTCATCTCCTCCAGAAATTCATGGAGGGCGGGAGCCTTGATATCCACAAAAAGCCCCAGGATGTGGATCTCATGGCCCTCATAGGTGCTGGATACCTCAATGCCGGGTATGACCTCCACCGCAGATGCTTTTCCCTGCTCCATAGCCTCAGGGACTCCGGCTGTTGTGTCGTGATCTGTCAGGGCGATAGCCGCAAGCCCGGCCTCCTTTGCCAGGATCACCACCTCTGCTGGGGAGAGGGTGCCGTCAGACGCATTAGAATGAACATGCAGATCCACAAATCCCATATGAAAACCTCCTGTGAAACATTTTATTCATACTTTAATAATACTTACTTTATATATAGTAACACGAAATTCACAATAAGTAAAATTGGGAAGAAAAAAATGAAAAAGAGAGTTCCATTTTAAATAAAGTATGCTATACTACAATCTGTGGCAAATCATGAAAGTCAGCTGCGCCATGCCTTCGGCACTCTAGCAGCTGCCGGTCAACACTTTCAAAATAAATTGACAGGTGAAAAAGAATGAATCAATTAGAAAACAACAGCAGACGAAATTCCTCTGCGTCCAGAAACGGCCGCAGGGTTTCCGATAAAAGCGGGAGCCGCCCGGCGGCCAGAAGTACGGCAGCCAGAGGCGGTGCTTCCGGCAGCCGTTCCAGAAACACTTCCTCATACCGCAGCAGCCAGAGCGGAAGGGGGAATTCCTACCAGTCCTCACGGAGGGGAACCACCCACCGGAGAAGGAAGGGGCCTGATTACACGAAGATTGCCCTGATCGGCGTGATACTGATCGTAGTTATCACATGCATTGCCCTTGCATTAAAGGGCAGGAAACCATCGCCGGAGGAGACGGAGGCGGTCACCACCGAGGCTGTGGAGACAGAGATGCAGAAGGAAGTACGGGTAGACGGCATTACCATCACCGGAATGTCAAGGAGCCAGGCAAGGGAAGCTGTTTTGGCAGAATTCCCCTGGAGCATGACTGTTTCCTATGGAGAGGATACCTACCAGGTAACGGACCTCATGGCAGCGAAGGTAGACGCCTTGTTAGATGAGATTTACAGCGGTGAGCCGGAAGAAGACTATACTTTGGATACAACAGGCCTTGAGGAGCAGGCAGCAGCCGAGGCGGCAGCCTGCGCAGCCAAATGGGACAAGAAGGCCAAGAACGGTTCTATCAGCAGCTTTGACAAGGAGAAGAACCAGTTCGTATTTGCAGGAGAGGAGAACGGCTTTGCCATTGATCAGGAGAAGCTGGCTTCTGATATCCTGGCAGCAGTGGAGAAAAAGGATTTTGACGCTTCCATAGAGGCAGCGGGAGCTGTTGTGTCTCCTGAGATCACAGCAGCCTCTGCAAAGGAAAAATACAAGACTATCAGCAGTGTTACCACGAATACAACGGCCAATAAAAACCGTAATACCAATGTGCGCCTGGCCGCAGAGGCTATCAATGGAACAGTCCTCCAGCCCGGTGAGGAATTCTCCTTTAACGGCGTGGTAGGGCAGCGCACAGAGGCAAAGGGTTACAAGGGAGCCGCTGCCTATAACAACGGCGAAGTGGTCCAGGAGATCGGCGGCGGCGTGTGCCAGATATCCACTACACTGTACAATGCAGTTTACCGCGCCGGACTGGAGATCAGCTTCAGGCGCTCCCATACCTTTGAGCCCAACTACATCACACCAGGCCAGGATGCGACCGTGAGCTGGGAGCAGCCGGATTTCAAATTCATCAACAATTCCAGCACAGCCATTGGCATCAGGGCAAGCTATGCAGACCAGAAGGCAACCGTTTCTATCTACGGGATCCCGATCCTGGAAGAGGGGATAAAGTGGGATCTGGTATCAGAGAAGGTGGAGGAGCTGGATCCTCCTGCGCCGACCTATGAGGAGGATCAGACTCTGCAGCCGGGAGTGGAGGAGATCAAGAGCGCTGGTACAAAGGGCAGCCGCTGGCAGACCTACAAGGTCGTTTACAAGGATGGCAAGGAGATCTCCAGAGAGCTGGATCATAAGACCACCTACAAGGGGCATGCACCTGTGATCAGGCGCAATACCACAGGCATTGTGCTGGCACCGGAGGAGACCACCACATCCGCAGAGACACCAGTACCGACAGTAGACGGAATGCCGGAGGGCTATGTACCGGGTGATGTGATCACCACTCTGCCGGTAGAAGGAGGGACAGGAAGCCAGGGACCTGGAGTGAGCACCAGTGCGCCGGCTCCTTCTGCAGAACCTTCTGTCTCAGCATCCTCTGCAGCAGTGAAGCCCTCAGAGGCTGAAAATGCAGGTCCGGACAGTCCGGGAGCTGTGGTACCCGCAGGTCAGGGACCGGACGGAGGAGGGGCAGTGATAGCGCCGCTTAAGCCGGAATAAGAGTATAAGATAAAGGAATAATAACAGGCAGGAGCTTTTCGGGAGAATGTCCGGGGAGCCTGCCTGTTTTTCATTGCACAGGAAACTCCTGCAGGGGCCTGATAAGGGGCTCAGGGGGATTTTGTGGGGGTTCCATAGTTTTTTAGTGAAAGCATTGTATTTTTTGGAGTAATTGTAATTAAGCATTTGCAATTTGTTAAATAATTGATATAATAATATACAGGTCAGTCTGTTTGGGCTTTACAGCCCGGACAGGCTCAATGTATACCATTACTATACATATTCACTATTGCAGGAGGAAATCAAAATGGCAAGAAAAATGAAAACCATGGATGGTAACCATGCAGCAGCCCATGCGTCTTATGCGTATACTGATGTAGCGGCTATTTATCCGATTACCCCATCCTCACCTATGGCTGAAGCTACAGATGAGTGGGCCACAGACGGAAGAACCAACATCTTCGGTCGTGAAGTGCAGATTACAGAGATGCAGTCTGAGGCTGGTGCAGCAGGTGCTGTACACGGTTCTCTGGCAGCAGGTGCGCTGACCACCACCTACACAGCTTCCCAGGGTCTGTTACTGATGATTCCAAACCTTTACAAAATCGCAGGCGAGCAGCTGCCAGGCGTTATCAACGTTTCCGCACGTGCTCTTGCAAGCCACGCATTATCTATTTTCGGTGATCACTCCGACGTATACGCATGTCGTCAGACCGGCTGCGCTATGCTGTGTGAGTCCAGCGTACAGGAAGTTATGGACTTAACCCCGGTTGCTCATCTGGCAGCTATCAAGGGCAAGGTTCCATTCATCAACTTCTTCGACGGTTTCCGTACCTCCCATGAGATCCAGAAGATCGAGACCTGGGATTACGAGGATCTGAAGGAAATGGCTGATATGGAAGCAATCGCAGCTTTCCGTAAGAACGCTCTGAATCCAAATCATCCATGCCAGAGAGGTTCCGCTCAGAACCCAGACATCTTCTTCCAGGCAAGAGAGGCCTGCAACCCATACTATGATGCACTTCCTGCAATCGTTCAGGAATACATGGACAAGGTTAACGAGAAGATCGGTACTGACTACAAGCTGTTCAACTACTATGGCGCAGCTGATGCTGAGCGCGTGATCGTTGCTATGGGTTCTGTCAATGACACCATCGAGGAGACCATCGACTACATGGTGAAGCAGGGACAGAAGGTAGGCGTTGTTAAGGTTCGTCTGTACAGACCATTCTGTGCACAGGCTTTGATCGATGCTATTCCTGATACTGTAAAGGTTATCACCGTATTAGACAGAACAAAAGAGCCAGGCGCTATGGGCGAGCCTCTGTATCTGGATGTTGTTGCTGCTCTTAAGGGAAGCAAGTTCGACCAGGTTAAGGTTCTCACCGGACGTTACGGCTTAGGTTCTAAGGATACCACACCTGCACAGATCGTTGCAGTATATGAGAACGAGACAAAGTCTCCATTTACTCTGGGTATCGTAGACGATGTTACCAACCTGTCTCTGGAGATCGGCGCTCCATTAGTAACCACACCAGAGGGTACAACCAACTGTAAGTTCTGGGGTCTGGGCGCAGACGGTACTGTAGGTGCTAACAAGAACTCCATCAAGATCATTGGTGACAACACAGACATGTATGCTCAGGCATACTTTGATTACGACTCCAAGAAGTCCGGCGGTGTTACAATGTCTCACCTGCGTTTCGGACACAGCCCGATCAAGTCCACCTACCTGATCCACAAGGCAAACTTCGTTGCATGCCACAATCCGTCCTATGTACGTAAGTACAACATGGTACAGGAGCTGGTTGACGGCGGTACCTTCCTGCTGAACTGCGCATGGGATATGGAAGGCCTTGAAAAGCATTTACCAGGCCAGGTTAAGAAGTTCATTGCTGACCATAAGATCAACTTCTACACCATCGACGGCGTTAAGATCGGTATCGAGACCGGCATGGGCCCAACACGTATCAACACCATCCTTCAGTCCGCATTCTTTGAGCTGACAGGCATCATCCCGGCTGAGAAGGCAAACGAGCTGATGAAGGCTGCTGCAAAGGCAACCTACGGCCGTAAGGGCGAAGACGTTGTTATGAAGAACTGGGCAGCTATCGATGCAGGCGCTAAGGGCGTTCACAAGGTTGAGGTTCCGGCAAGCTGGGCTGACTGCGAGGACGAAGGCCTTGATTATAAGGTAGTAACTGAGGGCAGAAAGGACGTTGTTGACTTCGTAAACAACATCCAGACAAAGGTAAGCGCTCAGGAAGGTAACTCCCTGCCAGTATCCGCATTCAAGGATTATGTAGACGGTTCCACACCATCCGGTTCCTCCGCATATGAGAAGCGCGGTATTGCAGTTAAGGTTCCTGTATGGAATCCTGATAATTGTATCCAGTGTAACTTCTGTTCCTATGTATGTCCGCATGCTGTTATCCGTCCGGTAGCTATGACTGCTGATGAGGCAGCTGCAGCTCCTTCTGATATGAAGATGAAGGATATGACAGGTATGCCGGGCTACAAGTTCGCTATGACTGTTTCTTCCCTGGATTGTACCGGATGTGGTTCCTGTGCAAATGTTTGCCCAGGCATGAAGGGCAACAAGGCTCTTACCATGGAGCCTCTTGAGAAGACTCTTGGCGAGCAGGCTATCTATGACTTTGGTCAGACCCTGCCGATCAAGGACGAAGTTATCGCTAAGTTCAAAGAGAACACTGTTAAGGGCAGCCAGTTCAAGCAGCCTCTCCTTGAATTCTCCGGCGCTTGCGCAGGATGCGGCGAGACTCCATATGCAAAGCTGATCACTCAGCTGTTCGGTGACAGGATGTACATTGCAAACGCAACAGGATGCTCCTCCATCTGGGGTAACTCCTCACCATCCACACCATACACTGTAAATGCTAAGGGCCAGGGTCCTGCATGGGACAACTCCCTGTTCGAGGATAACGCTGAGTTCGGTTATGGTATGTTACTGGCTCAGAGAGCATTAAGAGACGGCTTAAAGGCTGAGGTTGAGACTGTTGCTGCAAGTGAGAATGCTACCGATGAGATCAAGGCAGCTTGCAAGGAATGGCTTGATACCTACAATGTTGGCGCATTAAACGGCGCTGCTACCGATAAGCTGGTTAAGGCATTAGACGGCATTGACTGCCCAACCTGCAAGGATATCGTAGCGAACAAAGATTTCCTGGCTAAGAAGTCCCAGTGGATCTTCGGCGGCGATGGATGGGCTTATGATATCGGCTTCGGCGGTGTAGACCATGTTCTGGCATCCGGTAAGGATATCAACATCATGGTATATGATACCGAGGTTTACTCCAATACAGGCGGCCAGTCCTCCAAGGCTACAAAGACCGGTGCAGTTGCACAGTTCGCAGCAGGCGGTAAGGACGTTAAGAAGAAAGACCTTGCTGGTATCGCTATGAGCTACGGCTATGTATATGTTGCTCAGATCTGTATGGGCGGCGACATGGCTCAGACTGTAAAGGCTATCTCCGAGGCAGAGGCATATCCGGGACCCTCCCTGATCATTGCTTATGCTCCATGTATCAATCATGGTATCAAGAAGGGCATGGACAAGGCTCAGACAGAGGAGAAGCTGGCACTTGAGTGCGGTTACTGGAACAACTTCCGTTACAACCCAGCAGCTGAGAAGAAGTTTACTCTGGATTCCAAGCCACCTAAGATGGAAGGATATCAGGACTTCTTAAAGGGCGAGGTTCGTTACCTGTCTCTGACAATGAAGAACCCAACCAGAGCAGCAGAGCTGTTCGCACGCAACGAGGCTGAGGCTAAGGAGCGTTACGAGTACCTGTCCAAGCTGGTTGCTTTATACGGCAATGACTAATTCTTATAGGGAACAAGTGATGTAATATAAGACAAGATAAGTCTAAAAGCATTGCTGACAGACCAGGGGTGTTCAATGGACATCCCTGGTTTTTTTGGCATTATAGGATCAGGATGTCAAAAGCCGCTGTAAAGTATGTTTAGAATCTGCCCTTTTGGGAGATACTATAGAAGGAGCAGCCGCCATTTTTGTGGATGCCTTCCTCTGCGGGATGCCGGAAGCAGCCGTCCATGCGCTGGGGGTGCTGTAGGGATTGGCAGTGGATGCTGCTGCCCTTGCCGACATGGCGGAGACGGCCAGCCGGAAATGCTGGAGAGGGTCCTGAAGGGGCAGAGCCTGGAAACCTTGGAGAAGGAAAGCAGCAGGGCGTGAAATACCGTAAGCTTTGGTATTCTGCGCTGTGCCTGAGCAAAAAGCAGCCTGCGTTTAGGGGTAGGGCCCAGGCGGGAGAGAAGGAGGAACAGGATGGAAGGCATCCGCATAAACGGAGACAATGAGATCATACAGGGAGAACATTTTACAGGCTCCCACTATGCAAGGGAGATCCATCCCGATGGAAGGCCTTACCATACCTTCCGAAGCTACACCCTTCTGGCGGAGGGAAGCCATCTGGTATTTAAAGACTGCCTCTTTGAGAATACGGCAGGTTCAGGAGAAAAGGTAGGTCAGGCGGTAGCACTGTATCTGGACGGCGAGGACATCCGTCTGGAGGACTGCATCCTTAAGGGACACCAGGATACGCTGTTTTTGGCACCTTTGCCGCTAAAGGAGATGGAGCCGGATGGTTTTCTGGGGCCAAAGCAGTTCTTTCCCAGGGCAGAGAGGAAAGTGTGGGTAAAAAACTGCCTGATCGAGGGCAGTATTGACTTTATCTTTGGAGGAGCCACGGCCTATTTTGAAAATTGTGAGTTCCGGAATGTGGAGCCGGGCTATGTGTTCGCTCCCTGCACACCGGAGGGAGTCGAGGAGGGATTTGTGGCGAGAAACTGCCGTTTTACCTCAGATGAAAAGGTTCCAGCGGGATCGTGCTATATTGGGAGGCCCTGGCGCAGTCATGGGAAGGTACGGCTGGAACACTGCTATCTGGGGCCCCATATCAACCGCGCTGGCTGGGATGACTGGGGGAAATCAGAGGCACACAGTACGGTGGAGTTTATTGAAAAGGGATCCTATGGACCGGGGGCCTGCCCGGAAGGGCGGCCTGAGTATGTAAAGGTGTGCTGACAGAGAGCAGAAGTGATGCATAATCCACCCTTCCAACGGGAATACTGAACACAGAATCACCAGCTCCCGGGCAGAGCTGTAAACTGCCTAAAGGAGCAGAGAGGACGTGTGTATGATGATGGAAGAGCGGGCAATGGTGCATTTCCTGAGCAGGTTTGGGGAATTCCCCTTTTTGGTAAAATGGAACGGACATGAGGACAAGATCGGACAGGGCAGTCCGGCATTTGCAGTCAATGTGAAGGAAATGATCCCGGTAAGAAAGCTGGCGGACAGCACCTCCCTTGCACTGGGAGAGGCCTATATGCAGGGGAAGCTTGAAGTAGAAGGAGACCTTTACCATGCGCTGGACTGCTTTTTAGGACAGATGGGAAAATTTTCCGTGAACAAGCTGCGGCTAAAGGGGCTGCTCCACCCTTCCAACTCGAAGAAGAACCAGAAAAAGGAGGTATGCTCCCACTACGATCTGGGCAATGACTTCTATAAGCTGTGGCTGGACGATACTATGAACTATTCCTGCGGCTATTTTAGGACGGATACGGATACTTTAAAGGAAGCCCAGGAAAATAAGACAAACTATATCTTAAAAAAGCTGGCCTTAAAGGAGGGAATGAGCCTTCTTGACATCGGCTGCGGCTGGGGGTATCTGTTGATACGGGCTGTAAAGGAATATAAGGTCAAGGGAACCGGCATTACTCTGAGCAAGGAGCAGTATGACGGATTCCGGGCCAGGATCGAGGAGGAAGGGCTGGAGCATCTTCTGGAGGTAAAGCTTCTTGATTACCGGGATCTTGCAGGCTGCGGCCGCCAGTTTGACCGCATTGTCAGCGTGGGAATGGTGGAGCATGTGGGCAGGGAGAATTACGGCCTGTTTCTCGACCGGGCAGATAAGGTGTTAAAGCCGGGCGGCGTGTTTCTGCTGCATTTTATCAGTAGCCTAAAGGAACATGACGGAGATCCCTGGATCAAGAAATATATCTTCCCAGGCGGCGTCATCCCCAGCCTGAGGGAGATCGTCTCTCTGATGGGCGACAGGGATTATCATATTCTGGACGTGGAAAACCTGCGCAGCCACTACAACAAAACCCTGCTTTGCTGGGAGGAGAATTTCAAGGCTCACAGGGAGGAGATATGCCAGATGTTTGATGAGGAATTTGTGCGCATGTGGGAGCTCTATCTGTGCTCCTGCGCAGCCACCTTCCACAACGGCATCATCGACCTGCACCAGATCCTGGCCACCAAAGGAGTGAACAATGAGCTGCCGCGGGTGAGGTGGTACTGACAGGCAGCTTTTGCTTCTGCAGATCATGTCATGAGAAACAGGAGAGCCCCCACAGCCTATTCATTTTTATAGGATAAATGTAGGTTTGTCAAACATTTGTTACACTGACTGCAAATAATTCTTTAGCACC
>NZ_JAJCIC010000037.1 GCF_020554865.1 Lacrimispora sp. 210928-DFI.3.58
TCCATAGAGTCCATAGCGGAAGCAAGCTTGGAATCCATAACAGAGGTAAGTTTGGTCTCCATAGAGTCCATAGCGGAAGCAAGCTTGGAATCCATAACAGAGGTAAGTTTGGCCTCCATAGAGTCCATAGCGGAAGCAAGCTTGGAATCCATAACAGAGGTAAGTTCTGTTTTCATAGAGTCCATAGCGGAAGCAAGTCTGGAATCCATAACAGAGGTAAGTTCTGTTTTCATAGAGTCCATAGCGGAAGTAAGCTTGGAATCCATCGCAACGGACAATTTGGAATCAATCAGTTCGGCAATGGCCTGCAGATCATCTCTTGTTAATGCCATAATATCACATCCTTTCTTATGGCTTGACAGTAAATTAAATACATTTTACCACATCAAAAATGTAAAGTCTATGAAATTGTCAAGGTAGGATGTCTGGGTTTCATTTATGGGAGCAGGGAACTTAAGGGAAAGAAAACGCAGATGAAAAATATAGAATTATAAAGAAAAATCCTGGAAATACAGCAACAAATATGCTATTTCCAGGATCCTTCCCTGCCAAGGGTGTAATGCCGGCAGCGGGACTTGAACCCGCACGCGGTTACCCGCAACAGATTTTGAGTCTGCATCGTCTGCCATTCCGACACGCCGGCGTTTGTTACAACGATGATTATTTTATCATAGGATAGTGACTTTGGCAAGTATTTTTTTACATTGAAAAAGAGGCGCTTTTATTGTATGATGGTAGGAGATTTGATTAAAATGATAGACAGGAGGTGCTGGCTGTGACCTGCAGGGAGGCGGAGCGTCTGGTGATGCCTTATATCAATGGGAGCATTACAGATGAGGAGCTGGAGGGCTTTTTGGAGCATATTGAGACCTGTGAGAATTGCAGGGAGGAGCTGGAAATCTATTTTACGGTGGATGTAGGCATCCGGCAGCTGGATCAGGGCACCGGTACCTATAATATCAAAGGAGCTCTGGAGACGGCTCTTGCGCTGTCACGTCAGAGGATACATACCCTGCATCTGCTCCAGACAGCGCGCTATGCGGTGAATACCTTGTGCTTTTGGTCTGTGCTCATGATTCTTATCATCCAGTTCAGAATGTGGGGGCAGAACGGGTTTTAGCAGGGTTTTACAGTGATTTTCAGACTCGTTCAGAAGGAAGCCTACATGCGCCCGGCAGCGGACGCGCCACCATACCATGAAATCCCGGCGGGCGCATTTGGCATACCTGAATACATGCCGCCTATCCGGCGGCAGGATTTTCATAGTAAGAAAGGCAGACAGAATGGACAAATTAGTTTTGATCGATGGACACAGCATATTAAACCGTGCATTTTACGGAGTGCCGGACCTGACAAATTCCGAGGGCCTGCACACCAACGCAGTGTACGGTTTTTTGAATATCATGTTCAAGATACTGGAGGAGGAAAAGGCAGACCATCTGGCAGTGGCTTTTGATCTGCCCAAGCCCACCTTCCGCCACATAAAATACGATGCCTACAAGGGCACGCGCAAGCCCATGCCCCAGGAGCTCCATGAGCAGGTTCCGCTCATGATGGAGGTGCTTCAGGCGATGGAGGTGCCTATCCTTACGCTGGAGGGATATGAGGCGGATGATATCCTGGGAACCGTGGCAAAGCGGTGCCAGGCAGCCGGCACAGAGGTTTCCATTGTATCCGGAGACAGGGATCTGCTCCAGCTGGCAGACATGCATATCAAGATCAGGATCCCTAAGACAAGCAGAGGCACAACAGAGATCTATGATTATTACCCGGATGATGTAAAAAAGGAGTATCAGGTAACCCCAACAGAATTTATTGATGTAAAGGCTCTCATGGGAGATTCCTCGGACAATATCCCAGGAGTGCCCTCCATTGGAGAAAAGACGGCAACCAATATCATCGTGTCCTATGGCAGTATTGAAAATGCATACGCCCATGTAAGCGAGATCAAGCCTCCCAGGGCGCAGAAGGCATTGGCAGAGCATTATGACATGGCCCAAATGAGCAAGGAGCTGGCGACCATCTGTATTGACTGTCCTGTGGAATTCGCCTATGAGGATGCAAAGATCGGAAATCTGTACACGCCGACAGCCTTCCAGTATATGAAGCGTTTGGGCTTTAAGTCTATTTTGAGCAGGTTTGACGCTTCTGCCATGGACAATGAGAAGGAAGAAAAGGTGGAGGAGCATTTCCGCGTCATTACAGAGAAAAGGGAGGTCTCAAAGCTGTGGAAGAGGGCGGAGGCTGCCGGAATTTTGGGACTGTCCCTGATCACGGGAACGGAAAAGGGCCTCTGTGAGGAACCAGAACAGCTTTCCTTCCATTTTGAAGAAGCGGAGGAGAAAATCTCCTTAGACCCGATCGCAGGCCTTGCAGTGGCTTTTGGGGAGGAGGACATCTACTGTATCCGGGCAGGAAAGGAGATACCGGGGGAAAGCCTGCTTGCAGAGGCAAGGAAGCTTTGCAGTGTGAAAAAAGGACAGCCGGAGGCAAAGGAAGTATGGGTGCTTGATCTAAAATCTCTGCTTTCATTCCTGGAGACCGGAGATGATGCCAATATATATGATGGCGGCGTGGCAGCCTATCTGTTAAATCCCTTAAAGGATTCCTACAGTTATGACGAGCTTGCCAGAGATTACCTGGGACTGGCCTTCCCCTCCCAGACAGAGCTGCTGGGAAAGGAACAGCTGGGAGACGCCCTTCTGCGGGGGGAGGAGAAGGCCTCTGCCTGCGCCTGCTATATGGCCTATACTGCATGGAAGACATCGGAGATCCTAAAAAAGCAGCTTCAGGCTACGGAGATGGAACGCCTTTATGAGGAGATTGAAATGCCGCTGATCTACAGCCTCCATCATATGGAAAAGGAAGGCGTTAAGGTAGAGCGTGGAGAGCTTGTGGCCTATGGCAACAGGCTGAAGGTGGGAATTGATGCCCTTGAAAAGGAGATCTACCAGGAAACAGGAAAGGAATTTAACATCAATTCCCCGAAGCAGCTGGGAGAGATCCTCTTTGGAGAGATGAAGCTGCCTGGCGGGAAGAAGACAAAAACAGGGTATTCCACTGCTGCGGACGTGCTGGAGAAGCTGGCTCCGGAGCATCCGGTGGTACAGAAGATCCTGGATTACAGACAGCTCACAAAGCTGAATTCCACCTATGCAGAGGGCCTGGCGGCCTTTATCGGCGAGGATGGAAGGATACACGGCAAATTCAACCAGACCATAACGGCCACAGGGCGCATCAGCAGCACAGAGCCCAACCTTCAGAATATTCCGGTGAGGATGGAGCTGGGAAGGGAGATAAGAAAGGTTTTTGTGCCAAAGGAGGGCTGCGTGTTTGTGGATGCGGACTACTCCCAGATCGAGCTGCGCATCCTGGCCCATATGTCGGGAGATGAACGGCTGATCGAGGCCTACCGTTCCTCCCAGGATGTTCACGCTACAACGGCGTCCCAGGTGTTCCATGTGCCCTTAGAGGAGGTAACGCCCCTTCAGAGGCGGAATGCAAAGGCGGTGAACTTTGGCATTGTGTACGGTATCAGCGCCTTCGGCCTCAGTGAGGACTTAAGTATTTCCAGGAAGGAAGCCTTGGAATATATCAATCGGTATTTTGAGACCTATCCAAAGGTAAAGGAATTCCTGGACAGTCTGGTAAGTCAGGGCAAGGAAATGGGCTATGTATCCACTCTGTACGGCAGGCGCAGGCCCATCCCGGAGTTTAAATCCTCTAATTTCATGCAGCGCCAGTTCGGAGAGCGGGTGGCGATGAATTCGCCGATCCAGGGAACAGCGGCGGATATCATGAAGATCGCCATGATCGCAGTGGACAGGGAGCTGAAAAGGCGGAATTTAAAATCCAGGATCGTGCTCCAGATACACGATGAGCTGCTGATCGAGACAGCAGCGGATGAGGTGGAGGAGGTAAAGGCCCTTCTCACGGACAAGATGAAGCATGCCGCCGATTTAAAGGTCTCCCTGGAGGTGGATGCCCAGGTGGGAAATTCTTGGTTTGATGCCAAATAGAGAAAAGAGGAGAAACAAGATGGAACAGATTCCTTTTATCCTGGGCCTTACAGGCGGCGTGGGAGCCGGAAAGAGCACTGTGCTGGATATCCTGAAGGAGGATTTCGGCTTTTATGTGATCCAGGCAGACCAGACCGCAAAGGAGCTTATGGAGCCCGGAATGGCAGGATATGAGGCAGTATGCCGGTATCTGGGTCCTGATATATTAGATGGGGACGGAAGGATCAACCGTCCCCTTATGGCGGAGATCATATTCGGAGACAGGCAGAAGCGGGAGGAAGTGGACCGTCTGACCCATCCTCTGACCTGGAAGCGGGTGATGGAGGATGCACATGCCCACAGGGATCAGCCCGTAGTGATCGAAGCAGCCATTCCTTCAAAAGAATTTCGTGACAAGTGTGACGAAATGTGGTATCTTTATACATCGAGGGAGAACCGTGCGAAAAGGCTTAAGGCCAGCCGGGGATATTCTGATGAAAAGATCAGAAATATCATGGAAAGCCAAGCAGATGAGGACACCTTCCGAAGATTTTCGGACGCAGTGATCGACAATAATGGGACAGCCCAGGAGACAAAGGCCCAGATCACACTTCTTTTACAGACAGATCTATTACAGACAAATGGCAGGCGGCCAGATACATCCGCTGATAAAAACAAGACAAAGGATTGACACATATATCATGAGAATGGTTAGCATTGCAAGCGGGAGCAGCGGAAACTGCATTTACATAGGCTCCGATGATACCCATATCCTGGTGGATGCCGGTATCAGCAACAAACGGATCGAACAGGGATTAAATGAGATCGGCTTAAAGGGAAGTGAGTTAAGCGGCATCTTGATCACCCATGAGCACTCAGACCACATCAAGGGCTTGGGGGTTCTGGCCAGAAAGCATCATATTCCCATTTACGGCACCCAGGAAACATTAGAGGAGATCGCAGGCACAGGCAGTCTGGGAAAATTTGATACAGGGCTTCTCACACCGGTGAGGCCGGACGTGGACTTTTTTGTGGGTGACTTAAGAGTAAAACCCTTCCGCATTGACCATGACGCTGTAAATCCGGTAGCCTACCGTGTGCAGAGGGGAGAAAAGTCGGTGGCAGTGGCAACGGACATGGGGCATTTTGACCAGTATATCATCGAACATCTCCAGGGACTGGATGCTGTGCTGCTGGAATCCAACCACGATGTGAGAATGCTGGAAACAGGGCCGTATCCGTACTATTTAAAACGCAGGATCCTGGGAGATCACGGTCATCTGTCCAATGAAACAGCGGGCCGCCTGTTAAACTGCATTCTTCATGACAAACTGAAAAAGATATTTTTAGGCCATCTGAGCAAGGAAAATAATTACGAGGAGCTTGCATACGAGACTGTCAGACTGGAGATCGATGAGGGGGACAGCCCCTACGGAGCGTCCGATTTTTCCATTTCCGTGGCAGGAAGGGACAGGATGAGCGAGATCGTTTACGTGTAGGAAAACCTTTATGCGCCCGACTGGCGGACGCGCCACCGCACCAAAAAGTCTGGCGGGCGCATTGGTCATACATGAATACATGCCGCTACTTGGCGGCGGAACTTTTATACTAAGAACTGGAAGAGGAGAATGAAACGTATGAGCAAGGCAATTATTACGGTAGTAGGAAAAGACACAGTGGGAATTATTGCAAAGGTTTGTACCTATCTGGCAGAGAACCACATCAATATTCTGGATATCTCCCAGACCATTGTCCAGGATTATTTTAACATGATGATGATCGTGGATATCAGCGGCACAGATAAGCCCTTTGGACAGGTATCAGACGACCTGGAACAGGTGGGAGAAGGCATTGGCGTAAAGGTAAAGATCCAGAGAGAAGAAATTTTTACAAAAATGCACCGTATCTGATGAAAGCGCGACAGCGGATGACGAAGGAAGGGACTTGAGCAGCATGATTAATATATATGAAGTAAATGAGACAAACAACATGATCGAGCATGAGAAGCTGGACGTGCGCACCATCACCATGGGTATCAGCCTGCTGGACTGCGCAGACAGCGATCTGGATGCCCTCAATGAAAAAATATACAAGAAGATCACGACTCTTGCAAAGGATCTGGTTGCCACAGGAAAAGACATTGAGAGAGACTTTGGGATCCCCATTGTCAATAAGCGCATTTCCGTTACTCCGATCGCTCTGGTAGGCGGAGCTGCCTGCAGGACGCCGGAGGACTTTGTGACCATTGCAAAGACCCTGGACCGGGCGGGTAAGGAGGTAGGAGTCAACTTTATCGGCGGCTATTCTGCCCTGGTGAGCAAGGGAATGACCACAGCAGATAAGAACCTGATCCTGTCCATTCCCCAGGCCCTGGCAGAGACGGACTGCGTGTGCAGCTCCGTCAATGTGGGCTCCACCAAAACAGGCCTCAATATGGACGCAGTAGAGCTGATGGGCCGTATTGTGACAGCCACGGCAGAGTCTACAAAGGACAGAGATTCCCTGGGCTGCGCAAAGCTGGTGGTATTCTGCAATGCGCCGGATGATAATCCCTTTATGGCAGGCGCCTTCCACGGCGTGACGGAGGCAGACGCGATCATCAATGTGGGCGTCAGCGGCCCCGGCGTAGTAAAAGTTGCTCTGGAGAAGGCAAGAGAGGCGAATTTTGAGGTCCTCTGTGAGACCATCAAGAAGACAGCCTTTAAGATCACCCGTGTGGGACAGCTGGTGGCTCAGGAGGCCTCCAAGCGTTTGGGCATTCCCTTTGGCATTATTGACCTCTCTCTGGCTCCCACCCCTGCAGTAGGTGACAGCGTGGCGGAGATCCTGGAGGAGATCGGCTTAGAGCGCGTAGGCGCACCAGGCACAACGGCAGCCCTTGCCATGTTAAATGACCAGGTAAAAAAGGGCGGAGTGATGGCATCCTCCTATGTGGGCGGCCTTAGCGGCGCATTCATCCCTGTCAGCGAGGATCAGGGCATGATCGACGCTGTGAGCCTGGGAGCCCTTACCATTGAAAAGCTGGAGGCTATGACCTGTGTCTGCTCTGTGGGACTTGATATGATCGCCATTCCCGGAGATACGCCTTCCAGTACCATCGCCGGCATCATTGCAGACGAGGCAGCCATTGGAATGGTGAACCAGAAGACCACGGCAGTGCGTCTGATCCCTGTGATCGGAAAAGGTGTGGGAGATACCGCAGAATTTGGAGGCCTTTTAGGCTATGCGCCCATTATCCCGGTGAATACCTTTTCCTGTGAGAAGTTTGTCACAAGAGGCGGCAGGATCCCTGCACCGATCCACAGCTTTAAGAATTAAGCTGCAGGGCAAAAGGCGGGAGAGACATATGAGGCTATATCTGATACGCCACGGGCGGCAATGCAGCCGCCTGTGCAATGTAAATGTGGATCTGAGCGAGGAGGGTTACCGCCAGGCAGCTCTGGTGGGGGAAAGGCTTTTCCGTCAGAATATACAGGCGGTGTATTCCAGCGACCTTCTGCGGGCAGTGGAGACGGCCCAGGCTGCCAATCTTTACTGGAATGTGGAGCATATGGTGCGCCCTGAGCTGCGGGAGATCTCCTTTGGGGACATGGAGGGCCTGACGGATGAGGAGATCGCCAGGCGTTTCGCAGACTTTAAGGCAGAGCAGAGCCGGATGGAAGAGGACATCCCCTATCCAGGCGGAGAGTGCGCCGGGGATGTGATAAGGCGTGCAGAGCCTGTGTTTATGGAGATGGCAGCTAGCGGCTTTGAGCGTGTTGCCGTTGTTACTCATGGAGGCGTCATCCGTGCCATGACAGCCCATTATCTGGGGATTCCTCCGGCAAAGTGGCGGCTTTTGGGAAAGGACCTGGAGAACTGCAGTATTACAGAGTTATTATGGAATGAAAAGCAGAAGCGTTTTACAGTGGAGCGTTTCAATGATTACGCCCATCTGGAGCCATATCCTGAGCTGCTTAGAAGGAGCTGGACAAACGCTTCCAATTAGGAGCAGGGAGTTTAGGGAATGAGAAAAGGTATTATATTTGATGTAGACGGGACATTGTGGGATGCAGGAGTTCAGGTGGCAGAAGCCTGGAACTTTGTGCTCAGGGAGAAATATCCTCAGGTGGATAAGATCATTTCATCCAAGGAGATCTACGCCAATATGGGTAAGACCATGAAGGAATTTGGAGATACGCTGTTTCCTTTCCTGCCACCGGATCTGCGGGGAAAGGTGCTGGATGACTGCATGGATTACGAAAACCGGTATTTGGAGGACCATCCGGGGCTTCTGTATCCGGAGGTGAGAGAGGTCCTGCGCCAGCTGAACTGGCAGTATGATCTGTTTATTGTCAGCAACTGTCAGAGAGGCTATATCGAGATGCTGATGAGAGCCTGCGGCATTCAGGAATATATCCGCGATATCGAATGCTTCGGCAACACCGGCCTGTCCAAAGGGGACAATATCCGCATGGTGATCGACCGCAACCATTTGGATGAGTGCTTTTACGTGGGAGATACGGCCATGGACGGTCAGGCGGCTGCCTTTGCAGGGATTCCCTTTGTCTTTGCCTCCTATGGATTTGGGAGGGCGGACGAGGCCGTGGGGACGATCAATTCCTTTGCAGATCTGCTGAGTCTGGCAAAGAAGCTTTTGGGATAGATCAGCGGAGCCGGGAATATTAGTTGCAAAACATATTATCATAGTAGGAAAGTGATTGACAATTGGGAATCATATGAGTATAATTACACATGAAAAGGCAAGATATGCCGGAATGTGAGTTAAGGCTGTGTGCCTGTGCCACAGGAAGAGCAGTATCATGGGAAAGAGCCCGTCTTCTGACATAGAAGGCGGGTTTTGTTGCTTCATCAGGAAACTTTTCTATAGTTTTCCGTGAAACAACAGAATAACAAAGGAGGGATATGCTGTATGAAAAAGACAAAGAAAAAACCGTTTCCGATTACACTAGTGATTTTGGCAGGCCTGATTCTGGGAATCCTGTTTGGGCTGTTCATGCCTGGTCGGTATGAGTGGGCACTGCCGTGGATCGAACTGGCAGGGGGGATTTATATGAATGCTCTTCGAATGATGATCTTCCCGTTGGTATTCTGCTCATTGGTAGTAGGTATCCAGGGGATCGGCAGCGTGTCGGCTACAGGAAGGATAGGAGGCCAGTCCCTTCTGTATTTTACAGCTACTACGCTGTTTGCCAGTCTGCTGGGGCTGTTTCTGCCAAAAATGCTGGGCCTTGGCAGGGGAGTAGTGATCGAGATGTCAGAGGTTGCTGTGGAAGCCACGCCATTTACCAGCCTTTTTGACACGGTAAGGGACCTGATCCCGGCCAATCCGGCAGCAGCCTTTGCGGAGGGTAATATGCTCCAGGTGCTGGTCTTTGCGATCATAATGGGTACGGCATGCCTGTCCTTGGGAAAGAAGGCGGAGCCCTTTGTAAGGCTTGCGGAAGCGGTAAATGATATTTCCATCCGTATTGTATCCGTAGTCATGTATTTTACCCCTATTGGCGTATTCTGCTCCATTGCGGCGGTAATCTATGCCAATGGGATCGAGACAGTGGCTGCACTGGGGGCAGTGCTTGCTGCCCTGTATGTAACAATGTTCCTGTATATCCTGCTTATCTATGGTGGCATTGTGAAGGTGATCGGAAAATGTAGTGTGGGAACATTTTTCGCCGAGGTAATGCCGGCTGCCCTTAACGCCTTTGGTACCTGCTCCAGCTCTGCGACTCTGCCCATCAGCAAACAATGTGCAGACAAGCTGGGGGTGCCCAACGAAATCTCAGCTTTTGCCCTGCCTCTGGGAGCCACCATCAACATGGATGCTGTCTCCATTGTCATGTCATTCATGATCGTGTTCTTTGCCAATGCCTGCGGCTCAGAGATCAGCTTTGGGCTGTTAGCCATCGTGTTGCTTAGTAATACGCTCTTAAGCATAGGGACTCCCGGAGTGCCGGGAGGAGCCATTGCTTCCTTTGCAGCACTGGCATCCATAGCAGGCCTTCCGATGGGGATCATGGGCGTATATATCAGTATTAATACCCTCTGTGATATGGGAGCGACCTGCTGCAATGTCCTGGGGGATCTGGCCTGCTCCGTTGCCATGAAGAGAACCATAAAACACAGCAGCAGATAGCTACTGCAGGGCATCGCCCCGTTCCACTGCCAGCCTGCAGCCGACTGAAGCCACTCTTCTTCCCATACAGCCGATGCATTGAGCGGCTTCATCACCAGTACAGATCTTGTTGTCGTACAGTTCATACTGCTTCCTATTCTTCGCAGGAGACAGATTGGGCATTACGACATTGGCCCCGGCCATAAGGCCCTTTTCACGTCCGATCGGGTCCAGCGTTCCCAGTGCTGTTGTAGCAGGGAGAAGTACCTTGGGAAGCAGGATCCGTATGATGGACAAGAGGTACAAGGTCTGCTCTACGCTGCCAGGCTGCTCTGCGGCAAAGGGGGTATCGTGGTGGGGGATAAAGGGGCCGATCCCCACCATCTGTGGCTTAAGCTCCTGTAAAAAAAGCATGTCCTCGGCCAGCTCCCTGGTGGTCTGTCCCGGAGAGCCTACCATGAATCCGGCTCCCACCTGATATCCCAGCTCTTTCAGATCATACAGGCACTGCTTGCGCGCAGAGAGGCTCATCGGATATTCATGGCCTCGTGGGACAGCTGACAGACAGCAGCGGAATCCCGCTGCTGCTCCAATAATTCGATCCATTCCTCTTTTGACAGCTCCTGGCTCTGCAGGAAGCGTTCCATAATGTTCATCCATTCCTCCACATTTTTTGTTATATTTCATAGCACCAGCATTCATCCTGTAAATGTGAGCTTCCCTTTTTTAGCTGCAGCTCCTGGTTTTTGACACTTACACGTGTATTGGCGGAGATGGAGGAGGTGATAAAGGTGTTGCCTCCGATCACTGTATTGCGCCCGATCACAGTTTG
Source organism: Lacrimispora sp. 210928-DFI.3.58 (assembly GCF_020554865.1). Classification (GTDB taxonomy): domain Bacteria; phylum Bacillota; class Clostridia; order Lachnospirales; family Lachnospiraceae; genus Enterocloster. Next base: position 10,943 of record NZ_JAJCIC010000037.1, read on the forward strand.
TCCTCCCAGGATGGATGCGCCGGAATAAATGGTGACATTGTCCTCTATAGTGGGATGGCGTTTGACGCTTTTGAGCTTCTGTCCGCCGTTTGTGGACAGTGCGCCCAAAGTGACACCCTGGTAGACCTTGACGTGCTCGCCGATCATGGTGGTCTCGCCCACTACGATTCCCGTTCCATGGTCAATGAAGAAGTATTTTCCAATGGAGGCGCCGGGATGGATGTCGATCCCTGTGAGGCTGTGGGCATGCTCTGTCATAGCTCTGGGGATCAGAGGGACAGAGAGCAAAAACAGTTCATGGGCCATCCTGTATATGGTGATGGCGAACATTCCGGGATAGGAGAGTATGATCTCCTCTTTGCTGTCCGCAGCCGGGTCCCCGTCAAAGGCCGCCTGGAGGTCGGTTTCTAAATATTCGCGTATGGATGGTATCTTCCTTAAAAATGCAATGGTGATATTCTCTGCTTCCGTCTGGATCGCAGCATCGTCGCTGGCCTTGTGCCTGGGGCTGTATTTCAGCACCTTGGCGATCTCCTTGTTTAAATGGTAGGTCACATCTTCGATCAGCATGGACAGCTGGCTGGTGGCATTGTAAATGCGGTAGGATTTGTCGCGGTAGTAGCCGGGGAACATGATGCGGATCAGTTTGTTGATAATGCCGATGATGACCTCCTTGTCTGGCTGATTAAAAAAGTCGTTCATCTTGTCAATATCACGATTTTTGGTATAATCCTTCAGAATGTCTGACACTAATTCCTGTACTTCCAATTTCAACGCTTTTTCCATTTGCTCCCTCATTTCCGGCTGCTGCTTCTCCAGGGCAGCGGGACAGCCTGTTTGATTTTTGTTTTCAAAATAAAAAGACGGAAAGCACAATGCTTTCCGTATATCTCACCTATTGTATGCAGTTCTCCTGAAGCCGGACTGCCATTATAGTGCTATGGAATAAAAGAGCCTTTTGGGAAAGCGGTCGTTTGAAATTTTGCACAACAGAAAAGGGACATATGTCTACACATGCCCGTACAACAACAGCAGTTCTGTTCTGCAGAATAGCGAACTTCAGTCAACAGCTTTCTTTCCTCCATCATTCCTATAAAATTAATAGGATAATACTATGGAAAACACAATTTGTCAATAGGTTTATTTATTGATCTCCCTCGGAAGAGAAAGGAAAAACCTGCTTCCCTTTCCCTCCTCGCTCTCAGCCCATATTTTTCCTCCGTGGGCAAGGACGATGGATTTTGCTATTGCCAGCCCGATACCGGCTCCGCCGGTTTTTCTCGTGCGGGAGGAGTCTGTCCGGTAAAAGCGCTCAAAGACAAAGGGCAGTTCCTCTTTGGAAATGCCGGTGCCCTGGTCCTCCACTGTGAGAAGCACATGGCTGTGGGAGGTCTCCAGCTTTATAAAGATATGTCCGTCTTCATTGGAATATTTAACAGCATTGGAGAGGAGATTAAAGACGACCTGGTGGAGCCGCTTTTCATTTCCCGGAACAGGCACAGGGACATCGCCGGATGTACAGCATATGCTGCAGGTCAGGCGCTTTTTCAGAAGCTCCGGCTCAAAGGCCCCCCGTACGGCCCGGACCAGCTTGAAAAGGTCCACAGGCTCCTTGTCAAAGATCAGATTTTCCCCCTCTATCTGTCTCATCTTTTCCAGATCTGTGACGATTCCGGATATGCGCATGAGTTCATCATAGCAGCCCTGGAGGCGTTTCTCTGTTGGTTCCCAGACACCCTCCAGGATCGCCTCCAGATGGGAGGATACGTTTGCCAGGGGCGTCCTGAGCTCATGGGCCATATCTGTGGTAAGCCGCCTGCGGAGCCTTTCCTGGTTTTCCAGTGAGGTCTCCATCTGGCTTAAGGACTGTATCAGCTCCTGCAGCTCTCTTGAACCGGCGCGGCATTCAAAGCCCATGCCGTAATTTCCCTCCGATATCTTCCTGGCAAGCTCCGTTGCCTTTGCAATCGGGCGTGTGATTCGTTTGGCAAAAAGAGTTCCGGCCGCAACAGCGCCTGCAAGGGAGAGAATGCCGGTGATGAGCAGAATCTGATTTAAGGAGTCTATAAACAGAAAATCATTTTCATTGAAATAATAAGGGCTGTAATAGCTTATATCCGCATAGCCGATCAGGGTTCCCATTTTCTTAAGTTCATAGCGGAAGGTCACAAAGTTTCCCTTCGTTTCCGGCTTTTCCTCCTCCATCCGCAGGGAGATCCTGTTCATGATCTGATGGCAGAGGGTCATATCATGATTCTGTGCATCCCAGATCACCTGTTCCTCCTTATCATAGAGTGTAAGGATATAGCCGTCCTCTAAGGCATACATTCCAAAGCCGTGGATGTAGTCCAGGTTCCACTCTCCCGTATAGGTATTATACTGGTCGCCTAATCCTGCTGCAAGATTGTCGGAAAAGGCCTTTTGCTGCGCCTCCACATATTTTTCAAAACGGCGGTTGATCATAAGGTTGGCAGTCAGGCTGATGAGGCCGATGGTAACAAAGACGATCAGCGAAAAGCCTAATGAGAGCTGTGTCCTAAGGGTATGTTTCAAGATGGTTCGCCTCCAAATTTATAACCGACTCCGTGGACTGTCTGGATATAGACAGGCCTTTTGGGGTCATCCTCGATCTTCTTGCGGAGGTTCTTGATATGGGTGTCGATGACCCTGTCATAGCCGTCGAAATCTTCGTGAAAGGCATCACGGATGAATTCCTCCCTGGTAAAGATCTTTTTTGGATATTTCAGAAAGCAGGAGAGGATATTCCATTCAATGGGGGTAAGAGACACGGCAGTTCCGCGCTTTTTTACGGTCCTATGCTCCAGATCCGCTGTGAGATCGCCGCCGTTCCACTGAAACCTCTCGGCCAGAGGCTTCAAGTCCCCGGCAGACCTTCGGGAGATGGCTTCCATCCGGGCGTACAGCTCCTTTAAGCTGAAAGGCTTTGTCATATAGTCGTCAGCGCCTATATGAAGGCCGTTCAGCATATCCTCCTCCATGGTTTTGGCTGTGAGCATAATAACAGGTACTCTGGATTTCTGGCGGATAAGAGAGCAGAGCTCTTCACCTGAGAGATCAGGCAGCATCAGATCCAGAATCAGGAAGCTGACCTGCGCTCGGTCAAACAGCTCCAGGGCTTCCTTTCCTGTTGCGGCAGTCAGGACGTGAAAACCTTTTTTTTCGAGATAGGAGGAGACGACCTCACGCAGCATCTCCTCATCATCAACAACCAGGATCGTGGTATTTTGGTCCAAGTTTATCATATATAAAACCTACCTTTGATGTGGGTATTTCTACGGATGTTACTATGATAAACGCAGAAGGAAGGATTGTCAACCAGCCGCCTTCAGAAGTTCCCGTATTTTGCACCGCATCCAGAGAGAAAGCCCAGGACCGCTTCACGGACTGCCTGAACGTATGTCAGGAATGATTTTCAAACATACGTTAGGAGCAGCAGCTTCTCTTTGGGACTTCAAAAACGGACTCAGGATAGATCATGGTCTCATACCCGCTGACCTCCTGTCTGACAGCGGCCTCATCCCAATCATTGATGTCATCTACCACCTTGACATAAGCATAAAAGCGGTGGTCTCCCGTGGAGACATCAAAGCTGTCCTGTGGATAGAGAGAGAGGAAATTTTCACCAGGAGAGAGATTCAGCCTGGAGGAGTAGGCCGGAGCCAGGAGCACAGAGGAGGCCGTCGCATCAGAGGAGAAATCAATCTCCCATATCAGGGGCAGGCCTGCTTGAGCCACAATGACTGCCGGACTGAAGCCGTCTTCTGTCAGTTCTATGCGGACTGTCTGGATGTCTTCTCCATTTTCATCCACAGAAGCCTCTGCAACAGCAAACTGATCAGAGGGTATCTGGTAACCGGACGGAACAGGAATATCGGCAGTCTGATCATTGGGAGCCTCTGACGGGGCAGCATCTCCGTCTACCACAAAGATGCTGCCCCGTATCATTCCCATCCAGCAGGAGTATTGCTGGGTGCCTGTCTGTGTTGGAGTGAAGGTGATCACATTTTCCCCTTCTATAAATTCGTGGGTAATGCCGTAGGAGGGGAGGATCATCTTGTAGTTGCAGCCGTTAATGCTTTTGGCGGGGGCGTTGATCACCCATTTTACAGGAATCCCCGCCTGCACGGTGATATCTGGGTATCTGCCGGGGGTAAGGGTACTGGTTATGATCTGAGTACCGTCCACAAGTTCCGGATCCTCCGCTTCCAGCGAGGCTGCCCCTGAGCCTGCTGCCGGGGAAACATATCTGGAAATCAGGCAGCCCGAACCCACAAGGAGCAGAAGGGCAGCCAGAGTGATCTCTCTGCGCAGGGAGCTCTCAAAGGGAAGGCTTGCGATCACGCCAAGGATGGTAAGCATGGCAATCAATACCAGCAAAAGCTTGGGAGAGAAAAGGCCTGAAAGGCTGGCACCCTGGGAGAGCATGGAAAGACCAAGGACGATCACAAAAAGCGCTCCGATGTCCATCAGCTGTCTGGTGTATTTTCTGCCCAAAAGTGATACAATGGACCCAAGTCCCAGCATAAGAGGTACGGTTCCAAGGCTGAACATGAGCATGGAAAGGGCACCTGTAAGAGGGCTGCCGGAGGCCAGTGCCAGGATCTGCATGGACTGCAGGGGACCGCAGGGCATGAGGCCGTTTAATATGCCGATAATGAAGGGCCGTTTTTCCTTCAGCTTCTTTGTTCCGATCACAGCGGCGAGAGGCCCGGGTATTCTCAGGCTGAACCGTCGGAGCCAGGGAAACAGGTTCAGCATGGTAAGGCCCATAATGACCATGAAAATGCCTGCGATGAATTTTAAGATGCCCTGGAACAGAATGGGAAGGCCGTTTCCTAAGCCCCCTCTGATCGTCATCCCTGCAGCTCCCAGGAGAAAGCCGATCAGGGTGTAAGAAATCACACGGCCCAGGTTATAGAGAAAGGCCGGACAGAGGGAAGAAAGCGAGCTTTCCTGGCTGCTTGTGTTGGCGTGTGGAATACATTGGGAAAGATTGATGCCTCCGCACATGGCGATGCAGTGGACGGAAGTAATGAGTCCGATGAGAAAAAGCATTCCATAGCCCATCCGGCTGTCTGCCAGCTGGCCGGGGGCAAGGCGGTTCAGCACACCGGATTCCTCAAGCAGGGCATAGAGAAACAGGATCATAACGGAGAAACGCAGGGTGCGGCGGATATCTGCAAAAGAAGATCGTCCCTTTAAAATTTTATAATCCAGTCCTTCAATGACAGCGATGATCTCATCCAGGGTAATAGATGCCGGATCATAGATGATATCTGCGGTGCCTTTATTATAGCTCACTTGCACCTTATGAATACCGGCAGTATGAGTCAAGGCCTTCTGTATTTTCGTTTGGCAGTTGATACAGGTCATTCCACCAATGGAGAGCTGCTTTTTGATCAATTCCATTATGAATCACTCCTTGTTCTTTTTCCGGACAGGATACCAGAAAAATTTGTGGATTTTATGTGGAATACTCATTTTACAAAAATTAAACATATTAACCACATTGACAAAATAGGTTTAAGGCGGTAGAGTATAGGGAAAGATTTGAAAAAGAGAAATGAGGGTAGACGATATGACAAAACGGACTTACGGAAATGAATACGGCTTTCAGACAAGGGCAGTACATACGGGAAATGATGTGGACGGGGAGACCGGTGCGATCAAGAGGCCCATCACGATGGCAAACAGCTATGAGCTGCCCTATGATCCCACTGCCATGAACTGGTCAAGTGCAGCCGGGAATCTCTATACCCGCAACGGAGGCTCTAACCAGAAGTATTTGCAGGAAAAGATTGCATCCTTAGAGGGCGGAGAGGACTGCATCGTGCTTTCAAGCGGGGTGGCAGCTCTTTCAGGCCTGTTTTTTGCCCTTTTAGAAAGCGGGGATCATGTAATCTTTTCCAGCGTGACATACATTGCCGTTTACCGGCTGCTTCATGAACTGCTTAACAATAAATTCCATGTAGAGACCACGATTGTAGATACCTCTGATCTGGAGGCAGTGAGAAAGGCTGTGCGTCCGAACACGAAGCTGATCCACATAGAAACGCCAGGAAATCCTACGCTGACGGTTTCGGACATCCGCGCCATTGCAGAGATTGCCCATGAAAATGGAGTGCTGCTGTCAGTGGACAATACCTTTGCCTCCCCTTTTAACCAGAGACCTATTGAGCTTGGAGCGGACTTTTCCATTGAAAGCCTGACAAAGTACATTAACGGCCATGGTGATGCCATGGGAGGCTCTATTACAGGAAAAAAGGAATATCTCGACATTATACGGGCACAGTCCCAGATCAATCTGGGCGGCACCATCAGTCCCTTTAATGCATGGCTGATCATGAGGGGAAGCGTGACCCTGCCACTGCGTATGCGCCAGCACAATGAAAATGCCCTGGCAGCAGCAAAATGGCTTGAGGCCCAGCCCTGCGTCAGCTTTGTGGCCTATCCGGGGCTTCCCGGAAGCGATGGGTACGAGACAGCCTTGAGCCAGATGGCTCCTGGCTTCGGAGGAGTGCTCTCCTTTGGATTGAAGGCAGACCATGATACTCATAACCGCTTTGTCAGCCAGCTTAAGGTCATCACCTCTGCAGTGTCCCTTGGCCATGATGAGAGCCTGATCGTATTTCTGGGAGAGGAGGATGAAAGGCAGTACCTGTACCCGGAGAAGTTCCACAACGGTTTTTTCCGCTTTTCCGTAGGAATTGAGGATATCGAGGACATTATTGGAGATCTGCGCCAGGCGATGGAGAAAACCGGGCTTTTATAGCCTGTGAGCGAAAGGGATGGTAAAGCATATGAAGACAATCAGGGAAAAGTATCAGACATTGAAGGAATATCTATCCGGCCTTCAAAGCGTGGCTGTAGCCTTTTCTGGAGGCGTGGATTCCACCTTTCTTTTGAAGGCTGCATCGGAAGCATTGGGGGAGAAGGTCATCGCAGTGACAGCCAGCTCCTGCTCCTTCCCGGAGAGGGAATTAAAAGAGGCAAGGACCTTTTGCGAGCAGAATGGAATCACGCATATCGTCTGCAGGTCGGAGGAGCTGGATATAGAGGGCTTTCGCCAGAACCCCGTAAACCGCTGCTATCTCTGCAAGCATGAGCTCTTTGAGAAAATATGGGAGATCGCCAGGGAGAGAGGCATCCGGGCAGTGGCAGAGGGCTCCAATCTGGATGACAACGGAGACTACCGTCCGGGTCTTATAGCGGTGAAGGAGCTGGGAGTGAAAAGCCCCCTGAGGGAAGCAGGCCTTAACAAGGAGGAAATCCGCCTGCTGTCAAAGGAACTGGGCCTTCCCACATGGAATAAGCAGTCCTTTGCCTGCCTTTCCTCCCGTTTTGTCTATGGGGAGACCATAAGTGAAGAGAAGCTGGGCATGGTAGATAAGGCAGAGCAGCTGCTTTTGGACATGGGCTTTCATCAGATCCGGGTGCGCATCCATGATAAGCTGGCCCGCATTGAGGTCAGGCCGGAAGATATTGAGGAATTGGTGAAGGAAGAAAACCGAGGGAAAATATACCAGGTGCTGAAGGAGCTGGGCTTTGCCTATGTGACGCTGGATCTGGGCGGCTACCGTACAGGCAGCATGAATGAGACATTAGATATTACCAAAAAACAGGAACCAACAGGGGGAAAATAGGTATGAAGAATCCGCTTCGCTATCAGATGTCAGAATATGACTGCGGACCCACCTCCATGCTGAACGGGATCAGCTACCTCTTTGAGAGAGAAGAGATCCCTCCGGAGGTGATCCGCAATATTATGCTGTACTGCCTGGACTGCTATAATGCGGAGGGAGTGCCGGGCAAATGCGGGACCTCCATGGCAGCCATGATGTTCCTCAGCAACTGGCTGTGCGGTTTTGGAAAGATCGGAAGGCTGAACATTTCCAGCCAGTACCTGTCTGGAAAAAGCGTATTTCTCGGACAGGAAAGCAGGATCAATGACGCCCTGAGGCGCCGTGGAGTGGCTGTGGTGCGTCTGTATTACGAGGTGGAGCATTATGTGCTTCTGACAGGAGAGCAGGATGGAGTCCTACTGATGTTCGATCCCTATTACTGGGAGGAGTCTTATGAGGAGGCAGATATCCGCATTGTAAAGGATCATCCCTGTTCCTATAACAGGATCGTACCTGCGTCTTATTTTAACCGGGAGTCCAAGGAAACCTATTCCCTGGGGCCATATGAGGGGCGTGAGGCAGTGCTGCTCTTTAATGAGAAGACGAAGATGACCCCGGAAAGGACCATCGAATATTTTATTTAATTCACAGAAAAAGAGGAAAGGATCAGTTGTTTTATGAATGAAGGCTGTTTGGAGATCACATGGCAGGATCTTGAGGAGCTTCAGGAGGGAGATTATCAGCTGGTGGATATCCGAGGCGCGTTTTCAGCGGCTTATGGCGTGATCCCAGAGGCTGTGAACATTCCCCAGGAGGAGCTTTCGGAGCGCGTTCAGGAGCTGCCGGAGGATAAGAAGCTTATTCTCTACTGTACCCGGGGAATGTTCAGCCGTGATGCGGCAGAAGAGCTGCGTGACATGGGCTATGACGCATACAGTCTGGAGGGAGGCTATAATGGCTGGCTTTTGGCTGGTATGAAGAAAACAGAAGATGGGCAGACCAGGGCAGAGAAGGCTCAAAAGAGTATACAGAAGCGTTTCCGCAGGGAACTGCTTTCCAAATTTGCCCGAGCCGTCAGGGAGTATGAGCTGATCCGGGCAGGAGACAGGATCGCAGTCTGTATCTCCGGCGGCAAGGACTCCATGCTGATGGCAAAGCTGTTTGAGGAGCTGAAGAGCCATGATAAAATACCTTTTGAGCTGGTCTTTCTTGTGATGGATCCGGGGTACAGCGAGGCCAACCGTCTGGTAATTGAGAACAATGCCAGGCTGCTAAATATCCCTGTTACAATATTTGAATCAGATATCTTCGAGGCGGTCTATGATGTGGAGAAGTCTCCCTGTTACCTGTGCGCCCGCATGAGGAGGGGACATCTCTACAGCAAGGCGAAGGAGCTGGGGTGCAATAAGATCGCCCTGGGACACCACTATGATGACGTGATCGAGACGATTCTTATGGGAATGCTGTACGGCGGTCAGATACAGACCATGATGCCAAAGCTTCACAGCACCAACTTTGAAGGGATGGAGCTGATCCGCCCTATGTACCTGATACGGGAGGAGGATATCAAAAAATGGCGGGACTACAATGAGCTTACGTTTATCCAATGTGCATGCCGTTTTACCGATACCTGTACCACCTGCCGTCCTGATGGAAGCGGAATTTCAAAGCGGATGGAAGTCAAGCAGCTGATCGCTGAGATGAAGAAGGTCAATCCCTTTGTGGAGGGGAATATTTTTAAAAGCGTGGAAAATGTGAACCTAGATACCGTTATTGAATATAAGAAGCAGGGAAAGCGCTATCATTTTTTGGAACAATACGAAGAGAGGAGGTAGAAAAATGACAGTTATCAGCCTGACAGAGGCGGCAAAGCTGAAAGCGGTTTTGAAAGACAACTTCTCCGTACAGCTGCATTTTCATGACAGCTGCGGAGGCCAGTATTTTTCGCTGGATGAACCGGCAGAGGAGAGCCTTAGGCAGTGGATCGCGGATTATGCAGAGGAAAAGCGGCTGCGGGCAGTATTTACGGAGGACCGCTGCGGATTCTATCTGGTAAAGGACAGATGATGCTTCTTATGCGGCCATAAGCCGTGTTACAAGAAAAAACTGGCAGGGCAGTCTGTGTATCAGGCTGTCCTGCCAGTTTTTAAAGCCACTTCTCAAATAACATAGTCATCACCTGGCCGCTCTGTGTGCATCAGGTCTGCCAGTGTAATGCTGTCCAGATAGTCATTAATGAGCTTGTCCAGTCCCTGCCACATGGGCAGTGTCCTGCAGCCGGACATTCTGGGACAGGGCTTTTGACCATTATCAAGACAGGATACCGGGGCCAGAGAGAGCTCAGTCACCCGCAGGATGCTTCCCACTGTATACTGCTCGGGAGCCTTTGTCAGCTTGTAGCCGCCTCCCTTGCCCCGCAGGCCGGTGAGCAGCCTGCTGCGCACAAGCATTTTTAGGATCCCCTCCAGGTACTTTTCGGATATTTCCTGGCGCGCGGCTGTTTCCTTTAAGGGAACATAGCCCTCCGATTGGTGTTCTGCCAGATCTATCATAATACGCAGGGCATAGCGCCCCTTTGTTGAAACCAGCATGCTTTTTCCTCCTGTTGTCTTATTAAACCTATTATACAATAATAGAAATAGGGAAATCAACTTAAAATAATATGTAAATTTTATAAAAGACCATTGACAATTCTTTTAAAAAGGCATATAATCCCTATAAACATACTTAAAAGGTAGGTAATAAAATGAGGAGATATAGAAAAGGTTTCCGATGTTGGCCCTGGATGGAAAACAGAGGAACACAATGACAATGTTATTATAATAATAAAAATATGGATAATGGAGGATAATATTATGAGCAAGATCTATACTTCTGCTGACCAGCTGATCGGGAAGACCCCATTGTTGGAGCTTACACACATAGAAAAGGAAGAGGGACTGGAGGCCCGCCTTTTGGGAAAGCTGGAATATTTTAATCCCGCTGGCTCCGTAAAGGACCGTATTGCCAAGGCCATGATCGATGATGCGGAGGCAAAGGGACAGTTAAAGCCGGGATCCGTCATTATTGAGCCAACCTCAGGAAATACGGGCATCGGGCTGGCATCGGTGGCAGCTGCCAGGGGCTATCGTATCATCATCGTCATGCCGGAGACCATGAGTGTGGAGCGCCGCCAGCTCATGAAAGCCTATGGGGCCGAGCTTGTGCTGACAGAAGGAGCAAAGGGCATGAAGGGTGCGATCGCAAAGGCAGATGAGCTGGCAAAGGAGATCCCGGACAGCTTCATCCCAGGCCAGTTTGTAAATCCGGCCAATCCTGAAGTCCACAGAAATACCACGGGCCCGGAGATCTGGGAGGATACAGACGGCAAGGTGGACATTTTTGTGGCAGGTGTTGGTACCGGAGGAACCGTCACAGGCGTAGGAGAATACTTAAAGAGCCGGAATCCGGAGGTGAGGGTAGTGGCGGTTGAGCCTGCCAGCTCCCCGGTGCTGAGCAAAGGCGTTTCCGGCTCCCATAAGATCCAGGGAATCGGCGCAGGCTTTGTACCGGATGTGCTCAATACCGGAGTTTACGATGAGGTCATTGCCGTGGAAAATAAGGATGCCTTTGATACGGGCAAAAAGATCGGCCGGGCAGAGGGCGTACTGGTAGGTATTTCCTCAGGAGCCGCTGTATGGGCTGCCATTGAGCTGGCAAAGCGTCCTGAGAATAAGGGAAAGACCATCGTTGCACTGCTGCCGGATACCGGAGACCGTTATCTTTCCACACCGCTGTTTGAAGATTAGCACATAAAAAACAGGCTGCTTTTATCCAAAGAGGGATTAACGGCAGCCTGTTTTTTTGATATAATTGTGGAACAAAATGGAAAATCACAGGGAGGAGTTATTACATCATGGGAAAAAAGGAAGAAAAGAAAGGCAAGAAAAAAGAGAAAAAGGAGAAACAGCCGGCTGCATCCTATCCCCACAGCTGTACGGACTGCGGAGTAGTCAATTGCGGCAAAAGGAACAGTAAATATCCGGACTTTTGCCTGACCGCCAAGCTGAGCGAGGAAGAGATCGCAAAGGTGGTGAAATTATACACGGATGAAAAAGAGAACAGGAAGATCGCCATTGCGTCAGCCGAGGTGGAAGGGGAGTTTTATGGAAAATACACACGTGTAGAAGAGATCATGGCAGTGGCAAGGAGGATCGGAGCGAAAAAGATCGGGATCGCCACCTGTGCAGGCCTGATCGAGGAAAGCCGCATTTTTGCCAGGATATTGAAGCTGAATGGATTTGATGTCTACGGCGCTGCCTGCAAAGTAGGCTCTGTAGATAAGGTTACTATCGGTATAGAGGAGAAATACACCTGCCGTACAGGACCTGTCATGTGCAATCCCATTTTACAGGCAAAGCTTTTAAACAAGGCAAAAACGGATTTTAATGTGGTGGTGGGCCTGTGCGTTGGACATGACAGCCTGTTCTACAAATATTCGAAGGCGCTGTGTACCACGCTGATCACAAAGGACCGTGTATTGGCACACAACCCGGCAGGGGCGCTTTACCAGTCAAGGGCATATTACAAGCGTCTGCTGGAAAAGGAAATATGGGAGGAATAGCTGTATGAAGGAACGTTTTCAGCGTGTGTTTGAGGCGGTCTGCGAGGGAAGGCCGGGAGCACTGGAATTTGAGGCAGAGGGTATCCTCTATACGCGCAATTTCCGTCCAAAAGAGCGTCTTATATTGTTGGGAGGAGGGCATATATCACAGCCCTTATGTGCCTTTGCTTCTGCCCTGGGCTTTGAGGTCACAGTGGTGGATGACCGCCCCTCTTTTGCCAACTCGCCCCGCTTCCCGGAGGCGAAAGCCGTTGTATGTGATGAATTTCAACATGCAATAAAGGCGCTGGACATCCGGAAGAACGATTATGTGGCAGTGATCACAAGAGGCCACCGGTATGATGCAGACTGCCTCCGGGCAGTGCTGGGAGGGACAGAGCCTCTGTACCTGGGGATGATCGGCTCGCGCCGGAGAGGCATAGAGCTGCTGAAGCTCCTGGGGGAAGAGGGCTTTGAAAAAGAACTCCTGAATAGGATACATACGCCCATCGGCATTCCCATCAATGCGCTTACCATACAGGAGATCGCCATCTCCATTGTGGCGGAGCTGATCCAGTGCCGCAGGCGGGAGACCAGCCGCCGGTCAAAGAGCCGGATACTCACCAACGAGGAGATCGATCTGGAGCTGCTCCGGTTCCTGGCAGAGGATACCAGGCCAAAGGCAGTATTGATCGTGTATGAGACAGGAGGCTCCACACCTGTAAAATCAGGAGCCTACATGGCGGTCACAGAAGAAATGCAGACAAAGGGCTCTATAGGAGGCGGCTGCAGTGAGAGCGCTGTCCTCCATGAGGCCAGGAAGCTCATCGGCACAGGAGAAAGCCGTACAGTCACCATCGATATGAGCAATGATGTGGCGGGGGAGGAAGGAATGGTCTGCGGCGGCCAGATGAAGGTCTGGATTGCAGATATGGCATAGGTTGTGCTATACTGGTCTGGCAGAGGTGCGTGAAAGGACCTCTGTGAATCAGGAATCTGCAGGAGAAAAAACATGAACCAGGAAGAACGCATACAGATCGAAGCATTGCTGGATACCTTTTTAAATCCTTCTTTGACACGCATTATACTGAGTAATCCCTGCGAAGCGGATAAGCTCTCCAAATCCAGGCTACGTCCCCTGCTCATAAAGGGCAGCCTCATGTTCCAGGCGGAGGAACAGGTGGGAAAACAGGCCTTCCACCGGAATATGGATATGGCAGAGACAAAGGCTTATGTCACAGACTTACTGGAACACGCCTTCCGTCAGGCAGAGATACAGTCAGAGCTGGGGAGCGGCCAGGTGCTTGTGAGCAAAAAGGGAAAGGTCACCGTGAAGAAAAAGATGGAGCAGACCCCGCCCCGTCCCATGATAGCCCCCTCAAAGCTGATGGAGCACAACCGCAGGAAGCGCTACATCCTGGAGGAGGGACGCCCGGTGCCCTTCCTGGTGGACTTGGGCGTGATGACAAAGGACGGAAAGGTGGTAAACAGCCACTATGACAAGTACCGCCAGATCAACCGCTTTCTGGAATTTATAGAGGATATCCTTCCCAATTTAAATCAGGAGGAGGAGACCACCATTATTGACTTTGGATGCGGGAAATCCTACCTCACCTTTGCCATGTACCATTATTTAAAGGAACTGAAGGGGTATCCGGTACGCATCATCGGGCTGGACCTAAAGCAGGATGTCATCGACAACTGCAGCCGTCTTGCCAGAGCTTACGGCTATGAGAGCTTAAGCTTCTGCCATGGAGATATTGCTTCCTATGAGGGCGTCAGCCATGTGGACATGGTAGTCACCCTGCATGCCTGCGATACAGCCACGGATTACGCCCTGGAAAAGGCAGTGCAGTGGGGAGCGAAGGTCATCCTGTCTGTACCCTGCTGCCAGCATGAGCTGAACCGTCAGATGAGCTGTGATCTCCAGAAGCCGATGCTCCAGTACGGCCTTCTAAAGGAGCGTATGGCCGCCCTCTACACAGACGGGATCAGAGCCCAGGTCCTGGAATACAGAGGCTACCGTACCCAGATACTGGAATTTATCGACATGGAGCACACGCCGAAGAATATCCTTATCCGCGCTGTATATCAGGGAAAGGAAAAGGACAATAAGGAGCAGATAAGAGACCTTCTGGCCTTTCTCCAGGCAGAGCCCGCAATCGTAAGGCTGCTGGCGCCTGAGATGCTTCCTTAGGAAACCTGAATGCGCCCAGCAGCGGACGCACCGCCGCATCATAAAAGTTTGGCAGGCACTTTTGAACAGTTTATCAAAAATTACCGTACCTATGAGGAATTTAATTATTTGAGCTGTTGGATTTCCTATTTTATAATAAGAACAATATCAATTTCCACATAAGGAGGGCTCATAAAGTATGAATAAGCTTCAGAAATGGCTTGAAAAGTGGATGATGCCGATCGCAAAGGTATTGGAAAAGCAGAAGCATCTCCAGTCCATTAAGGACGGCATTGTAGGCATTGTGCCGATCATCATCATTGGTTCCTTCTGCCTTGTACCTACGGGTATCGGCAACCTGATCGGCGGCGGAGTGTCAGAATGGGTGAATGCCCACAACAGTATCATTACACTGCCAACCTATTTTACCACAAACATCATGTCCCTGTATGCGGCGCTGTACATAGCCAATTCATTGGCAAAGCGCTACAAGATCAAGAATGTGCTGGTAGGTGCATCTGCGATCCTGGTGCATTTGATCCTGTCTGTTACCATAGGAGAGGACGGCGGCTGGGTAGTGACCTATCTGGCAGCAGAAGGACTTTTTACTGCCATCATTTCAGCAATCTTTGCGGTTGAGGTCATGCGTCTCTGCAGCAAATACCATCTGACAATCAAAATGCCTGACAGCGTACCTCCAATGGTTGCTGACAGCTTTTCCATTCTGATCCCTCTGGTGATCGATGTGGTTGCAGCAACGGCTGTTTCCGTTCTGTGCCAGAGCGTGGGAGGAACCGTATTCCCACAGGTGATTATGAATATCCTGGCTCCGGCGATCACATCCATGGATTCTCTTCCGGCAGTTATGATCGTTGTTTCCCTGACACAGCTTCTGTGGGTGTTCGGCCTGCACGGTGCAGCTATCACCTCCAGTGTGTGGGCACCTTTTGCAATCGCCAATGCAACAGCAAACGCAGCAGCTGTTGCAGCAGGGCAGGCTCCTGCCCATGTATTTACATTCGGCTTCTATTATGGATTTTTACAGGTAAGCGGCTCCGGTATGACTCTGGGCCTGGTATTACTTATGATGTTCTCTAAGGCAAAGTCCTTACGGACCATTGGCAAGGTGGGTATTATCCCTTCTCTGTTTGGTGTGAACGAGCCAATCATTTTCGGTGTTCCCATTATCATGAATCCATTTTTAATGCTTCCCTTTGTAATTGGACCTGTGATCGTGGCCGCATTGGATTACCTGGCTATGGCTTCGGGCTTTGTAGGCCTTCCCCTTTGGGAGGCTCCTGGCTTCCTGCCTCCCGGCTTCCAGGCCTTCCTTCTGACACTGGATTGGAAGGCTGCAGTGATGGCTGTTCTGAATGTGGTCCTTATGGGCATCATGTACTATCCGTTCTTTAAGATGATGGAGGCAGATGAACTGAAGAAGGAAAATGGCTGAGTAGTTACTGGAATTCGGACAGGCCTTGTGCTATACTTGACAGCAAAAGGAGGAGTTGCTTTTGCTGTCAATACGTCAGAAAAATATGCTTCAATCGATCGTGGGGCATCCAGAAGGAATTTCGGGAAAGCAGCTGTCTGAGCAGCTCCGGGTCAGTGGGAAAACGATACGCAATGATGTGGCTGCTGTTAACCGCTGGCTGAAAGAGCTGGGCTGTTGCATCAGTGCTTCCCAGAAGAACGGATATTTTATTGAAGAGGAAAACAAAAATAAAGTCAATTTGATCCTGGAAAGCTTAAATCAGCCAGAGCAGAGTAAGGAGGCACAGACACCCAGGGAGCGCCGTTTTGCTGTGATGGACCGGGTACTGGGGCGTCCGGGGATCAATATTTATCAAATGGCAGAACGTATGTGCGTTTCTGAGCAGACCCTTTACAAGGACATTGCCTATCTGGAGAGGATACTAAAAAAGGAGTATGATTTCCATGGTCTCTGGGTGCAGGGCGGCAGGGTCGCTATGTATGCGCCGGAAAGCGAGATCCGCAGAATGGTGCTCTGCCTGGTCATGAACTGTATTTTGGAAAGCGGACAGC
The DNA here is from genome assembly GCF_020554865.1 of Lacrimispora sp. 210928-DFI.3.58. Classification (GTDB taxonomy): domain Bacteria; phylum Bacillota; class Clostridia; order Lachnospirales; family Lachnospiraceae; genus Enterocloster. The sequence goes on from NZ_JAJCIC010000037.1 coordinate 27,390, forward strand.
TGATGGATAGCTGCCTGTATAATCTGATGCGGGGGATCGTCAATCTGCGTGAGATCCACACCTTTTACCAGTATGTGGAGGCGTATTGCAGGAGGAAGGGGATCATTGTATCAGATCAGCTTCTTTATATTGCCGCCTGGGTGGTATTTTATACCAATGTCAGAAGGGAGGAGACCTTTTTTCTGGAGATCCAGGAGGATTTCCGGCATGATGATGAGTTGGCAGATCTATTGAAGGAAATGAACCGATCCTTCTTTCTGGAACTGGAAGAATGTGATCTGGAATTTATGTACCGCTTCCTTCAGGCTGCAGGTTTTCCGGAAGATGGTTCGCAGTCAGCGTGGAACTTTGAGCGTTTGGGATATCCGAAGGGACGGACGTCCTTGCAGGATGACAGGGATGCCGCAGAGGCAAAGGAATTATTTCAAATTTTTCAGGAAAAACTATTCTATCAGTATGGTATTTCCTTTTTAGATAAAACACAGATCAGTGAATGTTTTTATCAGAATCTGGTCTGCCTGATCCGCAGGCTGAAACTGAAGATTCAGATCGGCGGAATATCTTCCAAGGATTCCATGGATCAGCCGGGAGCCGCATACCGGGGTGCAATGCTGTTAAATATTCTGATCCATAAGCAGTATGGAGTTTACTTAAGGGCTGGGGAGCTTTGGCAGATCACAGAATATCTCCAGGTCTGTGAGAGCAGAAAGGGGAAGGCGGTCCGGGCACTGGTTGTGTATGGAGCGGCTTCCGCCTGGTATTATCAGGTGTGCCGTTGGATCACGGAGCAGTTTCAGCAGAAGGTGCTTATATGCGGGGTATGTCCTCAGTATCTTCTTGAAACGGCCTGCCGTGAAAGACAGCCGGACTTATTGATCTCTGCCCAGCCTATGGAGGTCAGGATGGAGCTCCCACAGCTGACGCTTTCAGGTTCCCCTTCAGAGGCGGAGCAGCGCAGAATGAAGAGCTTTTTAGATGAGCTTCTGATGAAAAAGCAGCTTATGGATTCCAGAGATTTTCTCCTTTCACGTGTTCAGATCCGTTTTTTTGAGGAGGAGCTGTCATTAAAAGAGGCTGCTGTTTCCTGCTCGCAGTCCCTTGTAGAAATGGGATGTTTTCCCGGAGAAGGTTTGGAAGATGAGGAGTGCAGAAGGCTTTTACAGGCAGCAGAGGAAGGCTTTGGACGGAGGACAGAGGGATACTGGTTCTTTCTTCCTGTAGAGCGTACAGCCTGTTCTGACGGTATCAGCATTTGTGTGATAAACGGATCAGACGGTCCTGTGAGGGTTGCGGCAATGGCCGCGTTCCGGCCATGGACGGTTTCTGAAAACGAAGCCGGATCGGACATCGGCAGAGATGGTGTCTGCGAAGCGCTCTGGAGGCTGCTCCAGTCAGAGGAGCAGGCAGAGAAAATTTGGAAGGCGGGCAATGAGGAGCAGGTGTTTGGCCTGATCGAGAAAGCGATCCAAGATCAAAAGTGATAACATGGTAATATATAAGAGAAAGAATATTCAGGAGGTAATCAGGGATGAGAGTTTTGGTTGTTTGCAATGCAGGTATGTCCAGTTCGATTCTGGTAAAGAAGATGAAGGAGTACGCAGCTTCCCAGGGAGAAGCGCTGGAGATCAAGGCAGTCAGCAGCGCAGCTGCAGAGGATGAGGCAGGCGAGTGGGATGTGTGTCTGGTAGGCCCACAGCTTATGCATGCAGTAGATGAGATACAGGAGGCTGTGGAGGTGCCCACTGCAGCCGTTGAGATGCGAACCTATGCAATGGCAGACGGAAAAGCCGCATTAGCTCAGGCAAAAGCACTGTTAGGAGAATAAGAGGCTATGGTTGATATTGAAGCATTAACGATGCAGGCCATGGGGATCGTCACCTATGCCGGGATGGCAAAATCCAGCTATATCAATGCGTTAAAGTGCGCCAAAAAGCATGAGACAGAGGAGGCAGGAAAGCTTCTGAAGGAAGGCGATTCCATGCTGGCTCAGGCACATGAGAGCCATATGGGGCTGCTCCAGAAGGAAGCAGAGAGCCTTGAGCCTCAGGTCTGCCTGATGATCGTCCATGGAGAGGATCAGCTGATGTCATGTGAGACAATACGTCTGCTGGTAACAGAACTGATGGAAATTTATGGAAACCAATAAAAGGAATGGTTGACGATGGCAACAATACATAATCAGGCATCCCGGAATGAGATTGCTTCGGTAGTCTTAATGCCGGGGGATCCCTTGCGGGCAAAAGGGATCGCAGAGCAGTATCTGGAGCAGGCATTCCAGTTTAACAGCACCCGCAATATGCTGGGATATACCGGATGGTACAAGAAAACCAGGATATCCGTGATGGGCGGCGGTATGGGAGGCCCCTCTACAGGGATCTATGCCCATGAGCTGTACCGCAAATATGATGTGGACACCATTATACGGGTGGGCTCCTGCGGCGCTTTTTCGGAGCAGATAGCAATGGGTGATGTGCTTCTTGTGGAGGAAAGCTGGAGCGAGTCCACCTTTGCCCAGACATATGACGGATATAAGGATTCCTGGGAGTATCCTTCAGGTGAATTGAACGCAATCATCATGCGGGCGGCAGCGGAGCAGGGAAAGCAGGTGAGGCTGGCAAAGATCCATTCGACAGACTGCTTTTACCGGATGGACCGGGAAGCGAATTTCAAGATCCGTGAAAAGTACGGATGTGTGGCAGAGGAGATGGAAAGCTTTGCGCTGTTTCATGTGGCAAGGGCCGCAGGGAAAAAGGCGGCAGCCCTGCTGACAGTAAGCGACCATTCCATTACTCACGAAGCGATTTCCGCAGAGGAACGCCAGAGAACCTTTGAGGATATGATAGAGATCGCCTTAATGGCGGCGAAAAAGGAGACAGGAGAGTAGGAATGGAACAGAGCCAACACACACTTTCGCTGATCGCCTCAGATCCAGAGCGGAGCCAGAAGATCCGTGTGGTAGTCAGTGATATGGATGGTTCTTTTTTGAATGGAGCAGGCAAGGTCAGCAAGGCCAACAGGGAGGCGGTAAAACGGCTCCAGGAGGCAGGCCTCCGCTTTATCGTCTGCACGGGAAGGACCTTTGGGGAGGCATCTCTTCCCTTGAAGGAGGCAGGCATTGCCTGTGATATGATTGCCATGAATGGAGCAGCGATCTATGGAAAGGACGGGAAGCTGAAAAGGGAGCATTTCCTTTCTATGGACAAGGTCCGCGCGGTATTCCAGGCTGTCAGGGATTGGCAGAAGGAGCTGATCCTCCAGCTGGTGACAGATCAGGGAGAGTATATTGTGGCGGAGGAGGAAGTATTCCGCCATTTCTTTTTAACACGGCTGTTTCCGGGAAAGGACCGTACCAGGGAGGAAGAAGACCTGATATTAAAGCCCTACCGACGGATCGTGCCGGAAGCATTTTTCCGTATGGAGCTGAAATGCTATAAAGCAGTGACGCTGAGCGAGGATGTGGACCTGATCCGCCAGATCGAGGGCAGGCTAAAGCAGATACCAGAAGTGTGTGTCGCAGCCTCCTTTTCCACGAACTGGGAGATCACCAACAAATATGCCAGTAAGGGAGAGGGACTGACGGACTATATCCGGTCTCTGGGCTGTTCGCTGAATCAGGTAATGGCCTTTGGCGATGGAGATAATGACAGGACGATGCTTTCTCTGCCTCTGGGCTGGTCGGTTGCCATGGGAAATGCCAGCGAAGGCTTAAAGAAAGCAGCAGATATGATCACCCTGTCCAATGAGGAGGATGGCTTTGCTGAGGCGGCAGATGCTCTGCTTGAGGCAAACAGAAGGAGAAGAGAGCAATGAAGCATAAAAAAGACTGGTTTAAGGAGCTTGTGATCTATCAGATTTACCCACGGAGTTTCCAGGATGGAAATGGGGATGGGATCGGAGATTTAAAGGGCATGGCCGAACGGCTGGATTATCTGAAGGAGCTGGGCATCAACGCGGTATGGATGTCCCCTGTCTATGCTTCTCCTAATGTGGATAATGGATACGACATCTCCGATTATTACCGCATTATGGAAGAATTTGGGACAATGGAGGACTGGGAGGCATTCCGGGACGGCGCTCATGAGAGAGGCATCGCCATTATCATGGACCTGGTATTAAACCACAGCTCTGACCTGCACCCCTGGTTCCAGGAGTCCAAAAAGTCCAGAGACAACAAATTCAGTGATTATTATATCTGGCGTGATCCGGCGGAGGACGGGGGCGCGCCAAACGGATGGCTGTCCGTATTCGGCGGAAGCGCCTGGGAATATGTGCCGGAGAGGGGGCAGTATTACCTCCATTTTTTTGCCAGGCAGCAGCCGGATCTGAACTGGGCCAATGACGAGGCCAGGGAGAAGATCCTTGATATTGTGCGGTTCTGGAATAAAAAGGGTGTGGATGGCTACCGGATCGATGCGATCAGCTATCTGGACAAGGGGCTGGACGGAAGGGCAGATATGAGCCAGGCATTTGGAACCTCCTCCTGCGCAAATCTGGAGGGAACCCACCAGTACATCCAGGAAATGGTGGCGAAGACCATAGCGCCGGACCATCTGATGACAGTGGGAGAGGTCATCGTGAATACCCCCCAGGATGCATGGAATTACACCAGCGCATCCAGAGGGGAATTTAATATGGCGATCCCTTTTATTCCGCCCATTGTGGAGATTGAGACCTGGTCTCCAACGAATTTCAAAAAAAATCTTGCAGAGACCTACGAGACGTTGAAGAAGGACGGATGGTGGGCCAGATTCTTAAGCAATCACGACAAGCCGCGGCAGGTGTCACTGTACGGCAATGACGGAGCGTATTGGAAGGAGTCCGCTAAGATGCTGGCGTCCTACCTGCACACCCTTCCCGGTTCTCCCTTTGTATTCCAGGGAGAGGAGATCGGCATGACGAACATCAAGCTTCCTTCCATTGATGACTATAATGATATTGACACACGCAATTACTACAAGACCATGCTTCAGGAGGGTGCCTCTGAGGAGGAGGCCTTGAGGGTATCCCAAAACATCAGCCGTGACAACGCCAGAACGCCGATGCAGTGGAACTCCTCCGTCCATGGAGGCTTTTCCCTGGCAGAGCCCTGGCTTCCGGTGAATCCAAATTACCGGGAGATCAATGTGGAGCAGCAGCTGCAGGATGAGGATTCGATCTTCCATTTCTATCAGAAGCTTATAAGGCTGAGAAAGGAGAATCCGGTCATGGTCTACGGTGATTTCCAGCTGGTTTCCGAGACAGAGGGGCCGGTGATCGCCTTCATCAGAAGCCTGGAGGGAACTGCCTGGCTTGCTGTCCACAATTTTTCAGAAGAAGAGCAGAAGCTCTGCTGGGATGGAGTGAGGGCGGACAGCGAGGTGATCCTGTCCAACTATAGCAGCCGGGAGGGGAGAGATGGAGAAATCCCTCTTCGCGCCTATGAGACCGTGATCGTAAAGCTTTCATAAATCTGTTTTGGAGTAAAAAAAGCCGCATGTTGTCCGGACATGCGGCTTTTTGCCATACAGAAATGATCCTATTTCAGATATCCGCCCCGGATCAGGGGTTTACGCATCTGGTTTCCGATCACCACGGCAACCACGGTGATGATCACATCCTTTGGTATGAAGGCCACAAAGGAGTAGGCGATGATAGCGCTTAAACTCATATCGCTGGTGAGGCGGGACCACTGGAAGGCGCCGGCAAACTCTACGATCATAAGCCCGATGATGGACAGGATGATCATAACAGCCAGGTTTCTGGTCTTATTCTCTGTCTTCGGACGTATCCCGGAGAGCACTGCCATTACCGGCCAGGCAAGGATATAACCTCCGCTCATGCCAACCAGGACCTGGATGCCGCCCCTAAAGTTGGCAAATACCGGAAGGCCCACAGCCCCCAGCAGAATATATACGACAGTAGCAAAAAATCCCATTTTCCATCCCAGGACCGTCCCCACCAGAGCGATCCCGAATACCTGTATGGTGATGGGGACGCCGGATGGCATGGGAAGAGAGATTTGTGAGATGACAGCCAGAACAGCTGCAAACATGCCTACAAGGACGATGGATTGGGTGGAAATACGCCTCTTTGCAGCAGAGGCATGGATAGAGGATGGAGTAGTGTTCATAAGGATGATCCTTTCTTTGCTATGATATATGTAACAGAACAAGGTTGACTATACCACGCAAAAAGCGAATTGTCAACTTAAATAAAAAAATAAGTTAACAATTCGCTCCGATAAGGCAGCAGCCTCCGGGCAGAACCCTCTTTTATAAGCTAAAGGATGCAGATCTCCTGGTTATATTCATTCTTTCCCACGCATCCGTATTTTTCCCTTTCCAGCACCTGCCGCACATGGCTTGCATGCAGATCCTGGCGGAACATGGCAAGGGCTGTTCCCTCTAACATCCTGTCCGCTGCGGCAGTTTTTACCACCAGGGGGATCGACGACTGCTTCTTGATCGCAGCCATGAGAGGTCCTGCCTCCCTGCGAAAGCCCAGCACCCGCCCATAAGGGGCATATCCGGCCTCTCTGGCCTGGGCGGTCTGTTCCTTTGTAATGCCGAGGAGCAGATGGGTCAGGGCGCGGCTGATCCGTGTATAGGTATACTGCCTTGTCTTAAGCTGCCGTGTACGGCCTTCCCAGTCCGCAAACTGGAGCAGGTGGTGTCTCAGACGGGAGGCTAAATCCCCGGAGACATCCGCATAATCGTCAAAAGCACAGCCCTCCTGAAACAGGGCCAACAGCCTGTAATTGAGTATGCCGGAGCAGTCCCCGGCAAAAAGAGGCTTCCCTTCCATATACAGAGCTCTGATTTCCGGCGGAACATGGGAGAGGTGCCCATTGTCCATTGTCTTATCTGCAAATGCCCTGCGGAGGGCGGAAGCGGAGGCCTGGCCTTCATCAAGCTCCAGATCGTGATAGCCCTGTCCCTTCCTGGGCACAGTGACAGGCTGTATGCTGCAGTGACGGCGCTTAAGGGCCTTGCAGTATTCAATCCCCAAAAGGCTGTTGGGACTTGCCAGGATCTGGTCAAGCTCTTTTTTTGCCAGCGGAAAGTCCTCCTCGGACTCTGCCAGGGAGAGAAGTGCCTGGCTGCGCGCCTGGGGCCAGGTAAGGCCCTCACGGAGTCCGGCCTGTAAAAGAGCCGAAAGGTTTGGCCCTTCCTGGGCAAGGAGAGAGGCAGCCGCCCTGATGGGCTTTATGTCGCCGTTTTCACTTCCAAAGGAGAGCACATCCACAACGCCCAGACCTGCAAGGAGGGCCACGGCGCATGCAGCGAAATCCTCCGCACTGCTGACTGCAAATATGGAAGGGATCTCAAGCACCAGGTCGGCGCCGCAGGAGAGAGCCATGCGGGTGCGCAGATATTTGCTGAAAAATGCAGGCTCTCCCCGCTGTACAAAATCTCCGCTCATCACTGCTACACAGTAATCCGCTCCCGTTATACGCCTGGTTTCCTCCAGATGATACTGATGCCCGCTGTGGAACGGGTTATATTCTGCTACAATTCCGGCAACCTTCATTTCTCTGCACTCCTGTCTGACTTCTGTTTACGGATCATGTCCATTATATCGGGAAACACGTTCCGCGTCCAGATATTCTGTCTCTTGAGTTCCCGCATTTTGCGCTCCGGTTGCCAGGAGGGAGGCCGATGCTCCGGTTTCGGACATAAGAAGCACTAAGCCCCCTGATTTTTCCTAAAAGCCAGAGAGGCATCAATGCAACTCGCTGCGCTCAAACAATCATTGATGCCTCTCTGAACGGAAAAACCAGCGGACTAAGTGCTTCTAATGTCCTGCAAAGTCGCTCCGGCCTCCCTCCTGGCAACCGGAGCGCGAAATGCGGGAACTCAAGCTCCTGTTTATAAATTGATAAGAAGAAGGACACAATTTCTCCACATTTGCGTCACAGATCCACCATAAATCCAAAGTATAGTATGAGCTATCAAGAGGAAAACAGAAAGTTCATATAGAATCATGGATGAAAGGAGACATTATTATGTACGAAAACGAAAATAGAGACAACAGGGAAAATATGGAAGCAAAAGGAACACAGGAGAGTAACGTGAACTGGACCACACCTGCAGGACAGGGCGGCAACCAGGAAACAGGATGGCGTTTTGCACAGAACAGCAGCAGCCAGCCAGGCAATGCACCTTACAGGGAGCAGCAGACATACCAGGGTTACGGACCTCAGAACCAGAGAGGACCGGAACAGCCTGTAAACAGAAAAAGAAGAGGCGGTCTGGCAAGAAAAGCAGCAGGCATTACCGCAGCAGCCGTACTCTTTGGAACAGTATCCGGCGGTGTCATGACAGGTGTCAATTATATCGGCACAAGACTGACAGGAACCTACAATGCAGCCACCCAGGCTGCAGAGGCTCAGACACAGGCTCAGTCAGTACAGGCTGTCCCGGCTGTGAATGCACAAAATTCCGGCAGCCAGACCACGACCCCTGTATCAACAGTTACCGATGTATCAGCCATTGCAGAGGCAGCCATGCCCTCTATTGTTGCCATTAACGATACCATGACAGTACAGCAGCGTGACTTCTTTGGAATGCCCCAGACCTACACGGCACAGAGCAGCGGATCCGGCATTATCATCAGCCAGAATGACACCGAGCTTTTGATCGCCACCAACAACCATGTAGTCCAGGGCGCTCAGGATCTGAAGGTGACATTTAATGACGGCAAGGATGTGGCGGCAGCTGTAAAGGGAACAGATTCTGCATCCGACTTAGCTATTATTGCAGTCCAGCTTTCCGATATCCCGGCAGATACCATGAGCAAGATCAAAGTGGCATCCATCGGAAATTCCGATGACTTAAAGGTAGGACAGCAGGTGATCGCTATCGGCAATGCCTTAGGCTATGGACAGTCACTGACAGTAGGCTATGTGAGTGCCCTTGACCGTGAGATCAAGGATGAGGACGGAGTCGCAAGGACCTTTATCCAGACAGATGCAGCTATCAACCCAGGCAACAGCGGCGGCGCACTTCTTGATATCAATGGAAACCTGATCGGCATCAATGCAGCGAAGACCGCTTCCACAGAGGTGGAGGGCATCGGCTTTGCAATTCCGATTTCCAAGGCCCAGGAGATCCTGAACACCCTGATGACAAAGAAGACCAGGATTGCAGTGGCAGAAGAGGCCCAGGGCTATCTGGGCATCCAGGGAACGAATATTGACGCGTCAGCCTCCAAAGAATTTGGTATGCCTGTTGGTGTCTATGTATATAAGATCTTAGACGGCGGTGCAGCTGCCGCTTCCGGACTGAAGGAAAAGGATATCATTACGAAGTTTGACGGACAGTCTGTTACCAGCATGGAGGAGCTAAAGCAGATGCTCACCTATTATGAGGGAGGTTCTGCTGTCAGCCTTACGGTGCAGTCCCTTGTGGATGGTGCCTATGTGGAGCATGAGGTTGAGATCACCCTGGGTACAAGACCGGCTGAGAGCAAACAGTAAGTAAAATTTATTTGCTATATACGAAATATTCACACCTATTTTACGGAAAATGTGGTATACTGGTTAAAACTGTTTGAAAATGATATGGACACATGGGTGGAAAGCAATGTCCGCCCTGTGGACCTGACAAGGAGGCTCAGCTTATGAAATTAGTGTATGCAATTGTGAGAAATGACAACGAGGATGATGTCGTAAGCCAGTTGACCCAGCACCGCTACAGCGTGACCAGACTGTCTACCACAGGAGGCTTTCTACGGAAGGGCAATACTACACTGATGATCGGCGCAGAAGATGAGAAGGTGGATGAGGTCATCTCCCTCATCAAGCAGGAGTGCGGACAGCACCAGAAGCTCACAGTAAATATGCCTTACATTTCCGGCACCAGCATGGTAAATTACGCTACCATGCCCATGAACGTAGAAGTGGGCGGCGCAACGATCTTTGTGATCAATGTGGAGCATTACGAGAAAATTTAACAGGAGAACAAGATAAAAGGAGCCGGCAGACGGAAGATGACACGCTGCCGGCTCCTTTGCGTTTACTGCAATTTGCCAAAAGAAATGGCTCCGTATTAAAAAAAATGCAAAATTTTCCTAAATTCAACTTGTTTCCCATATCCAGTCCGTATATAATAAAGCTATATGCTTTAAAATAACGAAAGGGGTAAGAACCATGGGATTTATTGATGTAATTAAAGAAAAAGCGAGAGCAGATAAGAAGACGATCGTGCTTCCTGAGTCTATGGACCGCAGAACCTGGGTTGCTGCAGAGAAGATCTTAAAAGAGGATCTGGCAAATCTTGTTATTATCGGCACACCGGAGGACATCGGTGAACACAGCCAGGGCCTGGATGTTTCTGGCGCTACCATCATCAATCCTCAGACCTATGAAAAGACACAGGAGTATATAGATTTATTTGTAGAGTTAAGAAAGTCAAAGGGCATGACGCCTGAGAAGGCAAGAGAGACCATTTTAAGCGACTATGCTTACTATGGCTGCCTGATGATCAAGAAGGGTGATGCAGACGGTATGGTATCCGGTGCCTGCCACTCCACAGCCAATACCTTAAGACCCTGCCTGCAGGTGATCAAGACAAAGCCGGGCACAAAGCTGGTTTCCGCTTTCTTCTTAATGGAAGTGCCGGACTGCCAGTTCGGTGATAATGGCACCTTCGTATTCGCTGACTGCGGACTGAACCAGAATCCAAATCCGGAAGAGCTGGCAGCCATCGCCGTTTCCTCCGCTGAGAGCTTCAAGATGCTGACAGGCAACGAGCCAAGAGTGGCTATGCTGTCCCATTCCTCCAAGGGAAGCGCATCCCATGCAGATGTGGACAAGGTAGTAGAGGCAACTAAGATCGCAAAGGAGATGGCTCCTGAGCTGGCTCTGGACGGAGAGTTACAGCTTGACGCTGCGATCGTTCCTGAGATCGGCGCCTCCAAGGCTCCTGACAGCAAGGTTGCAGGACATGCCAACGTACTGGTATTCCCAGATCTGGATGCAGGCAACATCGGCTACAAGCTGGTGCAGAGACTGGGCAAGGCAGAAGCTTACGGCCCAATGTGCCAGGGTATTGCAAAGCCGGTGAACGACCTGTCCAGAGGCTGCTCTGCTGACGATATCGTAGGCGTAGTTGCCATCACAGCCGTACAGTGCCAGAACCAGTGATGCGAAAGCACTTCGCAGCCACACATAAGAATCAAAATTTGTAAGGAGAATATCAGAACATGAAAATTTTAGTAGTCAACTGCGGAAGCTCTTCCCTTAAGTACCAGTTAATCGATATGGCAGACGAGAGCGTTATTGCAAAGGGCCTTTGCGAGAGGATCGGCATTGAGGGCTCTAAGCTGACCCATCAGCCAGCCGGCAAGGACAAGTTCGTAGTAGAGAACCCAATGCCAGACCACACCGTTGCCATCAAGATGGTAATGGATGCCCTCCAGGATCCGGAGCATGGCGTGATAAAGAGCACCGACGAGATTTCTGCCATCGGCCACCGCGTACTCCACGGCGGTAAGGTTTACAGTGAGTCCATCGTAGTGGACGAGGATGTAAAGCGCGTGATCCGCGAGTGCTTCGACTTAGGACCTCTGCACAATCCTGCAAACCTGATGGGCATCGAGGCCTGCGAGGCTGCTATGCCGGGCAAGCCAAACGTAGCTGTATGGGATACAGGCTTCGGTATGGCTATGCCGGAGAAGGCTTATATGTACGCAATCCCTCATGAGTATTATGAGAAATACAGCATCCGCCGCTATGGCTTCCACGGCACCAGCCATATGTTCGTATCCGGCGAGGCTATCAAGTTCGGCGGTCTGGATCCGGAAAAGGCAAAGGTGATCGTATGCCACTTAGGAAACGGCGCAAGCATTTCCGCATCCATCGGCGGCAAGTGCGTGGACACCAGCATGGGTCTTACCCCTCTTGAGGGCCTGATCATGGGCACCAGAAGCGGCGACATTGATCCTGCTGTTGTACAGTTCATCTGCAACAAGGAAGGCAAGGATGTGAACGAGGTTCTGAACATCCTGAACAAGAAGTCTGGTATCCTGGGCATGAGCGGCGGCATCTCCAGCGACTTCCGTGATATCGAGGCAGCGAAGAAGGAGGGCAACCACTTAGCAGAGGTAGCTCTTGAGGCCTTCATCTACCGCGTAGCAAAGTACATCGGCGCTTACACCGCAGCTATGAACGGCGTTGACGCCATCGCATTCACCGCTGGCGTAGGCGAGAACGACAAGGCAACCAGAAAGGCTGTATGCGAATATCTGGGCTATCTGGGCGTTAAGATCGATGATGAGGCAAATGATGTGAGAGGCAAGAACGCTGTTATCTCCGCTGCTGATTCCAAAGTAAAGGTAATGCTGCTTCCCACCAATGAGGAGCTGGCAATCGCAAGAGAGACAAAGAGACTGACCGAATAAGAGGCGCTGCCATACATCTGGTATAAAAAGTCCGAAAATGACAAAAATTTGCGTATATCTGGAAACTTTTTATTGACAAACCCGGCGCACCTATGTATAATAGCATAGGTGCGTATCAAGGAGTAGGATATGCTGATTAATCTATCAGAACTGTTCCCTGTGGAGGGGAAATCAAAAGTCTATACTGTTCCGATTGAGCTGACGCAGTTTCGTGAGGGCGGAAGCGTTTACGAGATTGTGGAAAAGGAGCCAGTTTCCCTGACGATCACCAACAAGGGAAACCGGGTGATGTCTGTGACAGGAACGGCAGTGCTGAGTCTTGCCATGCCTTGTGCCAGATGCCTGGAGCCTGTGATCGTTCCTTTCCGTCTGGAGATCGACGAGGAATTGGATATGAACCGGACAGCTGAGGAGCGGGAAGTAGATTTCGATGAGCAGTTCTACGTTAATGGTTATAATCTGGATGTAGACCAGCTGGTTGGTAATGAATTAACCCTGAACCTGCCTATGAGAGTTCTCTGCAGTGATGACTGTAAGGGAATTTGCAATAGATGTGGCACAAATCTCAACCGTGGGACTTGTGACTGCGATAACAGGTCACTGGACCCAAGAATGTCAGTTATCCAGGATATTTTTAAACAGTTGAAGGAGGTGTAAACCATGTCTATCTGTCCAAAGAATAAATCTTCTAAAGCTAGAAGAGACAGCCGCAGGGCTAACTGGAAGATGAGCGCTCCCAACCTGGTAAAGTGCAGCAAGTGCGGAGCTCTTATGATGCCTCACAGAGTGTGCAAGGCTTGCGGAAGCTACAACAAGCGTGAGATCGTTTCTGTAGAGGATTAATGTAAAATGAAGTGAAACAAGGCTTCTGGGGAAGGTTCCAGAAGCCTTTGTTTTTAAGCAAAACATCCAAAAAAGAGAATGCCTGTCTGCAAAAAGGAGGGCAGGGTCAGAAAGGTCAGAAATGATTGACATTAATTATGATTTTCTTCAGAGACTTATCCGAAATTTAGGAGAGCTTTTCGGCGACAAATGCGAAATCGTTGTTCATGACTATAGAAATGGGCTGGATCATACAATTATTGATATCGTTAATGGCCAGGTGACTGGACGCAGTGTTGGCGGATGTCCCAGTAAGTCTGTAGTAGAAAAGCTTTCCAGCAATTTAGATGGTGCAGATAATGAACTGGTTTATTTTACGAATTGCGAAAAGGGGAAGATTATCAAATCAGCTACCACATATATTAAAGATAATGATAATCACATTATTGGCTCTGTTTGTGTGAATATGGATATTACAGATCTCCTTTTGGCGGAAAATGCCTTGAAAGCGTTTATTAATTATACTCCTTCTGCTCCTGCCGTTGAGAATTCGGAGGTGCTTGTCCGTAACGTAGATGAATTGCTTCAGTATTATATGAATGAAGTAGAACGAATGATCGGTAAGCCTATGGGATTGATGAGCAAAGCGGAAAAGGTGCAGGCTCTTCGGTATTTGGATCAAAAGGGAGTTTTCAAAATTGCAAAAGCCAGCGTTTCTCTTTGTGAGGCCTTTCATATTTCAAAATATACACTTTACAGCTATTTAGAGGAATCCAGAAATTGATAAAAAATAGTTGAGCGCTAGAGCGCGAAACTATTTGCTACGCAAACGAAGCGAAGCGGAGTTGGCGTTTCCCGTAAGTTTTTATGAAGCGAGGAACGAGCGTAATAAAAAATGCCGGTGAAGGTTATGATTGAACCTTGCCGGCTTTTTTATTCGATAAAAACAAACTATTAGTTATGCTTACAAACTGATTGACATATCACTTCTATAAGATATAGATAGTGTCAATAGTTTTTCGCAAATTTAATTCCTGCCGTTCAGCAGCTGGCAG
>NZ_JAJCIC010000038.1 GCF_020554865.1 Lacrimispora sp. 210928-DFI.3.58
AGAAAAGTGGTGCTGGGCGTAATCAACTAGCACCAACTTTGTCTACAGTCTGAGGGCAGGAAAACCTGCCCTTAATCCAACTGGAAATATACCACTGTAAGATACTGGCCTGCATGGATCGTATCCTCCTTCAAGCCGTTCATCTGTTTTAACGTTTTTATATATGCATCCGTACTCATACTGCTGCCCTCTTTGTACCGATCAGCAATCTGCCATAAGCTGTCACCGCTCTGTATCTGTATGCTCTTATAGTAAGGGGTTGCCATGTTTTCCTCCTCCTTTGCCATGGAGGTGAACATGGTGTGTCCGGTTAATACAATTATAAGGAGTATTAAGGTAAAACTAATCACTTTCAGCTTTCTCATCGTCGACTTTCTCATATGTAACCCTCCTGTTTTGCTACAGAACATCTGTTCTTTTCGATATCTATACTATATCATCAGAACATACGTTTTGTCAAGCATTCCTGTCAAAAAAACCGAACAAAGGTTTGCATTTTTGCCGAACATATGTTACTATAGAATCAGTAAGATGCAGGAGGTAGATTATGGCTCAGGATAAAATGACTGCAAAGCAGCAGGAGATATTAGAGTATATTAAAGAAACCATATTAAAGAAGGGATATCCGCCGGCTGTACGTGAGATTTGTGAGGCGGTCCACTTAAAGTCCACCTCTTCCGTTCATTCCCACCTTTCCGCCCTGGAGGAGAAGGGATATATCCGCCGGGACCCCACAAAGCCCAGGACCATCGAGATTCTGGATGACTCTTTTAACTTTCGCAGAGAGATGGTAAATATCCCGGTTTTGGGAACAGTTGCTGCCGGCGAACCCCTTCTGGCTGAGGAGCATATTGAAGATTATTTTCCATTCCCAGCAGAGGCCCTGCCCAATGCAGAGACCTTTATGCTTCATGTAAAGGGTGAAAGTATGATAAACGCAGGCATCCTGCCTGGTGACCAGATCATTGTGGAGCAAAGGCAGACAGCGAACAACGGTGAGATCGTAGTGGCACTGATCGATGATTCCGCCACCGTAAAGCGTTTTTACAAGGAAAACGGTCATTACCGCCTTCAGCCGGAAAATGATGCCATGGAGCCCATCATCACAGACCATGTGGAGATCCTCGGCAAGGTGATCGGACTGCTCCGCATGATGTAGCTGCACACCCCCGTTTTCCCGGATATTATGATAATCTCCCCTGACATAAAAAGAATCCTGCATCGCAGGATTCTCAGACTGTAGACAAACTATGTTTTCTGGAACGGGAGCTCGAGGGCAAAGCCCTCGAACTGGATCTTTAGTTCCCTATGTAATGTAACGAAAAAGCTTCAGCCCCCTCTTTCTCATAAAAGGAGGCTGAAGCACATATCAGCAGGAGTTCTTTATTCATTTATTCAAAGTTCTGAGTCCTTACTCAGATCATTCTCATTTCACCGCTATTTCATCACTCCCAGACCCTTTGCAACAATCGTGATAAAATCCTGTACATTTGTTACAATGGTAGTCGCGCAGAGGCTTCCTCTGTCCAGAAGCTTATTCACCACGAACTCATCCGCATCGACCGTATACAGGTAAACAGGGCGGATCTGGCCGTCCGGCATTACGCGGAAGGAAGGAGTCATATTGCCCGTGGCAATGGTATGGAGCATGGTAGCCAGGCAGATGACCGTTGTAGACTTGCGCACGAGGTTTCTCATAGCGCCCTGGCCCTCATATGCGTCTCCGATCACCTCAGGAAGAGGCCCGTCATCCCGGATGGAACCTGTGAGCACGATGGGCACATGATTCTTTACACAGCTGTAAATGATGCCGTTGTCTATGTTGTAATCCTCGATAAACTGCGGAATGGAGCCGCTGCGGCGCACCTTGTTGATGACATCCAGATGATTATAATGACCGTTTGGCTGTGATTTCTGGGTGTAAATATCCTGTCCCAGGGCGGTGTGCAGAAGGGCGCCCTCCAGATCATGAGTTGCCAGCGCATTGCCGGCCATCAGGCCGTGGGCATAGCCGTTTTCAACAAGAGACTGCATGGCATAGCGTGCATCCGCGTCAAAGGAGAAGGCAGGTCCCATCACCCATACAATATTTCCGTGCTCCCTCTCATGGCGCAAAAGCTCAAAAAGGTTGTCGTAATCCCTGGCATAGGAGGTCTCCCTGCTTCTTCCCTGGCGGAAAACAAACTGATCCTCCAGTCCGTCTGCTGCCTCTGCAAAGCCGTTGCAGTGCATATAAATGCCCTCTTCACACTTCTCCGTCCTTCCCAGAATGACCTTATCGCCCTTTTTTATGTTCCTGTTCTCCACAACCTCCAGATGACCGTCATCACAGATCACTACGCTGGAGTCCATACGGCTTTCTTCTGCCAGCACCCAGGTTCCATTGATCTTAAAATACTCCGGGTACATGGAGGTGCTGTGGTAATACTCCGGTGCAACGCCGTCCTTCTCTGCAATTTCATATTTGACATCCGGCGCGTTTACGAACTGGGGCTGTGTAAAATCCGGATGATGATATTTGGGTATTGAAAATGACATGGTATGGTTCCTCTCTTTCCTCATGTATTTCGAACAAGCAGGAAACGCGAACTCCACTGCGTTAACGTTTGAGCAGCAAATAGTTCCGCATTCTGGCACTCAGCTGTTTTTATTTTAACGCATTTTCCAAAAAACGGTAGGACAAAATTCTGTAAAAACATGGTATTTTAACGCCTATCCCCTTTTGCCTCTCTTGTATCTGTCTGTAAAAACGATTATAATGAATTACGAAAATAATCCATACAAAGGAGGCTCCCGTATGGCCAAATTTGTACCAACCCAAAGCTCCTACTGCTCCATGCAGGATGAAAATAAAATATGCAGCTTTGATATCGAGGTCCTTACAGGGCCTACAGAACCGCTCCTTCATTCCATGTCGCGCTTCTGGCTGATCAACAGCGGAGAGGGCACCCTGCGTTTAAATAACAGGTCCTATCATATAAAGCCAGGAGCTGTGTTTTCCGTACTTCCCTGGCAGATCAGCGAGATCACAGAGGTAGTCTCGCCCATACAGCTTTTTGTGGTTGCCTACTATTTTGACACGGTTAATGAGATCATCAAAGCATTTTATAATCCAGGCAGCAGGCAGCTGTCCATTATACAGGCTCTCATGAAAAGCCCTGTGCTCTACCTGGAAGGCAGCCAGCTGGAATCTGTGAGGACTATGTTTCTCTCTATAAAAGAAGAGCTGGGAATGGAATCCACCATGGACTCTCCCTCCAGCCAGTCTCCCGGCTGGGAGCTTAGAAACCTCTTTATCACCAACAAATTGATTGAGATCCTCATCTGCTTTATGCGGGCAGAGAAGATGGTCACAGCCGCTCTTAAACAGACCATCGAGCCCTGTGAGATTTTCCACTACCTTTACAGCCATCTGAATGAGAAGATCACGTTGGCTAAGCTGTCTAAGATCTTTTATATGAGCGAGTCCTCCATCAGCGCTTATATCACATCCACAACGGGTCTCTCCTTTTTTGACCTGCTAAATGAGATGAGGATTGGAAAAACCATCAATTTTCTCCTGTATACAGACTTTACGCTGGAGGAGCTGGCGGAGATCCTGGGCTTTGTGGACAGCTCCCATATCAGCAAGGTATTTCTGGCCAGGATGGGGATGAAGGCAAATGAGTTCCGCAATATCTACCAGAATATCGGAGATCTGTGCCGCATTAAGGACAGGCGTGACTTTTATACTATGATCTCTTACATATACAGGCATTACAGCGAGAATCTGTCCCCCAAGCTTCTCTGCGACCGCTTCCGGATATCCCCAACGGAGCTGAACCAGATCCTTCTCTATCAGGTGGAGATGAACTTTTCCGACTACCTGAATTTTATACGTGTTAACCGCGCATCGGAGCTGCTCCTTGAGAGCACAAAGAGCATCATGGAAATTGCCATAGAGGTTGGCTACAATACCGAAAAGACGCTGACACGCAACTTTTTAAAATTCCGCTCTATGACGCCTGGTAAGTTCCGCCAATCCATCAGGCTTCAGACAACAGACTGGCGGGAAAGGAAGGATCCCTATGCCAAAGAGACCACTTAACTTGGAGGAACAGCAGGAGGTATTGGATGCCGCCATGGAGGCTGGACATATCCTGCTGGAAAACGGGGCGGAGATCTTCCGTGTAGAGGAGACCATGGAGCGCATCTGCCGCCATTATGGGATCGGCTCCGGGAATTTCTTCGTTCTCAGCAACGGGATATTTACAACCTCCGGCAATGCAGGCGAGCCTATTTACGCCAAGGTCCAGCATATTCCGGTAAGGGGCTCCCATTTAAACCGTGTTGCCGCTGTGAACCAGCTGTCAAGAGAGATTGAGAAGGGACTTTATTCCATTGGCGAGGTGCGTGCAAGGCTGGAGCAGATCCGCACCATGCCGGGCAAGACAAAGACCATGCAGATCCTGGCCTCAGGTGTTGGCAGTGCCAGCTTCTGCTATCTGTTTGGCGGAAGCCTGGGCGACAGCGCCGCAGCGCTTATTGCAGGTATTCTGCTGTATATCTATGTCATTTTTATCAGCAGCCCCTATCTCTCCAAGATCGTGGGAAATATCTGCGGAGGTGCCCTGGTGACCTGCCTGTGCTCTGTCATGTACCTGATAGGTGCAGGAGCACATTTGAATTTTATGATCATCGGCTCCATCATGCCTCTGATACCCGGCGTGGCCTTTATCAATGGGATCAGGGACATGGCAGACGGTGACTATCTTTCCGGCTCCGTCCGGCTGTTGGATGCACTCCTGGTGTTTTTCTGCATTTCCATGGGAGTTGCCCTTATGCTAATGGTATTTCATCAGATGACAGGAGGAATGCTGTTATGAGATTTCTGATAGAGATTGCGGCCGCTGTCACGGGAACCGTGTCATTTTCCCTACTGTTCGGCGTTCCAACCCAATATTATCCCTACTGCGGCTTTATCGGAGGTGTTGGCTGGTTTGTCTATTCCCTGCTGGCTCTTAAGGGATGCTCTGCGCCTGTGGCCTCCCTCTTTGCGACAGTCATGGTAATCCTCCTGTCACGCTCCTTTGCAGTGCGGGAGCAGTGCCCGGTGACGATCTTTCTCATATCAGGGATATTTCCCCTTGTGCCGGGAGCCGGGCTTTACTGGACCACCTATTATATTGTGATGAACAAGCTGGATCTGGCACTGCAGACAGGCTTTACCTCTCTTAAGATCGCTGTTGCCATCGTCATGGGCATTGTGTTTGTGTTTGAGCTTCCCCAGCGCATCTTCCGGGTGTTTTCCCCAAAGCATCCAAACCGATAGCAGGATCAAAACGTTTAATGCTACTGCAGTTCATTAATATCCACAAAGGTCTTGCCATCTCTCCAGATGCGCTCCAGATCATAGAACAATCTGTCCTCCCGGCAGAAGATGTGGACGATCACATCCTTGTAATCCATAAGGATCCAGTTTGCATTCTGGTAGCCTTCGATCTGCTTGCACTCGCAGCCTGCTTTCCCCAGCATCTCCGCTACATTGTCAGCCATAGCCTGAACCTGGTTGGGATTGCTTCCGTCTGCAATGATAAAATAGTCTGCAAGAACGGACACAGACTGGATATCGATGATCTTAATGTCCTCGCCCTTTTTATCGCTTAAGGCATTGTAGGCGATCTTAACCATTTCCTTTGAGTTCATTCGGTTCTCCTTCCAATTTTCGAAAATATTCATATGCGTCTGCGGTCATAGGGTCAATGTTGCCGCCCTTTTTCTTCAGATAGTCCAATGTTCCTGCCAGAATGGCATACATGGTCTTATCCAGATCCTCGTAGGCCAGCCTCCGGATCACAGGAAGATTCTCTGCCTTATAGCGCCTGGGCTCGATATAGTCTGCAATGTAGAGGATCTTATCCAGCACGCTCATTTCCGGTTTTCCAGTGGTGTGGCACCGGATAGCCGACAGGACTTCTGCATCGTCAATGCCGTATTTGTGCTCAGCCAGCCATGCACCATATTTTGCATGGAGCACGGGCAATGCCTTATATTCTGCGTCTGTCACCTCAATGCCGTGTTTTAAGCATTTTTTCAGTATGATCTCATCTGAATACCGCTTGCCGCAGTCGTGCATCAGGCCTGCAAGCTCTGCACGGTCCAGATCATAGCCATAGCGCATGGCAAGGTTCATACAGGTAAAGGATACGCTTATGGAGTGTTCATAGCGCATGGGAGCCAGCTTTGATTGGAGCTTCCTGCGCAGTATCATAATCTGACTGCATTGATTATCCATCTGATCTACTCTCCTTTTTTCGTGCCCTTCTGGTAAAGCTTATGGGCCTTAATATATTCAGCTACAGGCTCCGGAACATAGCTTTCCACTGCCTTGCCCAAAGCCACAGCCTTCCGTATTTCTTCTGAGGAAATTTCTATCTCATGAAACCGGATAGGATAAATACGCGCCCCATATTTCTGCTCCAGATAGAGGATCTGATCCTCCAGGCTCCTGTGCTCCTGCCTATATGGCCTTCCCGCCACCAAAAGCACAGTCTGTTCCATCACTTTCTCAGGATGGAACCAGAATTCTATCTGATACAGGGAATCCGCACCAATGATAAAATAGAATTCATGCTTGGGGTATTCCTCTTTTAACAGAGTCAGTGTCTGGGCAGTATAGGTATTCCCCTCCCGCTCCAGCTCGAAATCAGAATAACGGAAACCGGGAATCCCATGGATCCCCAGTTTCACCATGGCCCTGCGGTCTTCTCCTGCTGTCACTATACGGTTTCTCTTATGGGGCGGCTGTCCGGAGGGCATGAACCAGATCTCATCCAGTTCAAACTGCTCATAGGCCTGCTGTCCCAGCTTTAAATGGGCATTGTGGATCGGATCAAAGGTTCCGCCCAGGATCCCTATCTTTGCCATGAAACATCCTCTTTTCCATTTTGTTTACATAAATATTTTATGTAAACTCGTCTACTTAACAGGCAGCTGTATTTTCCTCTTGCTCTCATCCTTTGCCGGACGGTACAGGACAATCTTCCTTCCGATCACCTGGACTACCTCAGAATGTGTGCGCTCTGCCAGCACCTCTGCAATGGAGCGCCCGTCATCCAGACAATTTTTGAGCACAGTGATCTTTACCAGCTCTCTGGCCTCCAAAGCCTCGGAGACAGCCTGAGTGACCTCAGGCGTCAAACTGGACTTTCCAATCTGGAACACCGAATCTATATTCATAGCCAGCCCCTTCAGGTAGGCTCTCTGCTTACTTGTCATAGTCTTACTCCTATTTATAATAATCAAATTCCAGTCCATACATGCGGACGGTATCACCCTCTGAAATACCGGCCTTTTCCAGATCGTCTAAAATTCCCGTATTCTTTAGGAACTTCTGGAAGAAATCAAAGCCCTTCTCAGAATCTAAATTGGTATAGCCCAGCATCTTCTCGATCCTTGGGCCTTCCACAACATAGGCTCCGTCTTCCGCTCTGGAAACGGTATATGGAAGATTCTTGTCTCCCTGGTATTCGATCTCGAATTCCTTCCGGAATACCACAGGAGCACTGTCTACTGTCTTTAACAGGTCATTGACATGCCACAAAAGTTCCTTTACACCCTGACGGCTGACAGCAGATATCGGGAACACCTTGATGCCCTTTGGCTCAAATTCCGCCTTTAAACGGGCTACAATGCTGTCAGAATCCTCCTCTGAGTAAAGGGCGTCCATTTTGTTGGCTGCGATCACCTGCGGGCGTTTTAAAAGCTCCGGATTGTAGGCCTCAAGCTCCCTGTTGATGGTAAGGATATCTTCCAGCGGATCACGGCCTTCTACAGAAGCACCGTCCACCACATGGACCAGCACCTTTGTGCGCTCAATATGCTTTAAGAAGGCATGGCCTAAGCCCACTCCTTCAGAGGCTCCTTCGATCAGGCCTGGGATATCTGCCATCACAAAGCCTGCTCCGTCTCCCAGATCCACAACGCCCAGATGGGGATTCAGGGTAGTGAAATGATAATTTGCGATCTCCGGCCGGGCATTGCTGACAACAGAGAGCAGGGTGGATTTTCCAACATTTGGGAAACCAACAAGTCCCACATCTGCGATCACCTTAAGCTCTAACTGCACCCACAGCTCCTGGCCCGGCTGGCCTGGCTGGGCATATTTGGGAACCTGCATGGTGGAGGTGGCGTAGTGCATGTTGCCTAAGCCGCCCTTTCCGCCCTTTAGGATCACCTCTCTGCGGTTATCCCCTGACATATCAGCAATGACCTTGCCGGACTCAAAATCCTTGATCACGGTCCCTTCAGGAACCTTTACGATCAGATCCTCGGCATCTGCACCGTGACAGCGGCGTTTTCCGCCCTCCTGCCCGTCCTTTGCCACATATTTGCGGACATGGCGGAAATCTACCAGGGTATTTTTTCCTGTATCTACCTGGAAAATGACATCGCCTCCCCGGCCTCCGTCTCCTCCGTCAGGGCCGCCGTTGGGAACATAGAGTTCCCTGCGAAAGGATACATGTCCGTCTCCGCCTTTGCCGGACTTTATAAATACTTTTGCGCTATCGGCAAACATATACGAACCTCCTGTGGTAATTTCCTATAGTAACCTGCATGCGTCCAGCGGGCAGACGCGCCACTGCACCACGAAAGTCTGGTGGACGCATGGGGCATACCTGAATACATGCCGCCTATTCGGCGGCGGGACTTTCTTAGTAAACCTGCATGCGTCCAGCGGGCAGACGCGCCACCGCACCACGAAAGTCTGGTGGACGCGCCACCACACCATGAAAACCTGGCAGGCGCATTGGGCATACCTGAATTTAGTGCCGCCTTGCGGCGGCGAAGTTTTCATAGTAACAAAAAGGGCCGCTTTAGCGACATAGTTTCACTCCGCCGCAGTGCGATCCTGCCCGGAGGGCTTTTTATTACTTAGGAAGCTCCAAAGGAATTTCCTATGTAATAAAAAGAGCCCCATACCGCTAAGTATGGAGCCCCTGGGAATTACTCGTTGATTGCCCTTGGGTATACAGAAACCTGCTTTCTGTCTCTGCCCTTTCTTTCAAACTTAACAACTCCGTCTACTAAAGCAAATAAGGTATCATCGCCACCTTTGCCTACGTTGTTGCCGGGATGGATGTGGGTGCCGCGCTGTCTGTACAGGATGTTTCCTGCCAGTACGAACTGTCCGTCTGCCCTCTTAGCGCCCAACCTCTTAGCCTCGGAATCTCTTCCGTTCTTGGTGGAACCAACACCTTTCTTATGAGCGAATAACTGAAGGTTCATCTTTAACATGTCTTACACCTCCTTAAACCGGATGATAATATATGATTTCCCATAATCCTTCTCTATATTCTGGAGACCCAGCACAAGAGAATTCATAAGGAGTTTTGATTCAGGACTTATATCTGAGGTAAAACGGAAACGGAACTGGATATCCTCTTCTCCGGCCTGTCCCTCAAATTCATCTTCCGTAAATGTCTCCACTGAATTGAAAAAGTTGATCGCCAGGGCCGATACGCCTGCACAGATGATGTCCTCACCCTCCTCGGCATACCCTGCATGTCCTTCTATCACGATCCCAACATAGGAGTCATTGCCCGAATCTCTGGAATCTTTTAATACGGTTGCTTGAATCATATCCTTTACAATTAAGCGTTGATCTTTTCGATCTTCACCTGGGTATAGAGCTGTCTGTGGCCGTTCTTCTTGTGATAGCCAGTCTTTCTCTTATACTTGTAAACGATAACCTTCTTAGCCTTACCTTCCTTCTCAACTGTTGCTGTAACAGTTGCTCCGGCTACGGTTGGGCATCCGATCTGCAGTTCGCCGTTGTTCACAGCCAGTACCTGGTCGAATGTTACGGTCTCGCCTGCGCCTGCGCCCAGTCTTTCTACCTTAATGACATCGCCTTCTGCTACCTTGTACTGCTTTCCGCCTGTTGCAATAATCGCGTACATGAAAGGCACCTCCTATAATCATTACTCGCCAGCTGCGGTGTCCTGCTCTGAAAAGAGGCAGAATCTTAGAACCTCGCTGTGCGGCATACTGTTATATATTAACATTTTCACTTTAAGATGTCAACTATATTTTTTCGGTTTTTTGCTGTTTTTTTCAGGGCTTACCGCTTGTTTTTCACCCCCCGTTCGGGTATAATTATTGACCGTGATACATATTTCAATACATAAAGAGGTGTTCTAATGGACCAAATTTTATCCAGACAAAAAATGTGGCAGATCATCCGCTGCTGCTACGGCTATGCGGTCAGCGGAATGGCGGTGCTGGCAGTGGGAGCCGTTCTGCCGTCCCTGATCGAGGAGGCAAACTTAAGCTATTCCATGGCAGGAGGCATGATCTCCCTTATGGCCATCGGTAATCTGGCCGCCAGCTTTGTATTTCCCGCTGTGATTCTGAAAATCGGAAGAAGGCTGGCTATCACGATCTTCGCTGCCCTTGTTCCCATAAGCTATCTCATTCTTCTTATGCTGCCTCCCGTGTGGCTGATATACTGCCTCATGTTCCTTATGGGCATTGCCAGGGGCTCAATTACCTTTTTAAATAATCTGGTAGTGGATGAGGTCAGCGGTCATTCCACAAAAATGCTGAACTATCTTCACTGCAGCTTTGCCATAGGCGCCTTCCTGTCACCCTTTTTCACAGCCTTTGCAATTTCCATGGGTTATGGCTGGCGGACGGTTGCTGTTCTCCTTGTAGTGCTGTGCTGTACTTCTACGGTCTTCTATGCCACTGGTAATTATGATACGGGATCTGAAACAAAGGAGGACACGCCAAAAAAGACCGAAAGAACATCAAAAGGACCAGGACTGGATTTTTATCTGATCTGCCTTGTGCTCTTCTTCTACATTGGCCTTGAAAACTGTGTCAATGGATGGTTCGTGACCTATCTGCAGAGCATGGGCATTATGAGCGCTTCCTTTGCCACCACCATGGTCTCCATCACCTGGCTGGTCATCATGGCAGGACGCCTTCTCTGCGCATGGCTGGCACGCCGGTATTCCAAAACCGCTATTATCCTGGCATGCACCCTGGGAACAGGCGCCAGCTTCCTGCTCCTGATCTGCTCCAACACCATTGTCCCGGTGGCCATTGCGCTGATCGGCACAGGCTTTTTCATGTCAGGCATCTATCCCACCTCCGTGGCCCATGCAGGCCCCCTCTTTCAGGGCTCTGCCATCGGGATGTCCGTGCTCACAGCCGTTGCCTCCATCGGCGGTATCCTGACGCCCCAGATCGTGGGCAGCGCAGCTGACCGGGTCGGTATGTCGGCTGCCATCAGTATTTTACTTGTAAATGGCGTTATGATGTGCCTGCTGTCCTTCATCAACTTTAGGAGGGCCCATAAGCAGGCTGCATAAAGCTCCTAGGTCCATACACGTGCAAAGAAAGAAAAAGCCCAGCCGGAAGACGCATCTCTCCGGCCGGGCTTCTTTGTTTCATTTAATGCCGCTTCCATGTTCCCGGAGACAGCAGTACCAGAACAGGGAACAGCTCCAGCCTTCCGGCCAGCATGTCAAAGATCAGCACGGATTTTGACAGGTAGGACATCATAGAGAAATTCGATGCAGGGCCTACCACAGACATGCCGGGGCCAATGTTGTTGAGATTAGCTGTCACAGCGGAAAAGGAAGTCATGAAATCATAGTTGTCAAGGCTCACGATCAGCAGGGAGCCTGCAAAGATCAGGAAATATACAATGATATACGCATTCAATGTGCGCAGCGTATTGTGATCCAGCACCTTTCCCTCGTACTTTAATACCTTCACGCTCCTGGGATGGATCACAGCCTCCATCTCCTTTTTTACCTCCTTAAAGGCGATCATGATACGTGATACCTTCATGCCGCCTCCTGTACTGCCTGCACAGGCTCCCACGAACATGATGAGCAGGATGATGCATTTGGAAAACTCCGGCCATTTGTCATAGTCAACCGTGGAATAGCCCGTTGTGGTGATAATGGAGGATACCTGGAAAAATACGTGGTGCGCTGCCTCAAAGAGGGATGGGAACAGATGGCGGACATTGATGGTGATGAGGATCACCGCTGCCGCTATAATGGCAATATATCCCCTGAACTCCTCGCATCTGAGGGCATCCTTTGGCCGCTTTATGAGCAGCAGGAAGTATACGTTGAAATTAATGCCGAACAGCATCATAAATAGGGCGATCACGCCCTGCTGGTACATGGTGTAGCCCGCCTGTCCAAAGTTGCGGCAGGCAAAGCCTCCTGTTCCTGCTGCTCCGAAGGTCATGCAGATGCTGTCAAATACAGGCATCCTGCCTGCCAGCAGAAGAAGGAACATGACCACTGTCATAAAGAAGTAGATGGAATACAAAAGCTTTGCAGTGATGCCGATCTTGGGAGCCAGCTTGCCCACAGAGTATCCGGGGCTCTCTGCACGCATGATGTGCATGTTGTAATCTCCCGCCATGGGAAGGATCGCCAGGATGAAGACAAGGATGCCCATACCGCCGATCCAGTGGGAAAAGCTGCGCCACATGAGAGAGGCCTTGGAAAGCTTTTCTACCTCCGGCAGGATGCTGGAGCCGGTGGTGGTAAAGCCGGATACGATCTCAAACATGGCATCGATAAAATGGGGGATCTCTCCGCTCATCATAAAGGGCAGGCAGCCAAAAAAGCTGAGCACCAGCCATCCCAGAGACACGATGACAAAGCCTTCCTTTGCAAAGAATATTTTGGACTTTGGCTTGCTCCTTGTGCAGGCAAAGCCCAATACGGCGCAGATCGCAGCCACTGACAGGTAGCAGACCCAGATCTGTTCCCCATAGACCACTGCCGTTGCCACAGGCAGCAGCAGGAGCAGGGCCTCGATATTCATGATCCAGCCCAGCATATAGATGATAATACTTTGATTCATAACAAGCCCGCCTTTATTGTAAAAGTCCGCCGTCTTCAGGCGGCATGCCAAATGCGCCCGCCAGACGGGCGCATGAAGGTTTACCTCAGAATATCCTTCAAGTCATTTAGCCCTGTATGGGTGGTTACAATGATAACCGTATCTCCCGCTTCAATGGTATCCTTACCACGGGGAGTGATGATCTTGCCGTTACGGTTGATGCAGGCCACCAGAAGGTTATTTTTCAGCTGAAGCTTTTCCAGCGGGATCCCCAGCAATGGGGCGTCCTTGCTCACTCTGAACTCCAATGCCTCCGCCTTATCGGCCACGATCTTATAGAGCGTCTCCACATTGCTTCCCATGGAATTCTGCATAGCGCGCACATACTGGAGGATCAGATCGGCTGTGAGCATTTTCGGATAGATGACGCTTCCTAAATTCAGTGAGTCGATCACGCTTCCAAAGGAGATCTTGTTGACCTTTGTGATCAGCTTTGCATTGGACTGGCTTGACACATAGAGGGAAAGCATGATATTCTCCTCGTCAAAGCCTGTAAGGGATGCAAAGGCCTCTGTGCGCGTAACGCCCTCCTCTAAGAGCAGCTGCTGGTCGGAGCCGTCCCCATGGATGATCATGGCCTTTGGAAGCAGCTCGCTTAACTCCCTGCACCGCTCCTCATCCCTTTCTATGATCTTGATCTTGATCTTCGTGTCAGCCAGGGACTGGGCCAGATAATAGGTCAGCTTACCGCCGCCCACAAACATGGCTGTCTTCACGGAATTGTTCTCGATCCCGGCGCGCTTGAAAAACTCAGCAGAGGCAGCATGGGGAGCGATAAAGGAGATCTTGTCTCCTGTCTTCATGATGAAATTACCGGCAGGGATCACCACATCCTCCCCCCGCTCCACGGCACAGATGAGGACATTGGCCTTTAGCTTGTTTACCACATCCATCACCTTCATATTGTCCAGCACGGAATACTCCGGTATGCGGAATTTCAGAAGGTCGATCCTGCCCTTTGCAAAGGGCTCGATCTTGATGGCAGAGGGAAACCGCAATAACCTGGCGATCTCCCTTGCTGCTGCAAGCTCCGGGTTGATCGCCAGGGACAGGTTCATTTCCTCGCGTATGTAGTTGATCTCCGCAGAATATTCCGGGTTGCGGATACGGGCAATGGTATGGCAGTTTCCGGCTTTCTTGGCGATCAGGCAGCAGAGCATGTTCAGCTCGTCGGAGTTGGTGGTGGCGATGAGAAGGTCTGCCTCCTCGATCCCTGCCTCCATCTGGACCTGATATACTGCCCCGTTTCCAGGCACGCACATAACGTCGATGCTGTCAGAAATCGACTGAAGCACATCACTGTCAGAGTCGATCAGTGTGATATCGTGTTTTTCCCTGTTAAGCTGCTCGGCCAGGGTGGCGCCTACCTTTCCGCATCCTACAATAATAATCTTCATGATTCTTCCCCTTTAGTTTCTTATATGCTTTTCTATTCATGAAAGAACCTGCTCGTACAGCGGCTTCCTGACCTTTTTCCGGGTGATCTCCACCAGGTTCAGTCCTGTCATATCCACTACCGTTGTCTTCACGGGATCCTTTGACACTACTTCTGTCAGATAATGCATGAGGCTCTGCTTGTCCTCCGCTGCCTCCATATCGATGAAATCCACCATGATGATCCCCGAAAGGTTGCGCAGGCGCAGCTGCCTTCCGATCTCCTCCGCCGCCTCCAGATTGGTCCTTAAGATGGTTTCCGCCATCTTTTTTTTGCCGGAATATTTGCCGGTATTGACGTCAATGACCACCATAGCCTCCGTAGGCTCGATCACAAGGTATCCGCCGGACTTCAGCCATACCTTTTTGCCCATGGCCTTTTCCAAGGCTGTGTGAAGGCTGTACAGCTTTTTTAAGGGCAGCAGGGAGTCCTCATAAAAAACCAGTTTTTCCGCATCCTCCCTTTGATGCTTTTCCATATAGTCCTTAAGCTCCCGGTAAAATACCGGTTCATCCGTCACGATCTCCTTCAGGCTTCCTGAAATGGAATCCCGTATGCCTGCAATATAGGAGGGCTCGGACTGGTACAGGCAGCTGTAGCAGGTACGGCAGGACCAGCCCGCCCTTATGGATTCATAAAGGCCCTTTAGCTGCTCAAACTCCTGAAGCACCATCTCAGGAGGCAGCCCCCCCGCATTGGTGCGGACAATGATGCCGGATATTCCTCCCAAAGCTTCCCTCATCTGCGCCTTCCAGGCAGCATCCTTCAGCTTTGAAGAAAAGCCGATCCCCGGCTTTCCGGAGGTAAACACGCAGTAGCGCCCCGTAAGTGTGATATTTGCAGTCAGCACAGGGGCCTTTGTCTTCACTGCATCGCGGCTGACCTGAACTGCGATCTCATCTCCTGCCTTGAGCTTTCCGGAATGGCCTGACACAAAATGATGCTCCTTATTCTCTGTCAGGCTGTAGTACCCGGAGACTCCCGGCGCAATGTCCACAAAAGCGGCATTGATACCGGGAACCACCTTTTGTACCTTGCCGATATAAATATTCTGGAGGATGGAGGGGCCGCTGTCCGGCTCCAGAGTGAGCTGCACCACTTTTCCCTCCGATACGGTGGCTGTACAGATCTTATCCTCCAGCCGTGTAATGATCAGCTTATCCATGGTCGATTTCCTGTCCCAGTTCCTCTAAGGCTACAAATTTATGGTCCCCCTGCTCCTTCTCAGCGCTCATGTCAGCGTAAACCTCTTCTCTCTGCACCATATAGGCAAAGAGCGGCCGCTCTTCACCAATGGAGGCATAATAGGCATCCAGTACCATATCCGGCTTTACATTGGAGGAGCTGCCTGTGGATATCCGCATGAACAGGGCAGGACATCCTTCCTCCTCTGTGACCACGGCCCTTCCTGTCTCCTCCTCTGTCTTCAGGCAGCAGGGCTTCATGTCGTAGATCAGAGGCTTTAAGTCCACCTGGGCCTCCCCCTTTTTCGTCTTCTTTGTCACAAGGATCCGGGGCTGCTCAAAAAAGCGGATGATATTGGAAAACCACTGCTCCGCCCCCATCTCAGGCTCATAGCCGGGGCGGAAGGCCACCGTATAATCCGCCGCTGCCACAATGGACATGGCATTGCCCGCCGAATCCGGCAGAAGACGCCAGCTGGCTACCTCAAAGCCCTCTGTCATGGTCTCATTTAAACGCTCCACCATCTCTGCGGAGCTTCCGGTACTCAAAACCTCAATGTCCACATACTCGCTGTTGCTGGTGATCCCCACTCCCAGAGGCGCCGCAAAGGACATGATCTGGTGGGGGCTGAAGCCCTCGCTGTAGCGGATATCCACCTCACTGCGGCGGATGGCCTTCTGGAAATAACGCATCACATCCAGATGGCCGATAAATTTCATATTTTCATATTTTCTGAATTTAATCCGAATCTTCATTGTTTCCTGTATTCCTTTCAAAGGCCTGGTTTTCCCAGGGCCAGCGCAGCAAATGCGAAGAGCTGCCCATCAGGTCAAATCCGTCCTTCAAAGCAGACGCCTCCGCCGAAGGCCATAGCGCCGCAGCCGGAGCATTTCTGACGGCAGTTCGGCGTTACCTTTTCCTGGATGGCATTCTTCCATTCCCTCTTTAAAAATTCCTTTGATACTCCCGCATCAATGAAATCCCAGGGGAACAGCTCGTCCAGGCTGCGCTCTCTTGTGGTGTAGAAGCTGATATCCACGCCGCAGGTCTCAAAGGCCTTCATCCATATATCATTCTTGAAATATTCCGACCAGGAATCATAGATCGCCCCGTTCCTGTAGGCCTCCTCCAGGACAGCTCCCACCCGCCTGTCGCCGCGGGCGAAGACACCCTCCAACACCGTAAGCTCTGCCTCATGCCAGTTATAGCGCAGGCTCTTAAAATTCTTCATCTCCCTGAACTTGCTGCGCACAATGCCCGCGCGCTGGATAAACTCGTCCTGGGTGCACATCCTCGCCCACTGGAAGGGAGTAAAGGGCTTTGGCACAAAGAAGGAGGAGCTGGCGACCACCTGTACCTTGCCATGTCTCTGGTCCTTGGGGATTTCATAGTATTCCTCTGCGATCTTTTCAGACAGAAGGGCAATGCCCTCCATATCCTCCACCGTCTCTGTGGGCTGTCCCAGCATGAAATACAGCTTGACCCTGTTCCAGCCAGCCTCAAAGGCTTCTCTGGCGCCCTTTAAGATGACCTCCTCGGTCAGTCCCTTGTTGATCACGTCACGGAGCCTCTGTGACCCTGCCTCCGGTGCAAAGGTAATGCTGCTCTTTTTGATATCCTGGATCTTGCTCATGACATCCAGAGAAAAGGCGTCAATACGCAGGGAGGGCAGGGAAATGTTCACGCCCTTTCCCTTAAATTCATCGATCAGGAAGTTTACAAGGCCCTCCAGATAGGTATAATCGCTGGAGCTTAGGGAGCTTAAGGAGATCTCCTCATGGCCTGTGCTCTTTAACATCTGATAAGCATAATTCTTTAAATATTCCAGGCTGTGCTCTCTTAAGGGCCTGTAAATGTTCCCGGCCTGGCAGAAACGGCAGCCGCGGATGCAGCCCCGCTGGATCTCCAGCACGACTCTGTCCTGGGTAGCCTTGATATAAGGCACCAGAGGCCGCTCAATATATCCCACATCATCCATGTTGGTGACGACCTGCTTTTTGATGGAGGCCTTTGCGTGAGGATTGTTCGGCGTAAAGCTTTTTAGGGTGCCATCCTCGTTATAGGCCACATCGTAGAAGGCGGGGACATAGATGCCGGGAAGCTCTGCAGCCATCTCCAAAAACTGCTTCCTTGTTCCTCCCGCAGCCTTATTCTCCTTATAGCGGTCCATGAGTTCAAAATATACCGTCTCTCCCTCACCAATATAAAACATGTCAAAAAAGTCAGCCAGGGGCTCCGGATTGTAGGCGCAGGGGCCGCCTCCGATGACAATGGGATCCTTCTCTGTCCTGTCACAGGCGTGAAGGGGGATCTGTGATAAGTCCAGCACCTGGAGCACGTTGGTATAGCACATCTCATATTGGAGGGTAATGCCCAGAAAATCAAAATTCTTCACCGGCTCCTGGGACTCCATGGTGAACAGCGGGATCTTCTTCTCCCTCATAATGGGATCAAGATCCATCCAGGGGCTGTAGACGCGCTCACAGCACATATCCTCCCGCCTGTTGAACATGGAATACAGGATCTGGATCCCCAGATGGGACATTCCTATTTCATAAACATCGGGAAAGCAGAAGGCGAATTTTACTGCCATTTTCGACAGATCCTTCTTTATCATGTTCACCTCCCCGCCGATATAGCGGGCGGGCTGCTGGATGGAAAGCAGTATTTCGTCACTTAATGCTAATTTTCTCATTCTATTATCCACTCTCATTTTTATGGCAGAGGTTTTTTTCCATCTGTCCATATTATTCATACATTTGCACTATTATAGGCTATTTTACCAAAAAACGCAATCAATTTCCAGAGCCATGACGGCCAAAGGGAATAAAAACAACGAAAAAGGCAAGTGTACAGGCAGAATTTGTGATCTGTCATACACTTGCCGTTATTTATCTCATACCGAGGCATGCCTGGAGCCTGGCTTCTATGCTCTTTGCTTCCTGATATCTCCTCTTATGGGCTGCCAGAGCAGCAGGTACATCACTGCTTTTCAGGCAATGCCTCTGACTCTGTGAAAAACGTTCCTCCAGAGTCACCCGTACTATCCCAAGCATCTCCTTGTCCGCCAGATAAAGGATTGCTGCTTCTGGAAGCCAGCCGGCCCCTGATGCCTTATCCGGCAAAAAAGGCCCCTCTTTGCCGGATCCGTCCATTGTCCTGTACCAGTCATGATGCCGCAGGATCAAGGACGCCAGTTTTGGGTAGCCCTCCCGTATCACCGCCTTCGCGCCTTCAAGGGGATGGTCCTCCTTTTGGCGCAGCACATCATGGAGAAGAGCTGCGCTCCGGATCAGTTCAAGGTCAACAGGATAACCGGCCTTCTGAAGCCTTCTGCCATATTCCAATGCCAGCTCACTGACTGCCCGGCAATGGCTGCGCACCCGCTCTGCCGTATGATAGCGCTCCCAGATCCGCTCGCACTCTGACAGGGAGGGAGTCTCTGACGCCATCCGGCCCAACTCAGCGATCTCCTTGCCGGAATCGCAGATCTCGATCCTGCTGAATCCTCCATAGGGCTGTGGGAGTGCCCTGGAGGTCTCCAGGGGAGTTCCTAAAAGCTGTGACAGATAGCAGCAATTGATCCCTGCATGGGCTACAACGGCGATATCTCCGCTGGTCCTTTTCAGGATCTCCTCAATACAGGCAGCAAATCTCCGGTAACCGTCCTTCCGCTTTTCTCCGTAAACAGGCTCTGTCTCCAGCTCCTTTTTGATATCCTTTAAGGGGAGATTCTCCCATTCTCCCATATCCAGCTCCACCAGATTTTCTTCTATCTCCAGAGGATACCTGGAATCTCTCAGAAGGGTGGCTGTCTCAACTGCCCTGGACAAGGGGCTGGAAAAAATGCATTCCAACGGATGCTGTTTAAAATACCCTGCAAGCGCCCTGGCCTGGTTCTTTCCCGTCTCGTCAAGGCCAATATCCGTTCTTCCGATACAGCGGTGTATGCCGCCGGGGAAATCCACTCTTCCGTGGCGTACGAGATACAGATTTCTCATCATCCAATCCCCTCTATCCGCTTCCTGCTTCCAAACCATGAAATGATCGTCCTCAAACACATTCTGGAGCGCCTTTGAACATTCAGGCGGGTTCCGGCATGGGGATGGATCGGATAGCCCCGCCATCTGCGGTAGTTCCAGCCGATCAGTGCCTGGTACTGTTCTTTGGTATCCACATCCCAGTTGACTCCGCAGTCATGGACATTGACATTTGTGATGGTATAGCCGGAGCTTTCCATTGCTCCCCGCAGCCCCCTGTCACCGGTATAGCAGCATAATTCTCTCGCCACATCTACCTTAAGCATAATCGGATGACCAGGCTCTCCGCCATAGGTGGTACGGACCATATCAGCGTCTACAGCCGCTACCTGCCGGAAGGTCTTGGACGTGATGGCCGGAGTGTCAACAGGCATCAGCATGATCCTGTCGCATTCATCCGCAATGGCCTCTATGCCCATCTTGATGGAATCAAACATCTGTGTTTCCCGGTACTTTTCATTTCGCAGGAAGCGGGCGCCGGTATTGGCCAGATGGGCTTCCAGCTCATCCCCGCGGTAGCCCGTAACTACGAGAACAGGATTGATCCCGCTCTGTATCAAAAGCTCCACAATATGCTTTGAGATGGTAGAATCCTCAAACGGAAGCAGCGGCTTAAACGCCTCCATCCTGGAGGACAAGCCTGCTGCAACGATCACTGCCCCTATCTTAGCCATATCTCTCACTCTCCCTGTCTCCTGCCGCCTCTCCGGCCCGTTGTTGTCTATCCTGTTATTATTTTAACTGGAATATGATTTTAAATACAGTAGCAAAGGATACAGGTTTCAAAAAATTACCGAAAAGTTTCCGTTTTCTATGTAACAAAAAAAACAGGCGTAAGCATCTTTCTGCCTGCGCCTGCCTGTTATTCTGTTATTCCACCAGCTTGGCCTGGTGGCGCTGGAGCTTTGAGATATCGCGGATACAGTAGTATCCATTGATCTGCTCGATCAGTGACATGTCCTTTAACTCCTTGATGGCACGGACTGCCGTCACCCGGTTAATGCCCAGAAGGTTGGAGAGCATCTGCTGGCTGATCTTTTCCTGGATCAGCACCTTGCCGTCATAGGGAACCCCATAGCTTTCCGCAAAAACAAGGAGGAGATCGCAGATCTTCCAGGCAGCACTGTGAAAGTTGGCATGTCTTATCTGCTCCATGGAGGACATGAACTTTGTTGCAATGGACTGCATAACATCCATGGAGATCTCCGGGCTCTGTGATATGGCATGAAGAAGGGATTCTTTGTCAATACAGACCAGCTCAGATTTCATGGTCGTTTTGAAGCTGACAGGGCTGTCCCAGTCAAACAGCACATTGACCTCCAAAAACAGGGAGTTGCGCTCATTGAAATTGTAGATCCGCTCCTCTCCGTTTATGGTGTATTCATATGCGATCACCCGCCCACTTTTCACAATGTAGCAGTAATTTGTCCTCGATCCTGCCTGTACCAGAATGTGATTCTTTGGAAATGTTTTCTTTTCCCCCAGCTGCTCTAATCTGGAAATCCCTCTCGGCAAATATAAAAGCCTTGAGACCGGATTTGTACGAGGCAACCGTTTTATCACATTTGGATCATCTGACCTCGTTCCCATAAAAAGTCCCCCAACCTCATAATGTATTTGTGATGCGTACAATTAATGATAATTATTTATCAATAACATCATTATAGTCTGATGTCACACGCTATACTAGTTACACAAACAACAATTGTAGCATACGCTACACATTATTATAGAGTACTTTCGGGGAAATGTCAAAAGCATGATCTATTCATAGCTGAACTGTATAATGTGCTCCATGGAATGGGAATCCTTCCATCCGTCCTTTTTCTTCATCTCCTGAAAAGCCAGATCCACATAGCAACCCTCCTTGCACCGTATCTCAGGATAATACTCCTTTGTCTCCACTACATGGGTAAAGCCGAAATTGCTGTCGATCTTCTTTACCAGCGCACCCTCTCCCATCTTCTCAACGCTTTCCGGAACACGTACATACGTAAGATTCAGGCACCCGTTGACCGTATACCTGCCAAGGCTTTTCACCCCATCCGGAATATAAAGCCCTGTTAATTTTTTGTTCTGGTAAAATGCCTGGCTGGCGATCTCTGTGCATCCGTCCGGGATACGGATCTCTCCCTCACAGGCCTTTCCGTCACGTACGATCCCATTTTCTACCACCAGACCTTCCGGTGTTGTTCCATGAAACAGCTCTGCCATATCTTTGTCCTCCTTATCCAATCCTCACTAAAAAAAGTCCTGCCGCCGGATAGGCGGCATGTATCCACGTATGCCAAATGCGCCCACCAGGCTTTTATGGAGCGGTAACGCGTCTGACCGCTGGGCGCATACAGGTTTACTGTAACTGTACCGCAATTTTCTCCTCCATGACAGTAGCGGGTGCTACTTTTTGGGAAAATGCCGGAAAGATAACTTGTTCGAATGTGCAAGTGTAGCATAGCTGCCAGCTGTAATCTATACTACTTGTTATAAAAATGACACAGTTTATAATGAAATTAGAAATATTACTATAACTTTTTCGATTTAAGGAGCCTTTTTTATGAAAACTGCAATAATTCTGGAAGCGGACCATCTCGGCATCTCCGTATCTGACCTGTTAAATCCAGCCAATCTGAAACTGGTAGGTATCGGCAACTCCTACCCCGATACCTGGAATGTGTTTGAAAATGAGGAAACCGGCGAATTGAAGGACAAGATCGAGGGAATACCTGTCATGCCCATTGATCTTGCAGTCACCCTGCAGCCGGATGTGCTTGTCATCGCTGCTTCCAACGAAGAAAAGAGCCATGCACTTGAATACATGGCCATCCGCGCCGGATTTGAGAACGATATCATTTTCGTCAATACGGCCAGGCAGCATTTCACAGCAGCCGGAGCGGCCATACGGCGCCTTACCAGACGTCTCCACAGTTTGGGCATACCCGGCAGCATGGCGGAGCTGGGATGCTTCCAGGGAGATCTCTCCTGGCAGCTCAATGCGCTGATGCCTGACCGTAAGCTCTATCTTTTTGACACCTTTCAGGGCTATGATCCCCGTGATCTGAAAAAAGAGGAGGAGATCGGCGGCACAAAGACGGAGGAATATGATTTCAAGGATGTAAAGCCGGAGCTCGTCATGGCCCGTATGCCGGAAAAAGAACAGGTGATCCTGAAGGAAGGCTGGTTCCCGGAGACTGCCCTTGACCTGGAGGATGAAACCTATGCCCTGGTCATTCTGGATGCCGGACTCTACCAGCCGACTTATGCAGGAATGGAATATTTCTTCCCGCGCATGAGCCGCGGCGGCGTAATCCTTGTATGCAATTATGAAAGCACCCGGTATACAGGAGTCCGCAGGGCCATGGATGATCTGGAGAAAAAATATGGCGCATTTTTAGTGCTTCCAGTTGGCGATCTGGACGGCACTGTTATGATCGTGCATCCATAGAATGCCCATCAATATGCAAATGACGGATGTCGTGTCAGATTGGGGGCTGATATGATATCGATGCAAGGAGGGATAAATGAGAAGCCTGCCAGGTTGACTGTAGATGTTATCGGGAATCCCTTGATTCCATATTATCGAAAGGAAGGTAGTTTATGAATTTTTATAAGAATCATTATGGAATGATCATCTCTTCTGTTGTTGCGTATTTTATCTCGCTGCTCATGGCGACCTGCGCCATCTTCGTTGATCATCTGACCTTCAGCATTCCGCTTCTGGTCAAAAACTGGGGCACTGCGTTTCTTGTCATCTCTGTCAGCGGTATGGTCTTTCCACTGACTAACTGGAGCTTTGCACTTGGACGTAGGCTGGGCCTAAAGCCGGAGACCCTGCCTCACGTGCTGCTGGAAAACTTTATTGCCACAATGGTATTCAATACCACGGCAACCCTGGTCCTTGCAGGTGTCAATATCTACGGAAATCCAGCCATTGAAGCTGCTGTCGCTGCCGGTGCCGCCCCAAGTGTTACAGCCATTTACATAGGGACGCTCCTTCACGACTGGCCTGTCATGTTTGTCATAAGCTTTATCGCAGCATTCTTTGTCACAAAGCTTGCGATCCATGTGGCGCAGACCACCGTAGGCGGTCCGCTGATCACGAAGCGCTCCCCGCAGAATGCAGTTAATCATTAAAGGAAAGATCCTTACCCATTTAAATGTGCCAGGAGGCAGGTGATATCCATCATCTGCCTCCTGTTTTTCTTTCACATCTATGTAGTTACAGTACAGGGATTTCTGTTTCCTTTATCCCCGCCGCACGGCACACTGCCTGATACACAATATCACGGGCCATAAATACTTTGTATTCATTCTGTCCCATGGGAGTTGCGTCCTCAAGGGCGATCCTTGCAGCTTCTCTCGCCACCTCCCTGTCAAGCTTCTTGCCTGCCAGGTACTCCTCCACCCGTGGAAGCTCGTAGGGAACCGGGGCAACACCGCCGAATACGAGACGTGCATCCTTTACCACGCCGTCCTCCACCTGGATGCGGTTTGCCAGGGAAACAATGGCAAAATCAATGGCGTCGCGTACACGGCGCTTATCATAGTGCATCTCACCATCACATTTTGGTACGCATATCTCTGTAACCAGCTCTCCCTCATGGAGCACCTGCTGGACTGTCAGCTTCTGGGTAAACAGATCCTTTGCCGGGATGAGGCGCTCTGTGGTCTGGATCCGGGCATCCAGCATGACCAGAACAGGGGTGATATCCGATGGGTTCACTGCATAGCATGCGCAGTGAAGGCAGCGCTGAGCCTCTTTGAGAGCCGTCTCCTGATCCATGGAAAGGCGGTCCTCCTGTGTCAGGGTGCGCTCTGCAGCCGGCTTTTCGTAAAGTTTGTTCTGCTTTGTTGCTTCAATGCCCTCCACATGGAAATGGGTGAACTTCTCTTCTGCCTCCGGTGCCTCTGGTTCCACGCCCAGATCCCTGTTCATGGACATGGCCGCCCCGCGTCCTGAACGGATTGCACGGATCGCCAGATTTGGTCCGGTCACAGCGTCACCGCCTGCATAGAAGCCCTCCTGCTTTGTCTTGCCGGACTCAGTATCAGCATCGATCAGGCCGCGGGCAGTCTTTAACTGCTCTCCCAGTTTTTCTCCCAGGAAGGAAATATCCACCCGCTGTCCTGTTGCCAGGATGATAAAGTCAGAAGGCACCACCATGGTATCCTTCTCATCATAGGAAGGATGAAAACGGCCGTTTTCATCGCGGACAGCCAGGCAGCGCTTTGCCTCCAGGCCAATGACCTTTCCGCTTTCATCTGTGACCACGCGTCCCAGGCCCCAGCCATTGGAGATTTCAACGCCCTCTTCCTCTGCCATCAGGATTTCGCTCTCATCTGCAGGCATCTCATGACGCTGCTCCAGGCAGATGAGCTTTACCTTCTTTGCGCCCAGACGTTTGGAGGTTAATGCAACATCCATGGCTACATTTCCGCCGCCGCACACAAGGACCTCCTCGCCAATGGCCTTCTGAAGGTAGGTATTGACCTCCTCCAGGAAATTCAGGCCGAAGCTGGTGAGATTTTCCCCGTCCAGTCCCAGCACAGGCTGGCTCCATGCACCGGTGCCAAAGTAGACAGCGTCATTCTGCTCCCGGATCTCCTCCACGGTGATGTCCTCTCCCACCTTTGTATTCATAACAAAGCGGATACCCATAATGTGTTCAAGGGCATCGCAGAACTCATCCACGATCGCCTTCGGAAGGCGGTAATGAGGGATGCCATAGCGGAGAACGCCTCCGGCCTTCTCATGGGCATCATATACCGTGACCTCATGTCCGGCCCTGCGCAGATAATAGGCTGCTGTCAGGCCGCCGGGGCCCGCGCCGATGACTGCGCACTTTTTTCCGGTAGCATTGACAGGAGCTGCGTAATACTCCTCCTTGCGGGCCAGGATATAATCTCCCAGAGTGCGCTCAACACCGGGGATATTGACGCTCTCACCGTAAGTCCTTTGATTGCAGCTGTCTGTGCAGAGATGGGGACAGATGCGGCTTGTCATCATTGGCATGGGATTATAGCGGAAAAAGATCCTTGCGGCTCCATCCCAGTCCCCCTCGCGGATCTTTGCCATGTAGCCGGAAATGTCCGTGCCAGCCGGACACTGATGCTGGCAGGAGGAGCAGCCTCCCGTGCTCATGCCTCCGAAAATGGAATGATAGCGGTTTTCACCTGCAATGGCATAGCAGGTATCTCCGCCCTTCCTGCGGCAGTTTAACCTTCCGCCGATGTTGTGGGGATAACGGTAATACCAGCAGCGGACATCCTGGCACACATTTCCTCCGATCGTTGCCGTGGAACGGATAATGGGGGAAGCCACGGAATGGGCGGCCTCCGCCACCGCAGGCGCATACTGCTTTAACAATTCATTGTCCTGGAGGGCCTTTAAGGTGGAGCCGGCGCCGATGACGATCACATCTCCCCGCTCCTCCACATAGGCGCTGCCCGGAATATTTTTAATGCTGACAACGGCTTCCGGATAGGTAGTAAGCAGGCGGTCCTTGTAGGTGCCAAGGAGATCCGTTCCTCCGGCGATAGGATCGATCGTCCCATGGCCTTCACGGACAATACGGCTGGCTTCCTCATAGCTTCCTGCCGAAATATGGTCAAATCTTTTCATTGCAGCTCTCCTCCTATTTAATCTTACCCATTGCACGCAGGATCTTTGTCGGTGTGCAGGGGTATTCTGTCATCTCCACGCCAATCGCATTGCTCACCGCCATGAGAATGGCGGCCGGAGCCGGTGAAGGTGTGATCTCACCAAAGCCGACTGCATGGAAGGATTCGGTATCCCACTCGCTTTCCAGCAGGACCGTATCAAACTGCGGGAAATTGTTAAATGTACGCCATTTGTAATCGATCATATTGCCATTCATAAAACGTCCGATCTTTGGATCCATGACCATCTCCTCAAAGAGGCCCGTATCGCCGCCTGCGGAGCCAAAGGAGCCCTCTGCCTGCATTCGGATATTGATGGGGTCAATGATCTGTCCCACGTCAGAACCCTCGATAGCGCGGATGAGCTTTGCCTCTCCTGTCTCCAGGTTCACGCAGACCTCTGCCAGATATAATGCAAAGTTTGGCTTATCAAAGTTCTGCTTGTATTTGGCAGAGCCTGTAATGGTCATCTCAGGTGTGCCGCAGATGGCGATCCAGGGCAGGCGCTTTTCCGGATGGCGCACAGAGAATACCAGGAAATTCTCCGTATCCAGCTCATCCACATTGATATTGAGCTTGACAGAGGCCAGCTCCAGCAGCTTGCGGCGCGCGTCCTTTGCTGCGCGGATGGCAGTTGTACCCATAGTGATGGTACCGCGGGAACCGATCATACCTGCATCATACCCCGTTGCGTGGGTATCAGGATCCACCACCTGGACTCCGTCCATAGGCACCTTCATGACCTCTGCCACCATCTTCTGGACAGCATGGCGCTGTGCGCCTCCGGTCTCTCCCACACAGAGCTCTAAGGTAACGCTTCCAAAAGG
Source organism: Lacrimispora sp. 210928-DFI.3.58 (assembly GCF_020554865.1). Taxonomy (GTDB): domain Bacteria; phylum Bacillota; class Clostridia; order Lachnospirales; family Lachnospiraceae; genus Enterocloster. The sequence goes on from NZ_JAJCIC010000038.1 coordinate 27,063, forward strand.
ATGGAGCTTTACCATGCCCTCTGTGGGATCCTCGCCGATATCCGCATTGCCGTGTACGCCCACTCCAACGCCGATGGCATAGCGGCCGTCCTCGCTCACCCAGGTGGGAACCTCCCAGCCCTTCCATTTATCCTTCCAGCCAAAGGCCTTTGCCGTCTCCTCAAAGGCTCTCGTATAATCCACGGAACGGACATCCCACCACAGGTTATCGCGCCAGATATAACGGTCACCGTCCTTTACAAAGTTTTTCTGGAATACCTCCAGGGGATCCATGTTCGCTGCACGGATCGCAGTACAAACCATGGGAACCAGCACGGACTTGCACTCCTGCCCGCCGAAGCCGCGGATAGGCGCCTGGGAGGAATGATTGGTTGCCACCAGCTTTGTATCCAGAGCCCAGTTCTTGCACTTGCCGAGAAAGGCCTGGCACTCACCGAGGCCAACGGCAGTCATCGCCTGTGCGTAGGTAGAGGACATACCGGAGTCCGTATACCACATGCCCTCTACGCTGTTGATGATCCCGTCCTCTGTCATGCCCACCTTGCCGCGGATACGGCTTCCCTGGCGCAGCTCATAAGACAGCATGTGTTCATTGCGGTCCATGATAAATTTGCATGCCCTGCCTGTGATCTTACTCATGAGGATGGCCTGAAGGATCATGTGGGGGATCAGCTGTTTGGAGCCGTAGGAGCCTCCGGCCTGACAGGCGATGACACGCACTGCCACACCTGGAATGGAAGCCTCCGTATTAAATTTCTGAAGATGGGGAGCACCGCCGTTGTACCACACAGTAACCGCATGCTCGTTTATCCACTGGGCAATGCATCCCGGACTCTCCGGCGGCAGAGGATGAGCCATGTTCTCATACTTCATATAGCCCTCGGAAACGTATTTGCACTCCTCAAAGCCTTTCTTTGTATCGCCCACGAAAATCTGGTTAAAGGGCTCCTCTGAGAACGGGGTTACCTTCGGGATCTCATTGCCCGGATATTCCGGGTACAGCTGGGGCGCATCCGGCTCCAGGGCCTTCTCACAGTCCAGCACAAAGGGGAGAACCTCATATTCCACATCGATCAGCTCCAGGGCCTCGTCCGCGATCTCAATGGTCTCTGCAGCCACCAGGGCAACGGAATCGCCGGTAAAGCGCAGATGCTTATCCAGCACGCGGCGGTGATTCGGAAGGCCGCATTTCCAGTCAGGAGCCTCCTTGTAAGTGCATACGCCGATCACGCCAGGAAGAGCCTTTGCCTTCTCCACATCAATGCGTTTTATCATACAGTTGGGATAAGGGCTTCTGAGGACCCGCACGATCAGCATGCCGGGCATGACAAGATCATCAATGAATTTGCGCTTTCCGGATACCAGATCAGCTGCATCTGCACGATTGCTGTGCTTACCGATATAGCGGTACTCATGCTCACTGACCTTTACCTCTTTTTTCATCTCTTCATACATCTGCCTATCCCTCCCCGTTCATAGACGTAATAAATCCCATCACTGTGCGGATCACCTGATAATGGCTGATACAGCGGCAGTAATTTCCGGACAGTGCTTCTGTCAGTTCATCCTCTGTGGGATTCGGATTTTTCATCAGCAATGCCTGGGTACTCATGATAATGCCCGGAGTACAATAGCCGCACTGGAATGCGGAATTATCTGCAAATGCCTTCTGCAGCGGACTGAGCTCTCCTGTAACCGGGTCGCATAAGCCCTCCAGTGTAGTGACGGACTTTCCGTCAAGATCTGCTGTCAGCAGCATACAGGACGCTACGGCCTCCCCGTCCACGATCACCGTACAGCAGCCACAGGCTCCATGCTCACAGCTGCGCTTTGCCGCAGTCAGACCCAGCCTGTCCCTGATGGTGTCCAACAGTGTTTCCGACGGAGATACACAGCCCTCGTCATCACCGATAATGAAGGTCCTCGGACGTCCGTTGACAATAAGGCGCACACGTTCAAAATGCTCCATTCTTCTTTACCTCCTCTTCGTGAAAGATCTCTCACATTTTATTAAGAAAATTATAACAAACATTCTTATAAAAAGCATATTGCACAGACTATACATGTAGCTGCGGACACGGTTGTAGTGTTTACTACTTCCAATCGGGATTTCCTGCTGTCATAATTGTATTATGGAGGGGACTGCATGAAACAGGATCTGAACACCGCAATTCAGGATGGCCTCTGTACCCTGATTTCCTACGCTGGCATTGAACCCGAACTGACGCTGCCGGAAGGCATTGAACGGATCGGACGCAATGCCTTTTTGAAGTGCCATACTTTAAGATCGGTCGTCCTTCCCGGAAGCCTTACCTGTATTGAAACAGAGGCCTTCCATTGCTGTGACAGCCTGGAGGAAATTTCTTTTTCAGAGGGCCTTACAGAGATCCAAAGACGGGCCTTCTGGTACTGCTCCTCCTTAAAGCACGTTTGCTTTCCAAAAAGCCTGCAGGTCATCGGCTCACGGGCCTTTGAGTGCTGCACCAATCTGGAAACGATCACCCTGCAGAATCCCGACACCCTTGTCGATGAGTATGCTTTTAATGAAACTGCCTACTGGAACCGTCTCCTAAAGGCGTCCTTTCAGTGTACCTCCAGAGCAGAGCCCGGCTCCTGCCCGGCGAGCCTCCTGCTCCCGGAGGGTCTTACCCATATCGATGTCTGGTATTACAGCAAAAGCCGGGTTGTCTCCGTCTATCTGCCAAACAGCCTGCGGACCCTGGGTATGTCGGCCTTTCAGGGCTGTGAGCATTTAAAGGAACTATCCATGTCCCCCAATACCTACTGCAACTCCAGGCTGACCTCTTCCTCTGCAGCTGACGGGATCTTCTCCGGGTGCTCTCTGCTGGAGCAGGTCACCTTCCGGGGGCCCTTAAAAAACTTCACCTGGTATGACGCCTCCGCCCCGGAGCTCTTAAGAGGCTTTGATCCCGAAAAGACCTTTTTCGGATGTCATAGATTAAAACGCATGATCGGTTGGGAGATCCCGCTTTCCTGCTATCCACCTGGATGGCAGCGCTATGCGGTTCAGGGATATCTGGGGGATATTGACCGGAAGAAGCACTATCTGCCGGAAGTGGCTGCCTCCTATGACCGCTATCTGGCCAATATGGTCCCGCAGCTTCTCAGGCGCACGGCCACAGACCACAGCCTGGCCCTTCACCAGTACCTTACAGAAAATAAGCTCATTGATGCCGGAAGCTTTGACACCATCCTTTCCCAGGCAGTCCGCCATGGGGATGCGGATGTGATCTCCATCCTTTTAGAATATCGGCATCAGTTTCTGAAGGTCCGGGCTTTCGGCACAGAGCTGCTCTCCGGCCTTCAGGAGCTGGATGAGCTGTAGCAGCTGCAGTCACCGCCGCCTGCACGGAATGATCCGTACTGCTGTCAGAAACCATCGGATGGGAAAAGGGGGAATCAATTTTGGCAAACCGTTTGAAAGACAATGCTAAACACCCAAAGGCTGCCTCCTCCCTGGCTGAGGCCGAGGCACTGGCATTGGATATTTTAAAGCTGTCCAGAAATACGCTGATGGTCCATCTGCGCTTTTTACAGCCCGCACTCTGTGCCTTGGATCTTGAGACTGATCCGGAGACCACCATGGCTACGGACGGCTCCTTTATCTATTACCAGTTCCTTCATATCCTGCGCCTGTACCAGGTGCAGAAGGAGCTTGTCATGCGTGATTACCTGCACGTGGTCCTCCACTGTATCTATCATCATCCCTTTGTGGGAAAACAGGTGGATCCCGATCTCTGGAATCTTTCCTGCGATATTGCGGTGGAGGCCGTGATAACGGAGCTGGACCTGCCGGACACAGCCTGTACAAGGACCAATGGCCAGGCTGGGATCATAGAGGCTTTGCAACGGGAGCTTCCGCTTCTGTCTGCAGAGGCCATCTATCATTATTTTAAGACCATGGACTGGGATCCGGAGACCATTTACACCATGAGGGACTCCTTCTATGCCGATGACCATCACATCTGGTACCATCTGACAGAGCATCCGGACGAGCAGTAGGATGGGCCGGCTCCGGAAGCCGCTGACAGCTCCGGCTCCGGTGAAAAGGACCAAAAGCAGCAGACGACACAGCAGGAGCCTTCTTCGGACTCTTCCCTTGTTCCCAAGCCCCGGCCCGACACGGAGGAGCTTCAAAAGCAGTGGAAGGAGATCTCCTCCAGGATACAGACAGATCTGGAGACAGCCTCCAGGCAGTGGGGCAAGAAGGCAGGGAACCTGTTAGCTGTGCTCCAGCTTTCAAACAGGGAAAAGGTGGACTACACCGCCTTTTTAAAACAGTTCGCTGTTCTCAGCGAGGAGGTTTCCATCAATGATGAGGAGTTTGATCATATTTTCTACACCTATGGCCTGAAGCTGTATGAAAATATGCCGCTGATAGAGCCATTGGAATACAGGGAGGTAAAAAGGATCAAAGAATTTGTCATCGCCATCGATACCTCCGCTTCTGTCCGAGGTGAGCTGGCGGAGCGCTTCCTTCAGAAAACCTGCGAACTTCTGTTACAGGAGGATACCTGGTTTTCTGCCATCCGGCTCCACATCATCCAATGTGACTCTGTGATCCAGTCAGACACCATGATCACATCCAGGCAGGAGCTGGAGGATTTCATGGGGCAGCTGGAGCTGAAGGGCTTTGGCGGAACGGATTTCCGGCCTGTATTCTCCTACATCGAAAAGCTGCAGAAGGCCGGGCAGCTGGCAGATCTGAGGGGACTGCTGTATTTTACGGATGGGGACGGCATTTATCCCACTGCCCCGCCGCCCTTTCGGACCGTATTTCTCTTTCTGGACCGCAGCCAGCCTATCCCGGCAGTGCCTGTGTGGGCTGTCAGGGCCATTCTGGATGAACGGGATATCTGCGTGGATTCCTGCAGTTTCCCGTCTTCTGAGCCGCTAAAAACATGTTAACTGAGGGAAAAGCAATGAATATCAAAGAAGCAAAAGAACAGATCAAGCAGGCTATGACCGCTTATTTTTCCAAGGATGAATTTGGCAATTATGAGATCCCTATTGAAAAGCAGCGCCCTGTATTCCTGATCGGAGCTCCGGGCATTGGAAAGACAGCCATTATGGAGCAGATCGCCCAGGAGCTGAATGTGGGGCTGGTCTCCTATTCCATGACCCACCACACGCGCCAGTCTGCCCTGGGCCTTCCCTTTATTGTGACAAAGACCTATGGCGGAGTGTCCTTTGAGGTATCGGAATATACCATGTCAGAGATCATTTCCACGGTATATGAGGTCATGGAGGCATCGGGAGTAAAGGAGGGCATCCTGTTTCTGGATGAGATTAACTGTGTGTCTGAGACACTGGCCCCATCCATGCTGCAGTTCCTCCAGTATAAGATCTTCGGACGCCACCAGGTTCCGGCCGGATGGATCGTTGTCACTGCCGGGAACCCGCCGGAGTACAACAAATCTGTCCGGGAGTTTGATATCGTGACAATGGACCGGCTGAAAAAGATCACCGTGGAGCCGGATTTTGATGTGTGGAAGGAATACGCCTATAAGAGCGGTATCCACCCTGCCATCCTCACCTATCTTGAGATCAAGAAGGATCACTTTTATAAGGTGGAGACTGCCATAGACGGGAAACGCTTTGTCACTGCCCGCGGCTGGGAGGATCTCTCACAGATGGTGGTGCTCTATGAAAAGCATCTCATGCCGGTGGATGAAAGGCTGACAGGCCAGTATCTGCAATGCCCTGAGATTGCAAGGGATTTTGCCGCCTATTACGATCTGTTCCATAAATACCAGTCAGACTATCAGATAGCAGAGATATTGGAGGGAAGGGCTTCCGCTGAAATAAAGGACCGGGCCAGGAAGGCACGTTTTGATGAGCGTCTGGCCCTGCTGGGACTGCTGATCGATTCGGTGACCCAGGATATTAAGGGACTTTTGGAAACCCAGGAGAGCCTTACAGGGCTTTTAGATATCCTAAAGCGTGTAAAAATGCAGCTGGGACGATCAGGTGCTGGTCCAGGGCCGGATACGGATCTGCTGCCCTCCCTCCTGTTAAAAGAGCGTACCCTGTTAAGCCAGAGGCTCGAAGCCGGCAGGACTTCCCATCCCCTCTCCTCCGGGCAGCTGCGCAGCCTTAACCGGTTAAGGGCTTTGTTAAACCAGCAGGAGGCTCTGTTAAGCCAGGCAGCTGTCCCTGATTTTTCTCTCCTGAAGGAGGATCTGCGGCAGCGGGCCGGGGCAAATCAGAAGGAGGCGGCCCTTATATCCTCCAGGCTGGAACAGCTCTTTTTGTTCTGTGAGGAGGTCTTTAGGGGAGGTCAGGAAATGCTGATCCTTGTCACCAACCTGACTGTCAACGAAACCACAGCCTCCTTCATTGGCCAGTACGGCTGCCCGAAATATTTTGAGCACAACAAGGAGCTGCTCTTCTATGAGCGCAACCAGGAGATCCTCTCAAAATTAGAAACGCTGGAGCTGTAATACGCCCCAGCGTTTTCCATGTTTTTCATATCTCAACCTCAAAATGTCAGCTTTTCTTTCCCCTCATATTCGCATACGCCATCATTCTGATACTGGCAGGTAGAGCAGTCTGTGATATATCCCTTATATTTGTCCGTTTCCACATAGGACCCGCAAAGGCCATAGTGCTTTGCATATACCTGGAGGATCAGTCCTGCCACATAATTGCAGGCAGTGGCCTTGCCGCCGCATGACCGGCACACATAATTTCCGCAGCCTTTTTCAAGTTCTATTTTTCCATTTGGCAAAATCTGTTGTTTTAAAACACGGCCCATTTTCAGCATCTCCTTTTTAAGTCTTCTGTGTTTAGTATACCATTTTTTTCATTTCTTTTCTATAACAGGGCTGGCAAAAAAGTCCTCCGGCCGGACGGGAACCAGGCTTGTGAATCCGGCAAAACCGCCGTCTGCCTGTTTCTACGGCAAACCGCGGTTTTGGGAAAAATATATGGTCTGAGCTCTTATTTTGCGTTGCGGTCATCCTTCATGCCGTGGAGCGCTCTCCAGATGTGCTCCGGGTCCAGAGGAAGCTCTGTAAAGTAAACGCCTGTTGCCATATTGACAGCATTGGCGATTGCCGGTGCAACCGGTGCTGCGGAGCCCTCGCCGGCCTCCTTTGCTCCCAGAGGCCCTTCCTCATCGGGAGTAAAGTCGTAGAAGGTGCGCATCTTCGGCATATCCAGGGCAGTCGGCAGGCGGTAGTCACGGAAGTTTGGATTTAAGATCTTTCCGTCCTTAGTCACACTGTGCTCATATACGGCATAGCCCAGGCCCATACCGATGGAGCCCTCCAGCTGACCCTCTACTGCGCGGCGGTTCAGCGCACGGCCGCAGTCATGGGCAAATACGAATTCATCAATATCCAGAACGCCTGTCTCCTCATCAACAGTCAGATGTGCTGCGCCGGTTGAGAAGGAATAAGCAGGAGCATAGTTGGTGGTATTGACGCCGTTGTACTGGGAGTTGTCTGTCCTGTGGTAATAGGAGCCAACGCCAACCAGCTCATCTCCGCCCTTGACAGTCATATATTTAAACATAGCATCGCCGATGGGCATCTGCAGCTCTGCCTTTTCCTTGCTGATGACCTTTCCGTCTAAGCACTCCAGTGTGGTAGGCATTACTTCCCACATAGGTGCGATCACCTCAAACAGCTGGCGCTTTGCATCTACTGCTGCGCGGCGTGCTGCATTACCTGCAAGGAAGGTTACACGGCTTCCGTAGGAACCGGAATCCCATGGTGTCAGGAAGGTATCGGACATAAAGGTCTTTACCATATCCATTGGAAGGCCCAGCTCTTCTGCCACAATGGCAGTCATAACCGTATCAGAGCCCTGACCGATATCATGAGAGCCGATATACAGGGAAGCCATGCCGCGCTTGTTCAGGCGGACAGTGACACAGGCGGAGGACTGGTTGGGAGCCTCCAGAACGGCAAAGCCGGTACCGGATACAAAGCCTGTTCCGGCAAAGCCGATGCCCTCGCCCTTCTTCATCTTGCCCTTCTTCTCATACCAGCCGATCTCCTTTGCTGCAGTGTCAAGAGTCTCCTTGTATGCACAGGAGGTGATGGCCAGGCCTGCCGGGGCAACATAGCCGGGATCTGCAGCGCTGATCTTACGGAATTCTATGGGGTCAATGCCCATCTTGTCTGCTGCGTACTGCATGTTCAAATCATGTGCAAAGTGAACCTGGCAGGCTGTGTAACCACGCATTGCGCCTGCAACAGGGTTATTGGTGTAAACACGCTGTGCAAGGAAATCTACGGAGTTCATCTTGTAGGGGAAGTTTGCCCACAGAGTAGCCTGTGCACAGGAGGCAACACCGGAACCGCCGTAAGGGCCGCCGTCCAGCACATGGTGGCATTTCTTTGCCAACAGCTTGCCGTCTGCTGCAAAGGCGGTGTCGATCTTCATGTAGATCGGATGACGGTGACGGGTGGAATTAAATACCTCCTCACGTGTCAGGATCATGCGCACCGGGCGTCCTGTGAGTTCTGCCATCTTCGCAGCGCAGAGGCCAAAGGAATAGGAATCCAGCTTACCGCCGAAGCCGCCGCCTACCAAAGGCTTGATGATACGCACATGGTTTTCCTTCACGCCTAAGCATCTCGCATACCAGAACTGGTCTACGTATGCCATCTGTGTGGACATCCATACGGTGTATGTACCATTGCGGTAGGTGGCCACTGCGCCGTGAGGCTCCATAGCTGCATGGACCATACGGTGGGTGCTGTATTCTCTGTGCTGCACATAGGCAGCATTGTTGAACTCCTCGTCAATATCGGTACCGGCCTTCATGATGGACTGCATACCGATATTGTGGATGCCCTTGCCCTCCCAGTTGACCTCAGGAGCGCCCTCTTCCATTGCCTCAAATGGGTCATATACGCCTGGAAGGATCTCATATTCTACTTTAATGGCTTCCACAGCCAGCTGAGCTGCTTCTTCATCAATCGCTGCTACTGCTGCCACGTCATCGCCTACCTGGCGGACGATCTCAGAGCAGAGTACCTCTTTGTCTGCAAATTCTGCTGCAAACTCACCGTTTCCCACATAGGATTTCCACTCAAAATCCTTTGCAGTCAGGATGCATTTTACGCCCGGAACCTTCCATGCCTCGCTGACATCAATGGATTTGATGCGTGCATGGGGATATGGGCTTCTCAACATTTTACCTGTCAGCATATCGGGGAACATGATGTCGCCCACATACTGTCCATGTCCTGTAACCTTGTCTTCTGCATCGATACGGACATAGTTATTCTCACCGGTCAGACGATAGAATTCAGGTTTTTTAAAATAATGCTTATCACAGTCTTTATTCATGCTTCTATTCCTCCTCCCAGTTCATCTCAGCTGCAGCTGCCTGGATCGCCTCAACGATCTTTGCATAGCCGGTGCAGCGGCATAAGTTTCCTTCGATCGCTTCACGGATCTCCAGCTCTGTGGGATGCGGATTGACATCCAGCAGCGCTTTTGCGGACATGATCATGCCTGGTGTGCAGTATCCGCACTGCATTGCCCATTTGTCAATAAACTGCCTCTGAAGAGGTGTCAGCTTGCCGTCCTTTGCCACTCCCTCTACGGTTAAAACCTCATGTCCGTCACACTCAACCGCCAGACAGCAGCAGGAATTAACTGGCTTTCCGTCCAGAAGCACGGTGCAGGCGCCGCATTCACCCTGTTCGCAGCCCTTTTTCGTTCCAGTGAGGAATAACTGGTCGCGCAGGAAATCCAGCAGCGTCAGATTGTCCTTTACAATCGCATCAACCGGATCACCGTTGATGATTACATTAATCGCATGTTTATGTACCATTATCCTATTCCCTCCTCTTATTTCGCTGCCAGCTGTTCAAGACAGTCCTTGATCGCACGTTTGGTAAATACTCTTACCATATCCTTGCGGTATTCCTTTGATGCGCGGATGTCGGAGATCGGGTCACAGGAGTTCATGGCTGCCTCGGAGGCTGCTACGATCACTTCGTCGGTCAGTTCCTTTCCGATCAGGATTTCCTCTGCCTTCGGAGCACGGACCGGGGTCACTGCAACTGCTCCCAGTGCGATCTTTGCATCTGTACAAATGCCGTTTTCCACTCGGATCTTTGCTGCCACGCCGATGATCGCAAGATCCATTGCCTTTCTCACTGCATGCTTATAATAAGCAGCTGCCTCATTCTCAGCTAAAGGCGGGATCACAATGCCTGTCACGATCTCACCTGGCTCCAGAGCTGTTTTCTTAAAGCCTGCAAAGAACTCATTAAATGGGATCACGCGGTCCTTATTTGGTCCCTGTACCAGAAGCTTTGCCTCCTGTACCAGAAGGTTTGGTGAAGAATCGTTGGACGGGGATGCATTACAGATATTTCCGGCCATGGTAGCCTTTGCACGGATCTGGGTGGAAGCGATCACCTTTGCCGCATGGGCTGTGGCAGGATTCTTCTCCTTCACGATGGGTGAGGTCTCGATGGTGCGCAGCTTTGTCAATGCACCGATCTTTAAGCCTTCCTTCTCATCATATTCCAGATAATCAAGGCCCGGAATATTCTTAATATCGATCAAATAGTCGGCTGTGAACGCCTTATCACGCATTGGTGGGATCAGGTCAGTGGCACCAGCCATGACTTTTGCAACACTGCCCAGCTCCGCCAGCAGGTTACAAGCCTCTCCCAATGTCTTAGGAGCAAGGTACTCAAACTGGGGTAATACCATTTCTATTTCCTCCTTTATAAATTGTGCGAACTTCGCATCCGTTATCTGTATTTTAATCATATTTCCCCTTTGATTCTAGGAGTGTGCCTTTCATATGTAGTGTGGACTACAGCTATTTTTTTGTCACTTATGTAGTTTTCACTACAAAAAAAGGCAGCCTATCTGGCTGCCTCAGACTGTAGACAAAGTCCCGAGCGAGAGCTCGGACTTTTCTACATTTATCG
>NZ_JAJCIC010000039.1 GCF_020554865.1 Lacrimispora sp. 210928-DFI.3.58
CAGCATCTCTGCTTTTTAATTATTCAGTTGTAACACATGTATTGTAATCCTACACGGCTGTTTGAGTTTGAGAATTTGAGTTCCCGAATTTTGCACCATGGTGCCGGGAGGACGGCCGGAAGCTCCGGTTTCGAACATAAGAAACACGAAGGCACCTGGTTTTTTCTAAAAAAATCCCCTCTCTGTTCACAGAGAGGGGAAAGGGTGAGTAGTGGGATTCGAACCCACGGCCTCCAGAGCCACAATCTGGCGCGATAACCAACTTCGCCATACCCACCATATTCACTTGAGAGCTTTCGCTCAATGAGCCTGAAGGGATTCGAACCCCCGACCCACGGCTTAGAAGGCCGTTGCTCTATCCAACTGAGCTACAGACTCATACATAAACAGCTTGACTACCTGGCAGTTTTTGCCGTTGTTAGCTGTCAACGTGCTATAGTTTATCATAGAAACGGAAATAATGCAAGCACTTTTTTCATTTTTATATCACTTCTGTTTCCAGACAAAGAGCAGGTGATGGGAATCGAACCCACGTATCTAGCTTGGAAGGCTAGTGTTCTACCATTGAACTACACCTGCACAGCATATATGGTTTAAAATCGGGGTGACAGGATTCGAACCTGCGACCTCCTGGTCCCAAACCAGGCGCTCTAGCCAAGCTGAGCCACACCCCGGCAATCGTATACCATAATCTTTCACTTTTCGCAGCGCAAAAGATATTATATACTATGCCCTTTTTGTTGTCAACATTTTTTGTACCGGAAACGTTCAAAACTCCTCTTTCAGATAGCGGAAATCAAAGTGTGCATCCCCCGCTTCATCCAGTTCCATAATGACATAGGAAGGAAGATGCCCCTCCTGGCGGGGATAGGATAAGCTTCCCGGATTCAGGACGATCAGGTTCTTGTCTCCTCTCTTCTTGTCCACCTCGTAATAGGGTCTGTGGGTGTGGCCGAACATGGCAATATCGAAGCCTCTGGCTCTGGCTTCTTTTTTGAGATACTCCGCTCCCACAGACACGCTGTAGTAATGTCCATGGGTCAGCAGCACCCGGTATTTTCCTATGTAGAAATCCCTCTCCCGCTCAAGCATGGAAAAGAAATCATTGTTGCCCAGTATCATCTCCAGGGAACATTCCTCATTGACCCAGGAGGCAATAGCATGCTCGCTGCCCTCTGCATCCCCCAGATGAATCAGCATGTCAAGAGGCTTTTCCCTTTCGATTACCATTTTGAGGTTTTCGTCTCTTCTGTGTGTATCGCTGACGATCAGTATTTTCTTCATCCTTTGTTCCCCCTTGTACCAAAACCGTAAAAGCGTTCTCCATCTTCTTTTCACGCTCTCTTAAAGCGCCTCCTTCAGCGCTGCTTTCATAGCCTCCAGAGCCTTGCCTCTGTGGCTGATCTTGTTTTTCTGTTCCATCGTAATCTCCGCAGAGGTCTTGCCAAACTCCGGCAGGTACAAAATGGGATCATACCCGAATCCGCCCTGTCCTGCGGGTTCCTCTGCGATCAGTCCCTCCATGGCAGCCTCTGTGTGGAGGACCCTGCCGTCAGGAAGCACTGCAGCGATATTGCAGACGAACCGTGCGCTGCGCTCCGGGCCTCTGGCATCCTTTAAACGGTCAATGATATTCCTGTTCTTGATCTCATAGGAGGTGTCCTCGCCCAGATACCGGGCAGAATAGATCCCCGGCTCTCCGCCGATGTAATCCACCACCAGCCCGGAATCATCTGCCAGTACGATATCTCCCGTGCACTGCCATACGGCCCTTGCCTTTATCTCCGCATTTTCCTTAAAGCTTTTGCCATTTTCCCGGATCTCAGGGGCAGCCCCTGCCTCCTTCATGGAGAGGATAGGAAGTCCCAGATCCTCCAATATGGCCCTTATCTCACGCATTTTTCCCTGGTTTCCAGTCGCAAATATAATCCTGTGTCCCATATCATCCATCCTTATCCCTGGTATATGCCTTTAAACAGACATTGCAGTTCTGAGTTCTTTCCACATTTTCCCAAATGCTGCCGTCATAGCTTAAGTAGCCCTCTCCATCCGTCAGATCCACCTGTGCAATGCCATCCCCGGCATCATACTCAATGGCTACCGGATGAACCGTTCCCGGAGTCATTATTTTCACTATTATAGCAAATTTTTCCCCATCCTCCAATAGTATTTTTTCCCCAAGGGGAACCGTATAATATCCGGCATACTGGAGCGTGCCCTTTGCCGCCAGGATCCGGCTTTTCAGCGCCTTCTCCGCCGAATCCCCGCCTGACTTTGGCAGATGCCTGGCCACATATATCTCATACTCCGTATCCCTGTCTGTGGCATAAAAGCCCGCGGCCATGAGCCGCTCCTCCTTCTCTGTCTGAAAGGCATTGGCAAACCAGGCTTCGTCCTCGCCGTAACCGATCTGCCCGATCCATCCGCACAGGTCACTCTGGTACATGCGGCTGTAATTGTCCACCGGATCCACCTCTGTGTATACAATGTTGTTCACGCCGATGTTCGTGTCATAGTAGGATACGTAAAAATATCCCTGTTCTCCAAAGTCCTCCCCCCAGCTGTTGGTACAGATAAAAGCGCCGTCCCCCTCCAGCTCCATATTAAAGTTTTCCTTCGGGTATCCGTCATCCCAGCCAACGATCACAGAATCATGGTTGGGCTTCTCACTCCCCACATAGCAGTAAGAGTTTGTCTCCCGGTTGTAATACACGGATTCGCTCTGGTAATCCTTCATAGAGGTATAGAGGGAGCTCTGGACCCCTCCCACCAGGTAGACAGCTTCCTTGATGGCCTCATAATCCTTCGGAGGCAGTATCTGTATCTCCTGGACATGCTTGCGCGGTTTTAACCCATCCGGGGAAATGCCGTCCCCATAGGGATCCTCGGACTCCCACACCGGCCCCTGCCAGCCTAAGAGATAAGCCATAGACATGGTATACTCTCCGCCCTCATCCTGATCCAGGAGGAAATTATTGCGCATGGACATGTGATCCACGGAAAATACCGCCGTCTCCCCAGGCAGCAGTGATGATGACAGCGCCGTCAGGGATGCAAAAGCCCAACAGGTCCCCAGGGAGCCCTGGTTTCCGATCTGAGGAGCCCGGCCCTCCTCCCGGTAATCATAGGCCTTCGGAAGGCGGACGCCTTTGGGGAAATGGCGGTTCCAGGTAAACACCTCCCCAGTGGTGCCGCCCTTTCTATCTGCCTCTTCCTGCTGACGGGCTTCTCCTTCTTTTCCTCCCGCCGCTTGGCTGCCAGCTGCCGCAGCCCGGCCCTCCGCCTGCCCTGCTTCTGCAGCCTGCCCGGCTTTTCCCGACTGCCCGGTCTCTCCTGACTGCCTGGTTTTTCCCGCCTGCCCGGTCTCTCCCGCCTGCCCGGCTTTTCCTGACTGCCCGGTCTCTCCTGACTGCCCGGCTTTTCCCGCCTGCCCGGTCTCTCCCGACTGCCCGGTCTCTCCTGACTGTCCGTTTTCTTCTGTCTGTCCGATTTTTCCCGCCTGACGGTCCTCTCCCGCGTCTCCTCCGGTCAGCCACCCGGTCCACTCCTTCAGAGCTCCTCCCGGCAGCTGAGCTTTTGCAGAGCTGCAGCCCGAAAGCCCTGCCCCGGGCAGCAGTATCAGAAGCGCCGCCAGCACCATTGCCCCCCAGGCCTTCCTTGGCCCTTTCCTGTCAAATATCTCTCTGCCCATCAGCTCTCTCTGCTCTCCTGACTGCGCCTCGGAGGCTTCGGGCCCATAAACTGATAGAAATAGGTCTTTAGCATTCCATTGTAGATCTTCCTGTTCTTATCTGCCTTTCTCCCAATCTGCTTTTCCGCATCCCCATAGGAGGTGATCAGATACATGGACCAGGAATCCAGGGCAGCAAACCGCTCCCCGATCTCCTTATAGAGCCCCGGAAGGTTGGCCTTTTCCTCGATCCTCTCTCCATAAGGCGGGTTGGAGATGAGAAAACCGTATTTCTTCGGATGGCTCAGGGCGCTCACCGGCCTCTGCTGGAAATGTATCATGTGGTCCACTCCGGCTGACTGGGCATTGGCCCTGGCTGCCTTGACAATATCCCCATCTATGTCATAGCCCTGGATATCCACCTGGACCTTATCATCCACCAGCTCATTCGCCTCATCCATAGCCTCATACCAGTATTTCCGCCCTATGACATTCTTCCAATCCTCTGCCAGGAAGGAGCGGTTCATGCCGGGAGCCATGTTCGCCGCCATCATCGCCGCCTCAATGGGAAAGGTTCCGCTGCCGCAGAAGGGATCCACTAAGATCCTGTCCCTATTCCAGGGAGTCAGCATGATAAGGGCCGCTGCCAGTGTCTCGGTGATGGGAGCCTTGCTGGTGAGCGTCCGGTAGCCTCTCTTGTGGAGGGAATCCCCGCTGGTGTCAATGCCCACTGTCACTACATCCTTATACAGAAATACCCTCAAGGGGAAGCTGGCTCCATTCTCCGCAAACCAGGTCACATGATAACGGTTCTTCAGCCGCTCCACCATGGCCTTCTTCATAATGGACTGGATGTCAGAAGGGCTGAACAGCTTGCTCTTAATAGAGGAAGCCTTTGCCACCCAGAATTTTCCATCCTCAGGGATGAACTCCTCCCAGGCAATGGCCTTTGTGCCCTCAAACAGCTCCTCAAAGGTCTCGGCCCTGAAGCTTCCTGCCTTTAGCAGGATCCTCTCTGCTGTGCGCAGGAATACATTAGCCCGGCAGATGGCCTCCTCATCCCCGATAAATGTGACGCGCCCGTCCTCCACCTGGGATATCTCATATCCTAAATCCAGAATTTCTTTTTTCAGCACCGCTTCCAGTCCAAAATGACAGGGTGCGATCAATTCATAGGTCTGTTTCAATCTCATTCTCCTTTTTGCGGTTTTTCGGCTTTTCCTACAGCGCCAGCTCCTTCACCACTTCCCCGTCCAGAGTCAGGATGGAGAAGACTCCATTCTCCAGCATTCCATAGGTGTTGGGATTGCCGCCCTTGGGAATGGAAACAGAGCCCGGATTGAGCACCTTGATCTGTCCGCAGCTCTCCGTATCAACTGCCTCTGCCTTTAACAGATGGGTGTGCCCATGTACAAGGATGTCTCCCGGCTGCATGGGCGGAAGGCTGTCCTGGTTGTACACATGGCCATGGGTTGCATAGAAGGTCTTCCCCTCAATGACGAACAGGCCGTAATCTGCCAGGATCGGGAACTCCAGCACCATCTGATCCACTTCGGTATCGCAGTTTCCCCTGACTGCGTAGATCTCACGTTTCAGAGGATTTAACATTGCAATGACCTCCTTTGGGTTGTATTCCTTTGGAAGGTCATTGCGTGGGCCATGATAGAGGATATCCCCCAATAGCACCAGGCGGGAGGCCTGGGAGGCTTTGTAGATATCCAGCATTTTCCGGCAGTAATAAGCAGATCCATGTATATCAGATGCAAACATTATCTTCATGTTTTGTACTCCTCTTTTCTCTGTAATGTTGATTAGCTGCTATCATTCTAAAGCCGGAAACGGCCTTCTGTCAATGTATTTCCCCCGGTAATTCAACATTCCTCCGGCCAGATCCACTGCCTGGTAGCCCATTCGCCAGAGGTCCCGGCACACCACCATGCTTTTCGCTCCCCTGTCACAGTAAAATACCACAATACCGCTGGTATTGATCCTGTCCATATGATATTCCACTTCCTCGTAGGGTATGTTAATGCTCCCCCATATCCTGTCGCGCCTAAAGAGTCCGGGAGCTCTCAGATCCACGATCTGCCCTATCCTTCCCGCTTCCATCCATTGATCAAATTCTCTATATGAAATCATAGGAAACGCTGTCATTGTCATACACCTGTCCTTTCTGTCCTTCAGGGCTCGTGTACTGATCCCTTGGCAATCGCGGTCAGTACACTCGTACCGTTTCCCGAAAACGTGTCCTATGATTACTATATGCATGAAAAATGGACAGGTGAAAGGGCCTGCCCCACACGGCTTCGTGCAGAGCAGGCCCTTTTCCTTTTGGAACGTCCTATTTAGAAATTAGAGTTGTTGCGGCTGCTGTTCTGGGAGTAATTCTGAGAACTATTGCGGCTGCTGTTCTGGGAATCATTCTGAGAACTGTTTCTGGAGCTGTTCTGGCTGTTGTTCTCAGAACTGTTCCTGGAGTTATTCTGGCTCTTGTTCTGCTGGTTCATATTTCTGCAGTTGCTTGAATTCTCCATGTCATTGCTTGCATTATTTCTGTTGGACATTTTCCATACCTCCTGAAAATACAGTTATTTGGTTACAGCCTTAGTATGGCAGAAATGTCCCTCTCTTATTCCTTTTTCAAAAAAATCATTTACAGGCACTTTTCCCTGACCGGCTCCACAGAATCCTTTACCAGCTCCTTTAATGCCTTCTGGAAATGCCACATGTCATTTCCCAGTATGATCATGGTGTAGCCGTCCTTGATGGCTGCCTCCAGATTCTCCTTTGTCGGAGGCACTACAGGGCCCAGAACGCCGATGCCCTTTGCCTTTGCCTTCTCCACCAGGATCCTGTAAGCCTCCTTCACCTCTTCGCCCATGGAATAGCCTACCTTCAGGTTCTTTGATACCGCATAGTCAATGGGACCGAAGTTCACAGCATCCACTCCCGGCACTGCCAGTATCTCATCAATATTGTCGGTAAACTCGTAATCCTCATCCATGGGGATCACAAGAGTATCCCTGTTCTGCTGCTCCATGTAGGTATTCCAGTCAAAATCGTGGTAGCCAAAGCCGGCGGCACGGACATTGCTCTCCCCGCCTCTTCTTCCCATAGGTGAGAACTTGGCTGCCTCCACGCAGCGCCTTGCCATTTCTGCTGTCTTGCAGTGGGGGATCACAACGCCGTCAGCTCCCCACTCCAGCACCTTTCGGATAGCCACCTCATCGTCATCAGCCATACGCACCAGAATGGAAATATCATGGAGCCTTGCTGCCATGATCTGCTTTTCAAAATGTTCATCCAGCATATAGTTGGTATGCTCCAGGTCCAGGTAGATAAAATCCAGACCGGACATGGCAATATTCTCGATCACACAGGTGGTTCCTGTAAAGCAGGCCATTCCAAAAACCGGGCCCTTTTTCATTTTTTCCTTTAAGGTCATTTTCTTTTTCCTCCTCACATTCCATTAAATGCTGTAGCCCAGGATCTGCGGCAGCCAGGTGGTAAGCGGTCCCCAGAGGCTGATGGAAACAAGCACGATAATGTTACAGATCACATAGGGCAGAGCACCCTTGAAAATGTCGATGATCGGCATCCTGTTGATCTTGTTGCAGGCATTTAAGCACATGCCGACCGGAGGAGTTACCAGACCGATGGCAAGGCCTGTGATCATCATAGCGCCGAACTGCAGCGGTGAGAAGCCGTAGTTCTGCATAACAGGAAGCAGGATGGGTGTAAGCAGCAGGATCGCAGGGCTTACATCGATAAAGGTACCGATCATAAGGATCAGCACGTCAAATACCAGCGCAATCCCCCATGCAGGCATATTCAGTCCCATAAAGAAGGCTGCCACGATCTGAGGCACCTTCTGCATGGTCAGCACCCAGGTAAAAATGGTGGTAAAGCCGATGATGATCATAATGGAGGAGGAGGAGATCAGCGTCTTCTTAAGAGCATTCCAAACATCCTTCCATGTAAGCTCACGGTAGATAAAGAAGCCTACCAACAGGGAGTAAAGCACTGCCACACCGGCACTCTCCGAAGCAGTACACACTCCGAAGGATACGCAGACAATGATAAATACGGGCATCAGAAGGGCCGGGATACCGGAAAGGATCGCATTCACAAAACGCTTTCCATCAAACGGTATCTGCTTTGGATGCCAATGATTTTTATGGCTGATCCAGAATACCAGCACCAGCTGGGTAAGGCCAATGAGGATGCCCGGCACTGCTCCGGCCATGAACAGGGCGCCTACGGAAGCGCCGGAGATCATGGAGTACACGATCATAGGCGTGGAAGGAGGAATGATCATACCCATGGTAGAGGATGCCACCGTAATACCGGCGGATGCAGAGGGCGGATATCCCTGATCCTCCATGGCCGGGATCAGGATGCTTCCCAGAGCAGAGGTATCCGCTACAGAGGAGCCGGAGATCCCTCCGAAGATCATGGACGCTACGATATTTACTTCGCCTAAGCCGCCGTGGAAGGGCCTGAGAAGCTCCAGGCAGAAGTTGATGATACGCTTTGTAATGCCGCCGGTATTCATCAGTTCGCCTGCCAGCATGAACAGCGGCATAGCGATCATGAGCTCGCTGTAGGCTCCGTTCCATATACGCTGGGGAACCATGCTGATGAACTGAGGGGCATTGAAGGTGATATAGGTAACACAGGAGGCACCGATTGCAAAGGCAAGAGGCACGCCCAACGCTGCAAAGAAGATCAGCAGCACTAAAAGAATCAACATTGCCATATTCGTACTCTCCTTTCCTATGAAGCCGGGCTTTCTTTTGTAAGAGCCTTGTTCTTCGGTGCAAAATATGAAACATCTGCTGTAATAAACTCAATAATCTTCACAATAATGCAGACAGCGCAGATGATCCCGCATACCGGCATAATACCGTACATGTATTTCATAGGGATCTCCATGCCCTGGCTGATCTGCTTTCCGGCTACGCCCACATACTTGAAGCCCTGGTAGGTAAATACCACGTCAACCACAAATACGATCACATAGTTGACAACTGCCAGCCACCGCTTGATGGAAGGCTTTACACCGTCATAGAGAATATCGATCATAACATGTTCATTTTTGATCACATTGATACCCATGCCCCAGAATGTGGTAAAGGCAAACAGGGTCGTGTTAAACTCCGAGAGCTGTTTCCAGCTGTAGGAAAAGAAATAACGGGCGATCACGGCAAATATTACCAAAAACGCCAGAATACACATTGCTACTACACCAATTCCAAAATAAATATCAAACAGCTTCTGCGCTGCCTTTTTTAACTTTTCGATGGTACTCATCCCCTCTCATATCCTGCCATCCCAGGATCCCGGCGGATCAGGCTGCTGTTACAGCACAGGCGGCTGCAAAGCCTGCTGCCAAACTGCAGCCCTGCAGCCGCCTGTTCTCGCCAGTAACGGTCACTCTCTGTTACGATTATTTTGCATTTGCAACAATATCCTGCATCTCCTGGAGCTCCTCTGCTGTCAGCATGCCTTCCTCGATGCACTGGTCATATACAACCTGAACAGCCTCCTGGAATGCTGCCAGCTCTTCCTCTGTAGGCTCATAAACCTCGCAGCCTGCATCGATAACTACCTGCTTTGCAGCATTCTGATTCTCATCGATCAGCTGGTCATTGTAGGTACCCATCTCAGTTGCGCACTCCTGGATGATTGCCTGGTACTCAGCAGGAAGAGAATTCCACCAGCCTGCATTTACATAGAATGGATCCGGATGGAACTGGTAATTTACCTCTGTGAAGTACTGCTGTACCTCGTAGAACTTCATGCCCTCAACGTTTACCCATGGATTTTCCTGTCCGTCTGCTACGGCTGTCTTTAAGCCCATGTACAGATCAGAGTAAGGAATGGTGGTAGTTGTTGCACCCAGAGCGATGAAGGTCTTGTCGATGGTGTTCATACCGTTTGTTCTCATCTTTAAGCCCTTTAAATCCTCCGGCTTTGTGATTGCATGCTTGGAGTTGGAGAACTGCCTGTAGCCGCCTGCATCACACAGATTGATGATAACAGTACCAGTCTCGGCCTCTGCTTCCTCACAAACCTTCTTTGCCAGGTCGCTCTGGAGGAGCGCTGTGATCTGTGCACGGTTCTGTGTCAGGAAAGGAAGGGTAAACATAAGCAGACGCGGGCTAAAATCAAACTGTCCGCCTCTCATACCCTGAACAGTACCAGCAACTACCTGCTCCAGCATCTCTTTCTCAGTGCCCAGCTGTCCATTTCCATAAACCTCTACGGTTACGTGGCCGCCTGTCTTCTCTGCCACATCAGCTGCAAACTTTTCCATAGAAACATATCTGGGATTTCCCTCTGGCTGCGCATGGCCTACGATCATTGTAAAATCACCCAGATCAGCCACTGCCTCCGGTGCTGCCTCTGCCTCCCCGGCAGGTGCTTCCTCCTTGGCTGCCTCTGTAGCTGCAGGAGCTGCCGGTGCTGCCGTTGTCTCAGCTGCCTTATTTCCGCCGCCGCATGCTGTCAGGGATGCAGCCATAGCCAGACTTAATAACAGTGCCATTGTCTTTCTCATACTTCTTTTCCTCCTTCATTATAATGAGATACGCTCCCCATGACTTAAGGGCTTTGCCCTCTTAACATGAGGCTTTCCTTCCAAACCTGTATACAAGTTTGTTGTTTTACGGTTAAATAGTACCAAATTATGGCCAATTTTTCAAGATTGTTTTTTATCATGTATTCAGGATAGGCTTACCTATCTCTTCCATTTTTTTCAAAATTTATGTACTTTTTATATAATTTCAGTCGATTTTTGCCACTTTTTATGTGTATTTTATCTTGCACTTTTCACAAATCTATGTCTATAATTCACAATTTCCGCTTTTCACTTTCGTCATCTTGTATACAGGTTCTTTTGTTTTTCAAAGTACGCCTTGCTTTTTTACGTGTTTTTTATTTGACAAGCCCCTTTGCTTTTTTATATAATATTTGTAAACCTTTTTACGGAGGTATTTTTATGGAAGCCGCCCTATCAGCCGAAGAGATTTATAAAATTTTAGAAAACGAGATCGTCCGGCTGGAGATCAAGCCCGGACAATCTTTGAGTGAAAATACCCTGTGCCGGCGTTTTCTTGTATCCAGGACGCCCATACGCAGTGCCCTTCAGCGGCTGGAACAGAACCGCTTTGTGCGCATCATCCCCTGCAAAGGGACCATTGTGACTCCTATCAACCTGCATATTGCCAATCAGCTGATCTACCAGAGGATCGCTGTGGAGTCCATGGTATTCCGCGATTTTGTAAAGACCTGCGCTCCGCCGGAGGCCGAGGAGGTCCGTTACAGCCTGCAGCTTTTGGAGGCAGCCGAGGCAACACGCGACCACCTGGATACCTTTGACATCAACGAATTCCTCCAGCGGGACCTGGCTATGCATGAGATCTGGTTTAAACACACGGATAAAATGTACCTGTGGGAAAACCTGACAAAACCCCATGCCGATTACTCCCGCTTCATCCGCCTGGATATTGTGGGAGCAAAAAATGTTCCCGATGTTCTGGAGAATCACCGGGAAATGATGGAAATTATTGACAAAAAAGATCTGGCTGCCATCGAGCCTCTGATGGTCCAGCATTTGTATGGCGGCGTCCGCCGTCTGGGAGGCAAGATCTTTTCAGATGAATACAAGGTCTATTTTCAGGATTCCTGACATCGATCCCGCCCTCACGCATGCCCTGGGGCAGGTCTGATAAAAAGGGGTTGCTTTTTTCTTCCAAATAGTTTATAAATGAGTATGAGGTAATATGGTTTCCCTTAAACCATGTCCTCATCCTTATTAATTATTTATACTCCCCTTGAGAAAGGCCAGGATAGCTCCCCTATCCTGGCCCTTCTCTTTCTATATTTCTATCCTTCTTTATCCCAACACATTTACGATCTTTACTGGCGTCCGGTAATTCCAGGGCGATACCTTGATCCCGGTGCTCTCTGTGGATGCGTGCACCACCTGGCCGCTTCCTATATACATAGCAACATGGTTGATCCTGCTCTTACTGCCGTAAAAGAGCAGATCTCCCGGCTGCATCTGATCTGCGCTGACTGCAGTCCCCTGAGCCGCCTGTGTGGCGGAGGAACGGCTCATGGGGATGCCTGCGCCATTCTGGAGCACATATCTGGTAAAACCGGAGCAATCCACTCCTGTATTCGGATCGCTCCCTCCGTAGCGGTACCGCCCGCCCACAAACTGCAGCGCAAAATCCACTACCTGCTGGCGCTTGCTGCTCTCTGAAGCAGCGGCAGCCTCCTCCTTTATCTCTGCCATCTCCTCTGTACCGGACTGCTCCACCAGGGCATTGCCCGTGACAGGAAGATATCCTTCCGTATCATTTACTGCGATCTTCACCCAGCCGTTGCCCAGGTCCTCCAGAACCTCATAGGTACTGCCCACGCCAGCTGTGCAAAGCACTTCCTCGCTGTCCCTGCTCTTATTGATATTGACACTCTCAGCCGTAACTGTAGCAATATATGTACCCTCCGTAAATCCCGGTCCGATGGATGCCATGGAGGTAAAGGGACTCATCATCAATAGCATCCCGCATACAGCCCCTGTCTTTAACAGATCTTTCCATATTTTCTTCATATACAAGCTTCTCCTATCTTTTTGCAAGCCTGAGTTTCGGATTTATTTGTTACATATTTGTTACATAAATTACAAAATTATTATATCATATATTTCGATCAGGTCAACTCTTTTATTCTTTTTTCATATTTTCATTCGAAATTATTCATAAAAATGTTTCAAAAAAGAAAAAATCGCTTCAGCGACAGAATTCCAATCTGCCGCAGTGCGATCCTGCCGGTCGGGCTTTTTATATCATAGGAGGCTCCGAAGGAGTTTCCTGTGATATAAAAAAACGGCACAGCCACACTGTACCGTTTTATTTTTTCTGTGATCTTCTTTTCATGGTGCTTAAGATAAAAGGCTGATAATCTTCACAGGCTCCCTGTAATCATAGGGAGAGGTCTTGATCCCTGTTTTCTCTGTGGAGGCGTGTACCACTCTTCCGTCTCCGATATACATTGCCACATGGTTGATGCCGCCGCCTGCTCCGTAGAACAGCAGATCCCCCGGCTGCATCTCCTCCTCGGAAACCACCTCACCAAAACGGGCCTGTCCGCTGGAGGAATGAGGAAGGTCAATGGAAGCTGCTTTGGAAAGCACGTACCTTGTGAATCCGGAGCAGTCCACACCGGAATTGGGATCTGTACCGCCGTATACATACTCTCCGCCAAGGAACTGAAGGGCATATTCCACTACCTGACGGCGCTTTCTTGCATCCTGATCAACGGTTTCACAGGTTTTTTCCACCACTGTGGCCTTTCCTGTGGTCTTTATATATCCCTCTCTGCCGCCTGTGCGGATCTTCACCCAGCCTCCGTCCTGGCTGGACAGCACTTCATACGTTTGTCCTCTCCTCACCTGTCCCTGCTTTGCAGCGGACTCACTTGCTTTTGTATGTACATCGATAGCCGGCGCCTCGATCGTAACCATATAAGAAGAGCGCATCTGTACCTCTGCCTGTCTCACAGCTGCCTGGCTGTCCTGAGGAGCCATCGCGGCGATCCCGGCACTAAAGCACAGCAGCGCAGCGGCCTTTATAAGTCTATTCTGAATCTTTCCTGATCTCACAGTTTTTCTCCTGACATCCCTGTTTTTGTTTTTCACAATTATTACATAATTGTTACATTTTCTAAAACATAGTATATTATTATTTCATAATTTTGTCAAGAAAAAACGGAGCCTCCAGCCGCTCTCCCAGTAACCGCGGCCGTAAAATGCGGAAACTGTCTCAGGAAAACGGAGTTATTATGCCAAAATCCCCAGCAGCGAGCCCACAAAGCCCACAATAAAAATCACAAGAATAATCTTAACCGGCTTCCAGCCCTTATTCACCAGCTTATAGGCTCCCAAAAAAGCAGCTAACGGCAGCATGCCCGGAAGGATCGCGTTCAGCACATCCTGAAGGACAACGCTTGTCTCTCCGGCATTGATCGTGAGAGGAGTGGTGACGGCAATGCTGGAGGCCACCAGGGCGCCTAACACCATAAGCCCCAGGGCGCTTAAGGCCTCTGTCACCTGCTGCATGCGTCCTCCGCTTAAAAGCTTTATGATGGATGTCTTCCCCGACTCATACCCCAGGAAATAGGCCCGGTTGCTTACGATCAGGGCATAGGCTGTCATTCCGCCGATGAAGAATACAGGGCCAAAGCCGTTGCCGCCCAGTGCCAGATCACAGGCAATTCCCAGGAGGATCGTCTTTACAAGGCTCTGTGTCACCGTATCACCGATTCCTGCCAGAGGCCCCATGAGGGCTGCCTTGATGCTGTTGATCGTAGCGTCTGAAATGGCGGCTCCTCCTGCCAGCTTCTCCTCCATGGACGCGGTAATTCCGGCTATAGCCGCTCCCCAGTTGTTCTCTGTATTGTAGTACACCAGATGCCGCTCAATAGCCTTTCTGCGAAGCTCTGCATCATTCGGATAGAGACGGCGGATGATCGGGCACATGGCATGGCATAAGCCCAGTCCCTGCATGATCTCAAAATTGTAGCACTGCTGGCCGAAGGTGATCCACAGCAGCCAGGATCTGCGAAGATCGCTCTTTTCCAAACGGATAGGACCGTTTCCTGCACCATTTTCCTTTACCGCCTGGGAGTTAGAGCGAATGTCTTCTCCCTCTTCCTTTTTCCCGGTATAGTAATAGTGAAGCATGGCAAAGGCAATGCCGAACACCGCAATAGGCGTAATGCCGAGTCCCAGATACACACTGGCTCCAAAGCCAATGATAAAAAACGGCAGAAGCCTGCCTGAATACAGCAGATTCATCAGCATGCCAAGTCCCAGAGCCGGAAGAAGATGGCCCACCGCGCTTAAGCCCGCTGTCACCCACATGGGCGCACTGCTTAAAATGCCATCAAGCGTAGCGCTGCCAAAGTAGATCAGGATAAAGCCCGGTATAAAGTAGATCAGAAAGCCCCATAAAAGGGGCGCCAGCACATTCATCAGGGCGATTCCCCTGGTATCGCCCTTTGCAGCGTATCTGCGGGCCCTTGCCACCCAGATTGTATTTAATGTTTTCTCCACAGGAGAGATCAAGGTTCCCAAAAGGCCCAGTGTCGATGCGACTGTGATACCCACCGCCGGCTCCACCCCTGCGATCATAGACATGGTAACACCCAGATAACCGCCCAGGGTCACATCGCTGGCAACCGTTCCTCCGATCACCGTAACGCCGATGTATACCAGCATGACCGTGGCACCCATTTCCAGGCCATAGGCCATATTTCCCAGTATGATCCCGTTGAGAACGCCGGAGATCAAAGGTGCTCCCAAGGCCAATGACCATTTTGACCACATAGGCGCTCCCGTCTTACACATCCAGGCAAGAAACGCCATGAAAACTGCATGAAATAATAAAGACATACCCATTTTCCTCCTATTTTTATATGATTATATCCGCTCAGGACAGAGGTGCAATTGCCGCTTTCCCGCCCATTACTTATAGCTTGTCAAACAAAGTGACCCTGCTGTCCTGAGGAAGCTTCTGTATGTAAACTTCAACCTGCGCTGCCTGCAATTCACGCAGCATGGCCTTTTCCTCCTCAGAGACATATACCTCTCTGGTGATGGCGCTTCGTCCGGGAGCACCGCCTACATTTCCAATATTTAATTCCTTCATTCTATAGCCCGCCTTTACCAGGGCAAGGGCGCTGCGGATCTCCTTAAACAGCAGAAGTAAGTGCTCACCGCCGTCCGCCTCAAGCTCCTCTGCCGCAGCCCGGGCCGTCTTCACATCCACTGTCACGCCTGCAGGCGCGGACATTGCCA
The DNA here is from genome assembly GCF_020554865.1 of Lacrimispora sp. 210928-DFI.3.58. Taxonomy (GTDB): domain Bacteria; phylum Bacillota; class Clostridia; order Lachnospirales; family Lachnospiraceae; genus Enterocloster. The sequence goes on from NZ_JAJCIC010000039.1 coordinate 15,540, forward strand.
GCACCTGCTTCATAAACTCATCCTGGGCCAGCTCATCGTCCACCAGCACGATCCTCTGTATCCAGAAACGCTCAACCCATGCTGTCATCACCTGACCATGGATCAGGCGCTCATCTACTCTTGCCAGCTCAACGCTCATACTTTTCCCTCCAGTTTCATCCTGATATCGCTGATGCCTTCCCGGCCTGCACGGATCACAGCCGCCTTAAGCTCAGAAGTCTCCAGGCCGGTCTGTCCGGCTGCTTCCAGCAGCATCGGCAGGTTCACTCCCGTCACCAGCTCTACATCCTTATGCAAATGCTGCCCCATGATCTTCATGGACTGCAGAAAGGGACTTCCTCCTAAGATATCTGTCAGGATCAGGATCCCCTCATCGCAGTTTTCCTTCACAAGCTGCTCTAAGTCAGCTGCATAGGCTGACAGGTCAGCGTCCACCGGCAGTGTGCGGTAGCAGAGTCCCTCTGTCTTTCCCATCACCAGTTCCACGGTTTCCACCAGCTCCCGCGCCAGATTTCCATGTGTTAAAACCAATATTTTACAATTCATGGCCTTTCACTCTTTTTCACTGCTTCCTTCATGCTCTTCACATAATCTGCCACATAGGGCACCGACTCCCGCCCATACTGTGCGATCAGCTTTACAATGGCGCTGCCCACGATAGCGCCGTCTGACAGGGCTGCCATTTTCCCGGCCTGTTCCGGTGTGGAGATGCCAAAGCCTACTGCACAGGGGACATCTGTGTTTGCCCGGATCCGGACCACCAGGCTGCCGATATCCGTGGTGATCTCGCTGCGCACGCCCGTTACTCCCAGGGAGGAGACAACGTAGATAAAGCCGCTTGCGTCCTTTGTCACACCTGCGATCCTCTGTTCGGAGGTGGGAGCCACCATGGAGATCAGATCCAGCCCGTATTTTTTGCAAAGCGGATCAAATTCCTCTTTCTCCTCAAAGGGCACATCCGGAAGGATCAGGCCGTCCATGCCGATCTCAGCTGCCGTGGAGAGAAAACGCTCAGAGCCGTAGGAGAACACCACATTGGCATAGGTCATAAACACCAGGGGAATCTGCACCCGCTTCCTAAGCCTGCGCACCATGTCAAAAATGTCGTCTGTGGTCACGCCGCCGGACAAAGCCCTTTCATTTGCCGCCATGATCACCGGCCCCTCCGCTGTTGGATCGGAAAACGGGATCCCCAGCTCGATCAAGTCAGCCCCTGCTTCCTCCATGGCATATACCAGCTTTTCCGTGGTCTCCAGATCCGGATCCCCACAGGTGATAAAGGGGATAAATGCTTTTCCCCCCTGAAATGCTTCTCTGATCTTACTCATAAATATCCTCCCCTCTATAGCGCGCAATCGCTGCACAATCCTTATCTCCCCGTCCTGAGATGTTGATGACCATGATCTGATCCTTCCCCATGGCAGGTGCCAGCTTCATTGCATGGGCAACCGCGTGGGCGGATTCAATTGCAGGGATCACGCCCTCTGTTCTGGCTAAATATTCAAAGGCCTCCACTGCCTCATCATCCGTAACAGGTACATACTCTGCACGCCCCATGTCATGGAGCATTGCATGCTCCGGCCCAATGCCCGGATAATCAAGGCCTGCGGAAATGGAATACACGGGAGCGATCTGCCCGTACTTATCCTGGCAGAAATAGGATTTCATGCCGTGGAAGATCCCCAGACGGCCTGTGGCGATGGTTGCCGCTGTCTCCGCCGTGTTCACGCCCCGTCCCGCTGCCTCGCAGCCGATCAGGCGCACGGAAGGGTCATCAATAAAGTGGTAAAATGCCCCCATGGCATTGGAACCGCCGCCTACGCAGGCAAGCACCGCATCCGGAAGGCGTCCCTCCGCCTCCAAAATCTGCTCCTTGATCTCCTTTGAGATCACAGCCTGGAAATCTCTGACAATGGTGGGGAAGGGATGAGGCCCCATCACAGAGCCCAGGCAGTAGTGTGTATCGCTGATGCGCGTTGTCCATTCCCTAAAGCAGGCAGAGCAGGCATCCTTTAGGGTTCCCGTGCCTGTGGTTACCGGGACCACCTCTGTTCCCAGAAGGCGCATCCGGTATACATTTAAGGCCTGGCGCTTCGTGTCCTCCTCGCCCATGTACACCACGCACTCCATTCCCATGAGGGCTGCCGCTGTGGCTGTGGCAACGCCGTGCTGTCCTGCCCCTGTCTCTGCGATGAGACGGGTCTTTCCCATCTTCTTTGCCAAAAGCGCCTGGCCCAGCACGTTATTGATCTTATGTGCCCCGGTGTGGTTCAGGTCCTCACGCTTCAGGTAGATCTTGGCCCCGCCCAGGTCCTCCGTCATCCTCTTTGCATAGTAGAGACGGCTGGGGCGTCCTGCATAATCATTTAAAAGCTTTGTCAGCTCCTTCTGGAAGCCCTCGTCATTTTTGTAATGATCATATGCCTCCTCCAGCTCAATGACAGCGTTCATCAATGTTTCCGGAATATACTGTCCCCCATGAATTCCGAAACGTCCGTTTTGGTTTGACATCTGTATCCTCCTTTTGTTGTGTTATTTAGCAGAAGGGCAATAAAAAAGTCCCTGATGAAATCACATTCATCAGGGACGGAATAACCGCGGTGCCACCTCTGTTCACGGCAATCGCCGTGCGCTCTGCATAGTACAATCATACTACCGGCTTTATAACGTCAGCCTCACGTCGCAGAATACTCAGATCTCTCCTTTGACTGCGCCCTCAGCGGTCCATTTGACAATCTGGGTTCTGCCTGCTTCTCATCATCGCAAACTCTCTGTGAGGCCATAACTGCCGTTATCTCCGCTTCAACGGTTTGTTGTTTTAATTAGCTAAACTATAGCACTCTTTTTTTTATCTGTCAAGCGGATTTTTGGCTTTGAGTTTCCGGATTTGTAGGCTTTGAGTTTCCGGATTTTGTACCCTGGCTGCCGGGAGGACGGCTGGAGCGACTTTGCAGGACATTAGAAGCACTTAGACGGCTGGTTTTTCCGTTCAGAGAGGCATCAATGATTGTTTGAGCGCAGCGAGTTGCATTGATGCCTCTCTGGCTTTTAGGAAAAATCAGGCGTCTTAGTGCTTCTTATGTCCGAAACCGGAGCGAGAGCCGTCCTCCCGGCAGCCAGGGTACAAAATACGGAAACTCAAGGATTTCAGATACAAAATTTACCGCCCCGGTCCACGGAACATCCACAGGATCAGAAAGACCAGAAGCACCGGCCATATATAAGACAGGATCCAGCTTGCAAGCCCTATGATACCAAAGAAAACTGTCATCAAAAGGAAGATCACCAAAAACACCACAAGTCCGGCGATCAGTCTTACATGCCACTTGCTAAAATCCACATAATGGATGTTCCTGTGCATGCTGCTTTCGCTCTCTCTGCGGGAATTGTCCTCATATCCTTCGGAGCTGCCTTCCCCGCCATAGGACTCATATCCGTCCGGCCTGTCCTCTGTGTCAAAGGCTGCGTCCAGGATCGTGCGGGCGATGATCCTGGGGCCTCCCAGGCTCTCGATCACCTCATCCTCTGACTGCCCCTTGGCCGCCTCCTCAGAAATATAAGTGTCATAATACCGCAGATTTTCCTGTATGACTGAATAGGGTATCCTTCCCTCCAGCTCCCTCTTAAGGTCCTGCAAAAATTCTGTCTTGCTCATTACTCAATCCTTTCTTTTATAATGCCTTCCCTGTATGCTGCCACAAGCTCCTTAAGATCTGCAATCTGGGCCTTCAGCTCCCGGCCCTTATCCGTATCGGCCACCATAACGCGGCTTTTTACCTTCTCCACCACAGACACCTTTGGCGTGCTGTCCTTCTTCGGGTCAAAGGGCATGTGCTCAGCCAGGGCCAGATGGTGGGAATTATAGATCAATGTATAGCCTGCTATACCGGTTGTGCTCTGGTAAGCCTTTGACAGGCCGCCGTCAATGATGAATAGCTTTCCTCCTGCCTTCACCGGCTTTTCCCCGTCCTTCAGCTTCACCGGCACATGGCCGTTGATGATGTGGGAGCCCTCCACCGGAAGGCCGAACTCCTCCAGGATCAGGTTACAGTACTCCTCCTTCACACTCAGCTGGTAATACGGGTTCATGACCTCCTTATGAGTGGCTTTGTCCGCCACAAAGTAATGCTCAAAGGTAGTCATCTTATCCTTTCCGAATACAGGCGATTTTGCGCCGCACCACAGATACCACATGAGATCTACTGCCTGTACTTTTCCCGGCGCCCCCTCCGGCATAAAGTAGGCATTCTGCACCTGCTGGTCAAGATAGTCCATCAGCGCTCTTCCCTTATAGGTCTCCCCGTCAATGGTGATCGTATCAAAGGAGCCGTCCTTCTTCATGGGAATGCACCCATGGTACAGAAGGTTGGAATTATAGCACTTATAAATGCCTCCATGGGAGTAAATGAATTTTATGTGGCGGTGGAGCAGGCCGCTGTGGCGGAAGGAGGCCGATAAGGTACGCAGAAGCTCCTTTTCCCCCTTTGTGAGCTCCAATGGATTCTTCGGATCAATGGTAGGGAAATGCATATCCAGCATGGGATAGGTCTTTCCGTCGATGGTCACTGTTCCCTTCTCATAATCCACTGCCTTTAACAGCACACGCCCATCCATCTCATACTCAGGATGGCGCAGGATCATAGCGCCCTCCACCTTGAACTGGATCACTGCAATGGCCTTGTGCATCTTTGCAGCCAGGCCGGGATCCACGGCATCGTAGAGATTCTCATCCAGTATTTTCGGCATAAAGCGCTCACAGGGATCATCCTGGTACACCTTTGCCGCGAACATGGACAAAGGCCTTAGGTTGATGCCGTATCCGTCCTCCAGCACGTCAAAGCTGTTGTAGCTGATAGCAATGCGGAGCACGTTGCAGATACAGGCCAGATTCCCTGTGGCTGCCCCCATCCAGGAAATGTCATGGTTTCCCCACTGGATGTCCACATCGTGGAAGCTCATAAGCTCCTGCATAATGATATCTGCCCTGGGGCCCCTGTCAAAAATGTCTCCGATGATATGCAGATTATCAATGGTCAGATTCTGTATCAGACGGCACAGGGATATGATGAACTTATCCGCGATCCCGGTATCGATCACAGAATGGATGATCTCGTTGTAATACAGCTTTTTATTCTCATCATTGTAGTCCACATGGAGAAGCTCATCAATGGTATAGCCGAACTCCACCGGCATTTTCTTGCGGACCTTCGAGCGGGTATATTTGGAGGAAACCTCCCTGCATATCTGCACCAGGCGGTAGATCGTGATCTTCTGCCAGTCCTCCGTATACTGTCCCAGCTTCATCATACGCGCCAGGTTCCGCTCCGGATAGTAGATCAGATTTGCCAGGCGCAGCTGCTCCTCCTCCGGGATGAGGTGTCCGAAGGTCTCCTTGATCTTCTCCCGGATAATACCGGAAGAGGAACGGAGCAGATGGATAAATGCCTCATATTCCCCGTGCAGATCGCTGAAAAAATACTCCGTCCCCTTCGGAAGGCTGCATATGGCCGTCAAATTGACGATCTCGCTTGTCGCTGTCTTGACAGAAGGATACTCCTTTGCCAATAACCTCAGATACGCTAAATCCCTCATGTTTTCATTCTCCCCAATCCATAATTGCAATTTTCATAAAGCTATAGTAACATATTCTTAACCAAATGAAAAGTTTTTCCAACTGAACAAAAAGGGAAGATTTCTTAAAGGAGATAAGCGATGAGAGAAGAATTATACGTATTTGGAACAGGCAACGCCCAGGCGGTCCGCTGCTACAACACCTGTTTTGCTATAAGGGATGAGGATGAGTTTTTCATGGTGGATGCAGGCGGCGGCAATGGTATACTGGGCATTCTTGAAAAAATGGAGGTGCCCTTTGACCGCATCCACCACCTCTTCGTGACCCACGAGCACACGGACCACATCCTGGGAGTTGTGTGGATGGTGCGCATGATCGCCACTGCCATGAAAAAAGGCGCCTATGAGGGGGAGCTTCGCATCTACTGCCATCCCCAGCTCACAGACACCATTGCTACTCTGTGCCGCTTAACACTTCAGGGTAAATTTTATAAGATGATCGGCGACCGCATCTTCCTGGTTCCCGTGGAGGACGGGGAGACCGTGCGCATCCTGGACTATGACGTGACATTTTTTGATATTTTATCCACCAAAGCAAAGCAGTTCGGCTTCACCACCCACCTAAAGAACGGCCGGAAATTCACCTGCGCCGGGGACGAGCCCTACAACCCGGAATGCCGTTCCTATGTAGAGGGAAGCGACTGGCTCCTCCATGAGGCCTTCTGCCTCTACGGCGACAGAGACCGCTTTAAGCCCTATGAAAAGCATCACAGTACCGTGAAGGAGGCCTGTGAGCTTGCCGAGGGCCTGGGCATTCCCAACCTGGTGCTGTGGCATACGGAGGATAAGCAGCTTGATCAGAGAAAGGAGCTGTACACTGCCGAGGGCCGTGAGTATTATCATGGGAATCTGCTGGTGCCGGAGGACGGAGAGATCATCGGGCTGTAATGTTTCCATTCATCCAACAAAGTCAACCGCCTTTCAACGGCCAGACGGCGGCTGGCTTTGTTTTTAATGCAAATCCTTCTTCTTTGTGCGCTGTGCTATTCTCCCATAGCCAGCTGGTATATGTCCATCATCTCTTTCTTCCCCAGCTCTTTGATTCCGGGAAGAGTGCGCGTGCCCATGTTGGTGCATTTTACTGCCATCTCTTCGATCTTCTCCGGCTCCACCTGAAGCTCCTTTAAGGTCACCGGCATTCCAAGGCTCTTAAAGAAATCCTCTGTGGCCTGGATGCCTGCCAGAGCAGTCTTCATAGGATCCTCAAAATCCATATCCAGATTCCACACCTCTACAGCAAACCTTGCAAAGCGTTCCACGTATCCATCGCACACATAGCGCGCCCAGGATGGCCAGAGAGCGGAAAGTCCTGCGCCGTGGGCGATCCTGGGGTACATGCCGGAGAGCTCATGCTCCAGCTGGTGTACCTGCATCATATAGGAGCGGCCTGCGCCGGTCAGATCATTGTGGGATAAGGTTCCCGCCCACATAAGGGTCGCCCTGGCCTCATAGTTATCCGGCTCACGGTCAGCCACGCCTCCTGCTTCGATCACGGACTTCAAAAGTCCCTCTGCAATACGGTCTGTCAGCACCGTATCCCTTGTCATGCTGAAATACCGCTCCATGGTGTGCATCATGATGTCCACTGTGCCGCAGCCTGTCTGGAACTTGCTCACACTGTAGGTCAGCTCAGGATTGCAAATGGAAAAGAGGGGTCTGTGCGTCGGGCTGTTGAAGCCGCGTTTCAGATCTGTCTCATCGTTTGTGATCACGCAGGAAGCGCTCATCTCACTGCCGGAAGCAGCCAGAGTCAGGATCGTGCCCACCGGAAGAGCCTTCTTCGGAACAGCCTCCTTTAAGAAAAATTTCCACACATCCACCTCCGGGTTTCCCACGCCGTCGGCAATGCATTTGGAGGAATCGATCACACTGCCTCCGCCTACTGCCAGCACAAAATCCACCTGTTCCCTCCGGCACAGGGCAATGCCTTCTTTTGCCATGGAAAGGGTGGGATTGGCCTGGACGCCGCCCAGAGTCACATATCCGATTCCCTCTTCCTCAAGTGCCTTAAGCACTGCATCCAAAAGCCCGGATTTTTTCGCACTGGCTCCGCCAAAATGAACCAGCACCTTTTGGAAGCCATACTCGCCGATGATCTTTCCCACCTGCAGATGGGTATCCCTGCCAAAAATCATTCTGGTGGGAGTATAAAATTCAAAATTCTCCATTGTATCCTCCTGTGTTGTCTCTTTTTCAATATTTTTATCATAGCATGTTTGGGGCAGTTATTCAAAAGCTTTTTAAGGAGCGGCCTATGCCTCCCTATCCTCTTGCCATATCATAATCCCACCTCTGACATCATATGATACAGTTAGAACCACATATCTGCCATATGCCAGGCAGCCAACCGTCATCACAAAGGAGGGCGCACCATGAAATTCCTGTCCAGGCTCCAGAAACATTTACATATACGTCCGAAAACTGTCATTTACGTAGAAATGCTGATCTTGAGCATCCTCTGCCTCTGTTTCTTCCTCACAGGAACAGACCGGGGGCTGGCCGTAATGTCCCGGGCCGCAGGGCTGGCCCACGGAGCAGGCACCCTATGGGAACAGGTTGTGGGAAATGCCACTGGAAGCAATGCAGAAACAGAAGAGGGCAGCCAGGAAAAAGCTGCAAAAAAGGATTACATTAAATGGGTCGACTTCACCGTGACCTGTGAGGCCATGAACCAGGCCTTCCGCTACGATGTGGACACCTGCCAGTCACCGATCCATCTGAATTGGGTAAACCTGCTGGCTTATCTGGGAACGCGCTACGGCGGAGATTTTTCCAAATACAAGCCGGAGCATATGACAGCCATTGCAGAAAAGCTGAAGAATGGTGAGACAACCATGGAGGAGCTGACAAAGGATCTGAAATATTATTCCTATTACAGGGAAGCCTATGGAGCTGTCCTGGACGGAATGGTGGGACAATTCCAAGCGGAGATCCCGGCCAGCGAGGCCCCGGCTGCCTATCTCCCCTCCGGGGTGGCAGGGGGAACAGAAAATGATCCCTCCACTGTCTGGGTGACAAAATACGGCCTGAAAGCATTCTCTCCCATTGCCAAGGGCTTTCCCTACAGCGACTTCGATGACTTTGGAGCTGCAAGGAGCTATGGGTTCAAACGGCAGCACCTGGGACATGACATGATGGGGCAGGTGGGGACTCCGGTAATCGCCGTAGAGTCCGGCTATGTAGAGGCCATGGGCTGGAACCAGTACGGCGGCTGGCGGCTGGGCATCCGTAGCTTTGACAAAAAGCGCTACTACTATTACGCCCATCTGCGCAAGAATTATCCCTACCAGTCAAATCTCCAGGTGGGAAGCTTCGTCCAGGCCGGTGACGTCATCGGCTACCTGGGACGCACCGGCTACAGCTCCACCGAAAACACCAACAACATCGACGAGCCCCACCTCCACTTCGGCCTGGAACTTATCTTCGACGAGTCCCAGAAGGACAGCAACAATGAGATCTGGGTCAGCTGCTATGAGCTGGTGAAATTCCTGCATCTGAACCAGTGCGAGACCGTGAAGGTGGAGGGGACGAAGGAGTGGACGCGGGTGTATGGGACGAAGGATCCGGCGGTGCCGGAGGACTCCGCATCTCAGCATTTGCCGCCAGAATGAAGCTACTGTTTTTTATAAACAACTGAGATCGTTCCGGAGCCTGTCACCGTCATCCACAGAGTTTTTGCTCCGGCATCGATCCTGTTCGGTGTGATCAGCCTCCATTGACCCAGCATATTATCATAGAACAATACCTGCACGGTTCCCAGGCCCTCCATCAAATTCGGGACGTAAAGCGGAAACTCTACTGCTCCGGTCTTCTCCTCATTCGTGTCCAGCGTTTTTGTCATCAGGGCATGGGTGCCGCTCAGAGCATAATATCCGGTAAGCTCCAGACCCGGAACCACCTGGCTCAGGGCTTTTCCTTCATTGATTCCATTAATACTGGCTACCACTGCATCCGGGAGCCCTATAACCGCATGATCGCTTCCCTGGACAAATTCCAATGCCGTATCTCCTATGACAGCCTGGCCGCGGCTGTTCGTCTCTACACCGTCGGAAGTTCCTGTGTTCGCTGCGGCCTGCCCCACCGGGATCTGTACCGTATCCCTTCCCACGCTGGTACTGGACACTGCCGATGTACCGGACTCCGTATTTCTGCTGCTTCCGCTCCAGCTGCTGCTATCGCTTCCCTCACTTCCGCTGTCCATGATCACCGGCCTTGTATTCGGACTGTTGGATGCAAATACACATACACTCTGCCCTGCTGCAAGTACTGCTGCTAACGTGATCGCTGTGATCCTCTTTCTCATGGTCTCCACCATTCCTTTCTATTCCTGTATTATTCGTAACTATTCAGCCATGCGGCAATTTGTGCGGAAATATGCGTTGCAAGCTGGCTTGCATAAGCATATTTCTGTACAAATTGACATATGGCGGACAGCCAAAGCTTCTTGCTTTCATGCTTTTTGAAAACAAGAAGATGGCATGGCTGAATCGTTACTATTATTCTTCTCTGTAAAACAGTTCAAGTATCATTGGCATCATTTTTTCTTTATCCGGATGAAATTCGTCATATAGATTCGTCTCTACCGGGGTTCCCGGAAGAGTCAGCATATCCTCCCTGCCCCAACTCTGGCTTCCTCCTAAAAATGTCAGGGCCATATCTATGTATCTTCCCTTCTCCATATCCGTAACCATGTAATCCTGCGCTTCATCCATCGTCCTGGCTATGAATCCCTCCTCCTGCCTGGCCTTGTCCCTGGCTGCCTGCACAAAGCCCTGTATATAGGACTTCTGCCGTTCCATACGCTCCAGGGCGCTTTGTGCTTTTCCAATATCCCTGTATCGGATATAGGCTTCTGCCTGCTTCCCATTCAACAGGATCGTATCTCCCAGAATAAAATCCCCATTAGCCGCTGCAAGCCCCTCATCCTCTATGGTGACGGAAACACCTCCCACTGCATCATTCAATACCGGAAGAGCTTCCATACTCACCGCCATATATCCGTCAATCTCCAGGCCCTCCAAAAGATTGGTCACTGCCTCCTTCATATACAGGCAGCTTTTTTTCCTTCCATCTCCATAGGCATAGGCCAAAGTCAGATGCTGGATATCCTGCCCCAGCACATTTCCGCTTAAATCTGTAAGGGTGATGGGAGTCATAGTATCTCTGGGGATCAGCAAAAGCCTGGCTTTATCCCTCGCAGTATCCCAGGCCACCAGGAAAATACCATCTGCCTGGCCACCTGATCCCGCTACCTTTGTCTCCTGAAGCGTTTCCGCCCGGTCGATTCCCATGAGCAGGATTGCTTTTACATAAGTATTCCGGCGATAAGTTTTTCCCTGATACTCGATCGTATTTTTTCCTTCTTCAAAGGCTGCCTCCATCTCTTCCCTTTGATCCAACCCGCTCTTTTCCTTATGCAAATGACAGGCACTGGATGCAAGCATTGCTACCGCCAGCACCGTTGCCACAGTCCGGACCGTTTTTCGCCTCCCATTATCCAATCTCCTGCTCTTACGCCTCCTGACACTCCTCTTTCCATTCTCCAAAGTATCTATCATCTCTCCCTTGTGCCGATCCCCTGTTTTTCCGCATACGGATCATCATCTCCATACCGGCCTCCATATCTCCCTGCGTATTTCCCATAACGTCCGTAATAGCCATTTTCAAACTCCGAACCCACCCGGTTCAATACGACACCTAATATACGGCATCCGCTTTTTTCCAGCTGTGTCTTCACCCTCTGGGCAAGACGGTAACAGATCACACCGCTCTCAATTACCAGCACGGCTCCATCACACTGGCTGGCTACAATGGCTCCGTCTATCAAATTTGCCATGGGCGGTGTATCAAGGATGATATAATCATACTCTTCCCTGGCTCTTTCCAGCATTGTATGGAATAATTGGTCTTCCAGAAGCTCTGCCGGGTTAGGTGAATAGGGACCTGCAAGGATCAGGTCTAAGTTTTCAATATCCGTTCTATAAAGAACGTCCTCCAGCGTCTTCTGTCCGCTTAGGTACTGAGACAGGCCATTCGGGTTCCCCTTAACTTCATACCGCTTTACCATAACGGACTTCCGTATATCACAGTCCATGAGCAAAACCTGTTTTCCTATACTTGCCAAGGAGGATGCCAGGGCAAAGGCTGTCTCACTTTTCCCCTCATCAGGCATAGAGCTTGTAAACATGATGGCTTTCAGGCTGCTCCCGCAGAACTGGATATTTGTTCTCAGTGTCTTGACAGCCTCCTCATAATAATAGTCCCTGCAGCCTGTATTTTTTAGCCGGAGTATCTCTGCCATCCCTTACTTCTCCCTCCCTTTACCCATTTTCTGTCTTCTGCGCCTGTCCTTCTGCCGCTTCCTTTCCTCCTGACTTCTGTCATCCGGGATAGAGGCCAGCACTGTCAGCTTCAGATATTTTTCCACATCCTCTTCAGAGCGCACAGTATCATTCAGGATCACCTGTATGGCGATCACGCCGCAGACACCAAATGCTGCTGTCAGACTGCCTATCGCTGCATTTCTTTTCACACTGGGAGCCGCAGGCAAACGCGCGATCACGCCTTCCTCAATGACCTTCGGCGGCACCATTTCCATGATATCCCCAATATAATCCGAGGATACCTGGGCCACCTCATCCGCCACTGCCTTTGCCCTCACCGGATCAGAATCTGACACTGTCAGGGACAGGATACGGGTATCTGCGGGATTGGAAATGCTGATCTGCCTTCTCAGCTCCTCATATGTCATATCCAGCCCCTGCTTCTCGATCACCTTCTCCAGCACAGGGCGGCTGGTGACGATCACCTGGTAATCCTTTGTCAGCTGGCTCCCTATCTGCAGATCCGCCAGAGACGTCAGGGTCGTTTCCTTTGACAAAACATAGACCATAGCGGTAGAGGTATACACCGGCGTCAGCACTACCTTACTGTAAATCCCAGCCCCCATCCCCCCTAATACCGCCGCCAGAAGTATGAGCCACAGCCTCTTTTTGAAGGCAAACAGCAGCTCCAGCAGATCGATCTGAAGTTCTTCCTCATTTTCGTGTGGTTTTTGCATATGGATCCTTTCCTCATATTTCTCCTGTCAATATTATACTCTTTGAAGAGTGAATTTGAAAGGAGAAAAGCGAAAAATTACGTACTATTAGCGATAAAATATTTTTTGACAAAATCCGGTTTTTGTAGAAAAAACTGTACAAAGCATATATAGGCACGTATCTATGGTACAAAGCAGCAAGTTTAAAATATGATGTTTTTACATCTTTTCAAAATTTTTATAATATCCTCTTTACATATAAGCATACTAGCCAATATAACAAATGCTGCAATAATAAATGAACCAGATATTGCAATAAGACTCCCTTTAGATAAGAAAATTGCCTGTACTAATAACAAAGAAATACTGGATATAATATATTTCCAATTACATTCGATTTTTACAAAACGATTTACATCTATAATTCTATAAATAATCTGTGAAGCATAGCATAGAAAGCTTGCAAAACAAATACCCCATATTCCATATTGATTCGCTGTTACACTTCCAATAATTATATTTATGATTGCCCCCAAAAGCATACTAGGCACTGCTCTCTTTGTAAATTTAAAGGTAGTATACATTGTTTTATAAAAGCAAAACATACAATCGATAACTGAAATAAAAAGTATGACTGGAAGGAATACCCTTGCCTCAAAAAAGTCCTTCTTTAAAGTAAATTTTGCTAATAGCGGAGAAACGCTTAATGTTATGGTACCAAATATCAATATAATGGTTGAATATAATCTAAAAATATTTGTAAAGTATGTTTCTTTTTCAGTACTCTCATATTCTCTGGATGTATTTAATTGAAATGCAGCATAAAAGGCCTGTTGAAACATATTAATAACTGCTGCAAGCTTAACTACCGCCGCATACATTCCCGCAGTTGATGCCCCTTTTGTCCAAAGCAGAATATATCTACCAGACATGGTTGTAATCCAATATCCAATATTATAGATAATAAGAGGCATACTATATTCTAATAGTTCCCTGCCAATTTTTTTAATCTCCACTCCCCATACCAAATCAGAATATACCTTTCCACCCACAAATAAGAAAAGCATAGATGCTGTATAAGCAAAACCAATTGCCAAAAGATACCCTTCCACATTCCAATGAAGTTTTACAAGTAAAATGTAGCTAAAAAATGCCAGGAATGTCGCATTAACAATTCCGCTAGCCGCAAAAATTTTTGTTTTCCCCTTGCCTCTAACATAATATGCTATCAGCATTTTATAAGAATACGCATATAAAACAAAATACAAATATCCTGCATATTGATAATGAAACAGGACATTCCCTGCCATTAAAACAATTGCTCCTACAAACGCTGAAAGGGATACAATCTTAATACTTACAGAAATAATTTCTTCTTTTTTTAAGCTGGACCCCACTGTAAATCTGAAAACAGACTCATAAATGCAAAGAGTTACAATTGGCAAAAAAAATTCCGACAGATTATTTGTCAATTCAGCCATTCCGTAGGCTTCTGTAGACATATATGTAGTATAAACTGGCATTAACAAAAATTGCACAGCCTTTGCAAGGACAGTACCGATAACAAAAACAATCATGTCGAGGAGAAGCCTTACATATTTATTCTGAGACATATATTATTTGCCAATCCTTTTTATATATTTTTTCAAGCGCCGAGTATTATTCTTCCAATCCCTTCCGAACCATTTAATCAAAAGAAAGGGATAAGCAAAATCATGTAATAATTTCTGCATATTGTCATATTCCTTATTAGATTCAAACAATTTAGAGCAGAAAAACTTTCTACATTCTTCCGAAAGCCACTCTTCTCCATTTTTCATTCTTCTATTGCGCATCTTTTCATATTCCGGAGTTTGTATTTCAGGTATAATTCCCCATGCCATATGTGCATGTGAATTCGTACAGTAAGGTTGAGTACACGTATGTCCAACTGGGATAAATTTAATTGGTTTTTCCGGATCAGCAAAAATATTTTGATTATATGGTTGCCAATAACAGGGCTGGCTTTCACCTGTATACATATTCACAAATAAACTCCAGCTTCCTGCATAACAAAATTCTTTTCGTTTTATACCAAGCATATTCAGTTTAAATTCAGTCATGGGAGACTCCAGTTTACTCCATATTTTTCTAAATTCATCTTTTGAATGTTTTGAAAGCAGAGCCTTATCTTTTCTCTTATCATTTCGACCAATAGTTGCATGACAAACAGCCCCTATATTTTTTTTACAGATATTGCAAATATCATCAATATCATCCTCAATTCCATCATATGCCATAAGTTCCAAGGTAAAAGAAACTCCAGAGGTATGAATTTTTTTTACATCATCAAAAAATTTATCTAGTCTATTTAATCGCTTAAGTTCTTTATAATGAAAAGAAATTTTAAAAAATAACCTCTTTCGTAAGTCTGGTGATAATTGAATTAGTTCATCTATTCTTTTTGTCACAGTTCCATTGGTAACCACCTCAACGAAATGTCCTTCTTTTAATAGTGCAGATATTAAGGGGACAATATCAGGCTGGAGCAAGGTTTCTCCATTACCTGTCAAATTAATCAGCGAAGTTCCCCCCAATCGTTTTTTAGAAAGGCATTTTTGAATATGCTCTACCGAATATTTTAATGGCTCTGGCTCATCCCATGCATCTACTTGAGAAATATAACAATATTCACATTTTAAATTGCATTTTTGATTTGGTATCATTCCTAGAATAAGTCTCTTTATTTTAGTCATTAATAATTATCTCCTGCAATATGTCAAAATCAAGTTTCTCTGACCATTTAAATTTCTTTGTTTTTTCCAAGGATTCTATAAACGATATTATTTCATTTTGATTCACAGAATCATATACAGGATAAATCCAATCCACATCTGAAAGCCATTCCTCATAAACGCCAAATACTTTTTGTGTTTTATTATCGAAAATAATACATGGAGTATTGGTAACATATGCAAAAATCATACCATGTAGGCGATCTGTGACAATTAGCGAAAACTGCGAGAATTTCGTCAAACGTTTACAGACTATATACTTCCTCAAAAAAGAAGGAACTCTGATGAGAGTCATTGTGTTGACATTACTTCCATGATATCCAACCTGTCCTAAAATCATCCGAATACGTTTTTCCGCCTGTCTATCTCTAGAACACTCTCTATCATTTCGAAGACAATATCCCACCGTTTTAGAGTATTTTCTCCGTTCCGTCCCCTCCATACTATATGACAATGCAACATCAGGGCACAAATATATCTTTCCACAGCCTAAACACTTTTTAGCAAACTCATATGACTGTCTGTCTCTTACAAACAAATACAGTTTACTATTTTGCATGATACACCTCTGGGATGATCTAAGAAGCTCTTTATATGGTTTCATACTTTTATCATAAAAAATTGTCTGAGGAAAAATAACTGTTTTATTATCTTTAAATGTATAAACCATATCCTGTAGAAGAAGCTCTTCATTAGGCCACAGATTTCCCATCCAACCTCCTCCATTAATAAATATGATAGAATTTTTATCAACAAGCCTTTTAAGCCTTTCTTTATATACCTGGTATACTTCCGTTGGAATTTCTACAATAGTTCTTGTATATTGAAGCTTCTCTAATAGTTCTCGCTCTGCCATAGTAATCAAATGATCGCCTAGATTTCTATGAATGGGCGTTCCCAACAGCAGATCAAATGACTGTTTGCTTTTTTCAAGTCTTCTAATTAATAAAGCGAAATAGAATACTTCAAATCCCATCTTTAAACTACATATAATATTATCTGGCAAAATTTCTTTTAATATCGATTTAATATTCAATTCAGCATGCCCCTTTTTTTGATTACATCATAGATGGCTTCTGCGATGACCTCCATCCCCAAATCATTAGGATGAACACCGTCTACAAAATAATCCCTTTTATTGGTTCCAAAAACGGTATTTCCAAGAATTAATGCAATTTTATCATCATAAAGTCTCTTAGCCATCTGATATGTATTTGTGATAATTCTGATCCGTTCTTGTTCCTCTTCCTCCGTGATTGATAACCCTCCTGTAAATCTCGACATAAATATAATCCAACAATCTGTAATACTTCGGATGGTTTGATAAACAATGAAATGAGATTTCCGTAATTCTTCTATAGTTGCATTATGATCAAACTCGACAATCATTATTTTAGCACCCAATGAAGATATATATCGAATCACTTCCTCCTCTCCTTTAGCAGACTCTGAAAATCCAAAATTTAAAACATTACCTCCTGTCATTTTCTCCAAAATGTTGGTATATGCCAAAGCTGGCCTGGAAGACGCACAGCCATGTGTAATACTAGAGCCGTACACGACTATGCTTTCTTTTTCTTCCTTTACTTTTTTTATGAACACCTTTTTATTTACCAGAATTGATTCAACTAGCGCAAAAGGCGGTAAACCAATACATACATATCCACCTCCTCCATTTATTTTAAATGTATCAACCATATACATCTGTGTAGAAGTCTTTGGAAATATGCATTTATTTACTTTGAAACCATAATTATCTTTTATAGTTACTTCTATACCACTCGTTCCCTGGCAGTCCATATTTTTCAATATCCTATGGAATTGGTATAAAACCGTTATTCTCAATTCTTCGCCTTTTATATAGAACTCAATTTTCTCGCCAGGAAGATAACGATTATTTACCCGCAAACTTCTCGGAAGGGATTTTAATAGATCCTCTGGAATACGTCCCCTCCTACACCTTACAGTATCCATTAAATCGACCTTATCATAGCAGAAAAAAAGTCTCAATAAATAGCCAAATACAAAATGAAATTTTTGAACTGTATAAATCCAAAAACGTTCAACTTTGCTTTTCACTCTTACACCTCAATTTTCATTCTATCCAAAATGGTACATATGGAACAACACCATTTTGATTCTCTCTTAATGATAAAAAACTATATACCAATAATACAAAAATAATTCCTGCCCCTAAAAGAGTTCTCTGTGTTTTCCTGCATTTGTATAACAGATTGGGAATAAAGACAATAAAAAGTGCGAGATAATACCATAGCATCCGGTTAATTAACTCATTTTTACAATTAAAAGCCCCAAAAACGGAACAAAAAATTACTGCGGGCAACATCTTTTTATTGACCATCATATCTTTTGTATCCTGATATTCCTCATACAATACTCCAAGACATACAATACAGAATAAAAATAGATACAATATGATTATTCGTCCTCCTCCAGTACTTTTGAAAATCGAATATTTGGAATATCCATTTGTATAAATTGAATATCTTGGAAACATTTGAATAAAAAAATTTACTACAGTCCTAAAAAGTATGCCAGAAATAGTACTGATTAATGTGGATAATATAAAAATTAAATGAGTATCCCTTACTCGATTCACCAGATAAATCCCTAATACTCCCATTAGCATTATGATCGCTGTAGAATGGATATTAACAGCAACAGCAAGCAGGATCCACCCCTTCATATCTTTTAAATTCCGGCTTAAATGACTTAATGAATTTAAAACGAACACTGCAGCAATACACTGCCGATTACCATTCATACTGCAATAAAATAACGTAAGCCCAACCCAACAAAATGCAGAAAAAATAGGATATGAAGAATTTTTATGAATAAAAACAAACAATCCTATATTTATAATAAGTGCTGTCACTATTGTTAATATCTGTGGATCACGGGATATACAGAATAAAATCCTGCATAAAATTACATATAATGGAGCTGACAATGATGATTTCTCTAATGCAATAGTCAAAGATTGACTATTTCCAATAATAGTAAATATTCTTGAATACGGTGATGTATCAACACCAACTGTTGATGCCCTTAATGCCATAATTGTAGAAAAAACAATACACAAAAAAAACTCACTGGCTCTTTTTCCTGATATTATTATCTCTTTTATACGAAATTCAACTCTACTTATAAGTCCAAGAACAGTAATAACAGCTATATTTATTATATAAACAGCCATACTGTAAATCATCCTCTCACTTTTCTTAGCCGCCTATCCTTCTGTTTTCTTTATAGCAATCTTACTGTTCCAAACACACTTTAACATTTTTAGTCCTGCAAATGATAAGATTGCGGCTGCTTGTTCCCTAAAACGTACTTTATGGCAAAGAATCACAGGAATTCTTGTACGTTTAATCTCATTCCAAATATCAACAAAATACCTGTCGTACATCTCTCCTTTTTCAGGAAGTTCTAATAGCAAATGTATAGATACATTAAATGTCCTGCACAATGCAGCAGGAATAATATTGGGATATTTTTCTTCGCAAAACTGTTCTATATTAATTGACCATTCCAAAGCATCCATCCTTCTAGGATTAAATATGTGCATAATACTGCTGTTATGCTGTCTATAATAATAGCCGATTTCATTGCTATAGACGATTTTGTCCGCCGCATCTAAAAGCAAATGACACGTTGCCAAATCTTCAGATAACCTTCCTTCCGGGAATCGGATTTTATCAAATACATGTCTTTTATAAAGCTTCCCAGGAGTACAACAGCTATAGCGTTTTTGATATAATGATTCCTCAATCGCTCTCTGGGAATCAAATATTTCAACTATATTCTTTTCACCCTGCTTCATTTCTTCATTGATATCTTCAGATATGTATAACATCTGCATAATAGCAATATCAGCTTTCTTGTCCTCACATAAATCAAGCGTCTTTTCAATAAAATCAAGTGCTATATAATCATCGCTATCCACAAATGTAATATAATGGCCCGTTGCAATTTCCAACCCCATATTACGCGCAGAAGACAATCCCCCATTTTTTTTATGGATCACAACAATTCGTTTATCTGTCTCACATATGTTATCGCATATCATTCCAGAATAATCTTCTGATCCATCATCTACAATAATAATCTCCAGATTTCTATATGTTTGGCATAATACGCTGTTCAAACAACGTTTTAAATACTTTTCAACGTTATAAACTGGAATAATAACCGATACTTTCATGTTTTACCTCTATCGTATAATTTTACACCAGCTAAGCAAGGGCCTGATAAAAGCATGGATGCCCCCTAAAATCGGAAAAGCGATGCATCGTGGAAATTTCTCTAAAATTCCAATTATCCGCGAACTAATACCATTGTATTTCATAGCACATAATTCTCTGCCATTCCATGGACTCAGGGTTAAGTACTGTTTAAATAACGCTGCATATGGATGATCTGTATTACTATACCAGGGTCTGATCGTTCTCATATTAGTCGTGTAATGAATAATGATTGGTTGATCAACTGCAGCATTCATTTCTGTCTCCGAATAAAAGTTAGTGGGTTTTCGGAGTGTATATAACTCTTTATAGCTATATTCCGCAACAATAGTCATTACATTATAATGAAGTGATATGCACCCAATACATCCCTGAAAAACACCATTTAAAATATCCTGATCTGCATAATTAATAAATACTCTATATTTTTTCATAAAACAGTCTATACGCTGTCCTATATTAATTTTCCGCAATTCATTCAGATTCACAAGCAAAACGCCTGCATTAATATAAATATCATTTTTTTCTAAACCTATATTCTTTTTATAGACACCGCCTATGCAGTCTTTAACCCCATAAAAAATTTTATTACTAATATCAATCTTATCTAATTCATCTATTTTTCCATTTACAATCGTATCACAGTCAATATAAAGAACCTTGTCAACATATTCAGGTAATAATTCTCCTGCAAATAATCTGATATATGCACTTAATGGCCAGCGATATGAACTAATATTCTGAGGAATGCTCTTCAATTTAGGCGTGTCAATTAAATGCAATGTGCGATTATACTTTTGTGCGATATCGTTTATATATTTTTTATTTGATTCGCTAATACTTTCACCAAGTAAATAAATCTCCAGTTCTTCCATGTAACAATTATTTTCAAATAATGAAATTAATGATATTCCCATGATCCAAGCATAATTGTCATCACAAGTATATAAAACTTTCAATTTCTTTAATCCTCTCAAAAATATAATCAACCTATTAAAAGCAAAGGAATAATCATTAATTTATATAAATGGTTATTCCTTTGCTCAGACTGTAGACAAAGTCCCGAGCGAGAGCTCGGACTTTTCTACATTTATCG
>NZ_JAJCIC010000004.1 GCF_020554865.1 Lacrimispora sp. 210928-DFI.3.58
AAGAAAAGTGGTGCTGGGCGTAATCAACTAGCACCAACTTTGTCTACAGTCTGAGGCAGCCTATCTGGCTGCCTTCAAACTGTAGACAAATGATGCTTTCTGGAATGGGAGCTCGAGGGCAAGGCCCTCGAACTGGAATCACGCAGGTGGAATTCACTTCCACCGTAGTGTAAACGTACGATTTCTAGGGGCTTTTGCCCTTGTACGAGGAAATCGTACGTTTTCCTTAGCATCTGGAATTTATGGCTGCGTCATAAATTCCAACAGAGCGGCGACTTTGTCGACACTCTGAGAGCAGCCTATCTGGCTGCCCTCTCCTTATAACCATAATAATATTTGATTTTCGGCTCTGTTCCTGAAGGCCTTGCACACCACCATCCATCTTCCTCCAGCTCAAAATACAGCACATTGGATTTTGGCAGTCCGCTAGGTCTTACAGCGCCTGTCCTAAGGTCCGTGATGGTTCCTGACTCATAATCCCTCATGGCAAGGACTGCTTTGTCCTTTATCTTTGCCGGAGGGTTGGCGCGCAGGCCGTCCATGCGTTCCTTTATTTTTTGTGCACCCTGCACTCCCTGTAAGGTGACGGTTTCCAGTGTTTCCCTGTAATCTCCATATGTGCGGTACAGCTTCTGCATCTGATCCCAGATCGTCAGACCTTGCTTTTTATAAAAGGCTGCGGCTTCGCAGAGAGCGGCTACGGCTCCCACCGCATCCTTATCCCTGGCGTATGTCCCGGTCAGGCAGCCATAGCTCTCCTCAAAGCCAAACAGGTAGGAATATATTCCCTGTTCTTCATACCATTTGATCTGTTCCCCAATGTATTTAAAGCCTGTCAGCACCTCCATGACCGTTACATTGTAATCCTTCGCCAGCCGATCTATCATGTTGGTTGTCACAATGGTCTTTACAATAACTCCGTTTTCCGGCAGGCGGTTTAGAGCCTTTCTCTGGCTCAGCAGATATTCCGCCAGCAGCACGCCGGTCATGTTGCCTGTAAATGGATGGTACTCTCCCGTTTCACGATCCTTCCCGTAGACACCCAGGCGGTCCGCATCAGGATCCGTGGCAAGGATCAGGTCTGCATCCACCTTTTTGGCCAGCTTTAAGGCCAAGGTAAATACTGCGGGATCCTCTGGATTGGGGTAGCTTACCGTAGGGAAATCTCCATCTGGAAGTTCCTGCTCTGCCACCACATACACATGTTCAAAGCCCAGCTCCTTCAGCACCTCTTTTACCGGAATACGGCCCGTTCCATGGAGGGGAGTATAGACGATCTTCAGCTTATCCGCCATCTCATCTATGATTTCCTGGTGCAGCACAAGCTTCCTGATCTCCTCTATATATGCCTTATCAAGAGTTTCATCCGGCACCCGGTAAAGTCCTGCCTCCGCCGCCTGTTTCTTTGGCATCACAGGGATTGCATGAAGATCTGTGACATGATTGACGCACTGGATGATCTCACTGTCTCTGGGCGCTGTGATCTGGGCGCCATCCTCCCAGTAGACCTTATAGCCATTATATTCCGGCGGGTTGTGGCTTGCTGTGATGACGATTCCTGCCATGCAGCCCAGTTTTCTCACAGCATAAGATAGCTCCGGCGTAGGGCGAAGAGATGGAAAACGGTAAGTCCGTATGCCGTTGGCATTGAGACAGAGGGCAGCCTCCTCGCTGAACTCTTCTGACATGTGCCGTGAATCATAGGCAATGGCTACGCCCTTTTCCTGTCCTCCATGGCGGAGGATATACTCTGCCAGTCCCTGGGTGGCCCTGCGGACAGTATAGATATTCATGCGGTTGGTGCCCGCTCCCAAAATCCCGCGCAGTCCTCCTGTTCCAAACTCCAGGTTCCGGTAAAAACGGTCCTTTATCTCCTCTTCGTTTCCGCTTAATGACTCCAGCTCCTGTCTGGTCTCCTTGTCAAAATAGGGATCTTTGCACCAGCTTCTGTATGCATCCATGTAGTCCATCTATCTGCCCTCCAAAAGCCCCAGCAGATCCTCCAGCCTGGCAGTCGCCATACACTCCACTGTATCAGAGGCGCCGTAATAGATCTTTACTGTGCCATCGTCCTCCAGGATCATGCCTCCCGGAAAGATCACATTTGTGCGGAAGCCTCCCTCCACCTCATACTCCGTCTCAGGAGCGATCAGAGGTTCCTTGTACATCCCTATGATTTTGGATGGATCCTTTAAATCAAGGAGCATGAGTCCGGCACAGTAACGCTTCTGCCACCGCTCCTCCCATCCGTTTTTCCCTCTGGTCCTGTCAATGTCCACCGTATGGAACAGCGTCAGCCATCCGGCCTCTGTTTTAACAGGAGGGGCTCCCGGACCGATCTTATCATTGGCATAGGGCACGTCCTCCACGCCCATTAACAGCTGGGACTCTCCCCAGTATACCAGGTCAGGTGATTTTGACATCAAGATGTCAAAGCGGTCTATGCCTCCCCTGGAGTACACTGGAAATGGACGTTCCAGGCGGACA
Organism: Lacrimispora sp. 210928-DFI.3.58; assembly: GCF_020554865.1. Lineage (GTDB taxonomy): Bacteria > Bacillota > Clostridia > Lachnospirales > Lachnospiraceae > Enterocloster. Next base: position 2,488 of record NZ_JAJCIC010000004.1, read on the forward strand.
TATTTTCCATCGATCTTTTCGGGGAACAGTACCATATTGCGGTTATCCGGCACGGTTAAGGACAACACCTCTACATGCTCAAAATCATCTGTAACGCCGATGCCTCCGCGCAGGCCGTGCTTTGTATCCACTGCAAAGCAGAGATAGCATCTGCCTTCAATGGCAATGAGCCTGGGGTCATAGACCTTTGTAACATCCGGGTCATGGAGGTCTTCCACTGTGAGAAAAGGCTTATCCTGCACATCCCAATGGATGCCATCCTGGGAAAATGCCAATCCGATCACACATTTTCCAAAGGCCCCTACCCCGTCAAACTGATAATCATTGCGGAAAGCCATCACATACCTTCCGTTAAACTTTACAACGCCTGCATTGAAAATGCAGTCTGCCTCATAGGGGATATCCTTTTTACTTAAAATGGGCTCCCCGCCGTGATAGCGGGTGATCACACTGCTTGATCTTAGTTCCGGGAACATTTTAGCCATGTTATGTTTCTCCTTCCAGTTGATTTCGATATTCCGTAGGCGTACAGCCATAATATTTCTTAAAACAGCTTGCAAAGTATCTCTGGTTGCTGTAACCAGTTTTGACAGCCACATCCTGTATTTTCAGGGTTCCATTTTTCAGAAGCTCCCTGGCCGTCTCCATTCTTCTGCGGATCAGGTATTCCATAAAGCTCTCTCCGGTGATCTGCTTAAAGATCTGGCGGATATAGTTATGGCTGAAATACAGCTTGCCCGAAGCCTCCTCCAGGCCAAATTCTTCATTATCAATATTCTTTTCGATCAATTCCTTTACCTGGAAAACGATCCGTTCTCCCTGGCTCTCATTGACAGAGGCAAAGCGTCTGCAGCACTTTATAATATAGGAGCACAAAACCTCCTTTGCGTCCCGCAGACTGCCATAGGCAAAGTGCTCCTTTAAGTACTCTACCACATCCTCGTCCTCCCATACCTGCCCCTGGCCTCCCGCCTTTAACAGGGTGCTGGAGATGTCAAAAACCAGCTCCACCAGGGAAATACGGACAAAATCCCCAAGCTTCACATCCATCCTCTCATAATACTGCAGGATGTCGTACAGGCATTCCTCCGCCTTCTCCTCCTGCCCCATCTGTATATGGATCAGAAGCTGCTGTTCCAGCTCTCTGGGGCGCTCAAACTGGCCCTTATGACTGCTCTCGCCATTCGCATCCTGATCCCCGAAAAAAAGAACAGGATCCGGATTTTCCAGTGTTCCTCTCCAGACAGATAATGCATCCTTGTAGGAATCCGGGATATGGGTCCACTCTTCATAAATACCGCCGATAATGCACTCTGCCTTGAAATCATAATACCGCTCCATACTCTCTTCAATGGATACCAGCCCGTCCCTTACCACACGGCGGAAAGACTGGACATTGCGGTAATCTCCCAGAAACAGGATGACGATCTGCTTTGCATGGAACCTGGTAATGTAAATCTGACAGCTTTGGGGGAAATAGGTGTCCTTTGTCATAGAGAGAAGATCCTTGATATCGCGCTCCTGCTCCTGGATATTCTGACGTATCCTTAAGATTCCCACTGCACAGTAAGGGACTTCCAGACAGATCCCGGCCGCCTCTGCCTCCTTCTGTATGATCTCCGGACGCATGATCCTCTGGATCAGCTTGCGCACCACCTGCTCCTGCACGATCTGGCGGCTGTCTTTTAACTGCTCCTTCATTTCCTGAATATTATTCATAAGGGTCTTCTGGCGCTCCAGCTCTGTCCTTATTTTGTTCAACACCTCATAAAGCTCATCCGGTGAAAAGGGCTTTAACAGATAATCTGTCACACCCAGGGTCAGCGCCTGCTTTGCGTAGGAAAAATCATCATATCCGCTGATGATCACTGTCTTCACAGGATGCTCCAGCTCCTGGAGCTGGCGTATTAGCTCTAATCCGCTGACAAAGGGCATGCAGATATCCGTCACAAGGATATCCGGCTTATACTCTTTCACGAGCCGGACAGCCTCCCTTCCATCCGCTGCCTTTGCCACCACCTGGAAGCCTTCCATGGACTGGTTGATATTTTTCGATAACAGCTCTCTTACATATTCTTCATCGTCTGCAAGGATGATCCGGTACATATTCAACGCTCCTCCTCTGTGGTCTGAATGGGAATCACAAGCGTAGCCCTGGTCCACTTCTTATATTCGCTTTCCAGTTCCAGCCCGTAGGCATTACCATAATACAGCTTAATGCGCTCATTGACATTGTATATCCCATAGCCGCTGTTTTCACTGATATGACCGGAGGACAGCCCCTTACATATCACAGACAGCCGTTCTGGTTCGATTCCCTCGCCATCATCCTCCACACAGAGCCTTAAAGTCTGGATCCCTGCTTCGTTTGCCTGCCTCTCAACATGGATGCCGATGTAGCCAGCTCCTTTTTTTATCTTGATCCCGTGATAGATCGCATTTTCCACCAGAGGCTGGAGCACCAGCTTGATGATATATAATTCCTTTACGTCTTCCGGGACATCAAATTCATAGTGTATCTTGTCCTTATACCGTATGCCCTGGATCTTCAGGTAGTTGGAAATATGCTCTAACTCCTCCCCCAGGGTAATGACCTCTTTTCCCTTGCTCAGGCTGATGCGGAAGAACTTTCCAAGGGCATTGGACATGATACTGGCCTCCTTTGCTCCCTGGTCTGCTGCCTGCCAGGTGATGGCATTCAGCGTATTGTACAAAAAGTGAGGATTGATCTGGGCCTGGAGGGCCTTCAGCTCAGCCTGGCGCTTCTGGGCCTGCACCAGCCTCACATGTTCCTTTTCCTCCTTCAATGCCTCGATATGGGCGTTTAACTCCTGGATCAGGTGGTTGATCTTCTGGATCATAAAATTAAAGCTGACACTGAGCCTGCCCACCTCATCCTGGTAGGGATAATCAAACTGCTGCCCAAAGTCCTCCTTCTGCGTTACCTGGTTCATAATGGCTGACAATCTCCCCAAGGGGGCTGTAATGCCATGTGCTACCAGACAGATGACTGCAATGCTGGCTATGGCGCACAGGCACACAGTCAGTTCAATGAAATACCGCATCTGCTCCAGGTTTCCGATCAGGGAGCCCGCCGACTTCAAGGCACAGATCTTCCAGCCGGTACCGCTCATGACCGTATAGGTGGCAAGGAAGGTCTCTCCATTCACCTTGACCTCCTTGCATATGGAATTTCGGTTTTCCAGATCCTCCTTAGAAAAGGATTCCAGGATCTGCATATTCTCTTCACTGCAGTTTAAAATATTTTCGTTGTTCTGGTCTGCAATGAAAAAGCTGTCATAGGAGCTGTAGGTTTCCTCCAGAAAGCTGCGTATCCGCCGCTGGCTGATATTTACCACTACAAATACGTCCTTCCTGTTGACCTGGAAGCGGTACACTACCGGTATCACTGTCTCATTGCTGCGGAAGGAAGGGGATTTCATGGCAGGAAACCACTGGATCGTCTTGTCCTTGTCCTCCGCAAATGCCTGGTACAGCGGGGAATCCATAAACCGGAAATCATGGTTTCGTATCACAGTAAAATCGTCAAAGCTCCCTGACTCTGTTTCAATGCTCACAGAGTGGACATACTGATCTCCCTGGCGGAATTCTGATATCACATCTGAGACATTTCCCATAAGGATGGCAGGATTCACAGAGCTCTCATCTGTCAGGTACTGGGACATGGGAGTGTAGAAGGACAGGTTGTTAAAAATAGCATGGACCCTCTTTGTGATGGAGCCCATCTCGTCTGTGAGCTGCACCCGGATCTGGTAGACCATATCCTCTGAACTGGAATAATAATTCTTCAGTGTGTCCTTAAATGCATAGTTATAGAACAGGCTTCCTGTAATCGCACTGTTCAGCAGCAGGATCACCACGCACACCAGTATGATCTTTGTGCGAAAGCGGAAATTCCTCAAAATACTCATCCCATGTCCTCCTATCATGTATAACGCTGACAATATTATACTACAATTTTCCAGGGGGACCTATGTATTTTTATCCCTTCACTGCCCCCGCTGTCAGTCCTCCGATAAACTGCTTGTGGCAGAATGCATAGACCACCAGAATCGGAAGGATCGCGATGGAGGCGCCGGCCAGCATGATATGCCATTCAGCTGCCGCGTTTGCCGAATATTTTAACTGTACGACTGCCACAGTAAGTGTCCTCAGCCTTGGAAGGGAAATGCTCATGATCAATGTGGTTATATAGTCATTCCACGCCTGCCGGAAGGAGAACAGGGCCACCACTGCCATGATCGGCTTGATGAGGGGCAGGATGATCTTAAAAAATATCCCATACAGGCTGCACCCGTCAATGGTGGCTGCCTCGTCCAGTTCCTTCGGTATCCCCTTTACAAAGCCCATGGTCAGCATCACATTAGATGCCTGACCGCCTACCAGTGCAAGGATCAGTCCTGCAATGGATCTGTTCAGATGAAGAGCTGTCAGCAGGTTATAAATGGGATAGAGCGTCACAGACCCCAAAGCGATGAACATAAGCGAGGTGTAGAGTCCTAAAAGCAGCTTCTTTCCCACAAAGTCCCTCCTTGCGAAGGTAAAGCCTGCAAGGGAGGCTGTCAGCGTTGCGAGCACCATCACCGCAACACTGACAAAAATACTGTTCCATGTATATTTTATAAAGTCTGCCTGGATAAAGGCCTGGATATAATTTTCAAAATGCCATGTCTTTGGCAGGAAGCTTCCGCCCAAGGTCAGCTCGCTGTTCGTCTTAAAGGATCCCAGAATGGTATACAGGATCGGATAGATCGTAAATACCACCATGATCCCTATGAACAGGTAGGATATGACAAGGATGGCCGTATTTTTTGTTTTTCTCATGCCTCTCTCCCTCCTTAATAAACATCATCCAGTTTTCTTGAGGCGATCAGATAAACCACCGTTACAATGCCGGCAATAAGGGCTGATACCGTGCTGACAGCAGCACCATAGCCATACTGGGGCGTGATGAAGGTTCCTGCTGAGATCGGGAAGAAGAACTGGTAGCCATACAGTGCCATGACCATCGTAGCATTGGTGGGGCCGCCCTCTGTCAATACCATCACACTGTTCATATCAGAGAAGGCCGCAGTGATGGAAAGCATGAGTATGATCTTTAAGATGGGACCCAGCATGGGAACGGTAATATACCACAGAGTCTGAATGCGGTTTGCCCCATCGATCTTTGCGCTCTCCAAGGCATCCTGGGATATCTGCTGGAGTCCGGCAATGAAATACACCATATAATTTCCAATGCCTCCCCACACAGCGGTGATCACCAGGGTCTTCATGGCATTTTGCTTTCCCAGCCAGTTAACAGGCTGGCTGATGATGCCCCATTCCATCAGATATTGGTTTACCTGGCCGTTATAGACATTGAACAGAAGATAAAATACCAGACCCATAACGGCGGAGCTCATGATTGTTGGTACGAAGATAATACTTTGGAACAGGCCATTTCCTTTTCTCTTCTGGTTTAAAAGCAGCGCCAGGAAAAAGGATATGGGGATCACAAATAGGATCTTTGCGCCTGCATAGACAAAGGTGTTTTTCACTGCCTTCCAGTAGATCTCATCGCCAAATACGCGTATGAGATTTTCCAGCCCCACAAATTTAGGTACGCTAGCTCCGTAGCCTCCATAGCGGTAGAACACATATTTTAATGTCCACAGAACAGGATACACGGAAAAACCCAAAAATAAGATCAGATTCGGCAGCAGCAGACTGTAGGAACGCAGGTTTTCGCGGATCAGCCGTCTGCGTTTTGCCTCTGACATGGTCTCTTTTTTCAGCATCATAAGCCCCTCTTTCTCGCTGCCTTCTTTTATGGATTCATTGGGTCAAAATCAGCGATCTTGATCTCTTTGCCTGAACCTTCTGCAATTCCTGCATCTAAAGCTGCATTGTAGCGGTCTGTCAGGTCCTGAAGCCCTTGAGTGATGTCCATATCTCCCATGATCATCTCAGCCATGGTTTCATACATGTTCTGTCCCTCTACGATCACAGCGTCTACATTTGCCTCCTGAGGAGTATTGGGATATACGCCGTCGCCATCACCTATGAGCAGAGTCGGATTATCCAGATAATACTGTGCAGGCTGGGCCTTTTCGATCACTGCCGGGACAATGGAGATGCCATAGCCCTGTTCATAGTATTCAGCCAGCACATCCACATTGGAGAAGATCGCCCGATATACCTTCCAAGCCTCTTCCAGATGCTCGCTCTCTGCATTGAATAAATATCCGTTCATGGCCTGGTAATGCTCCGCCCCAACCACTTTTCCGTCAGTAACCGGAAGCTGTACACAGCCCCACTCCTGTTCCATGGGGAACTGGTTGGTGTATACACCTGGTTCTGCATGAGTGTAGGACATATACATGCCGATCTTTCCTGCTGCAAACTGAGTTCTTAAGGGATCGATATCCAGGGACTCACATCCAGGGAATGCACATTCCGGAGAAAGGAGGGTCTTCCATGCGCTCGCCAGATTGTTATAACCGGTAAAATCGTATCTTCCATTTTTAAAATCATAGCCAAACTTGATCCCCAGCTCTCTCTCTCCCTGCTTCATCAGGGAACGGCTGAGGGCTGACTGGGCGCCCTTCATATTTGCTGCAAATCCGTAGATGCCTTCTCCTGACAGCTGCTCTGTGATCAGCTTTGCATCATCCACCATCTCCTGTAAGGTCTCAGGTGCTTTTTCAATTCCTACTCTCTCAAAAATGTCTTTGTTGTAGAACAGGCGGCAGGTGGTTGCTGCTGTGGGCACGAAGTAGCATTTTCCATCGATCACATTAAAGTCATCGATCAGGCTGTCCTTAAAGGTTTCCTTAAACTCATCATCCATAAATGGTGTGATATCTGCAAATTTCCCAGCATTGACGTAGTTCTGGAATACCTCCTCCTTATGTACGAACATATCCGGCGCATCCCCGTTCTGGAATACCATGTCCACTGCCTGGGGATAGTTTTCGGAGTAGATCTCATACTTTACTTCGATATTATCTGTGTTGGTCGCATTGTACTCATCCACCTTGCCCTGCATGAACTCCGCATCGTGGCGGTCTTTTGTCCAGACCGTGATCACAGTCTTACCGCCGTTTTCCTCTTTGGCCTTTTCTCCGGTACTTGCCTGGCTGACGGCACCTGTATCAGCCGTTTTGCCTCCGCAGCCTGCCATCACGGCAGCCGCCATAATCGCTGTCATTGCCAATGCCATAAGTTTTTTACTTCTCATTGTAGATCCTCCCTGTCTTCGTTGTCTTGTTGTTTTGTTTTTCATGTCTATATCTTACCGAAATCAGCTTCTCCCGTAAATTCACTAAGTGACGCTGGAATGTTCGTTTTTTGACGTGCCCCGATGTCACATTTTTGACATTTCCTGCTTCATTCCCTTCAGATAGGCTCCCTGCCGGAATAACCTCATGCGGAGAGCGTCAGTGTCTAGTTCACTCATACAAATGCCCTGTTCGGCTGCCATAGCAGCAGCTGTTCCAGCTGCCTGTCCCATTGCAAAGCATGCCGGCATAACACGCAGAGAGGCCTGCATCATCCGGTCGCAGCTGACAGTGCGGCCTGCCACCAGAAGATTATCAATGGTTTGGGGAAGAAGGCATCGGAAGGGTATCCCATAGGATTCTCCCGGAGCATACCGGTTCTTCTGATACCCTGTTTCTGCTGCCTCTGCATCCGCTCCGTTGGAAGCATGGATATCGATCGGATAGGAATAATATGCAATACTGTCCTCAAAGTCTGCCCGGCGCATATAGTCCTCCCCTGTAAGGATGTATCTCCCTCTAAGCCGTCTGGATTCTCTGACACCGATATTGGGACCGCTTAAGGCCAGCACTGCCTGCTCTGCTCCTGGCACATAAGAACGGATAAAATTCATAAGCATCGGCAGCTTCTGCCTGGACTCGATCTCCGCTTTTGTAATGGACTCCCCATTGATCGGATTCCAGTCAAATACATGCCCGAAATTAAAGGAAGCCATGCCCCTTGCAGGAAGGGAAATACCTGCCACCTTTACCTCTCCCGCCGGGAAATCACCATTCTCCTTTGCACGTTCCACTGCCTTCATAAGATTCCCGTTTTCCCCTGTTTTTTCCGCGTATTCGAGAAAACGGTCTGTGTCAAAATTTGCAACCTTAAAGCACAGGGTTCCGCCCTGTACCTGGTCATTCTCATCCCCGTATTCCATCTCACAGCCTGCCATGGCGGACAGGTCTGCATCTCCTGTACAGTCCACCACACAGCTGGCAGACAGGTATTGGAGCCCTGATTTGTTGTGGACCAAAAGTTCTTTTACTTTATGGTTTTCTACATTGCAGTCTATCAGAACCGTATGAAACAGGATATCACAGCCGCTTGCGGTCACCAGCCTGTCAAGTATCAGCTTAAGGCTCTCGGAGTCAATGGGAAGCCAGTCATATTCCTCCAAACGGCCAGGCTTTCTGTCATAGAAAGGGCTCTTCCAGCTATGCTGTTTCAGCTCCTCCAGGATTTCCAGCCCGATCCCGCGTATGATAGTCTCCACTCCATCGGTGTAGGTGCAAAATGCGGGAATAGAAGCTCCTGTTGCCATGCCCCCCAGATATCCGTCCCTTTCAACTAACAGCGTCCTGGCACCGTTCCTGGCAGAGGCAATGGCCGCCGCCACTCCCGCCGGGCCGCCTCCTGCTACGATCACGTCATACTTTTTTTCAAACTTCATTTTAGCATCTCCTTGTCTGTTTTTCCACTTCCCGGATAGCTTTATCTTACCGCAGCTGCCATAAAGGAGTTGTTCACTTTTTGAAGAAATGATGTCATGAAATTGACGTTATCTGTTTCTCTCCAAAAACGCAGGAGTCGGGATTTTTCCGTTTAAAACTATTGACAGGACCAAATGGAAGTGCTATATTACCTGCCGTACGAAAAAGAAGGGAGGCAATTTGCCTTTCTTTTTCATTTTACAGGGTATGTTAAAAGCATATCAATCAAAGGAGGTTTTGTTGTGAACAAATTGATTGCGGTTTTGGCTGGTCTGACAGCAGCTTTTCACGCAGGCTCCATACAGGCGTGGGCTGCTGAAGGCACTGCCGCAGAGAGCGCTGCGAAGGTGATGCCGGCATGGCTGTGTATTCCTTTTGCGGGACTGCTGCTGTGTATCGCCATCTTTCCTTTAGTAAAGGAGGAATGGTGGGAAAAGCACCGTCCTCTGGTGGTTGCGCTGTGGTCTCTCCTGTTCGTGGTGCCCTTTGCTGTACTGTATGGTGCAGGCAGCGCCCTGGAGACTGTGCTGGAATGCATCATAAATGATTATCTGACATTCATTGTTTTGCTGTTCGGCTTGTTCTGTGTGGCAGGAAATATTACAATGGAAGGAGACTTAGCCGGATCGCCGCGGGTAAATGTGATCCTGCTGGTCATCGGTACTCTGCTTTCAAGTCTGATCGGAACCACTGGTTCCAGTATGCTCATGGTACGTCCGGTGATCAAAATGAATTCCTGGCGCAGACGCCGGTCTCATGTAATGGTATTTTTTATTTTCCTGATCTCCAATATCGGAGGGTGCCTGACACCGATCGGAGACCCGCCGATCTTAATGGGATTTTCCAGAGGAGTGCCCTTTTTCTGGAGTCTGAAGCTGTTTCCGGTACTGCTCTTTCATATGGCGGTACTGCTGCTGATTTTTTATTGGATCGACAGGAAAAATTATTGTATGGATATTGCCCGCGGGTGTAAACCGGATATCAGCAAGCCCGGCACGGAGATCAAGATCCAGGGGCTGCATAACCTGGTATTCTTGGTAATGATCGTGGCCGCCGTTATTTTAAGCGGTACTCTGCCGGGGCTGGCAGCATTTCAGGACGCAGAAGGGCGGACTCTCGGCATCCACATATTCCGCGAGGTGACGCTGACCTGGCCGGCACTGATCGAGATCGTGTTGATCCTGGCGGCAGCATTTCTTTCCTTTAAGACAACCAGCCCGGAAATCCGCAGAAAGAACCACTTTACCTGGGGAGCCATAGAAGAGGTTGCTGTTCTGTTTGTAGGGATTTTTATCACCATGCAGCCGGCGCTGATGATCTTAAAGACCATGGGATCACAGCTTGGGATCACAAAGCCCTTAGAGATGTTCTGGGCTACGGGAATATTGTCCAGCTTCCTGGATAATACACCCACCTATCTTGTATTCCTGACTACCACAGGAGCCATGGGTTTTGCAGAGGGCGTTTCCACTGCTCTGGGATATATTCCGTTGAAAATGCTGATGGCCATTTCCTGCGGCGCTGTGTTTATGGGAGCCAATACGTATATCGGCAATGCGCCGAACTTTATGGTAAAATCCATTTCAGATGAAAATGGTATCCGGATGCCTTCCTTTTTCGGATATTTGCTGTGGTCCATCAAGATCCTGGTACCTGTATTTATTCTGGATACCATCGTATTCTTTTTATAAGGAGGGGTAAGCAATGGGATATACAGAACATGATTTAAGAGAACTGGCAGAGCGTATCTACGATCTGGATGCAGAGGTATATACACAGCTTGGATCTTCCCTTGGACGTGTATATAACCGTGACCGGGAGCGCTGTGTGGAGGAGATCGTCCTCCTGATGAAGAACCGGGATCAGGCCCACGTACTGCGGAGCGAGCTGGCATTGATCAGCAATATGGCGCGGACCATTCAGGATAAGGAGCTGCGCAAGCTGGTCATGTCGGAGTACAACCGCATTCTGACAGAGGTAACGAACCTGCCAACAAGCTTTGGAACAGACGATATTAAGGATCAGACACTGGCACAGCTGAATGCGCTGAATTTAAAGGAGCGTTTTTCCGGTGATGATCATCTGATCATCTGTATCAGCCGTGCCTATGGCTGCGGAGGAAGCGCCATCGGTTTCAGTCTGGCGGATTCTTATAAGATTAATTATTATGATGTGGAGATCTTCAATGCGGTGCTCTCCCGGCTGGAGGCTGAGAAAAGCACCGTGGAGGATAAGGCAGGCTTTCCCTACAGCCGCCCGAAGGAGAAAGAGGGCCAGCCCGAATACGGCTATGAGCCTCCGGCATTCGCAGAGCCAAAGAAGCTGACCCTTAGGGAACATCTCCGGGAGTTCAGCCGCTACCATGGACTGCCGAAAAAAGATGCCATCTTCTTTAACCAGAGTGACCTGATCTGCGATATGGCAGCAAAGGAAGATTTTATCGTTATGGGACGGTGTGCAGATGTGATCCTGACAAATAACCGCATTCCCCATGTGAGCATTTATATTACAGCGCCCTTTGAGCAGCGGGTGAACCGGATCATGCGGATGAACAGCAGCATGACAGAAAAACAGGTGCGCCGCCTGGTAAGAAAGATGGATCAGGAGCACACCCGGTATTATAAATTTTACACCGGACGCCGCTGGGGCAATGCCGTTAATTACGATCTGTGCATCAACAGTGCCAGCTATGGAATCGACGGAGCCGTGGAGCTGATCCGCCGCATGGTGGACCCGGTGGCGAAAAATGAGAAGCTGATTTAAAAGCATTTCTCTACAAAGAACCTAAGCACCCTGCTTCCATCCACTGTGTCCTCCCTCTTGTGGGAAAAGCACATGCGTTCCGGGTGCCACTGGACGCTCCAGACCGGAAGGCTGTCATGGTATAATGCTTCCACGATGCCGTCTTCTGCTGAGCGCTGTACCACATGGAGCCCCTTTCCCGGAACATCCACAGCCTGGTGATGGGAGCTGTTGGTGGCAAATTCGCCGCCGTAAAGCTCATAGATCCATGAGCCTTCCTCCGCCCCGGAACAATGTACCTTATCCCAGTCTGCACCCTTATCCCTGGCATGACGCCAGGCAGTATCAATATCCTGGAACAGTGTTCCGCCAAAATACGTATTAATAAGCTGATGTCCCCGGCAGATGCCGAGCACCGGCTTTTTTGCCTTTACAAAGGCATCCAGAATGGTAAACTGTACTTCATCTAATCCCTCATCGATCTCCTCGCTTCCGGCGATCTCCTGGCCGTAGCGCCTGGGATGGATGTCGCAGCCTCCGGGAAGCAGCAGGCCGTCATAGCCTTCCGCCCCGCAGATTTCCTCTGTCAGCACTGCCTGGGCGCCTACGCCCTCTATGGCATTGCGGTAGTTGTCCAGCTTGCTCCTATAGCCTGGAATCAAAATACGAACTGTTTTCTCGCTCATCTTACAAGTCTCCCTCCGTTGCCTGAAGGCCCCAATAGCCTTCGGTTATACGCGGATTTAAGCGTACCATTATTGCAGGGGTTTGTCAATATTCCGGAGTGCTGCCAGCACCTTATCCGGCGTGGCAGGAAGCTCGTTGAGCTCTCCGTGGATGGCATTGCAGATGGCGTTCACCAGGGCGGGGGCTACGGGGACTACGGGGCATTCTCCCAAAGCCTTTGCGCCAAAGGGGCCGTCCGGCTCCCCCTCCGGTGTCTCAATGAAATCCAGATGGAACCGGGGCATCTGGGAGGCGCGGAGAATACCGTACTTTTTCAGAGTCTGCAGAGATGGCTTTCCCGTCCTGTCATAGGAGAGTTCCTCTGTCAGGCCGTAGCCTAAGCCCATCTGAAGGGCTCCTGCCAGCTGCCCACGGATCACCATAGGATTGATGACCCGTCCCACATCGTGGACGGCTGCGTAATCCAGAAGCCTTACCTCCCCGTTTCTCGTATTGACCTCCACCTTCGCAATGTGAACGCCGTAGGAGACAGCTCCCCGTTTGGCCTCATAAGTCTCCACTGCCATGAGCTCTCTCATACTCTTTGACTGGCAGTACAGCATGACTTCGGAAAGGCTGGCATGCTTGGCGGGATCTGTGATGCAGAAGGCCTGGTTATCCTTAAGCTCAATTTTCTCCGGCTCCACGCCTAAGAGCTTTCCCGCTTCCATCTGAAGCTCCTTCTTCATAGCCAGAGCAGTCTTTCTGGCAGCGCTCCCCACCACGAACACACCGCGGCTTGAGTAGTCCCCGATATGCCAGTGGACAACATCCGTATCCGCCGCCACACAGCCGATCCTGTCCATGGAAATGCCCAGGATCTCAGAAATGATCTGCATCTGCATTCCCAGAGTGTCCGTGCCCATATCGTGGGAGCCGGTATAGTAGATGCAGGAGCCGTCCTCGTTCATTTTCAGCATGGGAGTGGTGACATCCCGGTGGGCGCCCACACAGTTATTGCCGTGCACTCCCAGGGCCATCCCCACCCCGATTCGGATATCGCTGTTTTCTGTGGCCTTCTGCTCCTTAAGCCATGCAGGGTAATCTGCCAGCTCCATCGCCCGCTTTAAGCAGTCCTTTGGCCTGGCATTGCCATGGGGCGTGTGGAAAATGGGATCCAAGCTGTCTGGATCCACCATATTTTTCATCTGCAGCTGGGCCATGTCCATGTGAAGAAAGTCTGCGATCCTCTGGAGCTGCCGCTCCCAGCCAAAATATATCTGGGGAGAGCCGTAGCCCCGCATAGCTCCCGCTGTCTCCGTGTTGGTATATACGGGATTGCAGTGAAAACGCATGTGATCGATCTTATAAGCCTTAAAGACCTTGTGGGACATGGCCCCGCCCACATTGAGGGCACTGGAGGCATAGGCTCCCGTATTCAGGTATACCTTAAAATCGGCAGCCTTCAGCGTGCCGTCCTTCATAAAGCCGGTTTTCATATAGCTGATGGAGGGGTGGCGGACACGGGTGGAAAGGATGCATTCCCTGCGGTTGTATTCCAGCTTTACAGGGCGTCCTGTCATTATGGACAGGGCCGCTGCCACAGGCTCCGCAGTCAGCTCCAGCTTTCCTCCAAAGGCGCCGCCGATGGCCGGGGACACCATCCGTATTTTATTGTAGGACAGCCCGAAGATCCTGGCCATGATGACCCGGAAGGCAAAGGTGTTCTGGCAGGGGCTCCAGACAGTGAGCTTGCCGTCCGGCCCGTAGTCTGCAATGGCTACATGGGGCTCAATGGCTCCGTGGTGGACTGCCTGGGTGGTATACCGGTCCTCAAATACGTAATCACACTCCCGGAAAGCGGCCTCCACGTCTCCTGCCTCCGCGTGGATATCTCCCACCACATTGCCTCCTTCATGGATCGGATAGGCACCCGGACTTATGGCCTCCTCGATCTCCGTTATCACAGGAAGCTCCTCATACTCCACCTCAATGAGGCTGGCCGCCTTTTTTGCAATATCTAAGGTATCGGCTGCTACAGCAGCCACCCGGTCTCCCACAAAGCGCACGGTATCGTCAAAGATCCTCTCCGTATCCGGAAGGGAATGTTCCGTAAAACGGACAGCGCTGTTGTAGCGTTTTTCAGGCGTATTCCTGTAGGTAGCCACTGCTCGCACGCCGGGAAGGCTCTCGGCCTTGGAGGTATCAAGTCTTTTTATCCTTCCATGGGCACAGGTGCTTAAGACCAGTCTGGCATAAAGCATTCCCGGCAGCTCCATGTCTGCAACATACATTTTCCTTCCCGTCACCTTCAGGGCCGAATCGCTTATGGGCCTGGGAGTCCCTATGACCTGAAATCCTTCCTCCATCATCCTTCACCTCTCATCCGTGCGGCAGCCAGAAGTATGGCCTCCACGATCTTCTCATATCCCGTACAGCGGCAGAGATTGGGGTCAATGGCCTCCCTCACCTGCTCCTCTGCAGGGGACGGATTTTTATCCAGCAATGCCTTTGCCGACATGATCATGCCGGGAATGCAGAAGCCGCACTGGACAGCTCCCGCATCCACAAAGGCCTGCTGTATGGGATGGAGCCTGTTTCCCTCTGCCAGGCCTTCGATGGTCTCGATCCGCTTCCCGGAAAGCTTCACTGCCCGGACCAGGCAGGAACGGACGGCCGCGCCGTCTATGATCACCATACAGGCGCCGCAGTCCCCTGTCTCGCATCCGCATTTTGTCCCGGTAAGCCGCAGCCCCTCCCGAAGGGCCCGAAGAAGGGTCCACTGGGGCTCCACCGCCACCTGGCATTCTGTTCCGTTGATATTCAGGCTGATCTGTTCCATTATCCTGTTCCTCTTTTCTGTCTGCTTTTCTCCCATGGCAGAATCCGGCTGTATTGTGCCCTTATTTCCGTTTACTTCAAAATGGCCCTCATCACTCCATAGTAGGACTCCACTACCTTCATAAGCTGATCCAGCTCAATATACTCGTCAATGGTGTGTGCCAATGTCTCCAGGGACGGGCCCACCCCGATGGTCTTGATCCCGGCCTCGCCTGCATAGTGGCTTCCGTTGGTGCAGAAATCATAATTGGTTATGGATGGGTCAAGGCCAATGGCCTTCATTTCCCGGTAAATGTCCTTCACCCATTCCTCCTCCTTATCATACAGCCAGCCGGGGAAGAAGCGCTCGGCCTCTATGGTCTCACCTGTCCAGCATGTTTCCCTTCCGGAGGAATAGCTGACAGAAGCTTTCAGCTGTGGATCCTTTTCCATCATCTCATCCAGAAGGGCCTTTATGAGAGCCAGCACGCTTTCCTTTGTCTCTCCGGTGAGAAGGCGTCGGTCATAGGTGGCCCTGCAGTAATCCGGCACAACGGAGGCTCCCGGATAGGGGGAGGATTTTACATCCACAAGCTCTAATATCCCCTTCCCCAGGACTTCATGGCAGGGAGGGGTAAGGCGGCGTATGGCCTCAATGACACCGCACATCTTATAAACGGCATTGACGCCCTTTTCCGGGCTGGCAGAGTGGGCCGGAACGCCGAAGGTCTCTACTACGATCTCCGCCCGGCCGCGCTGTCCGATCTTCATATTCAGCTGGGAGGCTTCTCCAATGACCACATAATCCGGCTTCACCAGGCGGCTTACCTCCCTGGAAGCCACACCCTCGAAGCATTCCTCATGGCATATGCCTGCCACGCAGATCTCTCCCGGAAAATCTCCCTTTAAATCCTCTGCATAGTAGGCCGCAGCCGCCAGCATGGCCGAGAGGGCTCCTTTCATATCAGAGGTTCCCCGGCCGTACATTTTTCCATCTGCGATCTCCGCTCCAAAGGGATCATGGCTCCATTTGGAGGGATCTGGTACAGGGACGGTGTCCATGTGTCCGTCAAACAGCAGCTTTTTGCCCGGCCTTGACCCCTTTATACGGCAGATGCAGTTTCCGTAACGGTCCGTGGTGACATCGGTAAAGGAGTGCTTTTCACAAAAGCGCCTCATCTCTTCTGTCACGGCCTTCTCCTCTCCGCTGTAGCTTTTGATCTGTATCATCCGCTGTGTAAGCGTTATTAATTCTTCTTTTCTTTCTTCATTCAGCATTGCCATTTTCTGTTTCTTCCTCCTTTACTATAAAAGTCCTGCCGCCGGATAGGCGGCATGTATTCAGGTATGCCAAGTGCGCCCACCAGACTTTTATGGTGCGGTGGCGCGTATGCCCGCTGGGCGCATGCAGGCTTCTTCCCGCTAAATTGCCATTTCTGCTGTTTTCAGGGATGTACATCTGCTTTCAAGGCTCCTGTGGGACATACGTCCGCACACAGTCCGCAGTCTCTGCACTGTTTCCCGTCCACTTCCATGTGCGGGAAATCCAGGGAGCGGGCGCCGTAGCAGCATACCTGCTCACATTTTTTACACCGGATACATTTCTCCGGGGAAAAGGAAAAGTCCAGAGCCGCCATGGGCTCTTTTTGGGGGAAATTGGGATGGGCGGCTCTGTTTACCTGGCTGACAGAGGTATAGCCCAGCTCCTTTAACTTCAGCGAAAGATCACTGCACAGCTTCTCCACATATCCGATTCCATGGAGAATGCCTGCGGTACAGACGCCTACCCCCATGGCTCCTGCCATCATATACTCAATGGCGTCCTCCGCATTCATGACGCCGCCGGAGCCATAAAGATTTTTAAGCTCCGGGTATCTGCTGGCGATCCTGTAATTATAGCCCATGGCGATAGGCTTCATGGCTGCTCCCGTCATCCAGCCAAAGCCGTCTGCGCTCATAAGAGCCGGGGCTGCTTTGCGGATGTCGATCTTTAATACAGGGCCAATGGAGTCAATGGCACAGATCCCGTCCGCCCCGTGCTCCAGGCAGCGCCCAGCCGCCTCCACCGTATCCGGCCAGTTTCCGGAAAGCTTGCAGATGACGGGGATATCCACATGCTCTTTTGTATAGTCCAGCATGGGAACAAGGGTATCCTCCGTATAAGAAACCAGCTCGATCATGTGGGCTCCTGCCCTGGCAGCATCCTCCACAATGGCCTTAGCCTCCTCCGGCGTATGGCCAACAGAGGCAATGACGATAGCCCCGGCCTTTACTGCCCTTGGGATCTCAGATTCGTACCAGCGCAGCCTGTCGGTATCTGCCCATTTTTCACAGTTTACCAGAGAATCCTTTCCAAGAATCGCCATATGGTGGGGCGGGTTCACCGCAGGCTCTAAGCGGATGGTCTTTGTCACCACAGCTCCTGCCCCTGCCTGATGTCCTTTTATCATCCCTTCTGCCCCATAGCAAAGGGGGCCGGAGGATAGGATGAAGGGGCTCTGCAGGTGATAGCCGCAAAAGTCAATGGATATATCTGCTCCCTGTTCCTGTTTTTTCATGTGTTATCTCCTTTTGCTCTCCCAAAATTTTGCTGTCATCTCCGAAAGCTCCAGACGTGTTTCTTCCTTATTGATCGTCAGAAGTCTGCCGTCACGTTTCAGCCACCGGCCATTTACCATCACATTTTTTACATGCTCCGGGTTTCGGTAGAGGATCAGCTGATCATAGATGTTGTGCTCATTGACTGGCGTGGGAGTATCTGTGCTGACGGTGATCAGATCCGCCGGCCTCCCTGGCTCCAGACGTCCGCTCTCCAGGCCTAAGGCGCCAGCTCCGTATTCTGTTGCCAGACGGTATACAAGGCTGGCCGGCATTGCCTGGGGATCCTTTAAATAGCCCTTGTGGATCAGGAAGGCGCCGCGCATCACCTCAAAGAAATTGTTGATATATCCGTCTGTCCCCAGTCCCAGGGTCATTCCTGACTGGAGCAGCTGATGGACCGGGGCAATGCCTCCGCCCACCTCACAGTTGGAAAGGGGCATGGATACGCCCTTTACTCCATGATTGGCGAGAATGCCGATCTCTCTGTCAGACACCTGGACCAGCTGGGAGGCCAGAATATGCTCTCCCAGACATCCAAGCTCTGCATAGACCTCCACGGGCGTCTTCCCGTAATGCTCCTTCGTCCAATTTGGCTCATAATCGCTCTCGCTCAAATGCATGTGCAGAGGGCAGCCTTGCTCCCGGCTTATCCTGTCAGCCTCCCTGATAAAGCCTGCAGAGCAGGTAAACAGGGTGTGGATGCTCATGAAGCCCTTTACCAGGCTGTCTGACTTTCTGGTCTCCTTTATGAAGTTCTCATTTTCCTGAAGTCCCAATTTTCCGTTTTCGCTGCTCACGCGCTCACAGGCCTCAAAGGACAAGAGACCACGCAGACCTGACTGCTCTACGGCCTCCCGCTCCTCCCAAAGGGCTCCTGGCAGGGCATTTGGCGCCTCCAGGATATCGGCAAAGGCCGTAACGCCGGATTCGATCATCTCTGCACAGGCCCATTTTGCAGTGAGACGGGCCAAAGCAGGCGTCACCCGGTTTTCCACACAGGGCCACCAGAAATCCCCCAGGAAGTCGGAGAAATCTGACACCATGGTCTCTGCCGTAATGCCGTGGGACAGCACTCCATACATGTGGTGATGGCCGTTGACAAAGCCTGGAAGGATGATCTGACCGCCTAAATCCAAAACCCTGGGATCAGACTCCCGAAAGGCATTCTTCTCAGACTCTCCGAAGGCATTTGTCCCGGATCCGATCGCGCCGTCAGCCTCTGACTCTCCAAAAGCCCTGGCCTCCATTTCACAGAAGGGCCGGACTTCTGTGATCCTTCCATCTTCTATCCTGATCCCCCAGTCCTTCTTTAACCCATCCGGGGCCAGGAGATACCTTGCCTTGATCATAACAGCTTCCATTTGTCCGTCTCCTTACTCTGAAAGTCCTGCCGCCGAATAGGCGGCATGTTACCTGCCGCTGTTCCAGCGGTGGCCCTCCAGGCGGTTGGTAATGCCGCCGCGGATACACAGCTCCTCCGCTGCCTGCTGAGCTGCACGAAGCTCTCTCTTCTCATCCTCCACTGTCAGGATCCTTCCATCCTCCATGATAAACCGCCCATCTACCATGACATGGACAATGTTCTTTAAGGAGGAGGAATAGACAAGAGTGGAGCATGGATTATGCAGGGGCACTGCCTTCACGCACTCATAGGGATCGAACACCACAAGGTCCGCCTTCTTTCCCGGCTCCAGGGAGCCGATCTCCTTTTCAAGCCCCAGAGCCCTTGCTCCGTCAATGGTAGCCATCTCCACCACCTTTTCTGCGGTGATGGACAGGGGATCTCTGGTAGCGCATTTCTGCAGCAGGGCGGCATTCTTCATAAGCTCCAGCATGTCGTTGGCATTGTTGGAGGCTGCACCGTCCACGCCCAGGGAGCAGGTGACACCTGCCTTTAGCAGCGCGGGAATGGGGGCCACGCCGGAGGACAGATACATATTGGAGCAGGGATTGTAGGAGATCTTCAGATCGTATTTTCTCGCCTTTTCAATGTCCTCCTCTGTAAGATGGACACAGTGTACCATAAGAACGTTAGGCCCGCAGATGCCCATGTCGATCATGGCATCAATATCCCATTTCCCGTGAAGGCTCTTCGCCGCCTCCCGGTCAAACTCCGTCTCGGAAATATGTACCGTAAAGCCGGATCCATACTCCTGGGTGATCCTGTAAAGCATCCGGAGGTTTTCCCTGGTATTGGACCAGATGGCCGCCGGAGCCGCCCACACCTTGATCCTCCCATGATCGCAGTTGTGGTAGCGTTCAAAGATATCTCTGATATCGCGCTCCACCTCCTCCTTTGTCTGCATGATACCGGGATGTACCCCAAACTGGACTCCCGTGTCCATACAGCCCCTTCCGAATATCCCCCGGATGCCCAGCTGCCTCATGGCCTTGATGACGCCATCGTCCAGGCCCTCCCTGGGATGGGGATACATGTAGTCCAGATTCGTAGTAACACCGCTGTGGATCCCTTCCATAAGCCCCAGCATGGCTCCGTGGTAGCAGTCCTCCGGCTGCAGGTTGCTGGCAGCCGGAAATGTCATGGTCTCCAGCCAATCCTTTAATACCATATCATCCCCCAGGCCGCGCAGGAGAGTCTGGAACAGGTGGTTGTGGGTGTTGATGAAGCCTGGGAATACCAGCTTTCCCTCCAGATCCATCACCCGGCCCCATTCTCCGTATTTCTCTGTCATCTCCTTGTCAGGTCCAACCTCCAGGATCCGGTCATCCTTAAGGGCGATTGCCCCCTTGTAGAACACCTTTCGTTCCTTATCTACCGTAACAATGATTCCGTTTCTAAGTAAATAACTGATCATAGATCTGGCTGCTCCTTTTCTTATTGTTTTATATCGTAGCTCTTTCTATCTTCTCCAGTGCCTCAAGCACGTCCTGCGGCCGGATCGGCAGGCGGCAGAAGTGATATCCCAGCGCTTCCGACACCGCATTGGCAACAGCGGCTCCCGACGGGACGGTGGCGCATTCCCCGATGCTTTTTGCCCCAAAGGGCCCTGTGGGCTCATAGCTGTCTAAAAATTCGATCCGGATCTTTGGCATCTCATCCATGCGCAGCATGCCGCAGTCCCTTAAGCGGTGCTGCTGCACCCGTCCTTTGCTGTCACAGGACAAGCCCTCGGACAGGGCATATCCCAGTCCCATCATGATACCGCCGTGAAGCTGCCCCTCCACGGCATTGGGGTTCAACACCCTTCCCACATCGTGAACAGCCGTGTAGGCCAGAGGACGCACCTTCCCTGTCAGCGTATCCACCTCCACCTTTACAAAGTGAACTCCGCCGGAGATGGGGACTGCCTTTGAGGAAAATGTTTCTGCCACCACCAGATCTTTTTCGTGGACATTGTGGGCATGGGCCACAGCCTCCGCTATGGTGATGCCGCGGTTCTTCTCCTTCCTGCTCCAGATTCCGTTGCTCTTAAGCTCCAGCTCCTCCGGGGGCAGCTTAAGTATTTCAGAAGCTTCCGAGAGCAGCTTTTCTCTCATACGGTCCGCGGCCTGGAGAGCAGCGCCGCCTCCCACATAGGTGCCCCGACTGGCGTATGCGCCCACATCATATAAGGTAGCCTCCGTATCGGTCTTCACGCAGGCAATCCTGTCCATGGAGATTCCCAGCACCTCGCTCACCACCATCATCTGCACAGTGTTGGAGCCATTTCCCATGTCGCTGACACCGGTGAACATCGTCAGAGAGCCGTCCTCATTCATTTTCAGCATCACGCCTGTGGTGTCGGCAAACACCCCGTAAAGGCTGCTGGCATGGGGAGCCGCGGCCACGCCCGCCCCTATGAGGTAGCGTCCATGGGCCTTTCCGGAGGCCTCCTGCTCCTCCTTCGCCTTTTCCCAGCCAAAGAGCTCCTTGCCCCGCCTTAAGCAGTCCAATACCCGGTAGTTTCCAAGCTCCTCTCCCCGCAGGTCCTCCATGTTGGGTTTAAACAGATTTTTTTCCAGAAGCTCTGTCATGTCCATCTTAAGCTCCCAGGACATCCTTCTCAAAAGGCTGTTCATGGCAAAGAACAGCTGGGGTGAGCCAAAGCCTCTCATGGCTCCGGCCACTGTGCGGTTGGTATAAACGCCATAGGCGTGATAGCGCATATTCGGCACATTTAAAAGCTTGAAAAACTTCCCTCCTGCCGCCCAGGCCACGCTGGATGTTGCTCCGCTCTGGGCCCCTGCATTCAGGCAGGCCTCATAGTCAAGGGCCGTTATGGTTCCATCCTCTTTAAACCCAGCCTTCATGCGGATGGAGGCTCCGTGGCGCGTAAGGGTGGAGGAAATATCCTGGAACCGTTTATACACCAGTTTGACAGGCTTTTTGCAGCGAATCGCCAAAAGGGCGGCCACAGGCTCTGTCACAAGATCGATCTTTCCCCCAAAGCCTCCTCCCATGGCAGGATTGATGACTCGGACCCGATTCATGGGAAGGCCAAAGATCTTGCACAGGTTCATGCGCTGTCCAAATACATCCTGGCTGGGAGTGTATACGGTCAGCTTCCCATCAGCGTCATAGGAGGCCAGGGAAACATGTGGCTCCAAAGCCCCGTGATGGACAGGCGGTACATGACAGAAGTCCTCCAGCGTCCGTTCTGCCTGGGCAAAGCCCTGATCCAAATCCCCTCCGGACAGAGCTACCTCCTCCATCAGGTTCCCGCCCTCATGGATGGGATAGGCGCCCTCCTCCATTGCCTCCTCCGGCTCCAGATAATAGGGAAGGGGATCATATTCCACCTTAATAAGTCCTATGGCCTTCTCCGCGATCTGTGGCGTGTCGGCGGCCACAGCAGCCACCTTGTCTCCCACATACCGCACCACATCGTCAAATACACGTTCAGAGGGCTTAATGGATGCATCTTCGCCGTTTCCATTGTAGCGGACATCCGGTGCATCCTTGTAGCACACGGCTGCCCGTACCCCCTCAAGGGCTTTTGCCGCCGTCAGGTCAATGGAGCGTATCCGTCCGTGGGCAATGGGGCTTTGGAGCACCTCGGCATAGAGCATTCCCGGCAGCTTCATATCTCCCACATAGGCAAGCTCCCCTGTCACCTTAGCCCGCACTCCCAGAACCGGGCTGCTGCTTCCCAAAACACCGTTTCTAAATTCTCTCATGGTCCATCTCCTTCATACGCCCTGCCGCCAGCTTCACAGCCTCCACGATCTTGACATAGCCCGTACAGCGGCACAGGTTATCCTTCATGGCCTGGCGGATCTCCTCCTCTGTGGGGTCCGGATTTTCATCCAGAAGAGCCTTTGCAGACATGAGCATCCCTGGGGTACAGAAGCCGCACTGGACAGCCCCTGCGTCAATAAACGCCTGCTGGAGGGGATGGAGCTCCTCCCCATTTGCCAGCCCTTCCACTGTGAGGATCTCCCTTCCTGCCAGCTTTGCTGCCATGAGCACGCAGGAATTCACAGCCTTTCCGTCTACGATGACCCGGCAGGCGCCGCAGTCATTGGTGCTGCAGCCGCATTTTGTTCCCGTAAGTCCCAGCACCTCCCGGAGCACATACAGGAGCGTCCAATTTTTTTCTATGAATACAGGGTATTCCCTGTGGTTGATCTTTAATACAACTGCTTCCATTTGTCCACCTTTCGTCCCTGTTCTTCAGCCTTGAAACGCTCTGTCGTGATACTCCTACAGGGAAAATTCTGCTTCCTTCATGATCCTGGCCATCACGGCCAGCTTCTTCCCCAGCCTGCGCACATGTGCCATTCCCTGGGGATCATCCATATCTGTGGAGCCGTCCCCTGGATTCCAGAGCATGGGCCCGGAATACATGCCGTCCCCTCCGGTGCACAGGGTCATGCCCTGGGTAAGGTAGAAGTTCTGGATGGCGGACATGGCCATCTCCTGGCCTCCGTTTCTGGTGCCTCCTACTGTGATTCCCGCGCCTACCTTGCGCATAAAAAATTCCGGTTCCTTGATGCCCTTCAGCCATGCTGAACGGAAGCGGTCCATGAAGGTGACTGTCTGGGCTGTCAGGTTCATCTCATAGACAGGGGAGGCGATGATGATGCCGTCTGCCTCATAGAATTTATCATAAAGAGAAGTCATATCGTCCTGGTAGACCGTACAGACATCCGCCCCATCTCTTAAGCATTTATTGCAGTGGATGCAGGGATTGATCTTCCTTCCCCGAAGCTCAACAAGCTCAGTCTCCACCTGCTCACCGGAGTCCTTTGCCGCCTCCAGGGCCGCCAGCAGGGCCGTGTAGGCAGATTTCCTTCGGGGACTTCCGCAGATTCCTAATATCTTTACCATTGTCTCTTCCTCCTTTACTCCCGCTAGCCTTCCCCTTCTTCCACCGGAATGCCAAACAGCATCTGGTTCAATCCCGCCTCTATGAGGTATCCGGCTGTCCGCTGCTTATACTCATAGCCTGTGAGAAGGCCCTTCACGGACTCCATCTCCCTCCGGCAGTTTTCTGCGTAAGCCCTCACAGCCTCCTTTGTGCTGTCCGTCCCAAAGCGGATCCCTGCACCGCCGCCTAACAGGCAGGGCTTTGGAAACATGCCTCCCACACAGGTGAGGGCCTCATAGCCTTCCGTCTCCTGCTGCCATTTCAGATTGATCGCCACATTGATCACCGCCATCTCACTTGAGCGGTTCTTTGTCAATTTGTAAAAGAAATACCGGTCCTCTGGACCCTGTATGGGTATCCTTATAGACTCGATCCATTCCCCCTTCTCCATATACAGCTTCTTTCTGGAGGGATCCGGGAAATAGCAGGTTCTCGCATGCATTCCCTCATGCTTTAAGCAGGCCCTGCACTCCCGGTACAAATGGAGCAGGGGAACCTCCCGAACTCCCTTAAGGCTCCTGACAGCTGCCTCTGCCCCCAGCACCAGAAGGGCGGGAATACAGTCCGAGGCAGGACAGGCATTGGCCGCATTTCCCGCCAGGGTGGCTCTGTTTCTCACCTGGCAGCTTGCCACATGCTCTGCGGCCTGGCACAGAAGAGGGGCCGCCGATTGGGCCGCCGGGGAAGAAATAAGCTCTGACAGTGTCACCCCGGCACCGATCACCAGCCAGTTTCCTTCCTTCCTAAGAAGCTTTAAGGCCTCGATCTGTCCAATATCCAGGAATGTATGCTGCTCATACCAGTTCCGTTCCCGCCCCTTTACCATCAGATCTGTTCCTCCGGCAAATATAACAGACGGATCATCCTCCATCAGCCTTTTATCCACATCACAGGGCGTTTTCAGCCTTTCATATCTGCCAAACATTGCTTCCTCTCAGATTCCATTTTCATTAAACCGGCGCGCCAGAATGCGCTGGCTGAGCCGCCCCTATAAAGGGGCCGCAGCTGCCCCACCATTTTCTTCCGCCACCTCTAAAATCGCTGCGATCACCTGCTCATATCCCGTACAGCGGCACAGGTTTCCTGCAATGGCCTGCTGCACCTCCCTGCGGGTGGGATGGGGCTTTTCCCGCAGAAGGGCTTCCGCGCTCATAAGGAGTCCAGGGGTACAGAAGCCGCACTGGAGAGCGTGATGGCGGATAAATGCCTCCTGAAGGGGATGGAGCCTTGGATCCTCTGAAAGCCCTTCAATGGTCATCACCTGACGCCCTTCCACCAAACAGGCGGGAACCAGGCAGGCGTTTACTGCCCTGCCGTCTAAAAGGACGGTGCAGGCCCCGCATTCTCCGATGCCGCAGCCCTCCTTTGTGCCCGTAAGCCCCAGACCTGTCCTAAGCACATCCAAAAGCCGGTCATCGGGCCTTACAAGCACCATCTCCTCCTTTCCATTGCACAAAAAGCGGAGTATTTTCTTATCTTCCATTGCTGTCCTCCATTCCCATTGCTGCGATCTGCTCCATTGTCACTGGCAGCTTTCTCACAGGCTTTTCTAAGGCATGGGCCACTGCCAGGGCCGCTGCAGCCCCCACCATCTCAGTAGCTGCCTCGGCAACACATTTTGCGCCGTAGACGCCCTCCGGGTCCTCGCACTCGTATACCCGGATATCGATCTCCGGCACATCCAGAGCAGTAGGAATGCGGTAGGAATCCAGGTTCAGGTCAGGCGTCCTTCCCTTATCCAGCCTTACCTCCTCCCAGAGCCCGAAGCCCAGCCCCATCATGATACCGCCGTATATCTGGCCCCGTATCATCTCCGGATTGATGGCAGTGCCCACATCGTGGGCTACCGTGACCTTATCCACCCTGACCTGCCCTGTAATAGTGTTGACCCTGACCTCTGCTGCGCAGACTCCGTAAGCGTAGGTGGTAAAGGCCTCTCCCTGCCCCGTCTTCTCATCTGTCCCCAGAGGTCTGGGAATATACCACTCATATACTGCCATGGGAAGCCCCTGGTATCTGCGGTAGGTACAGATCTCCGCCAGGGAGACCCTTCTAGCCGGGTCAGAAACAAGGTAGCAGCTGCTGTCCTCCAGCCTTACCTCCTCATCCTTGTCCGCCTTTAACAGGATCCTTCCTGATTCCAACAGCATTTTCCCCATCCGTTCACCTGCCTGCCGTACAGACTGTCCGCCCATGGCCGTTCCGCGGGAGGCCACTGTAAGGCCGCTGTCAGGAATGCTGTGGGTATCCACAGATGTCACCGCGATATCAGAAAAGGCAATGCCGCTGGCTTCCGCCGCGATCTGGGCATAGGCCGTACGCAGGCCCTGGCCGATCTCCATCAGGGCCGCGTCCAAAAGAAAGGTTCCGTCCGGCAGAGCTGTAAGCATAGCTCCTGTGGCATCTACGCCCTCGCTTCCCAAAGCACAGCCCCGGTAGCTTGTGACCAGACCGATGCCCCGCCTCCATATACCTGTCTGTCCCTTGTAGGCAGCCCGCTTTTTCTCATAGTCCGTATCCCTTGCAATATCCTCCATCATGTCAGGCAGCAGCGTCATATGCACCAGCTCCTGGCCTGTGGCTGTGCGGCTTCCCCTGTGCAGAAGATTCTTTCTCTTGATATCCAGGGCATCCATGCCCAGCGCGTTTGCCAGCTCATCAATGATCATCTCATTGGTGAAAATGATCTGAGGGGAGCTGTAGCCCCGGAATGCACCCGGGTGCATATTGTTGGTAAAGACTCCGTAGGTGTCTGTGCGGATGTTGGGAATCTCATAGGGGCCTGCGGAATGCACCATGGCCCGGATATTCATCCAGGGAGCCTGGCTGTTGTAGGCGCCGCAGTTCTCCACCTGCGCGGCCTCATAGGCAGTGATCCTTCCGTCTTTTGTGGCTCCGATGCGGATGGTGCTGCGAAATGGATGGCGCTTCATGCTCTCTGCGATGGACTGTTCCCTTGTCAAAGTGAGCTTGCAGGGCCGTCCTGTCCGCCATGTCACCATAGCTGCCCTGGCACTCATAAGGCCCACCACCTCAAATTTTCCTCCAAAGGAGCCGCCAACTGTGCGCTGGATAGCGCGGATCCGGTTCATGGGAAGCTGCAGGGCATCCGCCACAAATTCCCTGGGGGCATGGCCCTGCTGGGAGCAGGACTGAATGGTAATGGTCCCATCATTGGGATCGGAATAGGTGAGAACGGATTCCGGCTCAATGTAGGCGTGCTCCACCAGCTGTGTCTCATAGGTGCGGGTAAGCGTCACATCCGCCATGGCAAAGCCCTGGCTGGTATCACCCTTTCGCAGGGGGTGATAGGAATTTAAGAATACATTTCCCTTTTTCTTTGGATCAGGCACCCCATCTGTCAGCCCCACACCCTCATCACGGATCACAGGAGCTTCCGGGGACAGCGCCTCCTCGATGGTGTAAACGGAAGGAAGATCCTGATACCTGACCTTTACAGCCTTTATCGCCTGCCTCAGGCTCCTCTCATCCTCCGCTGCCACCACTGCCAGGACATCCCCGATAAAACAGGGAGTATCGGTGCAGTAATAATAATCGCAGTAGCTTTTCGGCTTTGGAAAATCCTTCTTGGTGAGGATGCAGGCCACACCGGGAAGGGAGGCTGCAGCCGTGATATCGATCTCTGCCTTGGCATGGGGATGGGTGGTGTAGACGCAGCCTGCAAGGAGCATATTTTTCATCTGAACATCGTCTGCGTAGAGCGTCCTGCCTGTCACCTTATCTACTCCATCCACCCTGGGAAGGCTTTTCCCGATCACCCGGAATTGTTTTTTCTCCATCGCGTGCTCCTTCAATTGCTTTTCATTGCTTTTCTTTCAGCCAGCTTTCTTAGACCCTGCCATCAGCATTCCGATCTCCTGTATGTCCGCATCCCTCTGGTCCATCTCACCCAGGATCTGTCCCTCATAGATCACGCCGATGCGGTCGCTTAGGGACAGCACCTCATCCATTTCTGTGGATACTAAAAGCACGGCACAGCCGCGGTTGCGGGCTGCCACGATCTGCTTATGGATAAACTCCACAGCTCCGATGTCTACTCCCCTGGTGGGATGGACTGCCAGCAGAAGGCTGGGATTTTTTTCCAATTCTCTGGCTACCACTGCCTTCTGCTGGTTTCCCCCTGACAAATACCCGATGGCGATCTCCAGGTCCGGCGTCTTAATGTTGTATTTCTCTACAAGCTGGTTTGTAAAGCCTTTCACCTTTGGCCAGCTTAGGAGCTTTCTGTTTTTCAGATCTGCATTTTTATAGCTGTACAAAATCAGGTTATCCATGAGGCTGCGCCTTATGGCAATTCCCATATGCTGGCGATCCTCCGGGATATGGGACACGCCACAGTCCAGCACATCCTTTGGCGAAGCCCCCGACATTTCCCTTCCATTGATCCTGATGGAGCCGGAATGGCGCTTTGTCAGGGCGGCTATGGCGGAGACCAGCTCTGACTGTCCATTTCCATCCACGCCTATGATGCCGTATATCTCACCTTCCCGCACAGACAGAGACAGGTGGTCCACTGCCATATGGCCGTCCTTGTGGGCCACAGACAGATCAGATACCTCAAGTACCCTTTTTCCGGGAATGACTGCCTTCTTTTCCACTGCAAATTGCACGGACTTTCCTACCATCAATGCTGCCAGCTCCTCCTTTGTGGTCTCACCGGGCAGGACTTCCGCCACCTTTTCCCCGCTTCTTAAAACGCCGATGCGGTCGCTGACCTCCATGACCTCCCGCAGCTTGTGGGTGATGAAGATTACGGACTTTTCCTCCGCCTTAAACTGGCGTATCATCTGGCACAGCTCCTCGATCTCCTGGGGAGTCAGCACTGCCGTGGGCTCATCCAGGATCAGGAGACGGCAGTCCTTGTAAATGGCCTTTACGATCTCCACCCGCTGCTGCTGTCCCACGGTCAGCTCCGATACTTTCGCATAGGGGTCTACCTTCAGCTTGTATTTATCCGACAGGGCGAGGATCCGGTCGGCAACCGCCTTTTTATTCATCAAAATCCGGCTGCCTTCATCCATTGCAAGAATAATATTTTCCACCACCGTCAATGCCGGGATCAGCATAAAATGCTGGTGCACCATGCCGATCCCGTGGCGGATCGCCTTTTTGGGGGAGGTGATCTTCACCTTCTGTCCCTGGATGTAGATGCTCCCTGTATCGGGCTGGGACAGGCCGTACAGGATATTCATCAATGTGCTCTTTCCTGCCCCGTTTTCCCCCAGCAGGCCGTAGACCTGGCCTGTCTCTACTGTAAGATTGATCTCATGATTGGCGCAAAAGCCTGAAAAATATTTGGAAATGTTTCTTAATTCCAGCAATGGAGCCATGACCTCATCCCTCCGTCCTTTGATATGCTGACGCTGTAATGTTGTTTACTGCTTTACCTGGATCTCTCCGCTTGCGATCTTTTCCTTGATGCTCTCAATCTCCTGGTGCTGCTCCTCTGTGAGCATGGACTTCATATCCCGGAAATCTGCCAGCCCGATAACCCCTTCCTTGACACCGAACTTATAGGATATAGGCTCTAATTCTCCTGAAATCTGGTACTCTGCTGCCAGAAGAATCGCCTGGCTGATCTGGTTGGTGGCACTTGTAATGGTCTTTTCCGGAAGCAGCTCATACTGGTCGCCTACAGCTCCAATGGCATACACGCCGTCTGCATCCTTCACTGCCTCAAAGATACCTAAGCCTGCCGCATCTGCATCGTGGGTGATGATGTCTGCACCCTGCTGGATGAAGGCATTGGCCTGCTCCTTTACCTTTGCCGCATCGTCAAAATCTCCTGTATAGGCTGTCAGCGCCTTCACATCCGGATTTACATAGGCTGCGCCCTGGACAAAGCCTTCATTATAATAAACGATCGATGGCACCTCCATGCCGCCTACAGAGCCAACCACGCCTGTCTTTGTTGCCATAGCTGCTACTGCTCCTGCCAGGAAGCCCTGCTCACTGTTCAGATTTTCCAGAGAGCATACATTCGGCTCTGCACATACATCTGTACTGGTAATGCAGAACATGGAATCCGGGTAATCAGGAGCCACATTCATAGCTGCATCTGAAAATTCCGATCCATGGCCAATGATCAGGTTGAAGCCCTGATCCGCATAGCCGCGGAATACATTCTCATAATCGCTGGCGGCCACCTTCTCGGAGTAAGCCACCTTACATCCGATCTCCTGTTCGATCGCCTGGAGTCCCTCATAAGCCTCCTGGTTCCAGCCCTTGTCATTGGCTGTTCCCGGAAGCAGCAGAGCCACCTTATAATCAGCGGGGTCCATAGCCTGGGCTTCTGCACTGCCTTTTGAAGCTTCCGCGGAAGTCTCTGCTGATGTATCGGCCTCCTTTGCCTCCGTCTGCTCACCGGCTGCCTGTGTCTGTGCGGCCGGAGCCTCTGCGCTCTTTCCGCCTGAACAGCCTGCCGCTGACAGGACAAGGGCTGCTGCCATGAGTATTGCACCTGCTTTTGTTACCATTGACTTTTTCATTTCTTTTCCTCCTCACTCTTCCGGCAGACCCTTACTCCAGGTGCCGGATTCGATATTTATATAATGGGGATTTCCCTCATTATCTCTGCCTTTCGCAACTGTTCAGTACCCTCACAGTTACGAGCAAAAATCCATTTAAAATCGGCTTCGCCGATGGGATTTTTGCCTTCTGGCCCAGGTTATCTTACGGTCAGCGCAGCAAGTGCGCAGACCTACTGAACAGTTACTGCCTTTCTATCAATTCTCTCCCTTCCGGTAGGGTTCTCCCAGGGCCGCAGGGCCGCCGGACCTCCTGCCTGTGCCAGCCACGATCAGGATCGTCAGCACATAAGGTATCATCAGGATAAGCTGGCTGGGAACGGCACTTCCCAGCGCCTGGAGCCGATATACTGCCGCTTCACCCGCGCCGAACACCAGCACCGCAAGGAGGGTCCCGGCTGCCGTGTACCTGCCGAAAATGACAGCGGCCAGAGCAATATAACCGCGTCCTGTTACCATTTCCTCGGAAAAGAAGGAAAGGATACCCATGGACAGATACATTCCGCCAAAGCCGATGATGACTGCTCCTGCCATAGTGGCTGCATAGCGGATCCCTGTTACACTTAAGCCAACAGAATCCACTGCCTTCGGATGCTCCCCGGCCGCCCTGATCATGAGGCCGGGTCTTGTCTTATACATGAACAATGTGATCAGGACCACGGCTCCAAACCCTATGTATACGGGAAGGCTGAAAGCGCCGCCTATGGGCTGAAAGCCTGTAAGGGTTTCTCCTGAGTTCATTCCGAACAGGATACGGAACAGGGTGGTGGTAAGCCCGGTGGAAAGGATGTTGAAGGCCACACCCACCACTGTCTGGTTCGCTTTCATTGTGACGGTAAAGAAGGCAAACAGAAGGCCTGTGAGAGCGGATACTGCGGCCACAAACAGCGCTCCCAGCCAGACATTTCCAAATATCCATGTCCCGGCCATCCCGGCAAATGCTCCGATGAGCATCATCCCTTCTGCTCCGATGTTTAATACCCCTGAAAGCTGCATGACCAGGACGCCCAGAGCGGCAAACAGAATGGGAATAGAAATATTTATAACAGTTCCGATAAAACTGATCAGCTCAGCCATGGCTAACGCACCTCCTTTTTTCCTTTCAACAGATCAAGCACCGCAAACAGGATGACTAATCCCTGGAGGATATAGATCACTGCCATGGGCACCTTTGTAAACATCTGTACGGAATTTCCTCCGCTGCGCAGCGCCCCGAACAGAATG
The DNA here is from genome assembly GCF_020554865.1 of Lacrimispora sp. 210928-DFI.3.58. Lineage (GTDB taxonomy): Bacteria > Bacillota > Clostridia > Lachnospirales > Lachnospiraceae > Enterocloster. The sequence goes on from NZ_JAJCIC010000004.1 coordinate 34,156, forward strand.
GATGAAAGAAAGATGCCCACAGCCCCATTTCCTCCCAGCAGGGAAACGGCAATGCCGTCAAAGCCATAGCCTGCGGACAGGCCTGCCAGCAGCTTGTGCTGCACTCCCATCACCTCCATGCAGCCTGCCAGGCCTCCGAAGCCTCCTGCAACTACCATGGAGAGGAATACGGTCCTCCTTACCGGAATGCCGCCGTAGCGGGCAACCTCATTGCTGGAACCGACCATGCTCATCTCATACCCCTCGGATGTATAATGCCAGAAGATAAAATACAGAAGCAGCGCTGCTGCTGCCAGGAAAAGGCCAATGCTTAGCTGTGTCTTTGGCAGGATGACCGGAAGCTCTGCTGTGGGCTGTATGATCTCTGTCTGGGGATAGGTGCCTGCAGCCTCCTTGATCGGCCCATTTACCATAAAGCCTACCAGATACACTGCAATGTAATTCAGCATCACAGTCGTAATCATCTCATTGGCCCCAAACCTGTTTTTCAGAAAGCCTGCCAGGCCGCCCCACAGACCGCCTCCCACAAAGCCCAGGAAAAGGCAGACCGGAATATGGAGCACGGCCGGAAGCTTTAAATATACGGCTGCAATCGTGCCTGCCAGAGCACCTGCGTAGAGCTGTCCCTCGATACCAATGTTGATCAGGCCGCATTTATAAGCAAAGCCGTAGCTTAAGCCTACAAATATCAGTGTAGTTGCCTTTACCAGGGTAGAGGCAGCTGCTCTGGTGGTCCCGAAGGCTCCCTGGAGCATGACGGAATACACATTCAGCGCGTCCTCGCCCACCATGGTGATGACCCCTGCCCCAATGACCAATGCGAGAATAATAGATATCATCGGTTTTAGCTGCATTTCCAGTTTCTTCATTCCTTTTTCCCTTCCTTTGTCATATTCTTCTTATCATGATCATAGTAAGTGGACATGTCGCCTGACGGCGACATCACCAATTATGAAAGCCGATTGCACCGCGCCGCTGGTAGTTCTATGCTCCGCTCTGGTCGGTGCTGGACGAGTGCCGCAGGCACTCAGCACCCTGCAATCGCCGCCGGTATGAGGAATCCGGCCTGGCGGCCTGCTTCCTCATACCGGCTTGGTTGTCAAATGCCTGTACGTCCTTGCGTGCAAGCACGCAGTCCGCACAGCCGCTTGACAACACTTTCATAGTAAATAAAAAAAATCCTGCTCTCAGTTTCCAATGGACCGGCGGCTTTTTCGGCAAGGCGCTGGAATTGTACAATGAGATTAGGATTTACGAACCACATGGATTATGTAGTTTACGGCTAACAAATCTGATATGACATTATGCGGTTTTCATTTGGCAGAAGCTGCAGAGAGCCTCTTATTAAAACAAAAAAGACGTTTCCAGAAACTTTTGTTTCCGTAACGTCTTTGTTATGCTACTAAAATAACCAATCTGCTTTCAAAAGTCAAACACTTTTTTTTATTTTTTATTTTCTAATGTATTTCCTTAAGGAAAAAAGTTTTTTACACTCTGTGAGGAAGGTATCTGCCCTTTGGCACTTTCGTAAGAACTTTCCCTGCCCTTACAGCCTGATGGCCCCGCAGAAATACATCCCTGACGCAATGGGACACCTCCATGCCTTCATAAGGTGTATAATCCACGGCCTGCATTTGAGACGCAGCCGTGATCATTTTGGGGCAGTCTCTTGTCAGGAGAACGATATCGGCATCGCTGCCCGGGGCGATCACTCCCTTTTTTGGGTACAGTCCCATGATCCTTGCCGGACTCCCAGCAGTGAGTCTGGCGATTTTCGTGTAGTCCAGTCCGCTGGCAGCCCCGCAGGAGTATAGGAGCTCCAGCCGGTGCTCCACTCCGGGCAGGCCGTTTGGGATTTTCCGGAAATCCTCTCTTCCCTGGCTCTTCTGCCCATAGAATAAAAAAGAACAATGATCCGTGGAAATGGTATCCACCACGTCCTCTCTTATCCCCTGCCACAGCCTGCGGCGGTCTTCCTCTGTGCGCAGAGGCGGACTGCATACATATTTTGCCCCCTCAAAGCCGGGAAGGCTATAGCGCTTTTCTGTCAGCAGCAGGTACTGGGGACAGGTCTCACAGAAGACAGACATCCCCCTCTGCTTTGCCCTGCGTATCTCATCTAAGGCCTGGCGTGTACTGGTATGGACAATATAAACCGGAGCTCCTACAAGAGAGGCCATGTCGATCACCCTGGATACAGCCTCATGCTCTACCTCATTTGGCCGGGACAGGGCATGGTTTATGATCTTCTCAGGAGCCTCTTTTCCAAGCTCTTTCCGTCTCTCCTCCAGGATATCTCCATTTTCACAGTGGACCATCAGAAGAGTCCCGTATTTTTTCATCAGCTTTAAAAGCCGGTACAGTTCCCTGTCATCCACTCCCAGATCCCCCTTGTAGGCGGTATAGGCCTTAAAGGTGGTGACTCCCTGGGCGATCATGGAGACGATCTCCTGCTCGATCTGTTCATCACATCTTGACAATGTCATATGAAAGCCGTAATCACAGAAGGAACGCCCTCCTGCCTTTTCATGCCAGCAGTCAAGGCCGGACTGCAGGGAGGCCCCTTTTGCGGGCTCTGAAAAATCCATAATGGTAGTGGTGCCTCCGGCTATGGCTGCCCTGGTTCCCGTATAAAAATCATCGGAGGTCCGTATCTCCCCGCAGGGCATATCAAAATGGGTATGGACATCTACGCCTCCCGGCACAGCCAGGCAGCCTTCGGCATGGATAAGCTTCTCCCCTTCTTTTGCATGAAGGGCTGGTCCTATCTCATGGATCCTCTCCCCCTCTATGCGGATATCCCCCTCAAAGCTCTCCTTTTCACCTATGATCAGGGCATTTTTTATGAGCATGTGACTGCCTCCCTTTGGACTGTCATTTCCATCATTCCATCATGCAAGGTCCACAAAGGAGGATGCGATCTCAACCAGCAGCCTTGTCACCTTCTCCATGGACTCCGCCGGAATGTACTCATACTTTCCGTGGAAATTATGGCCTCCTGTGCAGAGGTTTGGACAGGGAAGGCCCATGTAGGAGAGGCGTGCGCCGTCTGTACCGCCGCGTATCGGCGTAATAATGGGCGTAATACCCAGTTTTTCCATACATGCCTTTGCCTTGTCGATCAGATACATATGGGAAGCGATCTTTTCCTTCATATTGTAGTAGGAATCCGTCACAACAGCCTCTACGGTTCCTTCGCCGTACTTGTGGTTAAGATAAGCGGCTGCCTGGGAAAAGAGAACCTTTTTTGCTTCAAATTTTTTCTTATCGTGGTCACGGATGATATAATCCATTTTTGCCTCCTCCACACAGCCTGACATGGAATCCAGGTGGAAGAAGCCCTCATATCCCTCTGTATACATAGGCTTTTCATCGGAGGGCAGCATTGCCTCAAACTCCATGGCCACGAGAAGGGCATTTTTCATCTTTCCCTTTGCAGTGCCCGGATGGATGTTGCAGCCGTGGATAACGACCTTTCCGGAGGCAGCATTGAAATTCTCGTACTCCAGCTCTCCCAGGGCTCCTCCGTCCACCGTGTAGGCCACGTCAGCCCCGAAGCCCTTCACATCGAAAAGATCAGCGCCCCGGCCTACCTCCTCATCCGGCGTAAAGGCGATGAGCACAGGCCCATGCTCTGTCTCAGGATGGTTCAGAAGATAAGAGGCCATTGTCATGATCTCTGCCACTCCGGCCTTATCATCCGCGCCCAGCAAGGTGGTGCCGTCTGTAGTGATCAAAGTCTGGCCTGCATAACCGGAAAGCTCCGGAAACTCCTTTGTGCGAAGCCAGATATCAAGCTCCCTGTTCAGGCAGATATCGCTGCCATCGTAATTTTCCACGATCTGAGGCTTCACGCCTGTTCCCGAAAAGGCTGGCGCCGTATCCATATGGGCGATAAAGCCCAGGGCAGGAACCGGCTTTTGGGCATTGCCGGGAATGGCAGCATATACATAGCCGTGCTCATCCATACGCACATTCTCTGCTCCCATTTGCTTAAGCTCATCCCTCAAAAGCTTCCCCAGCACCAGCTGCTTTTTCGTGCTGGGCATCTCCTCTGCGTCATCCTCTGACTGTGTATCGTATGAAACATAGCGCAAAAAGCGCTCCATTACCTCTGACATGCGGTGCCTCCTTTTTCTTTTATGTACTCTCGGAATCTCTTTGTGCCCAGGCATGTTCACTTATCGACCACCGCCATAACGAGCAAAACGCGCCAGTGACGCGTTTTGTCGGATTCTAACGGTTCGCCACCTCTTCCGTGATCTCCTCCCAGGTAACGCCTTTTTCTACCATAAGCACCATCATATGATACAGGAAATCCGAGATTTCATACTTGATCTCCTCCGGGTCGGGATTTTTTGCCGCAATGATGATCTCTGTGGCTTCTTCTCCCAGTTTCTTCAGGATCTTGTCGATTCCCTTGTCAAAGAGATAGTTGGTGTAAGAGCCTTCCTTTGGGTGAGCCTTCCTGTCCACGATGATCTGGTACTCATCCTCAAATACCTTAAGGGGATTGGTCTCCTTGTAATCCTTCTCTGCCAGGGTGGTAAAAAAGCAGGAGCGGTTTCCCGTGTGGCAGGCGGCTCCGATCTGCTTTACAGTGGCAAGGATGGTGTCGTTATCACAGTCAATCTTTAAGGACTTCACATACTGGAAATGACCGCTGGTCTCCCCCTTCAGCCAAAGTTTCTGTCGGCTCCTGCTGTAATAGGTCATCCGTCCGCTGGCAAGAGTGGCTTCGAAGGCCTCCTCGTTCATATAGGCCATCATGAGGACCTCATTTGTCTTGTAATCCTGTACGATCACGGGGATCAGTCCGTCACTGTTCAGCTTGAAATCCTTCCATGCCACAGAGCTCTCAAAGGTGTCCACAGAAACGCCGGCAGCCTTTAACTGCTGCTTCATCTCCATCGCCTTGTCCATGGAAGCTTCCTGCAGGGTCAGAATGGCTCCCTTGACCTGCTGGCAGCCAAAGACCAGCTTGAGCTCTTCTGTGAGCTCTCTGGCCTCCTCCTTTTCCTTACAGAGCACCAGGCAGGGCAGGCTGCATTCCCCGATCTCTCCCAGCTCCGCCAGCGTGGGCACGGAACCCGGCGGGCAGAGGATCAGCATGGAGGCACCCAGCTGGGAGTACTCCTCCGCCTGCTTTAAGTAGGACATATCCGGCAGGTAGGCATAGATCTTTTCATTTCCAAACCGGTCAGCCGCCTCCTTCATCATGTCCACATTTTCCTGCCTGCTCACATCCAGGAACACGGCGCTTGCCCCTGCATAGAGGTACTTCTTCACATCCTCCAGCCGCTTTACCCGGCCTCCTGCGATGATGGGAGCCTCCATGGTTCTGGAAGCCTCCTTAATGGCGGCAATGGCAGCCTCATGCCCGTCATCCTCCGTGGAACGGTCGTAGACCAGCACCTGGTCGGCCCCGTTGTCGCTGCAGAGCCTGGAGAGCTCTGCAAGGCCCTCCCCATAGCTTCTTTTTCCATCCCAGGTAAAGGCCTTGCCGCCCTGGTACCCTAATCCTATAATCAGCTTCTTATAATCTGTCATCTGTTATTCTCCAACTATCACATTTTATCTGCCTTCAAAGCGCTTTACTGCCTCTGAAAGCTCCAGGCGCTTTTCATAGAGGGCTTTGCCAATGATGGCTCCCTTCACGCCGGCCTCATAGAGGGCCTGTAAATCCTCCATACAGGATACTCCTCCGGAAGCAATGATGTCAAGCCCTGTTTCTACGGTAAGCTTCCTTGTGGCCTCCACATTTGGCCCTGTCAGCATTCCGTCCCTGGAAATGTCAGTGTATACAATATGCTCCACGCCCATGGATTTCATGTTCAGACAGAGTTCTGATGCGCTGACCGTGCTCACCTGCTCCCAGCCCTGGATGGCTACCATGCCGTTTTTGGCATCCACACCGGCCACAATGGCCTCAGAACCAAATTGTTTTACCATATCTCCTAAAAATTCCGGCTGCTCCACTGCCTTTGTGCCGATGATCACCCTCTTTACTCCCAGGGAGAGCATGAACTCTATGGCTTCCTGGCTTCGGATGCCGCCGCCGATCTCAATAGGGATGGATACGGCCCTTGCGATCCTGCGGATCGTCTCTGCATTGACAGAGCGGCCAGCCAGGGCTCCGTCCAGATCCACCAGATGAAGAAAGGTCGCCCCCTTTTCCTGCCATGTAAGAGCCACCTCCTCCGGGCGGTCAGAATACACGGTGATATCGTTAAATGCTCCCTGACGGAGACGGACGCACTGTCCGTTTTTCATGTCGATTGCCGGATATAATTGCATTGCTTTTCTCCTTTTTTCGTATTACTATGAAAGTCCCGCCGCCGGATAGGCGGCATTAAGTTCAGGTATGCCAAATGCACCCACCAGATTTTCATGGTGCGATGGCGCGTATGCCCGCTGGGTGCATGTAGGTTTACTATGAAAGTCCCGCCGCCGGATAGGCGGCACTAAGTTCAGGTATGCCAAATGCACCCGCCAAACTATCATGGTGTGGCGGCGCGTCCGCCCGGACAGGTCATCCTTGCCCGGCCTCCTGTACGCGGGCCAGCTCCATCCGTCCTGTAATCTCCTCCTCCAGGGCCTTCATGTACCTTTTCGCCTTGCGTCCTCCCGCCAAAATATGGGCAAATTCCTCGTCTGTGATCCCCAAAAGCAGGCCGCTGCTCATCTGGAGTCTGTCAAGGCGCCTATAAGGGATCACCTCGAACTGGTAGGAGGCGGAGATGATATAATGCTCTGTCAGATAAACAGAGGTCCCTTTTCCAAACTCTTTCGCAAAAGCAAGCTCCCTGTCAGCCTGGAAAAGCTCCTCCTCCCTGCCGGCCAGCCGCCTCTTCTGGGCCTTCAGGCGGCGGAGATAGGAGACGGCACAGAACATCCCAGCCAGCAGGATCACAGCCGGAACCACGTAAAATCCAACGGCCCAGGGATACTGCTGCAGATAGCTTCTGGGCACTGCATCCAGGTAATAATCTCCCACGATCTCAGACAGATCCTCCATGGTAAAGGGAAGCGTCATATCGTCAGACCAGAGCTCGCTGTAGGCATCCCTCACATAGCCCATGAGCTCCGGGACGATCCTTTCCCCGTATCCGTATACATCCTCCACAGGAGGCGTATCCTCCTCCTCTTCGCTGTAGGTGTAATCCATCAGCGCCTGGAGCTCCGGCGTGATATCCTCTTCTTCCATGGAAATGATATAAGGCTGGAGCAGATGGTCAAATCCAAAATAATAATGATAGCCCTTTTCCATATGCTCCGCAAAGCTGCCTGTCAGATACTGCAGGCGCACATAGCTGTACTCTCCCGGTTTGATGGAATCAAGCATCACTGCCCTTGCCTGGCGGTTCGCAAAGGCCGCTCTCGCGTACACGTCCAGAAGCCGGCCCGCAAGCAGCGATGACAGCCCCAAAAGCAGACAGGCAGCGGCCGCCAAAAGCCGTTTGTCCCAATAACGCAGAAACAGCATTTTTCCTGACAATGCCTGTTCTCCTGAACTCTGCTCTCCTATGCCCTGCCTCTGTTCTCTCTCTTCCATCTTGCCGCTCCTTGATCTCTTTTGTATGCTGGACTACAGGCTCCCCTTTGTGGAAAGCACGCCAGTGACCCTGGGATCAAACGTTGTTGCCCCGTCCAGAGCCCTTGCAAATGCCTTAAAGGCTGCCTCTATGATATGGTGGTTGTTGAAGCCTGACAGCTGCTTGATATGGAGGTTCATCATAGCTCCATAGGAGACGGCGTAAAAAAACTCCCTCACCATCTCTGTCTCCAGTTCTCCCACCTTTTCCCTGTCAAGCTCCAGATCATAGACAAGGTAAGGACGTCCGCACAGATCTAAGGCGCAGAGCACCAGGGCTTCATCCATAGGAAGGAGCATAGAGCCATAGCGTGCGATCCCCTTCTTATCTCCCACAGCCCGGGCGATCGCCTGGCCCAGCACAATGCCCGTATCCTCAATGGTGTGATGGGTATCCACCATAAGATCCCCCTCCACCTTCACTGTCAGGTCAAAAAAGCCATGTCGGGCAAAGCTGTTCAGCATGTGGTCGAAGAAGCCGATGCCTGTGTGGATGTCGCTTTTTCCGCTCCCATCCAGATTCAGCTTCATATATATCCTTGTCTCGTTGGTGTTGCGTGTGATCTCACTGATCCTGTCCATTGTTCCTCCTGTATGCCGGCCCCGTACCTGTCAAAACGGTCAGGACCTGTCCTGTTATATCACTCAAATCTCACCTTGATGGAATTCGCATGGGCGGTCAGATGCTCCGACTCTGCAAACGCCTCAATATCCTTGTGTGCCTTCTCAAGGGCTTCCCTTGAATAGTAGATGATGCTGGACTTCTTGATAAAGTCATCTACGCCCAGAGGAGAGAAGAACCTCGCTGTTCCATTGGTGGGAAGGATGTGGTTCGGGCCTGCATAGTAATCTCCCAGGGGCTCGGAGCTGTACTCACCGATAAAGATCGCTCCTGCGTTCTGTATCTTTGTCATGACCTCAAAGGGATTTCTGGTAACAATCTCCAAATGCTCCGGAGCAATGCTGTTGGCTGTCTCCACTGCCTTTTCCATGGAATCCACCACAAGGATATAGCCGTAGTTGTCCAGGGATTTCCCGATGATCTCACTTCTGGAAAGCACCTTTAAGAAGCCGTCCACCTCTTCGGAAACCTTCTTAGCCAGGTCCATGCTGGTGGTCACAAGGATGGCGGAGGCCAACTCGTCATGCTCCGCCTGGCTCAACAAGTCGGCAGCCACATACCGCGGGTTGGCGCTGTCGTCTGCGATCACCAGGATCTCACTTGGTCCCGCAATGCTGTCAATGCTCACATGGCCGTACACAGCCTTCTTTGCCAGGGCCACGAAGATATTGCCGGGGCCTACGATCTTATTCACACGCGGAATGGATTCTGTACCAAAGGCCAGAGCGGCGATCGCCTGGGCTCCTCCCACCTTATAGACCTCGGTGGCTCCTGCCAGATGGGCCGCCGTTAGTGTCACAGGATTCACCTTTCCGTCCTTTCCGGGAGGTGTCACCATGACGATCCGCTTCACGCCTGCTACCTCAGCGGGGATGATATTCATGAGCACAGAGGACGGGTAAGCAGCCTTTCCGCCAGGCACATATACTCCGGCGCTCTCCAGGGCTGTGATCTTCTGCCCCAGGATGGTGCCGTCAGGCTGGGCATCGAACCAGCTGTTCCTCTTTTGCTTTTCGTGGTAACGGCGGATATTCTCCATGGAGGTCTTCATGACTTCAAGAAGGCCCGGATCCACCTGGCTCATGGCCTCTTTGATCTCTTCCTCCGTGACGCGGATATTAGACGCATCCACATCTGCGCCGTCAAATTTCTTTGTGAAGGCAAACAGGGCCTCGTCTCCCTTTTCCTTTACCTCGTCCACGATCCCCTGCACGGTCTCCGTATAGCTGCCGTAGTTGTTGGGATCCCTCTTTAGCATGTCCGCCAAAATATTTTTCATGGATGCATTGTCCAGTGTAACGATTCTCATACTTCGATTCCTCCTGTGCTCTATGCCTTTTCCTTCAAAAGGGCCTGAAATTCCTTTATGATCCTGGTGATCCGCTCATTTTCCGTCTTCATGCTCACCTGGTTCACCACCATGCGGGCAGACAGGCTGCACACCTCCTCCAGCACGGTCAGGCCGTTTTCACGCAGGGTGGAGCCGGTCTCCACAATGTCCACAATGACCTCGGACAGCCCCACAATGGGAGCCAGCTCAATAGAGCCGTTGAGCTTTATGATCTCTACTGTCTGGTATTTCTGGTTGTAAAAATAGTCCTTTGCGATATTGGGGTATTTGGTGGCAACACGGATCAGCTCATGGTGCTTTAAGCGCTCCCTGGCTGACTCCGGGCCGCAGACGCACATCCTGCATTTGCCCATGCCCAGATCCATGACCTCGTAGAGCTTGCGGCCCTCCTCCAGTATGGTATCTTTGCCCACGATACCGATATCTGCTGCTCCATATTCCACATAGGTAGGCACATCGTTTGCCTTTGCCAGGAAAAAGCGGATCCCCAGCTCCTCATTTACAAAGATCAGCTTCCTGGAGTCCTTATCCTTCATCTCCTCACAGGAAATGCCGATAGCTTCAAACATTTCCATGGCCTTAGAGGCAAGACGCCCCTTTGCCAGCGCAACTGTCAAATATCTCATCTTAATACAAGTCCTTTCTTTCGCCCCATCTCTATTCCCGTAACGCTTCCGCCATACGGCAATTTGTGCGGAAATTATTCCCCATAAGCAGAGTACGGAATCTCATCTGCAGAGCCATTTACCATATCCATGGCTGTCACGATCCCGCCATTGCCTTTCAGGTAAAGGATATTGCGCAGCCCGCGCCTTTTTGCCATCTCCCTGTAAGCTTCAAGAACAGCCCCTTCCTTCCGCTTCATAGTCTGGACTGCCATGCCCTTTTTCCGAAGAAGCTGGCTTAAGGCCAGGGCCTTCCCCCTGGCAGATGCCTCATACAGGACAATGGTATTTACCAGAGTCACCGGGGTATCGATATTCTGCCGGGACAGGGCGGCCATGAGCTGGTCTACCACAATGGCAAAGCCCACAGCAGGGGTATCCTTTCCAAACTGCACCAAAAGCTTGTCATAACGTCCGCCTGTGACAATATAATCTCCTGTGCCATAGGTGTAGGCCTTAAAGATAATGCCTGTGTAATACTGGTATTTGCTGATCATACCCAGATCGTAGGACACATAGGAGGAAAGGCCGCAGCTCTCCAGGATCTCGTGTACCTCCTCTAAACGGCTGATCGCCGCCAGGGCATCCGGGTTCTCTGTAAGGCCTCTGGCTGTCTTTATCTGCTCAATGGAGCCAAAGAGCTCCGGCATTTTTAAGAAGGCCTCCTTTAAAGACGGTTCCATCTCCTGGTTCTTTAAAAGCTCCTCCACACCGAAATTGTTCTTATTCTCAATGAGCTGGTTTAGCTCCTGCTCGACCTCTTCCTCCAGCCCTGCCTCTTTTAGGAGACTCCTGTAAAATGCCACCTGGCCCAGCTCCACCTGGAAATCCTCAAGGCCTGCTGCCTTTAAGCTGTCGATCACCAGAGCAATGACTTCCGCATCTGCATCTGCGCTGTCGTCTCCTATGAGCTCTGCGCCGGATTCTGCCCGCTCCTTTAAGCGTCCCTGGTAGCTGCTGTTATTCTTAAACGTACGCTCTAAGTAGCACAGGCGAAGAGGCATCTCCTCATCTGCAAAATATTTGGCAACACACCTTGCCACGGCCGGAGTCATATCCGGCCTCAAGACCAGGGTATTATTATCCCTGTCAAAAAATTTGAACATCTCCTGGGAGCTGACGCTTCCTCTGTCCTTGCTGAAGATATCGAAAAATTCAAAGCTGGGGGTCTGGATATGCTCATAGCCATAGAGATATAAGGTGTCCAGGATCTTGTTCTGCACTGCCAGCTTTTTCCTGCATTCTGCATTGTAACTATCCCTGACTCCCTCAGGAGTGTGGATCAGCTTGTTTTTTCTTGTCATGTTATTCCACCTGTCCGCATTGTCATATTGTCATTGAGCTACCTGCCTACTGCTTTCTCGTAGTAAAGTGATAATTCAATGACGCGCATGTTTCATTATAGGAGATAATGCTTCTGTTGTCAATTGGTTTCCGCCTGGAGTTTCCGATAAAAGCATATTGCCGAACCGTTACTGCATGCCTTCATGGCCTCTCTGTTCCAGATCCCTTGCCAGCATTTCCAGATAATGCACCAGCATGTCACGGTGGGCACGGATGCGCCAGGTCTTGTCCACCTCATCATAGGTAAAGCTCTTCCTGCCGCCCTCCTCCATGCGCTTCCAGAAGGCCGCCACATGGGCAAAGGGAAGATAGTACATCTCATCCATGGAGGTGTAATACAGGATAATGAAGGCTATCCCGCCCTGGGCCTCGAATTCCCTCATAAACTGTATCTGGTGGGGATGGATATTTTGAAGGGGAAATGTCTTTGCCGCGCACTCCTTTGCATCAAAGCATACGGGGATCCCCTGTACAGCTCCTATGTAGTCCACCGTACTCTTCTGGTCAAAATAGGCCAGGGTGATGTGGCGGCTGCTCTTTTCGATCTCAATAGGGGTAATGGGGGTGGGGATCTTCTGTATCAGTCCCAGCTTTTTCTCCCGGTAGCTGTCATTTGTATGGTTGATCAAGTCCTCCAGGGTGGACCCCCTAAGCCCCCGCGTGTTCCATGTTCCCATAATGGCCAAAATGTCCTTTCCTACGTTGTCTTTGCCGAAAAGCCCTCACTGAGGCGCCTGCCTTAAGCGGAGGAATTTTCCTATAGTATAGCAGACGAAAGCGTTTTTGTAAAATGATGCTCCTGCCGCTGAAAGCCTATTTTCAGGTACAGGCCTTCCGCCATTTCAGAGGAATTTAATACAGCTCTTCCAGCTCCGTCCCTCTTTGCCTGCTCCAGGAGAAGCTCTGCCATGTGCCGGGCGATCCCCTGGCGGCGGAAGGCCTCGTCCACCCATATGCTGGTGAGCTGGGCGGTCTTTCCCAGGGGATTTTCGTTAGACGGCAGGGTCTCATAGTAATAGACCGTGGCCGTGGCGGCGATCCGGCCGCAGCTCTCCCCCAGAAGGGTGTGACATTGTCCGGCGGTCATCTTCTCCTGGTAAAAATGGTGGATGGCCTCCCGGGCTTTGGGAGGCAGCTCCCTTTCGGAAAACAGACGCAAATCCTGCAGCCTCAGCTCAACCAGCATTTCCACCTCCTGCAGGGAGGCATAGCGATAATTCAAGGCTTCTTTCATTGGTTTTCTCCTTTCATTTTTCCGTCTGCCCCATATCCGTCTCAGCATCTCCCATAGGCGTAATGTACTGCATCGCGATCCTGTTCTCCGGCTTTGTGTCGCACAGATAAATAACTGTCAGAAAGATCCATTCAAGGGGCTTCATCATGATGTAGGTTATATCAGCTGCAAGAGGGCTGCGGATATGGCGGGCAATAGGATATCCGCAGGTGTCGTAGAAATAGCGGACCCTCCTGTGAAGGCCCGGAAGGCGCTCCTCCAATATCTGCTCAAAGGCATTGGCAATGCACAGCTGGCGGTTGACAATGACCCTATGCCCATGGCGCACCCCGAACCGCAGGGGCTTTACCACCCTGCGGTGGCCTCCGGCGGCAGCTGTACAGAGGTAGTGTTCATCGTAATATATGTTCGGAGGAGATATCTGCTGCGACAGTGTCCACTGGCTTGTCTGTGTCCACGCCTCAATGATGCTGTCCGGCTTCTGCCCGATCAGTGTGAGAAGAGCGATCATAAGGCCGAGAAGCGGAAGCAGAAAAAGGAATGCCAGCCAGGGCCAGTTCTTCGAATCATACAGCAGGGCCCTTAAGGCGCCTGAGAGGCCTTTTGTTTTGAGGCTGTCATCTGCGCTGCTGCCTGCTTCCCCTCCTTTCGGATGCAGCTCCTGCCACTGCCCTATGACGCGGCGTATCTCCTTTGCTCCCAGCAGAAGGCAGTTCCACGGAAAGAGCTGCATGAGCAGTACGCCCAAGAAATCTCCCATATAATAAGGAGAGCCATCGGAATGAACGGTCTGCAGAATCCAGAGGATGCACACTCCTCCTCCCATATACACGGCCGAGATCGACAGGACTGTCAGAAGAGGCGGCTGCCTGCGCAGGGGCACAAGGCGCAGGATCAGGTATCCCAAAATTCCGATTGCTGCTAACGTTATGACCGTTGGCAGTGTCCATGTGGCAATGGGCGCATGAACCTGTTTATTGTACAGGGCCACATCCCAGTCCTTCCAGATGATCTCTGTGAATCCACTGATATAGATCCAGCTCAAAAGCACCCCCAGGCCTACGGTCAAGCCTTCGGAAATGCCTTCCATGCTGCTCCTCTCCCGCTTTTCTCCTCTTTTCATAAGATAATAGAGGTTCAGGCAGGTCAGGGCCAGAGGGTAGCCAATGATCTCAGCAATGGCCGCCAGCGTAAGGCCGCCCATGATTCCCCGCGCCAGCAGCTCTGCCAGGCTCCAGAACAGGGATCCTCCGTTCCTGTACGCCTGCCCGCTCCCGCTGAGTGCAATGAGGGACGCCGGAAGCAGGACCACCCAGAGAATTGCCAATAGCAAAAAAGGCCCGCCAAACGCTCTTGCCGGGTTTTTCTTTATCCAGGAAAAAATCTTCTTCATCCTTACTCCTTTTTCTGCATGATGCCATTATTTTTCGCTTTATCGCTAAGCCTGCATGCGCCCGGCGGGCGGACGCGCCACCGTATCGTGAAAGCCCGGCGGGCTCATTTGGCAGCCCTTGAAAGCATACCAAAATCTGCAAAAGCAATAAGCTGTTCTAATTCCAAAAGATTCAGCATAACATGTCCTTTCCTGCTATTTACTTTGTGAAAGGCATATTTCATAATTGATATTGTACTTTCTTTGAATAACCTTGTAAACTATGAATTGTAGAAAGGATGTGTAACTGTTCAATAGGTCTGCGCACTTGCTGCGCTGGCCATAAGATGACTTATACAAATAGAAGGTACACGATATGGAATATGTAACGCTGAACAATGGCATCAAAATGCCCAAATTGGGATATGGCGTATACCAGCCCCCGCCGGAGGAAACAGAGCGTTGTGTAAGAGAAGCGATTGAAATTGGCTGCCGCATCATAGCTACCGCGCAATGGAGGAAGCCCATATTTTACCATACCATCATTTCCTGTTGTGAAAATGATATCCTTCCTTGCAGATGCCGTCAATGGGGAGGGGTTCATAAGGGCAGAAAAAATGAAAGCCCCAGGGCTGCAGCTCTGGGGCAAATTATTTTTCTGCAATGGGAGTTCAGGGGCAAGGCCCTTGAACCGGAATCTATTTCTTTACCGGGAAAAAGATCTCCGTCACCCACTCATCCGGCGGTACATTGTCAAAATGGGCCTTCACATAGATTTCGTAGGGCATTCCGGACATTTTGTAGCCGTTGGCATTCATCCAGGATACGATAGCGCCGTATGCGTCAGGCAGGCCGGAGTAAGGGCCCTTGTGAATGGTAGTGGCACACAGACAGGGCGGCAGGATGACCTCCGCCTTCTCACGCTCTTTAATGCCTACTCCAACCTCGATATCACTGTAGGCCGGATCAAATTCCTGATCGTGGTACATTGCCATGACAATACCGTCTGCTGTGAGATGCTCCCTTGCGATCTTCTCATAGATCTTTCCATAATAGATACCAAATTCCTCCACTGACATCTTCTGGCGCTTTGTAAGGAGCACCAGCTCCTTTGATTCTTTTACGATGATTTCATATTGATTCTGATAGTTCATAATATCACCTGTCCTCTTAAAATCCTCCAGATGGAGTCCCATTTCCCGTATGGTAAGGGCAAGGTGTTCCATCTGCCGCTCCAAGCGGAATTTCTGGTTGGACAGCTGTTTTTGCAGCTGCCGGTTATCAGTAATAGCAAGCAGCTTCTGAATGTCCATCAGAGAGAATCCGTACCGCTTCAGCCTGCCGATCAGCAGCATTGTCCCTATCTGGGAATCCTCGTAATAGCGGTAACCATTTAGTTCATCTGTCTTCTGGGGCATTAACAGCCCGATCTTCTCATAGTGGCGCAGCGTCTTCACACTTACCCCGCATACCTTTGACATTTGTCCAATACTCAGCATCTGACACTCTCCATTCATACTCTGTTTGCTCTGATCCGGATCTGTGTACAGTATAAGCCATGACCTAAGGGACGAGTCAAGTATTTTTAGCTGCCTGTCTATTTTTCAAAAGCATATCCAGCGTCAGCGTCTGTATCCCGGTAAACAGGATCCCCAGTGCCACAGAGGCAGCGCCATAGCTTGATGCCCCTAAAAGCAGCACGCACACATTGATTCCTCCCATTACTACCGCTACATTGACTCTGGGATTCTTTTTTTTCAGGATCAATGCAATCGTGTCAAAGCTGACAGCCGTTGCCTGCTGGCTGATGCACAGATAGTAGCCCCAGCCTACCAGCAGGGCTGCTGCCAAAGCAGCCGGAAGGCGTATCGGGATCAGGCAGATATGAAGAGAATGGAAGATGGAGAAGGACACCATATAGCTGATACCGCCGATCAAGGTTCCTTTCACGTAATGCCCTCCTAAAAAAACATAGCTTAACCCCATAAACAAAAGCATTATTCCATCTGCTACCACCGCCGTATCCCATCCCAGCATCCCAGAAAGGACCATGGAAAAGCTGGTAACTCCCCCATTGATGATCCTGTTTGGGACAGCCAGAAAAGCATATGCAAATGTCATCAGGACATTCCCGAAAATAATCTTTATGATCCTCATTGCTCTTTCTTCTGCTTTTTAAAAAAATCCTTTGTCTGCTCTCTTACCTTTGGCCACAGGATCACGATCGCGATCAGATTCGGTATTGTGAGAAGCCCCAGGGCAATATCCTGGATGGTCCATACAAGCTCGATCTCCAGCAGAGCGCCCACGATACAGAAGCAAGGAAATACGTACTTAAACTTCTCTGCTGTGGAGCGTCCAAACAAAAAGTTCAGCCCTACAAAGCCGAAATACCACTGGCTCATAAGCGTAGTGACGCAGAACAGGAGAAGGCTGAGCGCAACCACATAGCGCAAAGGCTCCCACACACTCGCAAAGGCGTTGATCGCAAGGACATTTCCGGTGCACCGGAATCCAGCACCCCTGTCACGCCCAGCACAAGGCCTGTAATACTGCACAGCACAAAGGTGTCCAAAAACACTTCCGTAACTCCGGTAAGTCCTTGCTCCACAGGATGGTCCACGCACGCAGAGGAATGGATAACAGGCGCAGAGCCCTCGCCGGCTTCATTGGAATACAGTCCTCTCGCCACGCCGCGCTGCATGGCAACGATCATGCTTCCTGCCGCACCTCCTGCTGCCGGCCTGAGCCCCCAAGCGCCCAGCAGGATATCGGAGATGACCTGAGGAACTTTCGTGATATTGGCTATGATGATCAAAAGGCCTCCTGCCACGTAGATGCTGGCCATCACTGGGACCATTTTCTGGGTAACATGTGCAAGACGTTTCAAGCCGCCCACTGTAATGATAAAGATCACAAGGACCAGCAGCAATCCCGTAAGCAGGTAAGGAACGCCAAAATTCTCCTTCAATACACCGCCGATGGTATTGGACTGTATGAAGTTTCCGCTGATGATCTGGATCACCATACAGGCAGCGCAGATAGCTGCCAGCCACGGGGCATGGATGCCATTTTTGATATAGTACATGGGGCCTCCGACGTAAGCACCCGTCTCATCCTTTTGCCGGTAGAGCATACCCAGAACGATCTCCCCATATTTCGTGGCCATTCCCACAAAGGCAGCCACCCACATCCAGAAGATCGCTCCCAGCCCTCCTGTCAAAACAGCAGTGGACACACCTACGATGTTCCCGCTGCCAACACAGGAGGCAACTGCCGTACACAGGGACTGGAAGGAAGTGATCGTCCCCTCCTCCTCTTTTTCCTTTTTCCGGGCAAAGAAGGGCTCCCAAAGGGTTTTCTTCATGATATAAGAAAAATACCGTATCTGGACTCCTCCTGTGACCACTGTATACAGGATCCCCACACCCAGCAATACAAACAACAGCCAATCTCCCCAAAGCCAGCTGCTGAAAACTGCTAATCCATCCGCCAACTTCTCCATCGTTTTCCCTCCTTGCTGCCCCCATAGGCTTATTTCTCGAAATACTCCCTGCACAGTTCTTTGGCATATTCTGCGCTGCGTCTTGCACCCGCCATCTGCTTTGCTAAAAGCTCCTCCAGAAGCTCATTTGATACTTCATGGGGATAATAATACTGTCCCGGCTTTACCTTATCCAGATCATACAGGGGCGCCTCTACCTGAAAGCATCCCTCTCCTACATCTGAAACGCCTCCCATTCCCTTTGAACGCTTAAACTGTGCACAGTATGGATAGCACATTTCTACATTCAGCCGCGCAATGGGCGAGTTCTCCAGCATGATGTCCAAGCACTCCCTCAGATCAATATTGCCCTCTCCTGCCGGCACACCGCATACCACATACCCATACTTATCCTCCGGACAGGGAATGACGATATGATCCTTAAAATGTGTCGTAATGGTATAGGGTGCCATGTTCCTTGCTGCCTTGGCCGGTTCCTCCCACACCATCATCGCATTGCCAAAATCGTAGTGGAGGCCGATCCAGGGAGAATTCACCTGTTCCATCACATGTACCAGTTCCTCCGATGTCTCATATTCGTGATTTTCAAGTGCCAGCCTGATCCTGTATTTTTTTAATACCGGAATGATATTCTTCAGGGAGATGACCGCCTGGTCAAATACGATGGGATCAAAATCCAGCCTGACCTTTCCGAGATCATATTTTCCTTCTCCTCCGCTGTTTCTTTCCTCGCCGCAGTTTAAGGTGATCGGGATATACGTTCTGATGATGTCGGCCCCGATAGCGTCCGCTACCTTGATCACCTTGAGAAGATGCTCATACTCCAGGCCCTTTGTTGCCAGCTCTGCATACATGTTGTATTTCTGCAGAAGTTCCCTTACCTTCTTAAGATGCTGCGGCTGGATGTTGTCCAGGGTTCCCCATTCGGGGTTCAGATTATAGTCTTTGATCAGGTTGATCATCACTCCGTCCAGACCAAATTCATGGGCAGTTTCTATAAAACCAAAAATATCCATCTTTTTATTTTGAAACCAGAGATGCAGGCTCTCTGTATCTAAACCAATCTTTATCATAATCAACACCTTATTCCTTTCGTCTTATTTCTGATGAAGCTTGATCCTGTGGATCAGGAAGGTCGATACCCCAAGTCCCAGCACGGCCCAGCCGATCATGATGCAGAATACAATGCGGAAGCCTGTCATGCCGGGATAGCTGTCAAGGAAATGACCGTAGATCACATATGCAAATGCATTTGGCAGATAGATCACAAGGGATGCCAGGCTCATTGCCGCACCTGTGATCTCTGCCGGAACCTTTACCTCGTCCATAGGAGCAAAAAAGACTGCTCTCATGGTAAACACGATAGCTCCAAAGCCAAGTGTACATGCTGCGCCCAGGATCCAGTTGCCTCCTGCGCCCAGCGTCTCGTGAGGAACCATAAGAAAGGCTGCCATTGCAATGATACACATAAGAAAACCAATGCGTATGTACTTTGCAGAGGACTTACATACCTTATCAGACATAAAGCCGCCCACAGAGCCTCCTACCATCTTAAGGCCGTACTGGTTGATAATGCCATACATACCTACTGCTGTTGCAGGAAGGAAATAGATCTGGTTCAAAAAAGGAATAAAATAGGTAAGTCCGCAGTATACGCAGTATACAGTGAATCCATTGAGCGCCACTGCCCAGATATCAATGCTTTTTACTGCCTGCATCATTCCGTCAAAGGCGCTCTGTGCTTTGTTTACCTCTTTTCCATCGTCTCCTATCCGTTTCTCATCATTTGGTACAAAGATCAGGCAGAGGATACCTGCTGCGATCGTCACTGCCGAAAGAAAAAGCAGGCCGCCTCTTAAGGCTGCTGCGCCCTCTCCCATTGCCTTGAAGATCGCCAGGGCGCTTGATGCGATGATCACATCCACGATGCCGCGTCCCATCTCCAGAAAGCCAAACATACGGCCCTGCGTTTTCTCATCTCCTAAAAGCCTGATCGCCTTTAAGAGCACCGGCCAGTATGTCACCTCACCCAGGATAGCCAGCACGCCGAAGGCTGTCAAAAAGCCCCAGTATCCGGGAAAGGTAGAGAGGTAAATGCCTACTGCTCCGATCCCCACCAATGAACCGCCGATCATATATTTCTTGCTTATCATGTCACAGATATAAATACCGCAGATCAAGCCGATGGTTTGAACAATGCCATACGCGCTGAGCGCTCCGCCGATCTGGGTATTGGTAAGCCCCATAAACTGCTGCATTGGGACATAGAACATGTCCTTCATGGAAGACAGCTTAAATGCAATTCCCCCTGAAAATGTCAGTATACAGAATACCAACCATCGGTTGGGCGCTGCTTTCACCATTTTTGCCTTTGTTTCATTGCTCATATTCCTTTGATCTCCTTTCATGATATACCACTCTGATTTTCTGTACAAGTGGTGTTTCCTTTGTTTTATGGTTGCATTATACTTGCTTTTCCTTGTGTTTTCAAGTGCGAACACAGATAATTACATTTTTTCGTTATTTTATCCAACTTTATTCTTTGGTTTTTGTGCAATATTTTTGGTTTTATTGGTTTTTGAGTCTTCCATCTCCAATGAAATCCATCTTTTTGCAATTTTCTTCTTTTCAAAACGCAATAATTACGTTATAATATACATCAGAACACAATGGGATTCAGAAATGAGATCAAGAAAGGAGCCGCCTATGCTGGCACAGCAGCGTCATACGATCATATTAGAATTACTAGATAAAAATGGGACAGTCTATACTTCAGATCTTGTAAAGAATTTTCAAGTATCCTCAGAAACCGTCAGAAAAGATCTCGCCTATCTGGAGCAAACAGGGCATCTGGTCCGGGTCCATGGCGGGGCTGTCCCCCCAAAGAGTAGACAAATGGCGGTTGAGGAAAATGCAACCGGTATTGCCAGTGAATATATCTCCCTCCAGACACGTAATTCCCAGCACATGAAGGAGAAAGAAGCGATCACCGATCATGCCGTCTCACTGGTAAAGGAACAGCAGGTCATTGCACTGGATTATGGCAGTACCAGCCAGATGATCGCAATGAAGCTTAAGAAAAGCTTCCAATTCCTCACAGTCATAACCAACTCCATCCAGAATGCACTTATTTTGGCCGAATGCCCGAACTTTACCATCATATTGATGGGCGGTATCCTGAGCAAGGAAGAGTATACTCTCAGCAACGATTTTGCCCCCATCTTGGATTTTCTCCATATTGACCTGCTCTTCATGACCGTAACCGGTATTGATCCGGTGATCGGCCTTACGGATCAGCGTATAAATGAGGCAAAGATCCAAAATCAGATGCGCCAGTCTGCCACCCGCACCATCGTCTTAGCCGATTCCAGCAAATTTGGCAGATGCAGTCTTGCAAAAATCTGCTCTTTGAAAGAGGTCGACGCCATCATCACTGACAGCGGCCTCTCTCCTTCCATGGCCCAGGCTGTCCGCGGCTCCGGTACAGAGCTGGTACTTGTGCCGGCTGGTAAGACCGTCCAGTGACAGGATCGAAAAACGGACGGCAGTGATCTGCCGTCCGCTATTTTTACTCTTATGCCTCACTCTGGAAACGCGCTGCCTGTTCTGCGATCAGTTCCTTATCCTCAAAGTAATTGATCTTCATCGCTCTCTTCATCTCAGCCAGGGTCTGGGCAGCCTTCTTCTGGGCCTTGATGCTGCCCTCCTCCAGGATCCGGTAAACTGCCGGGATATCCTTTGCGATCTCCCTGCGGCGCTCGCGGATCGGACGGAGCTCATCCTGGATCACATTGTTGAGGAACTTCTTCACCTTCACATCACCCAGGCCGCCTCTTGTATAGTGGGCCTTTAACTCATCCAGGTTCTTATATTCCGGAAGGTATTTCTCGAAATGCTCATCCCTGCAGAAGGCATCCAGATAGATAAAGACCGGGTTTCCTTCCACCTGTCCCGGATCCTGCACACGAAGATGATTGGGATCTGTGAACATGGACATGATCTTCTTCTTTATCTCCTCCTCGGAATCAGACAGGTAGATGCAATTTCCAAGGGATTTGCTCATCTTTGCCTTGCCGTCAATGCCCGGAAGGCGCATGCAGGCCTTATTGTCCGGAAGCAGGATGTCCGGCATCACAAGGGTCTCGCCGTAGACTGTATTGAACTTGTGGACGATCTCCCTTGTCTGCTCGATCATAGGAGCCTGATCCTCTCCCACAGGTACGGTAGTTGCCTTAAATGCAGTGATATCAGAGGCCTGGCTGATGGGGTAGGTAAAGAAGCCCACCGGTATGCTGGTCTCAAAGTTGCGCATCTGGATCTCTGCCTTTACCGTTGGGTTGCGCTGAAGCCTGGATACGGTGACAAGATCCATGTAATAAAAGGTCATCTCACACAGCTCAGGCACCTGGGACTGGATAAATAAGGTGGATTTTGCCGGGTCAAGACCGCAGGCAAGATAGTCAAGCGCTACCTCTATAATATTCTGACGCACCTTCTCCGGGTTGTCCGCATTATCTGTAAGAGCCTGGGCATCTGCGATCATAATATAGATCTCGTCAAATTCACCTGAATTCTGCAGCTCCACCCTGCGCTTTAAGGAGCCAACGTAATGTCCTACATGGAGACGCCCTGTAGGCCTATCCCCGGTCAGTATAATTTTTCCCATTTGTAACTATCCTCTCATTCTTCTATCAGCAGCCGGATCCGGTCAGAATCCCGGACTGCACAATTTATTCTAGCATACTCCAAAGACGGTTTTCTGTCAAGAATCACAGACCGGAGTTCCGCGTTTCGCGTTTTGTATCACGGCTGACAGGGGGAGGAATGGTGCGACTTTGCAGGACATTAGAAGCACTTAGGCAGCTGATTTTTTCGTTCAGAGCAGTATCAATGATTGTCTGAGCACAGCGAGTTGCATTGATGCTGCTCTGGCCTTTAGAAAAAATCAGATGTCTTGGTGCTTCTTATGTCCGAAACCGGAGCATCCATCCCTCTCCCTGTCAGGCGCGGTGCAAAACGCGGAAGCTCCAGTCACAGAAGGCCTTCCCCCCGCATTACCTTCTCAAACTGCTTTGGCAGAGGGGCCAGAAATTCCCGGCCGGACAGATAATCCAGGGGCGAAGCCACGTGTTCCGGCATCACCAGCTTCCAGGAATGGAGCAGCTGGGATTGTACCCTGTAGGTGCGTTTTACTGCCTCATTCAGCCGGCTGTCGCCATATTTAAAATCCCCCAGGATCGGATGTCCGATGGAGGCCAGATGTGCACGTATCTGATGGCTGCGCCCGGTGATCAGTGTCACCCTCAAAGGGGTCACTCTGCCGTTTCCTGCAAGGGGAACATATTCTGTCATGATGGGCACGCTTCCTTTCACCTCAATCGGGAATATCTCCACCTGATTGGCGGCCTCATCTTTCTTTAGGAATCCGGCTATCATCTGCTTTTCCTTAATCTCGCCCTTTACCAGACACTGGTAATACTTGTGGATGCTTCTGTCCTTGAACACCTCATTCATGATCTGAAGCCCCTGAAGGGAGGTCCCCGCTACCACCAGGCCGCTGGTATTGCGGTCTAAGCGGTTGCAGATGGAGGGCCGGAAGGTTTTCAGCTGGCTGATGGGCAGGTGGCCGGAATCGATCAGATAATCCAGGATATGCTCATTTAAGGAGGTATCCGTATCCCTTGCCTTCTGGGAGAGCATTCCGGAGGGCTTGTTCACAATGAGAATATTTCTGTCCTCATAAATGATATCCAGCCTGGGCTTTCTAGAACCCCCTTCCTTTCTGCCTATCCCTGCGGGATCCGAAACAGAGGGCTGGACCGGCGCAGCTGCCAGGCTGACCGGCCTTGAAAATTTCTCTATGGTCTCATCTGACAGGAAAAACTTAATCTCGTCCCCCTCCTTTAAGCGTTCCGAGCCATCGCACTTCCCGCCGTTCAGTGTAATATTTTTCTTTCGCATCATTTTATAAAGAAAGCCCTTTCCTGCCTGATCCAGGTATTTGGAAAGCAGCTTATCCAGCCTTTGCCCTGCCTCATTGGGGGTGACCATCAATATCTGCATGCGGCATTCTCCTCATCTCAAGTCATTTTCTGTCTCTGCTCCAACCTCTGTCTTCGGTGCATTTATCCATCCTGTCCATGACAGATAGAAGAAAGCCATGGGGCGCCTCCTTGCACAGCAGCCTAAAGCCCTTCATGGATATCCCATATACCGAAAGACCGCGGCCCATGATGCTGTCCCTCAGGGCCTTGGCTACCACCCGTCTGGGGTTTGCCATGAACATCCTCTTATAAAGGGGCATTTCCTTTGCCGTCTCCGCAACATCGAAGAACTCTGTCCGCACAGGACCAGGGCATACGGCTGTCACATAGATCCTGCGGCTCTTCAGCTCCTGGTTCAAGGCCCTGCTGTAGCTCAAGACATATGCCTTTGTGGCAGCATAGACTGCAAAGCCTGGCTGCGGCAGGAAGGCTGCACTGGAGGCATACTGGATGATACGGCTGTTTTCCGGCATATAGGGAAGGACCATTGTGGTGACTGCAGTAAGTGCTTCGCAGTTTAAGCGCACCATATCCGCCTGGTCTGTGACCGAAAGCTCCCCGACATTTCCGATCTTTCCAAAGCCTGCGGCATTGACAAGAAAGCGCACCTTCGGACAGATGGCCCCAAGGGCTTCTTCCAGCTTCTGAAGCTCCTCCCTGTCCATCAGATCCAGCGGGAATTTCCGTATGGGTACTCCTACCATCCCCTCCAGCTCATCTAACCGCTCCTTCCTTCTGGCAACTGCCCAGATCTCATCCAAACCGTCAAAATGCTCCCACAGCTGGATAATGGTCTCTCTTCCCATTCCAGAGGAAGCCCCTGTTACTAACGCGATATTCATATGGTCTCCTTTCGCTGCCGTTTATAAATGCGCTGTATCGGTTCTTCTGCTTCGTCCTCTTGTGGACATGCGATATCGTCCTTCCTTACTTCGGCTTCTTGTGAACGTTCCGGATCGTGCGTCCACGCTTTTTCCCTGCCTCCGGGGCTGCCGGTCCATGGCTGCTGCGGCCTGTGTCGCTGCGGTTTGTGCTCCTTTGCTCTTCCTGTCCGCTGCGATACCGGCCCACGGAATTTTTCTTCCTGTTCTCTCCGCGTCCTGCTGTCTGGCCCTTTGGCCCGGCTCCGCCGCTTTTTCCTGCCGTTCCCTGATATTCTCCATTTCTGGGACGTATCAGACATTTCTTATCATATCCGATCAAATCTGTCCGGCCGGCGATCCTCAGTGCCTCTGCCACCAGCTCGTAGTTCTTCGGATTCCGGTACTGTATAAGCGCTCTCTGCATGGCCTTTTCATGGGGATTTACCGGCACATAGACCTGCTCCATGGTGCGGCAGTCGTAGCCTGTGTAGTACATGCAGGTGGAAATGGTGGAGGGCGTAGGATAGAAATCCTGCACCTGCTCCGGCATATAACCCAGATCCCGCAGGTATTCCGCCAGCTCCACTGCCTCCTTCATGGAGGAGCCCGGATGGGAGGACATGAGGTAGGGCACCAGGTACTGCTCCTTGCCCAGCCTGCCGTTCATTTCCTTATATTCTTTCACAAACTGGCGGTATACGCTGTTTCTCGGCTTGCCCATCCTCATAAGGACCTTGTCCGCCACGTGCTCCGGCGCAACCTTCAACTGGCCGCTTACATGGAATTCACACAGCTCCTTTAAGAACTTCCTGCTGGAATCCGCCAGCACATAGTCAAAGCGGATTCCGGAGCGGATAAAGACCTTCTTCACCTTTGGAAGGGCCCGCAGCTTTCTCAGCAAAGCAATGTAGTCCGAATGATCTGCCCTTAAGTTCTTGCAGGGCTCCGGAAACAGGCACTGTTTATGGGGACAGGCTCCCTTTGTCAGCTGCTTTTCACAGGCAGGGAAGCGGAAATTTGCCGTGGGGCCTCCCACATCGTGGATATAGCCCTTAAAATCAGGCTCCTCTGTGAGGAGCTTTGCCTCCTCCACCAATGACTCATGGCTTCTGGCCTGGATGATCCTCCCCTGGTGGAAGGTGAGGGCGCAGAAGCTGCAGGCACCAAAGCAGCCCCGGTTGCTGATCAGGCTGAACTTGATCTCCCGGATGGCCGGAATGCCGCCCGCTTCCTCGTAGGAGGGATGGTAGTTCCTCATATAGGGGAGGGCGTAAACCTCGTCCATCTCCTCTGTGCTCAAGGGCTTTGCCGGAGGATTCTGCACCACAAACACCTTTCCCTCATAGGGTTCTGCCAGCCGCTTGCCGGAAAAGGGATCCGTGTTGCTGTACTGGACAAAAAAGCTTTTTGCGTACTCCTTTTTATCCCGAAGAAGCTCCGTATAGTCAGGAAGCAGCTCATAGTCGTAGACAGACTCCAGACTCCTCGTCTTGTACACAGTGCCCTCAATAAAGGTAATGTCCTTCACATCCAGCCCGCTGTCCAGGGCATCCGCGATCTCCACAATGGAGCGCTCTCCCATGCCATAGGAGATCAGGTCTGCCTGGGAATCCAGAAGAACGGACCGCTTCATTTTATTGGACCAGTAATCATAGTGTGCCAGGCGGCGCAGGCTTGCTTCAATGCCGCCGGCGATGATCGGCACATCCTTATAGACGGACCGGATCAGGTTGCAGTAGACCGTCACCGCATAATCCGGCCTCTTCCCCATGACTCCTCCCGGAGTATAGGAATCCTCCTTCCTGCGCTTCTTTGACACCGAATAATGGTTCACCATGGAATCCATGTTCCCGGCTGAGACAAGAAAGCCCAGCCTGGGCCTTCCCAGGATCTCGATACTCTTTTTATCCCTCCAGTCAGGCTGGGCAATGATCCCTACCTTATATCCATGGGACTCCAGAACCCTGGAAATGATAGCAGTTCCAAAGGAGGGATGATCCACATAGGCGTCTCCTGAGACATAGACAAAATCACACTGCTTCCATCCCCGGATGCTCATATCCGCCCTGCTTATTGGTAAATAATCATGTATCATTCTTCTGCTCCATCCAACAACTCAAAATAGTCCGTAATATAATCATCTGCCAGGGCCCTCTTTTCCTCCCGCATTTCCTCTGAAAATTCATCCTCCACGGCAAATACGGTCATTCCTGCCCTCTTGCCTGCCAGGATCCCCGCAGGCACATCCTCAAACACAGCGCAGTCCTCCGGCCTTTCACCCAGGCGCTCTGCCACGTACAGGTAGACATCCGGCGCAGGCTTTCCTGCCGCCACCTCGCAGGCAGTGGCGATCACCTGGAAATACTTCCGTATATCAAGGGAATCCAGAACAGCGTCCACCATGGCCCAGCCGTTGCTGGTGGCGATCCCCGCCTTGATGCCCCGGCTCGTGATATGCTCCAGAAATTCCCTCGCTCCGGGCTTTAGAGGAACCTCGCTCCTGTATTTCTCAATGGACATCTCCACCCAGGCCTGTTTGATCTCCTCCAGTGAATCCGGGATCCGGAAATGCTCCTTAAAGTACACGGCCGTCTCGGAAAAGCTCATGCCCTCGATCTCCTTCTGCAGCTCTGCCGGGCATGGAAGACCATACCGGCCCAGATATTCAATATCAATGGCCTTCCACATCCACATGGAGTCGATCAATGTACCGTCCAGATCAAAAATAATTGCTTTTTTTCCGTCTAACCTCATCGTATTTCTCTCCGTTTTTTCTATATCCGCTTCCGGGCACGCCTGGAAGGCAGGCTCCTTTCCTCCAAATGAACCAACAGAATATCACACCGGCGGCTCACTCCGTTCTTCCGGTGACCCGCTCCAGGGCCCGGATCTCATCCCCGCTCAATGGCCTGTACTCTCCCGGTTTCAGCTTCTCATCCAGCACAAGGGGCCCCATAGAAAGACGTTTTAAGTAAATGACCCTGCATCCCACAGCCTCAAACATGCGCTTTACCTGATGAAATTTGCCCTCGTGTATGGTAAGTGTGACCTCCTGGCCCTCCAGGCGCTTTAATACGCCCGGAAGAGTCTTTGTGCCGTCCTCTAGCACGATCCCCTCTGCCATCTGTTTCTCGGCATCCTCCGGAAGACGGCCCTCCAGCCTTGCAAGATACGTCTTGTCCACATGTTTTTTGGGAGAGAGGAGATCGTGGGCCAGGGCGCCGTCATTTGTGATCAGCAAAAGTCCCTCCGTGTCAATGTCCAGACGCCCTACCGGGAAAAGATCCTTCCTCACCGCATCCCCGATCAGGCTGATCACTGTGGGAAAATGCCTGTCCTCGGTGGCAGATACCACGCCCTGAGGCTTGTTGAGCATGTAATACTCTGTCCGCGCATACCCAACCGTCACGCCGTCCAGACTCACGGTATCCTGATCCGGGCGTATCTTCTGGTCCGCCGACTTCACCGCCTCTCCATTTACCTGTATCCTGCCCTTTCTTGCAAGCTCCTTTGCCTGGCTTCTGGTCGCCTGCCCCATCTCTGCCAGGAATTTATCAAGGCGCATGAGCTCCTTCTGTTTTTTTCCTCCTGCCATATCCCATCCTTCTATCCTTTACCGGGCCCGCACAGGCTCTACTGCCACCGCCATCCCGGATAATATTTGTTTTTCAGCGTCATGCCGTTTCCCTTTGCCCAGCCCAAAGAATAACCGCAGTAGGTCACAAGGCACCAGTCCTTTCTCGTCCCTTCCTCCCTCTGAAGGGAGATCGTCTCTCCCTTCAGATACCGCAGCACGCGTTCGTCTCCCTCCGGCAGGTTGAGGACATTGGGATATTCTCCTTTTTTTAACGCCATTGCAAGGGCCTGGGAGGGCTCAAACCTGCCCTTTTTCAGTTCTCCCAGCAGGAGGCCTGTGCGCAGGAAGCGCAGGGGCAGTCCCTGCTCTAAGCCCCGGGGCAGATAGTACACCTGATCCTGGACAACAGAAAGCCTTGCCTCCTCCCAGCAGACCGCACAGGAGTCCAAAAATGCTGCCAGTTCAGGAAGCTTTTTCAGATCAGGCGCTATCTTCCGGCTTTTTCCTGCGGCTTCGCCTAGAAACCGGCCACCCTTCTTTCCTCTTCTCAGCAGGCATTCTTCTCTCTCCAGCGCTTCTCTTACTAAAGTCCCTTCAGACGGCTTTCGGTCATTTACAGTGTCCGCGCATTCTATTGCCTCTGTTCTCGCTTTTCCTGCCCCATTCCGAAACGCTCCTTTTTTCCTCAGCAGCGCCAGAAAATGTCCTTCTCCCCTTACCTTATGGGGAAACAGCCTGATACAGCCTGGAAGCCCCACGCCGTCCACACCTCCCGGCACCCGTGACAGCTTAAGGGGGACCAGCTCCATTTCCGGGTATTCTGACAACAGAAATTCGATGTTTTCCTCATCCTCCATCCGTGAAAAGGTGCAGGTGGAGTAAAGCAGCATTCCTCCCGGCTTCAGCATGGAGACTGCCTGTCTTAAGATCTCCCTCTGTATGGGAGCGTAATAGGAAGGGCCATGCTCCTCCCAGTCCTTTATCATATCCTCGTCCCGGCGGAACATTCCTTCGCCGGAGCAGGGCGCATCCACCAGGATCTTATCAAAAAACAGGGGCCATATCTTCGCAAGCTTGCCGGGCTCCTCGCTGGTAACACAGATATTACCTGCCCCCGTAAGCTCCAGGTTTTTAAGAAGGGCCCTGGCCCTGGAATAGCTGATGTCATTTGAGACCAGCATTCCCTCTCCCTTAAGCTTTGCAGCCAGCTCCGTGCTCTTTCCTCCCGGAGCTGCGCACACATCAAGCACCATATCACCGGGCTCCACCGGGAGCATGGCTGCCGGGGTCATGGCGCTGGCCTCCTGGAGATAGTAAAGGCCCGCATAATAACATGGATGCTTTGACGGCCTTGCATCACTTTCCAAGGCAGGGCTGTCCGGCTGGCTGCAGGCGCTTCCCGGCTCATAGTAAAACCCATTATCCGTCCATGGAACAGGCTCCAACTTCCAGGGTACCAGGGCCTTCAGTTCCTTGGGGGACAGCTTTTGCGTATTCACCCGAAGCCCCGGCTTCCATGGCTCCTTAAAGCTCTCTCTATATAACTGGTACTCCTCCCCCAAAAGCCCCTTCATTTCCTCCAGAAAGGCCTCTGGAAGCTGCCTGATGTCCGTCATCGCCTTATTCCCCATTCTCCTCTAACACCTGCATGCTGCCCATCCGGCGGCATCACCGATTATGAAAGTCGGATTGCTCCGCACTGCTGGCAGTTCTACGCTCCGGTTGGTGCCGGACCAGTGCCACAGGCACGCAGTCCGCACAGCCGCTTAACAACACTTTCATAGTAAAATTAAGCCTCCTGGCATTCATACAGGAGGCTTAAAGCTTCTTTCATTATACGGAAGGCAGAAACGGATGTCAAGCAGTTTATTCTTGCGTTTCCGCATGCTAATAGTCAAACACAAGCCTCCGCCCCTTAAGCCACCGCAGTATCCAGTAGGGATTCACACTCATTTCCTCATAATGGTCTGTACGGATATAGATGCCCACATGCAGGTGGACTTCAAAGTTCCCGGTGGTTCCTTCTGTCTTCCCATAGCCAGTGTCGCCCATATAGCCTAAGAGCTGTCCTGCCCTGACACGTTCCCCTTCCTTTAGGTCACTTGCATAGCCATAGAGATGGGCATAGTACAGATAGGCTCCCTTAGGAGCGCGGATGCCGATCCGCCAGCCTCCCATTTCCAGCCAGCCGATTTTTTCGATCACTCCATCGCTCATGCTGACAACAGGATAAAAACCTCTGGGGCGCTCGCTGCCCATGATATCGCAGCCCTCATGGCGGCGCCCCTCCGTATTTCCATCATCCATTTCTCCTCCGCTCATATAACTCCTGCCATCCATCCAGCCGTCCTCAAATACCACATCCGGCGTATCGGCCCTGATACTTGCCGGGATCGGAAAATATGTTAAGTCCTCCAGCACCGTCTCATAGGCCCCCTTTAGCTTCCGATAGTCCGCAGGCCTTGCAGCCATAAGCCTGTTTTTATGGCAGTCCAGGCTTTCAAGCTCTCTCAGGTCATAATCATGCTCCACCATAAGGGCCGTCAATGTCTCCATATCCGCGCCCTTTGCCATATCGCCCAGTCTCATGGACCTGAAATCATCGCTCTCCCAGGTATAGGGCCCCAGCTGGTAATAGTCGGGATTGGAAGAAAGATAACTGACTAAGGTTTCCTGAAACAGAGCCAGGACCAGTATCACAGCCATGAGAAACATCCCGCCTCCTCCTCTTCCCCTGATCATCCGGTTCAAAGGCATAGCCCGCCGCCTTTCACAATATATTGATACAAATCCATTCTATTCAGGTGGCTATGAAAAAATCCATAGGAGGCATCCTGTCTGTTCTCTGCCTGCTCTTACTGCTGTTCAATCCCTCCCTCGCCCTCACAGGAGCCCGGCAGGGCCTGCTTTTGTGGGCTGATGTGGTGCTTCCCACCCTCCTGCCTTTTATGATATGCTCCGGGATCATCGTCGCCCTGGATGCCATTCCCATACTCACCGGGCCCTTTTCCCCTTTTCTTTCCGGCTTCTTAGGCCTCTCCGGTCAGGGAAGCTTTGTTTTCATGAGCGGCCTTCTCTGCGGCTATCCCATGGGAGCGAAAACGGCCAGTGATTTTCTGGACAGCGGGCGGATCTCCCGTGAAGAGGGACAATATCTCCTGGCGATCAGCAACCATCCCAGCCCCATGTTCATCTTAGGATATGTGATGGCACAGATCAGGGCTGTCTCCGGCCTGTCCCCCGAATGCCCTCCTTGGGCCGTGGCGGCCGCCCTGTATCTCCCTGTAATTCCCATATCCATGGCAGCCCGGCCCATTTACCACGCCGGCCGGCCTGCTCCAAAGCGCCGCAATACCAAAGCGGCCTTTCCAAATACCAATGCTTTGTCAAAAAGCCGGACCACGTCCGGCCGACCTGCCCAAGCTTCCGCAAATGGAAAATTTCACAAAAGCCTGAGATCCCAAAGTGCCTTCAGCCAGCCATTTTCCTTTGACGAACACCTCATGAGCTGCTTTGAAACCATGGTAAAGATCGGAGGTTATATTATGATATTTTCCATTCTGGCAGTGTATTTGGCAGTGCTTCCCCTGCCCTTTCAGGAAACCCTTCCTGCCTCCGTTTTCCCCTTTGTCCGCCCCGCCCTTTTGGGGGCAGTGGAGATCACAACCGGCATCCAGGCCATTGCCTCCTCTGTCCCCGGCAGGACAGGTGCCGTCCTCATCGTGGCTTCCGCCGCCTTCGGAGGCTTTTCCGGCATTTTCCAGACAAAGAGTGTACTTAAAAATGCCGGACTGTCCATCCGGCATTATATGCTCTGGAAATGCGCCCACTGCGCCCTTTCCTGCCTTTTCCTCTCCTACTTCATGCCCTCCTTATAGCGCTGCTCCATATCATCCGTCAGCCGCCGGATGCGCTCCTTGATCTTCCGGATATTAGGAGGCATCTTCTCCGGCGGCATGTTGTCATGTACAGCAGTGGTCCCTGCCTCCAGCGCCACCTCATAGAGCCAGCATTTGTACTTTAACACATCCAGCGCATCAAAGAGCTCTGTGATCTGCTCCTCCACTGCCTCCCGCTGATCCATGATGATCTTCAGGCGCTGCGCGATGGTGGCATCTCCCTGGTCACAGAGAACGGTAAAATCCCGGATCTGTTTGATGGACATCCCTGCCCGCTTAAGGGAGGCAATGATAAATAAACGCTCAAAATCTGATTCCTTAAAGATCCTGTTGCCATTCTGATCTCTTTCCACAAATGTCAGCAAGCCCTCCTTGCCATAAAAACGGATCGTGTGGGGCGACAAATGCAGCCTCTTCGCAACTTCACAGACAGTGTAATACATAGGCCCTTGCTCCTCTTCTCAGCATTCGTTCACAAAAAGTTCACAAATCACATAAGAGATACTCTCTTGACTGAGAGTATACTCTAAGGTCTATGATATTGTCAATACACAAGGAGGATATGACACATGAAAAAACGACTGACCTTACTTTCCTATGGGCTTCTTGCCTTCTCCCTGGCAGCCTGCACCGGCTCTGCCAAACCACCGGCTCCATCCGGGGAAGAATCCGCACCAGCTTCCGTATCTGTTTCCTATGCTGTGGGAGATATCATCCTCGCCGATGGCTCTGCAGTGAAACCAGACAGCCTCGCCCTGACAGAAAGCACCAATTTCCCGGCAGCTGTTATTGCAGAAATAAAAGAGGACGGCACTGCCCTGGGGCTGGGAGTTCACAGAAGCTCCGGTCCTCTTCCGTGGACCCCGGACAAGGACGGTGAGGATGCGCCCGTCTCCGCAGATCCCCAGTCTTCTCCTGCCTTTGCATTTGTGGAAACCTACGCGGACACCCATCATCTAAACGGCGCTCTGGCCTCCGGCTGGTATATGCCGGATATCTCAGAGCTGTGCGCAATCTACGAAAACCGCGAAGAGATCAACGCTTCTCTCTCTAAAATCTATTCTCTTGATGAACATGCTGCCATGGATGGACTCGGCACCAATTGGTACTGGTCCTCCACTCAGTCTGAGACTCAGGAGGACTATGGGTGGTTTGTACATTTCTTTAACGGCTATTCCAGCGACTGCCCTAAGAATTTTACGAATCTTCATGTGCTGGCTGTCCGGGCATTTTAGGGAGGCGTCCTATGGTTTTTAGCAGTCTTCTGTTCCTCTTCCGCTTTCTGCCGGCGATACTGCTGGCCTATTACCTTGCTCCCCCTCCCTTGAGGAATCTTGTGCTGCTCCTATCAAGCCTTCTCTTCTACGCATGGGGAGAACCTGTTTACCTGATCCTGATGGTATGTTCCATCCTTGTTTCTTACACCGGCGGCCTCCTTGTCAGCAGGTTCAGACAGGCGGGAAAACAACGGGCAGCGAAGGCTTCCCTTCTGGTATCGTCTGCTGTCAGCCTGTGCCTGCTTGTATTTTTCAAATATACAGATTTTGCCATCAAAACCGTGAACAGCCTGGCAGGGACTGCGATCCCCCTGCTGCACCTTGCACTGCCCATCGGCATCTCCTTTTACACCTTTCAGACAATGTCCTATACCATTGATGTCTACCTGGGAGATGCGGCAGTACAGAAAAATCTCATTTCCTATGGAGCATATGTGGCAATGTTTCCCCAGCTCATCGCAGGGCCCATTGTCCAATACAAGACCATTGACAGGCAGCTTTCCACCCGTAAAGAGACCACAGGGCAGTTCTCCCAGGGCATCCACCGCTTCATCACAGGCCTTGGCAAAAAGGTCCTGCTGGCAAACAATGCCGGCTCCCTCTGGACTGCGGTGCAGGCCTCATCCTGCTCCCATATGCCGATGCTCACAGCGTGGATGGGCCTTGCTGCCTATACCTTTCAGATCTATTTTGATTTTTCCGCCTATTCCGATATGGCTATTGGCCTGGGGTACATGTTTGGCTTTCACTTTTTGGAGAATTTTCATTATCCGTACGTTTCCAAAAGCATTACCGAATTTTGGCGCAGATGGCATATCTCCCTGGGCACCTGGTTTCGGGAATACATCTATATCCCCCTGGGAGGAAACAGGGTCAGCCGCCACAAGCATATCCGGAATATCCTGGCCGTATGGCTGCTTACCGGGATCTGGCATGGAGCCAGCTGGAATTTCGTTGTCTGGGGCTTATACTACGGTATCCTCCTGCTTTTGGAAAAGTACCTTTTGGGCAAATACCTGGCAAAGCTTCCTGCCCTGTTTCAGCATATCTACTGTATCATCCTTGTCATGATCGGATGGAACCTGTTTGTATCCCCAAATATGGCCCAGGGGATTGACTTTCTGAGGGCGCTGTTTGGCATATATGACAGCGGGCTCATTGACAGAGAGACCATTTATCTTTTCTACAATCATGCTGTCCTGCTCATCCTGTGCTTTATGGGAAGCACGGACCTGCCCCTGCGCATAGGAAAATGGATCTGTACAAGGCTTGCAGGAAAAGAGCTCGCGGCCGCGGCTATAAAAAACGTATTTTATACTGCCATTTTCATCCTGTCCGTATCATGGCTTGTGGACGCAACCTTTAATCCATTCCTGTATTTCAGATTCTGATAGGAGGTGTGATAGGAAAATGGATCCGGAAAGAAAAGACCGGCAGCCTCGCATTACGGTCATTTTGTTTCTCCTGCTGATATTCGGCACCGCCGCAGCAACGATTGTAAAGCCTTCCTCCGTTTTTTCGGAGACGGAAAACCGGGTGCTGGCTCAGAGGCCAAAACTGGAAATAGAAGCTGTCATAAACGGCGATTATGAGACTGATTATGAGGAATACCTGACAGATCAATTTATCCTGAGAGACCGCTGGATCGGCTTAAAAACTGCCGTGGAGAGAGGAGTTTTAAAAAGGGAAAGCAAGGACATCTATTTTGCCGGCGACCATTATCTGATCGAGAAGCATACGGGCGTGTTTGACACGCCTCTGGCCAAGCGTAACCTTGAAGCTCTCTCTGCATTTACACAGCAGTACACAGAACAGTTGGGAAGCTCCCATATATCGGTTCTGATCATCCCCAATGCCGTGGATATCCTGTGTGATAAGCTTCCTCCCTTTGCCCCTCCCGGCAGCGGAAGGGATTACCTGGAGCTGCTTAAGAAGGCTCTGCCTGAAAGCGTCTTCTTTGATGCAGCCCATATCCTTGATGACCATAGGGATGAGGAGCTCTATTACAGGACAGACCATCATTGGAAAACGCTTGCTGCCTTTTATGTATATCAGGCCTGGGCCAGGGAAAAAGGCTGCGCCTGCCCTGAACTCTCTGATTATGAGAGAAGGGCCGTTACGGACAGTTTTGAGGGAACGATCCAGTCAAAGCTGGGAATACGGACCGTCAAGGATACCATTGAACTGTTTCTTCCTGAACATGACATTTCCTGCACAATACATCAGGAAAACCTCACGAAAAATGCAATCTATGATTATGCTGCATTGGACGGAAAAGATAAATATGCTGTCTTTTTGGGAGGAAATGAGCCCTTTCTGCGGATCACCACAGCCGCGGGCAATGGGCGGAAGATCCTGGTGATCAAGGATTCCTATGCGAATTGCTTTATTCCGTTCATGCTGGGAGAATTTGAAGAGCTCCATATCCTTGATCTGAGATACAGCAGCCAAAAATTAAGTAAATTGATCCAACAAGAACAATATACCGATCTTCTGATCCTCTATAATGCCTCCGGCTTTGCAGAGGATATCAGTATGACAAAGCTTACAGCCAACCGTCAATAATTCATCAGAAAGGAGCACCTTATCATGAAACTACTTCGATCTTGTATTGCAGCCCCATTTCTTCTGCTCGCCCTCACAGGCTGTTCACAGAAGCCAGCCCAGACAGAAATGGCCCCCTCCGACATCGTGTCAGCCATTGCTGAAAGCCAGGCAAACCTTCCCGCTCTCACGACCATCACCTCAGAGCATGAAGACTTTGCCACATGGCTGACAGATTATTATCTCATTCCATCGGATCAGGTGGCGGATGGCTCCATCTCCTATGCAGAAGGTGTCGAAGCCAGCGAGATCGCTGTGCTTAGGATGGAGAAGGAAGAGGACTGTAAAACGGCAGAGAACGCATTAAAGGAATATCTGAAAAACAGGGCCGGGATTTTTGAGGGCTATGCACCCCAGCAGGCAGCATTGGTCAAAAATGGCGCCATAGCGGTAAATGGCTGCTTTCTGTCCCTGATGATCTGCCCGGATACGGGAGCAGCAAAGGCTGCTTTTTCAGGCTGCTTTGGAGACACTGCAAAAAAAGCGGACATACAGGCTCTGGAAAAAGCCAAGCTTTCTACTTCTGCCGGAGCAGAAAAGCAGGATTTTGCAAAAGCGGAGGATTCCTATGATCCGGAGGCCATTTTGCAGGCCTGGAGGACTGGGGATGATTCTGCTCTGTCAGAGAAAAACCGCCGTATTTTGAATGCAGCCAAAGACGTTCTTGAAAAAAACATTGACAGCCGCATGAGTGACTATGAAAAAGAGCTTGCCGTCCATGACTGGATCACAGACTGGTCCAGCTTTGACTACAGCGTGTTTGGCCGATCTGCATCAAAGGGCTTTAAAGAAAACAGCGACACACCCTACGGCGTTTTCATTGACCGGTCCGCCATGTGCCACGGCTACTCTTCCACCTTCCAGCTGCTCATGGACATGCTGGACATTGAATGCATTACCGTATATGGCATTCCCGGAAGCAATGGCGTGGAGCACTCATGGAATATGGTAAAGCTGGATGGAGAATGGTACTGTGTAGATGTGGCATGGGATGATCCCATCGGCGGAACACCCGGACATACCTATTTCAATGTGACGAGCAAGTATCTGAGGGACAGCGGCATCCATTCGTGGGAGGAAGGTTCTGTGCCGGAAGCTACTGCCACGGCCTACCGTTTTGGAAGCCATTGATCCGCACAGGCCCATGTGCCTTGCTCAGAAAGGAAGATATCATGAGAAGCGTGTTAGAAAACATCCATACCCCAAAGGACCTAAAACCGTTGTCTGCCAAAGAACTCATTCAGCTGTGCGGGGAAATACGTGAACAGCTGCTTTTCCGCCTCAGCGCAACAGGAGGCCATGTGGGCTCCAATCTGGCTGTCATTGAAGCCACGGTTGCCCTGCATTATGTCTTTGACTCCCCTGCTGACAAGATCATTTTTGATGTATCCCACCAGTGCTACACCCATAAGCTGCTGACTGGCCGCAAGGACGCCTACACCGATCCCGCCAGGTTTTCCTCTGTCAGCGGCTTTACCAATCCCGCCGAAAGTGAGCACGATATCTTTTCTGTAGGCCACACCTCTACAGCCATAAGCCTTGCCTGCGGACTGGCAAAGGGACGTGATCTGACAGGCAGCTCCTGCAATGTCATTGCGGTCGTGGGCGATGGCGCTCTAAGCGGCGGGCAGGCCTTTGAGGGACTAAACAATGCCGCTGCTCTTGGAAGCAATATCATCATTGTGATAAATGACAATGACATGAGCATTGCAGAGAACCACGGCGGCCTGTATGAAAATCTGCAGCTTCTGCGCAGGACAGAGGGGAAGGCCGCCTGCAATCTCTTTCAAGCTCTGGGCTTTGACTATCTCTTTGTCCGCGACGGCAATGACTTCAGGGAGATCTCAGAGGCTTTTATAAAGGTAAAGGATACCGGCCATCCCACCATTGTCCATATGTGCACTGTAAAAGGAAAGGGCTATCCATATGCGGAAGCAGACCGCGAGGCCTGGCATTACATGGGACCTTTTGACAGGAAAACAGGCATGCCCCTTCATCCGGCAGAGCCTGTTGAAACCTATGAGTCCCTGACCTGCCGGTACCTGGCTGCAAAAATGAAGGAGGATCCCACGATCACTGCCATCACTGCCGGAACGCCAAAAATCTTTGGCTTTGACGCCGGACTCAGGCAGCAGTTTCCGGAGCAGTTCGTGGATGTGGGGATCGCAGAGGGCCATGCAGTGGCCTTTGCCTCCGGCATTGCGAAAAATGGCGGAAAGCCTGTATTTGGCCTCAGCAGCTCCTTTCTCCAGAGAGCCTATGACCAGCTTTCCCAGGATCTGTCCCTGAATCAGAGCCCGGCAGTGATCCTGGTCTTCTTTGCAGGAATCTCCCAGGGCAGCCAGACCCATATGGGAGTGTTTGATATTCCTCTTGCCATGAACATTCCGGGCCTCCTCTATCTTGCCCCAACCTGCCGGGAAGAATATATAAGCATGCTGGAATGGGGCCTTTGCCAGACCTCCCAGCCTGTGATGATCCGTGTGCCTGGGATCGAAACAGCCACCAGAAATGCCTCTCTGCTGCCAGACTACCGCTCTCCCGCAAAATATGAGCTTGTAAAACAGGGCGATACCGTGGCCCTTCTGGCACTTGGAAAATGTTTCCAACTGGGATCAAAGGTAAGAGAACAGCTGAAAGCTGTCCACGGAATCCGGGCCACACTCATCAATCCCCGCTATATTTCTGATATGGATGAGGAACTGCTGCGGTCTCTGCCTGAAAATGGACACCAGCTGGTAGTCACATTGGAGGACGGCGTGATCGACGGGGGCTTTGGCGAAAAAATTGCAAGATTTTACGGAACCTCCTCCATGAAGGTACTGAACTTCGGAGCCAGAAAGGAATTTGTGGACCATATGCCAGTGGAAATGCAGTATGAGAGGTATCATCTCACCCCTGACTGCGTGGTCTCTGATATCATCCACGCGCTGAAGCATTTCTAAGCAGGCTTCTCCGCCTGGGGCGGGCCGTGTAAACGTCATACTTTCTCTCCAACGCAGTGCGGCCCTGCCGTTTTTTATTGCATAGGAATCTTTGCAGGAGTCTCATATGCAACAAAAACGGCACAGCCAAAGCTGCACCGTCTCTTACAACATATCTCTCTGAAATTATGCCTCACCATTCTCCTGCTGTCCCTTATCCTGCTCCTCCGGCTGGACCAGTCCGCCAGCCAGCTCATTGCGGTTGGAAGATACGATGTCATAGCTGGACTGCATGGAGCTCATGAAAGAATCAAAACGGCCCTTTGCCCCCTCCATGGTGTGGTTGATGATGGTCTGGAGGCTCCGCAGCATATCATCGGTGTACTGGATAGAGCTCTGGCGGATATTGTTGGCATCGTTGACCGCTGCGTCAACAATGGCCTGGGCCTGGATATTTGCCTGCTCTACCACCTCGTTGGCATGGGCATAGGCACGCTGCATGATCTCGTGCTCATTGATCATCTCTGTAGTCTGCTCACTTGCCTGGGCTACCATGGAGTCCGCCTGCTTCTTTGCATCATCCAGCATCGCGTCTGCCTGGGTCTGTGCCTCGCCCAGGATCGCCTCCTGCTGGCTGATGATCTTCTGGTATTTCTTGATCTCATCCGGAATACGCAGGCGCAGCTCTACTAACAGCTCCTCCAGTTCCTCCTTATTCACGATGATCTTGCTGTTGGACAATGCCTGGAACTTACAGCTGTCTATGTATTCCTCGATCTCGCTGATTAACTGCTCAATTCTGCTCATCATATTCATGTTCTCCTTACACTCTTGGCCTATTTATCCTCACTGCTGCCTGCAGGCCAGCTTTTCCCGCACCTTTTCTGCTATCATCGGATGGAGAAATTCGCTGATATCGCCGTGGTACTCTGCAATCTCCTTCACAATACTGGAACTCAAATAGGAATACCGCAGGTTCGTAGTCAAAAAAATCGTATCGATCTCCGGGGCAATGACACGGTTTGTCTGGGCCATCTGAAGCTCATACTCAAAATCTGTGATCGCCCTTAAACCTCTCACGATCACCCTTGCGCTGTTTTTGCGCAGGAAGTCGATCAAAAGCCCTTCAAAAGACTGCACCTCTACATTTGGCAGCCCTGCTGTTACCTCTCTTAACATATTAACACGTTCTTCCACGGAAAACAACGGAGATTTTGCCTTATTATTCAGAACTCCGATGATGACCTTGTCAAACATTTTCGCCGTGCGCTCAATGATATCTCCGTGTCCTAACGTCACCGGATCAAAGCTGCCCGGATATACTGCAATCCTCATTTACTCCCCCTTGCCAACAAAAATATGCTTGTTGGTCTTGTACTCTTTTGTCTTGATCAGATGATAGCCGGAATCCGCCAGCCAGGACACATCCGTCTCCTTTGAAGCCTCTATGATAATAAGCGTTTCCTCCGTCACCATAGGAGAATGGGACAGGTAATCCAGCACGCGGCGTTCATGGTCATGATTATAGGGCGGATCCATGAAGATGATATGGAAACGGTAATTTCTCCCCTCCAGCTTCTTAAGGCCGGAAATCACATCGCTCTCCATCACCAGAGCCCTGTCTCCCAGCTT
This sequence comes from Lacrimispora sp. 210928-DFI.3.58, assembly GCF_020554865.1. GTDB lineage: Bacteria > Bacillota > Clostridia > Lachnospirales > Lachnospiraceae > Enterocloster. The sequence goes on from NZ_JAJCIC010000004.1 coordinate 74,663, forward strand.
TGTCCGCTCTAAATTCTCCCGGATACAGGAAATTGCTTTTCCATTATTCTCGATCATAACAGCCAGGCTGGCTCCACGGCTTAAGGCCTCTATGCCAATGGCTCCGCTTCCTGAAAACAGATCCAAAAACAGGCATCCCGGTATCTGGTTTTGAAGCATATTAAACAGGGTTTCCTTGATCCTGTCTGTGGTTGGCCTTGTCTCCATCCCTTCAACTGTCTTTAAAAGCAGCCTTCTTGCGCTGCCGGCAATCACTCTCATGCAATGCTCCCACTTTTTCTACTTTACAGAAGTAATTTTCATTCCAAACAAGTATAATATGAAAATGTCAGATGTACAAGGGGTTTTTCGCAGTTTTCAGGGTTTTTTGTAGCTACTGCGCAAATTGCCCCATGGCGGAGCAGTTACGTTATTTTATTTGGAAGAAGGGATTCCCTGAGCGATCCTTCCGGTGAATTCTGCGATGTTCATTGTCTGCATATAGATCTTTCCCGGCCCTGTAAGCTTGGTGAGAAACAGGCCCTCGCCGCCAAAGAAAATATTTTTCACGCCCTTCACCATCTCGATCTCATAGGATACGCTGGGTTCAAAGGCAAATACATTTCCGGTGTCCACCTTAATGGACTCGCCGGGAGCCAGCTCCTTTTCCACCAGATCGCCGTCCACCTCTAAAAACGCCATGCCGCTGCCCTGGATCTTCTGAAGGATAAAGCCCTCGCCGCCGAAGAATCCGGCTGATATCTTCTTTGTCAGCACCGTGCTGATCTCCACTGTAGGCTGCGCGCATAAAAATGCTCCTTTCTGGCAGATCAGGCTGGTCTTTGAAACATCCACTGTCATGATCTTCCCAGGCACGGTGGATGCAAAGGCAATGATGCTGTCCGGCCTCTCTGCAGTGTAGGTAGCCATAAACAAGGACTCTCCGGCAAACATCCTGCCAAGTCCCTTCATAAGCCCGCCCTTTACATTGGAATCCAGATGAAAGCCATCACTCATCCAGGCCATGCCGCCTGACTGCGTATACATTGCCTCTCCCGGCTGAAGCCTTACCTCAACTGCAGGGAGTGTCTCTCCTAAAATCCGATAATCCATAAAATATCCTCCTCCTTTTTCTTTAAAAATGAATATGAATTTGAGCAGTCTTCTGTATTAGTATAACACAAAACACACGTTCATTCTCTTACATTAGTCTTAAATTCTCCGCTCCTAATTTTTTACAATTTACGCAGAACCTTCTAGCGTAATATTTTTTTAATATCACATAATAGGATTGTAACACAAAACAAGCCGCGGACATCAAAAAGAACCGGGGCAAAAATATCACAAGGAGGCGTTTTATTATGTCTAACAACTCTAACAGAACAAATGTACCAGAAGCAAAGGAAGCAATGGACAAGTTTAAGATGGAGGTAGCAAACGAGATCGGTGTACCTTTATCTAACGGCTACAACGGCAACCTGACTTCCGCACAGAATGGTTCCGTAGGCGGCTATATGGTAAAAAAGATGATCGAGGCCCAGGAGCGTCAGATGGCAGGTAAATAAGGCCTTCCTTTCTGAATAGGTCAGAAAGAAACGGATCCCCAGGCTGTGTACATGTGCACAGTCCGGGGATTTTCTCTTTTATTGCTTCTATTCAACGATCACAACTTTTCCGATCCGCTCCTTCTCCGACTTCACATCATCTGCATACCCCAGGGCAGCCATGCCGTAGACCACATGGTTTTCCGGAACGCCGAAGGAGGTGAGGATCTCCCTGATCTCCGGGTTGTCACAGATCCCCTGGAGCTGGTTGATCCACACGGAGCCAATCCCCAGTGAGTGGGCTGCCAGAAAGATATTTTCCAGGGCGCAGGCATTGTCCTCCTTTCCATAGGGACTCTCCTTGTCATTTGACGGGATGATGAGCACCTCCGGCTGGTACATATCGTAGCCCTCGCGGCCCAGCACTTTTTCAATGGCCGCTGCCAGCATCCGGATCTTCTCCCGGTTCTTTACCGCTGTAAATTGCCAGGTCTGCCTTCCCATGCCGCTGGGTGCGTGAAGGGCAGCCTTCAGAATATTGTCCAGATCCTCCCCTGGGATCGGCTTATTTAAAAATTTCCTGGTGCTTCTCCTTGTAAGGATCACCTGTAATGTTTCGTTCATGGTCATTCTCTCCTCTTTGTTCCCTGAAGCCAGCCCTCAGTCAAGACTTCTGACAGCTCATGTGTCTTACCGGCACGCCCGGATCTTATGCTTGATGCTGCATGCTACAGGTTTAATTTATCATAGTGGCTGCCCAGATACTGCCCGATCCGCCGGCCCAGCTCCCTGTTTTCTTCCTTCTGGAGCTGAGGATCATCATCCAACAGCCGATTTACCTCCTCGGAGACCTGCTTTAAAATATTCGCATCCGTAAAAATATCTGCCAGCCGAAATTCCAGGTCGCCGCTCTGGCGCACCCCGAAAATGTCTCCTGGTCCCCGAAGCTTCAGATCCTCTGAGGCTATGTAAAAACCGTCATTGGATTTATTCAGGATATCTAATCTCTTCTGGGTATCCTGGTCCCCCGCACCATTTACCATAATGCAGTAGGATTGGGCCTTTCCCCTTCCCACACGGCCTCTCAGCTGGTGCAGCTGGGCCAGGCCGAAGCGCTCTGCATTTTCAATCATCATCACGGTGGCATTGGGGACATTTACCCCTACCTCGATGACCGTGGTGGACACCAGCACCTGGATCTGACCGGCGGCAAAGCGCTCCATGATATCGTTTTTCTCCTTTGGCTTCATCTTGCCGTGAAGGCAGGCGATCTGGATGGACTCCGGAAGCTCCTTTTTCAGGGTCTTTGTATAGTCCAGCACATTCTCCGCCTCGATCATTTCGCTGGCCTCCACCATAGGGCAGATCACATAGGCCTGATATCCGGCAGCGATCTGTTTCTCTATAAAGGCATAGGCCTTTGGGCGGTAATCCTGGCCTACTACACAATTTTTGATGGACTGGCGCCCCGCAGGAAGCTCATCGATCACAGAGATATCCAGATCTCCATACAGGATGATCGCCAGGGTCCGCGGGATCGGCGTGGCGCTCATGACCAGCACATGGGGCATTTCCCCCTTGCTGCTCAAAAGCTCCCGCTGTCCCACTCCGAACCGATGCTGCTCATCCGTTATCACAAGGGCCAGCTTGTCATATACCACCTTTTCCTGGATCAGCGCGTGGGTACCGATAATGATATCTGCCTCATGGGAGGTGATTTTCCCGTACGCAACCCGCTTTTCCTTCGCTGTCATGGAGCCTGTCACGAGAACCGCCTGTTTTTCAATCCCATGGGCTTCAAAAAGCTCTGTTATGGACTCAAAATGCTGCCTTGCCAACACCTCCGTGGGAACCATGAGGGCCCCCTGGTATCCATTGGAGGCCGCCTCCAAAAGCGCCAAAATGGCGATAATGGTCTTTCCGGACCCCACATCTCCCTGGATCAGACGGTTCATCACAAGGCCATTTTCCATATCACGGTAAACTTCCTGAAGAGTTCTCTCCTGGGCCCGGGTAAGGGCATAGGGAAGTCTCTCTTTCAGCTTATCTGCTTCCCGGGAATGAACCATGACAAAGTCAGAGTGCCTTTCCCCGCGGTGCTCCTTTAGCCGCCTTACTCCCACCAGGAACATAAAAAACTCGTCAAATACAAGGCGCTTTCTGGCAAACAGAAGCTCCTTCTGGTCCGCCGGAAAATGGATATGCTCCACTGCGTAATTGATCTCTGACAGCTGGTATTTCCTCCGCAGCCCGGCAGGCATATATTCCCGCTCCATCTGGCGGGCGAGAAGGGCCTGGCGCACAGCCTTCACAATGGTCTTGTTGCTGAGTCCCCTGGTCTGGCCGTAAACAGGCTGCATGGAATGGTTTACCGCCTCATAGCTTTCCGGAGTAAATACCTCCGGCTGCTCCATCACCAGACGTCCCCGTTTTTTTGCCACCCGTCCTCTGAACACATAGGGCACACCGCTTTTCAGATTCGCCCGCATATAGGGCATATTGTACCAGGCCAGCTGAAGGGAACCGGTCAGATCCTTGATCTGTGCAGATACCATCCGCATCCTGTTAAACGTAAGAAGATCCGGCTGCCGCGGGAGAATGGCAGACACGCTCATGACCGCCTGTTCCCTAAGCTGCCCGATAGGCACCGGATCCTCATAGGCATCATATGCCCTGGGATAATAGGAAAGGAGGTCATCAATCGTGATGACCCCTAGCTTTTCAAATAATTTTCCGGTTTTCTCTCCTACCCCTTTCAGGGTATTCACCTGCTGTCCGTTCACGTTGTCAGCTCTCCAATGCGTCCAGGCCCAGCTTGATGCAGCCCATAATGCCCTGGTCATCGTGAAGGCTGGCCGGAACAATGTAATTGTCTATGTCTGCCAGCTCCTTGGTGTTGATGTAGCCGTTTACCAGTTCCTTCACCTTGCCCCTGATCAGTGGGAACAACTGCTCCTGGTGCATAACGCCGCCGCCCAGAATGATCTTCTGCGGTGATAAGATCATAATATAATCGGTCAGAGCCTGTGCAATATAATAGCTCTCCAGCTCCCACACCTCCGGCTTATCGATCAGCTCGATTGCCTTTTTGCCCCATCTGGCCTCAATGGAAGGACCGCTTGCAAAGCCCTCCAGACAGTTGTGATGGCTTGGGCAGATACCGCCGTCCGGATCCTCCGGGTGACGTGTCAGAAGGATGTGGCCTCCCTCCGGATGGAGCATACCGTGGAGCAGCTTTCCATTTACCCACACGCCTACGCCTACTCCGGTTCCGATGGTGATATAGATCACGCTGTCAAGCCCTTTGGCGCAGCCGTAGGTCACCTCGCCCAGGCAGGAGCCGTTTACATCTGTATCAAGGCCGATCGGCACATCCAGCTCTTTTCTGAGATCGCCCAGCAGATCCTTATGGCGCCATGCAAGCTTTGGTGTGTCCAGAATATACCCATATGTTTCAGATCCAGGCTTCACATCCACTGGTCCAAAGGCTGCCACACCCAATGCATCGATCTTCTTGTCCTTAAAATATGCAATGATCTTTGGTATGGTCTCCTCCGGCGTTGTAGTTGGGATCGATACCTGCTCCAGAATCGTTCCATCTTCCTTTCCGATCGCACATACCATCTTTGTGCCGCCTGCTTCCAATGCTCCGATCAACATATTCACAAGTCCCCCTTATCCTAATTTTTCCTGCGTCCCAGGATCCTTAACAGATATACAAACAGATTGATAAAGTCCAGATACAGCTGCAGAGCAGAGAAAATAGAAGCCTTTGCAGCCATCTCAGGCATCTGGCCATAGTAGGCATGGTACGCCTGGATCTTCTTTGTATCATAAGCAGTGTATACCAGGAACAGGAAGATGCCAATGGTGGATACCACTGTCTCAAATGCGCTCAGGTCAATGAACATGGCAAAGATCCAATAGAAGGCCAGGAAGATCAGTCCGCCTAACATAAAGGGGCGCAGACTGCTGAAATTGATATTTCCAAACCAGCCGATCAGCGCCATGATCCCAAAGAACAAGGAGGTGATTCCAAATACCATCCACAGCACTGTCAGATCAAAAAGGATCAGGTAAGCGCAGAACACCACGCCGTTCAATGCCGCATAGAGGAAGAACATCGCTCTTGCCATACCCACAGACATTTTCTCGATCCTGGCAGATAAAAACATTACCACAGCAACCTCTGCGATCAGCAGCGCATAATACCAGTAAGGCATCTGATACACATAGATGATCGCTCTTGTCATATAGCCGCCTACGGCTACGATAAATGTGATCAGCAGTCCGGCAAACATCCAGCCAAAGGTCTTTGCCGTGTACCGTCCCAGGGAATCACCGGATACCTGCGCCTCATAGGAGGGCTGCATTCTCATTTCATCATTCATATTCAATTCTCCTTTTATTTTAATTTTTCGGCTCTGCAGGCATCTTCTCTGCCTGCAGCGCTTACTCTGCCGAAATCATATAGTAATATATGGGCTGACCGCCGTACTGGAGCTCAAATTCCTTATCCGGGAACAGCTCCTCTGCCTTTTCCTTCAGAACAGCTGCCTCTTCCTCCTGCACGTCGCTTCCATAATAAATGGTTACCAGTTCAGACTCCTCATCCAGCATTGCCTTCAAGGCATCTACCGCTGTGCTTGTAACTGCCTTGCCTACAGCCAGCATGCCGCCATCGCCGATAGCCATGATGTCGCCCTCCTCGATGTCCATGCCATCGATGTTGGTGGTACGCACAGCGTAAGTGATCTGTGCTGTCTTTACGCGCGCCATCTCTTCTGTCATGTTCTCCAGGTTTTCCTCCGGCGAGAGGTCCGGCATGAAATTCACCAGGGCTGTGATTCCCTGGGGAACAGTCTTTGACGGGATCACGATAATGTTCTTGTCCTCTGTCAGGTCTCTGGCCTGCTGGGCTGCCATGATGATATTTTTGTTATTTGGAAGGATAAAAATATTGTCGGCATTTACCTTGTCAATGGCATTCAGCATATCCTCTGTGCTGGGATTCATCGTCTGTCCGCCCTCGATCAGGTGATCTGCGCCGATCCCCTTAAAGATCTCGCTCAGACCCTCGCCGCTGGATACTGCGATAAAGCCATATTCCTTGCGCTCGGCCGCGGGCTCTTTTACACCGGATGCCTGGGCTGCCTGTTCCTTTGCCAGACGCTCGGAATCCTGGATCACCCGCTCCTGGTGCTCCTCCCGCATATTGTCCACCTTCATCCTGGAGAGAGAGCCATAGGTGAGTCCCTTCTCAAAGGCAAGGCCCGGATGATTGGTATGGACATGGATCTTCACGATCTCGTCGTCAGAGACAACTACCAGGGAATCACCGATGGATTCCAGATAGGACTTCATTTCCCGCTCATCTGTCTCTGTAAATTCCTTTTCAAGGTTGATGATGAACTCCGTGCAGTAGCCGAACTTGATGTCTGCTGTGTCAATATCCGTCCTGGCTGACCCTGCCGCCGCTCCCTCTGCTTTATCCGCAGTCTGCTTTGGCCGGTCCTCCACAGCAAAATCCACAGTCTTTCCTGTCAGGCCCTCAAACGCTCCCTTTATCACCTGCATCAGGCCCTGACCGCCGGAATCCACTACGCCTGCCTGCTTTAATACAGGAAGCATCTCCGGGGTCTGGTTCAGCACATAGTCGCCGTGCTCGATCAAGGCTTTTGCAAATTCCTCAATGTCATTTGTCTGGGTGGCCGTCTCGATGGCCTTGTCAGACAGTCCCCTGGCAACCGTAAGGATGGTGCCCTCTTTGGGCTTCATGACAGCCTTGTACGCTGTCTCTGTGCCACGCACCATGGCATTGGCCAGGATGGTGGTGTCAATCACGTCCACGGATTTGATTTCCTTTGTAAATCCTCTGAGAAGCTGGGACAGGATAACGCCGGAATTTCCTCTTGCGCCTCTTAAGGAGCCGGAGGAGATGGCCTTTGCCAGCTGATCCATGGTGGGATTTTCAAGAGCCGCTACCTCTCTGGCTGCGGCCATGATCGTCAGTGTCATATTTGTTCCCGTGTCCCCATCCGGTACCGGGAACACGTTTAATTCATTGATCCAGTCTTTTTTCGCTTCTAATCCTTTTGCTCCTGCCAGGAATGCATTCTTCACCATTCCGGCATCAATCGTACTTATACCCACGGGTAACTTCCTCCTAATCAATCACTCTGACGCCTTCCACAAAGATGTTGATCTTTTCAACCTCCAGGCCGGTGAATTCTTCTACTCTGTATTTCACGCTCTCGATCAAGTTGTCTGATACTGCCGATATACTGACACCATAGGATACGATCACATGAAAATCAATGGATATGCGGTTATCTGCAATATCCACATTAATGCCGTGGGTCAGGCTTTCCCGTTTCAGGAGCTTTACAAGACCATCCTTCATGCTGACAGCAGCCATGCCCACGATTCCGAAGCATTCTACTGCGATGGTTCCTGCATATAGAGCAATCACATCCGGGTTGATTTGGATTTCGCCCATCTTATTGCTGATTCGTCCCTTCATACACATGCCTCCAATCTTAATACTAGAGACAGTATACACCATTTTCAGAAAAAAAGAAATAAATTTTTGTTTTTCGCTTGCAAAATTTGAAAACATCTGGTATCATACATTTGTTGTGGATTTTGGTATATGAAATCCAAGTATCGGTTAAGGAGGTGCAATAGTATGGCTAAGTGTGCAATCTGTGAAAAGGCAGCTCATTTCGGAAACAAAGTGAGCCATTCCCATAGACGTTCCAACAAGATGTGGAAAGCAAACGTGAAATCTGTTAAAGTCAAGGTAAACGGTGGAACCCAGAGAATGTACGTATGTACTTCCTGCTTACGTTCTGGCCTTGTGGAGAGAGCTTAATCAGACAGAAACCAAAAGAACTCCGGTTAGAGATGTGCCGGAGTTCTTTTTTTCTTTTCTTCTGCTCCACTTCTCAGCAGCAGAACAGATTATATCCCAGTACCAGACAGCCGATGACAAAGAGAAAAGTAAATATGGTTTCCGGTATAAAAAGGAGCACTGCCATTCCCAGGCCAAAGCAGAACAGCATAAGCCCGCATATTCGTTTCATATCCTGATCCCTCCCAATTTCCGAAGTAAGCGTATTCCCACTATAGTCCATCATATGCAGAAAATCTTTTTTTCATTACTGCTTGACAATCTGCGCTCCCGTGCTAAAATAGATAACAGATGACATTATTTGGAAGCATAGCTCAGCCGGGATGAGCGTTCGCCTCACACGCGAAAGGTCAGGAGTTCGAGCCTCCTTGCTTCCACTCAAGTTTCTATGATCTAATCAGTGCTGTTATCCAGAGCTTTTAAGCTTGGCAATGGCACTGATTATTTTAGTTTCTGTGTACGCACCTAATAAAAATCTGTATTTAACAAAAAACGCGGCCAGCTGTATCTTAAGCCGGCCGCGGACTTTGTGTATTTGCGTATTCTCTGATACCTACTTTACCTCTTCCTTCACAACTCCGGCATCATACCCTGCAGCCGTGTCCTTTGCTGCCTGTACAGTCTCATCAGATACCGCTGGCTTTCCGCCCAGGAATTTGTTGATGAGGTCGGGAGCCATGTCGATGACCTTTGTAACGGCGTCCTGATTCTTGACATTTACCAGCTTTGTCACACCATTCTGGATGACCAGAACAGCGGAGGGACTCATTTTGGCGCTCATGCCGCCTCCTCCCCGCTGCTTCTGCTTGCTCCCCTCGGAAAATGCACCGGCAGCCATACCGCAGGTAACGTCAATGAGAGGGACAATGATGGTCTCGCCCACCTGCACTGGCTCGCCCACCACGGTTTTTGTAGTAACAAACTGGTCCAGACCCTTAAATATTGTTTCAATTGTAGATGTAAATTGATTCTCTGCCATATTATGTCCTCTTTCTCATTCTTTCTCAGGTATTTACTCTGAAAGTCCCGCCGCCGCAGGGCGGCACTAAGTTCAGGTATGCCCAATGCGTCCACCAGACTTTTATGGTGCGGTGGCACGTCCGCCTGCTGGACGCATGTAGGTTTGCTATTTGAGGAAGCCCCTTATGAGCCTGCGGGTGTGTTTGTCCTTCAAAATCCCTATGGCGAGCCAAAGGATATAACCGGCCCGCACCCTGCCCCTCAAAGCTCCTTCCGCCTCCAGTATCGTTTCATCAAATACAGGATGGATGGTGAGATGCCTGTGGCAGAAGGGATAGATCAGGCTGAATGCCTCCAGCACCTGCCCCGTAGTGTATGGGTCCTCAAAGCCAAATGTCAGGCTGCCCTTCCCTTTTCCCGGCATCACGTGGATAAGGAGGCGTTTGGCCTGTTTCAGTACAAGGCGGATAGACGCCTGGTTTTTCTCATCCTCCAGCCATGCCTTTTTTTCTGTCACAAGGTTCTTTCCATTTTTAAGCTTATCACAAATTGAGTAAAAAGAAAACTGAAGTTTCCCTGGGAGCGCTTGGATTTTTCCTGCCAGAGCCCGGATTTTAGCCAGAAGCCTTCCAATACGTCCAAGAGGGGGTGTTTCTGGCTGGCAGTCTGCCTCTTTCACATCGTCCCCCTGCTTCTCCATCCGCTCCTCTGCCTGCCTTCTAAACTGCGCTTCATCCTCCTCAAGCTGCCTGTAAATGTCCTGCTCATCTTCCTCTGTAACATCCTGCAAAACAGCACCCGGAACTTCATCCTCCTGTTTTCGGGGCTGCTTTGGCTCTTCACTTGCTTTCTCCCGGACATTTTCTTTTTCCTTAGGAGCGTTCTCCTCTTCCTCCTCCGGCCCAAAGAGCACCTGCCTCCACAAGGTAAAGCCCAGCACCTTTACCTGCAGGATAAGCCCTGTCTCCCGGCAATAGCTTCCTCTTACCGCCAATGCATGAAGGAGCCAGGTAACCGCAGCATTGGCCCTGGCAGTCTTGATATCATTGTGGTATTCCCCCTGGATGCGGTAGCGCACCGGAACAAAAAGCACCGCAAGGAACGCTGCCAGGAGAAGCCCGAATATGACTCCCAGAAGGACCAGCAGAACGATCCCTATTATTTTCAGCAATCCTTAAGCCTCCTTCAGTGTCTCCATATACTGGATCCAGTCAAATGCACCTGTGGCTCTGTACATATCATCCACCATGTCACGCACCACCTCGCAGGCCTCGCCATAGCCCTTTGCTGCTCCCAGGATGAGGAAATCCTCCCTCTCCCGTTCCGCCTTTGTTAAAAGGGACACAGGGCGTATATCAACTATATGATTCCCGCTCTCAGGCAAAGTAATCACATAGGTGTCCGGCATCCATTTTCCCTCCCGTATCCCTCTTAAGATACGAGACCTGTTTTCTGCGGCCTTTCTGCCCATGTATAAGTGCTTCCACCAGCGCATGTTATTTCCCCTGTTCTGCCTTTCTTCCCTGCTACATCATTTCCATGCTCATGATCTCATGGATCAGCCTGTCAAAGGCCTTCCGCTCAAATTCATCGCTGCAGCTCTCCAGGCTGTTTCTTATATAGCTCTGTGTCTCATCCAGTGAGGTGAAGAAGACAGGCAGGCTGGAGAGAATGCTCGCCATGGAGGCACGCACCAGAACCCTTGGCTGTTCCCTCCAGGCCTCTGTTATGTGTTCAAACAGCTCCTTTTCCTCCCTGTCAAGAAGGGCCTCGTCCACAACCTCCTCTTCAGCTTCCCTGTGCCCGTCCAGACTCATAAAGCTGCTTCCCGACATGAGCAGCTCTGTTTTACGCAAAGCCTCAAAAAGCGGATCGTCCTGCTGTCCCTCCAGGGTGTCAGAGGAAACGCTGCTTCTCATCCACTGCTCATAGTAGGCCTCCTGCTTTCCCTCCAGGAAGGTCAGCTTTTCCGTAACCTCCTCCGGGATAGGCCTTTTATCTCCTGCAGTAAACAAGGCCTGGATATCGGACAAAAGCCCCTTGATCTCCCGTTCCTCCGATACATCCATCATGGAGGTGTCCCTTGTAAGGCATAGCACATAAAGGTCATTTACAAGCTCTGCAAAAAGCTGCATATCCCCAGAAATGTCCAAAAGGGTGTGACCAGCCTCCTCCAGCCTCCCTGCCAGGCTGCGGTAGGCTTCTGCCGTCAAACTGCGGTAATCTGCCCCTTTCAGCTGTCCCAGGATCTCATGGAGCCCCTCATAGCCAGGTTCTGCTGTCTTAGGCTCATACAGGAAGGCCTGGGCCCCCAGGATATAGAGCATATCCTTAAGGCCTTCTGCGGGACCTCCCTTGTAGACTCTCAACGCTTCCTCCACCATTGAAAAAAATTTCTGCTTTGTCAGGCGCACCGGAAGCTGGCTGAGCACTGTCCTAATGCGCTCGTTCATCACTGCGACATCCTTTGTTCCAGTGATATAGTTCATAATATCAGCCGTGAGCGCTTCGCTGTCCACCACCTCGTCCCTGCCGTCCAAAAGCTGAGGTGAAAACCGCAGCTCCAGACGGTTCAGCACATACTCGTAGGCCTGAAAGCTGTCCGTATAAGCCGTTGTCCTCTCCATCTCACGGATGGCCTCCTCCCGCAGAGCGTCCAAGCTCTCCATATCCCGCTTTCCATCAAGAAAGCCTTTCAATATGCCATGAAAACGGCCGGAAAGCTCCTCAAGCCTCTGTCCGGCAAAGCCTTCCTCAAAAATGGTCTCATAATAGGTGTAATAATTCAGCGCCAGCCGCACATAGGCGTAATGGCAGGCAGCAGAAAGCTGTTTTTTTATCCTTTTTCCTTCCACGTTTTCCTCTCCTAACCCTTTTTCTGCTGGTGATCCAGAAGGCAGAGCCGCACCAGATCCAGAGCCTTCATCATGGACTGCTCCCTTATCTTGCTCCGGTTTCCCTTAAACTGGTATCTTCTGGCCTCCACCCGGCCCCTGACAGCACAGGCCATATATACAAGCCCTACCGGCTTTTCCTTTGAACCCCCGTCCGGTCCTGCAAGCCCGGTGATCGCCACACACACATCTGTGCCGGCCGCCTTTGCTCCTCCCAAAGCCATCTCTCTGGCTGTCTCCTCGCTGACAGCTCCCCAGGCCTTCAGGGTCTCCTCCCGCACTCCCAGAAGGCGCATTTTCGCCTCATTGGAGTAGGTCACCATGCCCTCTGTGAATACCTCCGACACGCCGGAGACATTTACCAGGCGGGCAGCAACCATACCCCCAGTACAGGACTCTGCCGTTGACATGGTAAAGCCATTTTTCTTCAACAGCTCCGCCACTGCCATTTCCAGAGTCACATCCTCAGAATCCGTGAAGATGGCATTGCCAAACCTGCTGTGAAGCTCCTGCAGTACAGGGGCAATAAGCGCTTCGCCCTCGCCTTCCGTGCCAGCCCTGGCAGTTAAACGGATATGGACCTCCGCCGTCTTTGCATAGGTTGCGATGGTCGGATTCGTCTGATTGTCGATGAGATCCAGGATCTTGTCCTCCACCTGGCTCTCCCCATAGCCGCAGATCTTCACCATCTTTGACACGAGCACGGCCTGCCTGCGTTTTTGAAGATAAGGAAAGACCTGGCTCTGGAACATGGGATACAGCTCTCCCGGAGGGCCTGGCAGGATTATGGCTGTCTTTCCATTTTTTTCCAGAATGAGTCCGGGAGCCATGCCATTGAAGTTGTCAAGCACCGCTGCGCCTGCAGGCACCGTGGCCATCTTCCAGTTGTTATCCGGGATTTCTTTATAAATATTGTTCCGGAAAAATGCTTCCAGCCTCTCCCTTGTATGAGGATCCTCCACCAGCTCCATGCCCATGACATCGGCGCATACCTCCTTTGTCATGTCGTCCTCTGTGGGCCCCAGCCCTCCTGTGAGGATCACTACATCGGAACGGTCAAGGGCAGTCTCGATCACAGAATGCATCCTGCCGTAATTATCTCCCACTGTTACCTGGTAGTACATATCAAGTCCCAGCATGGCGCATTTCTCCGCCAGATACTGGGCATTGCTGTTTACAATATTTCCCATAAGGATCTCTGTCCCCACAGAAATCAGCTCCACCGTCATGCTACATGCCTCCCTCTGTCAGCACCTTGCTGTTCTTCGCCACATAGTCTACCAGAGAAATGATGGTGAGGGCGACGGCGATCCATACCATGATCGTTGTAACAATGGCCAATGCCGGGAAATTGAAGATCAAAAGCACCACTGCGATCATCTGGAAGGTGGTCTTGAATTTTCCCCAGTAGCTGGCCGCAATGACAATGCCATTGTTTGCCGCCACCAGCCGGAAGCCGCTGATGATGAACTCACGGCTGATGATAATGATGACGATCCAGGCAGGAAGCTGTCCCAGCTCGATCAGGCAGATCAATGCGGAGCACACAAGGAGCTTGTCCGCCAGAGGATCCATAAATTTTCCAAAATTTGTCACCAAGTTATATTTGCGGGCAATTTTGCCGTCCAGAAGGTCAGTCAGGCTGGCTATGATAAAGATCACATTGGCAGCAATGCGCATACTCTGGTTTTCCCCTCCCTGAAACAGCAGGGCTGCAACAAAAAACGGGATCAGACACACACGAAGGACAGTCAGTTTATTGGGCAGATTCATGATACACCTCTCCTATCAGATCATATTCGGCGGCTCCTGTTACCTTCACTTTCACAAAGTCGCCTGACATCAACAGTTCATCGGCATTGACGAAGATAAGGCCGTCCACATTTGGTGCATCCATATAGGTGCGTCCCACATAGGCCGGTTCGTCTGCCACCTTTCCCTCTATCATCACGGTGAGCACCTTCCCCACCATGCTCTCACAGTGTTCAAAGGCGATCTCCTGCTGGAGCTCCATGATCTCGTCCCGGCGCTCCTCTTTTACCTCCTGAGGGACCTGGTCAGGATAAGAATAGGCCGGGGTATCCTCCTCCGCAGAGTAGGGAAATACCCCCAGACGCTCAAACTCCATCTCGTCCACAAACTCCAGCAGCTCCTCATGGTCCTCCTCTGTCTCTCCCGGAAAGCCGGAGATCAGGGTGGTGCGGAGGACAATGTCGGGGATCTCCGCCCGGAGCTTTGCAATGCGCTCCTTCAGTTCCTCCTTGTTGGTACGCCTTCCCATGCGCTTTAAGATGCGGTTGCTGGCATGCTGGATGGGGATATCCAGATAGTGGCATACTTTTTCCTCTGTCTTTATGGTCTCGATCAGCTCATCTGTGATCTCCTCCGGATAGCAGTACTGGATGCGGATCCAGTAGATGCCCGGTATCTTTGCCAGCTCCTTTAAAAGCTTGGGAAGGGACTTCTCCCCATAGATATCCTTTCCGTAAAGAGTGGTCTCCTGCGCCACCAGGATCAGCTCCTTCACTCCCCCCTCTGCCAGCTCCCTTGCCTCCCGGAGCAGGTCCTCCATGGGCACGCTGCGGTAAGGCCCCCGAAGATATGGGATAATGCAGTAGGTGCAGCGCTTGTCACACCCTTCGGCGATCTTTAAAAAGGCGTAATGTCCGCCTGTAGTCACCATGCGCTTTGAAGACTCCTTTGGCAGCTCCGATAGGTCGTGAAAGCAGGAAATACCCTTTGCCTGGCTGCCTCCTTTGCTCTCATCTGAGCCGGAAGCCTCAAAAAGCTCCCTTACGACCCTGCTGATCTCCTCATAAGAGGTAGTACCTAAAATGGCATCTACCTCCGGGATCTCCTCCAGGATCTCCTGTTTATATCTCTGCGCCAGGCATCCTGCTACGATCAGGGCCCTACAGACCCCTTCCTCCTTATAGCGGGCCATGTCCAGGATCGTATTGACGCTTTCCTCCTTTGCATCGCCGATAAAGCAGCAGGTATTGATAAGGATGATATCCGCCTCTGCCTCATCGTCCGTAAAGGAAAGCCCCATGTTCCCTAAAAGTCCCAGCATTTTCTCCGTATCCACCAGGTTCTTGTCGCAGCCCAAGGACACACAAAATAACTTCCTATTTTCCATAAAAACTCCTAATGGTAACTGTTCAGTACCCTCACAGTTACAAGCAAAAATCCATTTAAAATCGGCTCCGCCGATAGGATTTTTGCCTTCTGGCCCAGGTTGTCTTACGGTCAGCGCAGCAAGTGCGCAGACCTACTGAACAGTTACTCCTAATGAACATTTAAGCCATCTCCCGGAAACAGCGGTAGGACTGGTCGGAGATGGCTTATAAATTTATTCGCTGACCTCTTCTTCTGTCTTCTCTTCCTCCGGAAGAACTTTCACCTTCTGGTGGTACAGCTCATCAATGGCAACAGACAAAGGCTTCTTCCCTGCTGCACCTGCAACCATGGGCTCCTCGCCGCCGATCAGCTGTCTGGCACGCTTAGAGGCTGCGATCACGATAGAGTAGCGGCTCTGTACAACCGGCTGCTCTCCTGGCTCGATATCGCTGTTTACAACGTCAATTAAATCTGTGTATGATGGATGTAACATTTTACATTCCCCTTTCAAAATAGTAATATATGATTTACTTGTTATTCTCGTCCAGATGGCACAGTTCATCCCGCATCCTGCTTAAGAAATCCAGGTGATAGGCTGTTCTTCTGTGCTGAAGCTTTATCAGCTGGTGCATCTCCTCCACGCAGCGGTCAATGTCATCATTGATCAGCAGGTAGTCATAAGCCTCCATACCGGAAGCTTCCTCTGCTGCCCGAAGGAGCCTGGCATTGATCACCTCGATGGTCTCTGTCCCACGGCCGATCAGCCTGCGGCGCAGCTCCTCTGCGCTGGGCGGTGTCACAAAGAGGAGAAGGGCTTCCGGAAAACGCTTTTTTACCTTCAATGCACCCTGGATCTCAATCTCCAGGATCACATCCTTTCCCTCTGCCATCTTCTGCTGCACATATTCCTTGGGCGTGCCATAGTAGTGGTTCACATACTGGGCATACTCCACCAGCTTGTGCTCCTCTATCATCTGCTGGAACTGCTCCTTTGAGACGAAGAAATAAGCTTCCCCGTCCTTTTCCCCTTCACGTGGCTGTCTGGTGGTGGCAGATACGGACAGCGCATAGTTGTCGTATCTCTTCAAAAGCTCCTTCATGAGCGTGCCCTTGCCAGCGCCGGAAAATCCGGATACTACCACTAAAATCCCTTGATGTTCCATGCTTCCTCCTGCATCTCTTAGTGTACTCTGGGAGTCTCTTTGTGCCCGATTTTGTGAGATGATTTTTTGTCAGCTGTGCTCAAATTTATGAGGCGTACGCGGCGCATACGTTGATTAAATTTGGGTGCAGCTGGCGGAAAATCAGCCGCAAAAGCGGGTGCAGGGGAGATTCCGAAAGTACACCTTACTCAATATTCTGGATCTGTTCTCTTACCTTTTCAATCTCCGTCTTAAGGGCAATGGCCTTGTCGGAGATCGACAGATCGTTCGCCTTGGAAAGAATGGTGTTGGCCTCCCGGTTCATCTCCTGGGCAATGAAATCCAGCTTTCTTCCCACGCTCTCGCCGCTTAAAAGCTCTTTCCTCGTGTTCTCAATGTGGCTTCTTAAGCGCACAGTCTCCTCATCCACACAGATCTTATCTGCATAAATGACGACCTCTGCTGCAATGCGTCCCTCATCAATGGCAGCTCCATTTAAGAGTTCCTTAACCTTGTCCTCCAGCTTCGTCCTGTACTCCGCCAGGATCTGCGGCGAGCGCTCCTCTACAAAGCTTACCATCTCAGACATATAGTCCAGCTTGCCCAGCAGGTCCTGCTTTAAATGCTCTCCCTCTACTTCTCTGGAATGGACAAACTTCTCTGCCGCAGACTCCAGGGCTGTGGAAAGGATCTCCCACAGATGTTCCTCATCATCCGGAACCTGCTCCATGGTGAGCACCTCCGGAAGCTTTGCCAGAACGGAAGCCTTCATATCATTCTGTACACCGAACTCCTCTTCCATCTTCTTAAAATAGTCCACATACTCTGCAGCCAGGGCCCGGTTATATTTCAGGCAGAGATTTCCCTCCGTATAATCCTCGTAATTGATGAAAAGGTCAACCTTTCCTCTCTGGATATATTTTTTCAGAAGCGTGCGGATGGAGGCCTCAAAGTAATTGAACTTTTTAGGCATCTTGATGCTCAGATCCAGATACCTGTGGTTCACGGCCTTCATTTCGACAGAAATCTTGTATTCATTCGTGATATTCTCGCACCTGCCGAAACCGGTCATGCTTTTTAACATAACGGAATGCCTCTCTTTCGTTTTTACTCCATAGTTAAATATCATTATAATTCATAAGCCGGGGCAAGTCAACCGCTAACCCCTTTTCTATCGGCGGAATTTGTGGTATTCTTATAACAGTTCAGACGGCGGGGAAATCTATGAAAAAATAGCCGTCAAGCTTTCTTGTAAGGCCATTTTTTCATAGATTTCCACATCGGATGGACATCCGATGCTTCTTGTCCGGCCTAGCCGGGCAAGAAGATCCCCCGTCTGAACGGCTGCGTATTCTTATATAAAGGAGTGACATTCCATGGCATTTGACGGTATTACCATTGCAAATCTGGTCCATGAGCTTAAGCACACCTTAGAGGGCGGGCGCATTTCCAAGATCGCCCAGCCGGAAAAGGACGAGCTGCTTATCGCCATAAAGAATAACAAAGAAAACTACAGGCTTCAGATATCTGCCAGCGCAAGCCTTCCGCTGATCTATCTGACAGATAACAACAAGCCCAGCCCCATGACAGCGCCTAATTTTTGTATGCTTTTAAGGAAGCATATCGGCAGCGCCCGCATTGTATCGGTCTCCCAGCCAGGGCTGGAGCGCATTATCCGGTTTGAGCTGGAGCATCTGGATGAAATGGGTGATGTGTGCCGCAAGAAGCTGATCGTAGAGATCATGGGAAAGCACAGCAATATCATTTTCTGCAAGGACGACAACACCATTATCGACAGCATCAAGCATGTGTCTGCCAATATGAGTTCTGTCCGGGAGGTCCTTCCGGGACGTGATTATTTTATCCCGCAGACAGTGGAAAAGGGGGATCCGCTCACCTTGACAGAGGAGGCATTCCGCCGGGCCATGGCTGCCTCCCCCATGCCGGTGCAGAAGGCCCTTTACTGCTCTTTCACAGGTATCAGCCCTATCATTGCCCAGGAGATCTGCCATCTGGCCTCCATTGACGGGGACCACTCTGCCAATGAACTGACAGAGCCGGAGCTCATCCATCTGTACCATACCTTCCGCCTTATGATGGAGGATGTAAAGGAAGGAAAATTTTCTCCCGCCATTGTCTACGAGGATGATATCCCGGTGGAATACGCCTCCTTTCCTCTCACCTGCTTTGAGGGGGAGGGCTACAGCAGAAAGGACTTTGATTCCATCAGTACCCTGCTGGCCCGGTTTTATTCCTCCAGGGACGCTGTTACCAGGATCCGTCAGAAATCCTCCGACCTGCGGCGTATTGTTCAGACAGCCTTAGAGCGCAATTATAAAAAATACGATCTCCAGCTAAAGCAGTTAAAGGACACGGAAAAGCGGGAAAAATACCGGATATACGGGGAGCTTCTGAACACCTACGGCTATGAGCTTTCCGGCGGTGAGCGCTCTTTCAAGTGTCTGAACTACTACACCAACGAAGAGATCACCATTCCCCTGGATCCCCAGCTTTCCGCAAAAGACAATGCCAAAAAGCATTTTGACAAATACAATAAGCTGAAACGCACCTATGAGGCTTTGGCCCAGTTGACAGGGGAGACAAGGGCAGAGATCGACCATCTGGAATCTGTCAGCGCTTCCTTAGATATCGCCCTGGCGGAAAATGACCTGGTACAGATCAAGGAGGAGCTCATGGAGTACGGCTATGTGAAGAAACGCCGCCCCAGCGATAAGCGGCCAAAGGTCACCAGCCGTCCCTTCCATTATCTCTCCTCCGACGGCTTCCACATCTATGTCGGAAAGAACAATTACCAGAATGAGGAGCTGACCTTTAAGGTGGCAAACGGCGGTGACTGGTGGTTCCATGCCAAAGGCATACCCGGCTCCCACGTCATTGTAAAGGCAGAGGGCCAGGCTGATCTCCCGGACCGTGTATTCGAGGAAGCCGGGGCATTGGCTGCCTACTATTCCAAGGCCCGTGACAATGACAAGGTAGAGATCGATTATATCCAGCGTAAGAATATCCGCAAGGTAGCAGGATCTGCGCCGGGCTTTGTGATCTACCACACCAACTATTCCCTGGTAGCGTCTCCTTCCTGCCATCTCACCCAGGTGGAATAAGTCCTTCTGCCTTGCCGGAGGCTATGTCAATGGCTTCCGGGCAGGCCGCGGCAGGGCAGGATGACTCGGCCGGACTCCGGCAAAGCAGGATGACTCAGCGGCAGCTCCGGCAAAGCGGGCGGCTCCGGCGGGAATTCCGGCGGCACAGGAGGTGCAGGCTGTCTCCACAATGGCCTGCCCTCTTTCTCTCACATAGTCTTTTACATACTCCTCCACGATCTCCCCATTTCTCTCTCCCAGAACGCTCTGCAGCTCCTTTAAGGTCAGCTGACCCTTAAAATACATGGCTGCCACCTCCATGGATCCATTTCCTATTGCTGCGATCAGCTCTAACTGCGTCACGTTCCATCCCTCCCTTACCTTTCTCTGCTTTTCGCGCACTTCAATAATATATGAGGGATTTTCCGCTAATATGACGTTTTTTTCTGTCTTCAATAATTTGTAAGTATTTCTTCAAACTCCGTCCACGAATATCCTGTATAATAAATATAGAAAATTAGGCGTCTCTTATCAGACGCATACAAAGGAGGAACCCTATGGATACAAACAAAAAAGTCTTAATTGGGGCCATCGCGGCAGCGGTCGTCATCGGAGGCACAGCCATCGGCTTTATCTTAAGCCGCACCCCGGAGAAGGCAGATCTGTCTTCCATCCACACAGAGGCTGCCACGGAACCGGCAAAGGAGACCATGGCGCCTGAGCCTTCCACAGAGGCCCCCACACAAAGCACAGAGACAGCGCCTGAGGCTGCCTCCAATATCACAGCAAGCATTGAGACCTATACCTCAGGAAAGATCTCCATCCAGTATCCTGCCGTCCAGGAGATGGAGGATACCGCAAAACAGGATCAGATCAACCAGCTGTTAAAGGGCAATGCCCTTTCCGTCATAAAAGCCAATGGCCTGGATGATTCAAAGGACAGCCTTACCGTCAAGTGCAAGGTCATATCCGCTGACAGGAAGCGTCTGACAGCCGCCTATACCGGCACTCTCACAGTAGAAAATGCCGCCCACCCCGTGGATCTCTTCTACTCCAACACCGTGAACCTGACACAGGTACAGAACATTGGCCTGAGTGATTACACAGATGCCTATACCATGGCCGGCTATGTGCTGAGCGATGATGTGGAGTTCTCCGGCATTTCCGCTGATGTGGAGGCACAGGTGCTTGAGTTCAGGAATACCCTGGACATCGATACCCTTACTGCCATCTTTGACTCCGCGGACTTTCCACTGGCTTCCGAGGAGATCTGGCCTGAGTCCTTCAGCTATGAGAAGCAGGGAACCATTTACTTTTCCATGCCTGTGCCTCATGCAATGGGGGATTACGTCATCGTATCTTTTGACCCGTCCACCAAATAATATTTGCGAAGGCACCACATTTGGTATATAATGATTGAAAATTCAACAGATAAAGGAGCAGCAATGACAATGGCAAATGTAATGATTTTTGACCACCCGCTGATTCAGCACAAGATTTCCCTGTTAAGAGATAAGGCTACAGGCACCAATGAGTTCCGTGCCCTGATTGAAGAGATCGCAATGCTCATGGGCTATGAGGCTCTTCGTGACCTCCCCCTGGAGGATGTAAAGGTGGAGACCCCCATCGAAACCTGTATGACTCCAATGATCGCCGGAAGAAAGCTGGCAGTGGTGCCCATCCTCCGCGCAGGACTGGGCATGGTAAACGGCATTCTGGCCCTTGTTCCCAGCGCAAAGGTGGGACATATCGGACTCTACCGCGATGAGGTTACCCATGAACCCCACGAATATTACTGCAAGCTCCCGGATCCCATTGACGAGCGCACCATCATTGTCACAGATCCCATGCTGGCAACCGGAGGCTCCGCTGTCGCTGCCGTGGACTTCATCAAGCAGCATGGCGGCAGGAAGATCAAATTCATGTCCATCATTGCTGCCCCAGAGGGCTTAAAGCGCCTTGAAGAGGCACATCCTGATATCCAGATCTATGTTGGTCATCTTGACCGCTGTCTGAATGAAAATGCCTACATCTGCCCAGGGCTGGGAGATGCAGGCGACAGGATCTTCGGAACAAAATAAGCGGATTAGTATATGGAAATACCTCCAGCAAACAAGGGAACGCATGTGTGGCCCTGTCCGCTGGAGGTATTTCTGTTTTACCGCTTTTGGCGCTATTTAACTACCTTTAAGCTGCTCTTTTTTGTTCCCTTCTTCGCGGTCTTGGCAGGAGCGTCCGCCTTCTCTGTCTTAGCAGGAGCCTCCTCTGCTGCCATAGCCTCAGAAGCTGCTTTTGCTGCCTCTGCTTCCGGAGCTGCCTCTTCCTTCACTTCCGGCTTCTCCTCTTCTCTTACTTCCTTTGCTACAATATCAGACTGGCTCTTGTAAATGGAATCAGCCGGTACGCAGCCTCTTACGCTGGAAAGGGGATATACGTTGGTATTGCGTCCGATCACAGTTCCAGGGTTCAGCACGCTGTTGCAGCCAACCTCCACGCAGTCGCCCAGGATCGCGCCGAACTTCTTAAGGCCGGTAGCCACGTCTCCGTCCTCTGCATGGACCTTTACCAGGGTCTTGTCCGATTTTACGTTGGAGGTGACAGCGCCGGCACCCATGTGAGCCCTGTAGCCCAGGATGGAATCTCCTACATAGTTGAAATGCGGAACCTGTACTTCATCGAAAATGATCGCATTCTTCACCTCACAGGAATTGCCTACAACGGCTCTCTCACCAATGATAACATTTCCTCTTAAAAATGCGCCGTGGCGGATGTTTGCTCCCGGTCCAACGATCATCGGGCCTGCCATCATGATAGTCGGAGCTACCTTTGCGCTCTTGTGTACCCAGATATTTTTGCCGATCTTATTATATTCTGATTCAGGAAGCAGAGAGCCCAGAGACTCAATGAATGATCCAATCTCTCCCAGCACCTCCCATGGATACTCATGGCCGTCGAAGATTCTCTCTGCGATGGTGTGCTTTGTGTCTAACAGTTCCTTCCATGTCATCTCGTTCAATTTCATGTGTCAATTCTCCTTCTTTGTTTTATAAAATACAGCAGCCGCATCAAACAGTCCCCTCATATCAGACTGATTATTCATGCGGATGACATTGACTATCCTTCCTGCTACGAAGCGCTCCAGCTTATCCATGTATTCCTGTGATGTAATGGAGCCCTCTGAAACATAGGTAAGTCCCTTTTCCCAGCTGGCGGTCAGCTCCGGGTTTAAAAGCTGACGTATGGAATGATCCACCACGTCAAATACCATCTCTCCCAGCAGGGACGGCGTGATCACCTGGGTTTTCTTGTTCAGGTTCAGATATTTGATATTGAAAAGCTTCTTTAATATCTCTGCCCTTGTAGCGCTGGTCCCTATACCGCTGCCCTTGATCTGTGCCCGCAGCTCCTCGTCCTCAATGAGCTGTCCTGCATTTTCCATTGCAAGTATCATGGATCCTGAGGTATAGCGCTTGGGAGGCGAGGTCTCTCCCTCTTTTATTTTTAAGTCCGACAAAGTAAGTATATCATTTTTTTTCAAATCTGCAAGCATCTGGAGCAATACTGCCCTGGGAACTTTAGGAGAAGTGTCTGCTCCGGCATCCTTTGATGCCTCTTTGTCTGTCTCCTTCCCATCATCAAAGCTCTCCTCGACGCCGCTTTTTTTCGCCAGGTTCACATCCGCCACCTTCAGATATCCCGGCTCTGAGAGGACCTTAAAGCCCGCGAAAAAATGCTCCCCCTTCCGCTCAATATCCAGGCTGTACTTCTGGTAAACAGCTGCCGGATAAAAAATGCTTAGGAAACGCCGGCAGATGACCTGATACACCTTTTCCGCCAGGGGGGAAAGGGACCTTAGGGCTCCCAGCCCCTGTCCTGTGGGCACAATGGCATAGTGGTCCGTGATCTGCTTGTCATTCACATACCGTGTTTTTGCAATGGTTTTCCAGGCTCCCATATCCAGGGCCTCCTGGGCAAATGCAGCCATGGGCTCATAATTTTTCAGCCCGCCGATATTTTTCTGTATCTCCTTTGCCACTGCCGTGGAGAGGACTCTGGCATCTGTCCTGGGGTAGGTCACCAGCTTTTTCTCATAGAGCTCCTGGACGATCTTCAAGGCCTCATCAGGGCTGATCTTAAACATTTTTGAGCAGTCATTCTGCAGTTCTGCCAGGTTGTAGAGAAGAGGAGGATTCTTTGTCTCCTTCTTTTTCTCCTTTGAAACCACCCTTCCGGTCAGAGGCTCGCCCTCCATCAGCCAGCGGATCAGCTCCTGGGCCTGCGTTCTGTCCTTAAAGCCATTTTCCTTATAGAGATAGGGCGTTCCGAAATATCTCGTGCCCTCCACTGCCTTCCATTCCGCCTCAAAGGGGAC
Organism: Lacrimispora sp. 210928-DFI.3.58; assembly: GCF_020554865.1. Classification (GTDB taxonomy): domain Bacteria; phylum Bacillota; class Clostridia; order Lachnospirales; family Lachnospiraceae; genus Enterocloster. The sequence goes on from NZ_JAJCIC010000004.1 coordinate 98,688, forward strand.
CTGTGCGGACTCAAAGGTTCCTATGACACGGTAAAAGGGCGTCTTCACAAAGTTTCTGATCTCCCGTTCCCTGCGCACCACCATGCCTAGGACACAGGTCATCACGCGTCCCACAGAGAGGACGGTAAACTTTGTTCCCAGATAGGAGGACATGGACGGCCCGTATTTTAATGTCAGCGCCCTGGAAAAGTTGATACCCATGAGGTAATCCTCTTTTGCCCTGAGATAAGCGGAAGCGGACAAGTTATCATACTCTGATTCGTCCTTAGCCTCCCGGATCCCTCTCAATATCTCCTCTTCTGTCTGGGAATCGATCCAGACACGCTTCTGCTTCTTCCCCTTGACTCCCGCCATCTGTGCCACCAGGCGGTATATATATTCTCCCTCCCGCCCGGAGTCTGTACACACATAGATCGTATCGATATCCGGCCTGGTGAGCAGCTCCTTCACAATGGCAAACTGCTTTGCCACCCCGGCGATCACCTCGTATTTAAACTCCTTCGGGAGAAAAGGCAGAGTCTGAAAGCTCCACCGCTTATACCTCATGTCATAGGCCTCCGGGTAGCTCATGGTCACAAGATGACCCACACACCAGGTCACCACAGCCTGCTCTGACTCAATATACCCATCCGCCCTCCTGCCCCTGATCTTTAAGGCATCTGCAAACTGCTGGGCTACACTGGGCTTCTCTGCTATATATAATACTTTCGACATTCCATCCCTCATTTTCTTAATCAAACGCGCTGCTCATACAGGCGCGTATTGTTATAGTATACCATGAACTCCCTCGAAAGACAATGGCGTAAACCTTGAGTTTCCCCAGGATATTATGAGGATAGCGTAGGGCAGCCCTTCGGATAGCAGGAAAATGACGGAATAGATCGCAGCTGCCCCATGCACGCTCCGGATCCGGCAAAAGCAGCTCAGCAACGGCAGATTGCAAAAAGCGCGCTCCCCTTTTATACCGGGAAACGCGCTTTTTCTCAGTTATTCCGCATAAAACTTATAAACGGTAGTCGTCCTGTAAACCTCCCCTGCCTTCAATATAGGAGATGGAAAATGCTCCTTATGGCAGGCATCGGGATAATACTGTGTCTCAAAGCAGAACGCATGGCGGCGGTCATAATGGGCTCCGCCCTTTCCTGTCAGCTCATCCTTCAGGAAGTTGGCCGTATAGAACTGGATGCCCGGAAGATCCGTGTAGGTCTCCATCACGCGTCCGCTCTTTGGATCCTTTGCCCTTGCTGCCAGTGAGAGCTCTCCCGGCTCATGGTCCAGCACCCAGTTATGGTCATAGCCTTTTCCAAGGATCAGTGCTGTAAAGGGCTCCTCAATATCGCGTCCCACTGCCTTCATCTCTGTAAAGTCCATGGGCGTGCCTGCCACTGGAGCGATCTCCCCTGTGGGAATGGATACCTCGTCAGCCGGAGTATAGTGGGTGGCATTTAACCACACCTCCTGCTTTAACACATCGCCGCTGCCCTGTCCTGCCAGGTTAAAATAGCTGTGGTTGGTAAAATTCGCCACCGTATCCCTGTCACAGGTCATCTCATAACCCAGCACCAGGCTGTCGTCCTCTGTGAGCGTATAGCTGACCGTGATATCTGCATTTCCCGGATACCCCTGGTCCCCGTCCGGGCTCTTCAGATAAAAATCAAGCCTGCTGCCCTTCTCCGTCTCAGAAGCCTCACATTTCCAGACACGGCTGTGATACAGATTGGGGCCGCTGTGAAGGTTGTTCGGGCCATTATTGGCCTCCAGCTTGTAGTCAACGCCACCAATGGTGATCACAGCGCCGCCGATACGGTTTGCATTGCGTCCAATAGGGGCTCCAAAGTGGGGCGGATTCTTTCTGTAGCTGTCCAGATCATCATAGCCCAGCACCACATCGCCCATTTTCCCCTCTCTGTCAGGCACCATCATGGATACCCAGACAGCGCCTAAGGTGATAAAGGAGGCTGACACTCCATGCTTGTTGGTAAGCGTGTACTTTAGTACCTCCTCGCCCGAAGGCATTTTCCCAAATAATTCTTTCTCCACTGCCATATTTTCCTTCTCCTTTCACAGATAACCTGCAAGCGCCCGGCGGGCGGACGCGCCACCGCACCATGAAAACCCGGCGGCGAAGTTTTCATAGTAAACGGACATGCCTGCTGACGCAGGCATCACCATGCATGAAAGTTGATTGCTCCGTGCTGACGCACTCCCGCAATCGCCGCCAGTATTCGGAATCCGGCCTGCTTCCTCATACCGGCTTGGTTGTCAAATACCTGTACGTCCTTGCGTGCCCTAAAGGACTAGCTTCGCATCGCAAGCACGCAGTCCGCACAGCTGCTTGACAACACTTTCATCGTAATTACTTTGCGGAAATGTACCCCTTTGCTGTCAAAAGCTCTGCACAGAGCACTGCGCCGCCTGCTGCGCCGCGGACCGTATTGTGGGATAAGCCTACGAACTTGTAATCATATACCTTATCCTCCCTGATACGTCCCACAGAGACTCCCATGCCATGCTCAAAGTCCACATCCAGGGTCACCTGAGGACGGTTATCCTCCTCCAGATACTGGATGAACTGCTTTGGCGCGCTTGGAAGCGCAAGCTCCTGGGGAAGTCCCTTAAAGCTTACCAGCTTCTCGATCAGCTGCTCCTTTGTGGGCTTTTTCCTGAATTTCACAAAAACGGCTGCCGTATGTCCGTTGAGCACGGGAACGCGGATGCACTGGCAGGTGATCACAGGGCTTTCTGCCTTTACGATCACGCCGTCCTCGATCTTGCCCCAGATGCGCAGAGGCTCCTGCTCGCTCTTCTCCTCCTCGCCGCCGATGTACGGGATGATATTGCCCTCCATCTCAGGCCAGTCCTTGAACGTCTTTCCGGCGCCGGAGATTGCCTGGTAGGTGGTAGCCACTACCTCATATGGTTCAAACTCCTTCCATGCAGTGAGCACGGGAGCGTAGCTCTGGATGGAGCAGTTGGGCTTTACTGCAATGAAGCCTCTGGTGGTTCCCAGGCGCTTCTTCTGGAAGGGGATCACGTCAAAATGCTCCGGATTGATCTCCGGCACCACCATGGGAACATCCGGTGTCCAGCGGTGTGCGCTGTTGTTAGATACAACCGGAGTCTCTGTCTTTGCATAGGCCTCCTCAATGGCCTTGATCTCCTCCTTTGTCATATCTACTGCGCTGAACACAAAGTCCACGCTGGCGGCAACCTTCTCCACCTCGTTTACGTTCATGACAACCAGCTTCTTTACAGCCTCCGGCATGGGGGTCGTCATCTTCCAGCGTCCGCCTACTGCCTCCTCATAGGTCTTTCCTGCAGAGCGCGGGCTTGCAGCCACCGTCACAACCTCATACCAGGGATGGTTTTCCAGCAAGGCGATGAATCTCTGTCCCACCATACCTGTTGCGCCTAATATTCCGACTCTTAACTTCTTTTCCATAGTCACTTCGTCTCCTCATTGTCCTTTTTGTGATCCTCTGTGGGGGAATCTTTCCCTATCCTATACCAATCCGCGGAAAATTGCAACCCAAATTTCGTCATTTGCGTACATTTGTTTTTGCCACGCGGACAGACCTTTCTTTTTGTATGCGAAGGGCTGTTTCTTCCATTCTTTTGGTTCCAAGGCCCGGTCCACTTTCATCTACAGCCGTACCTTGCTCCCCTTTCCGTCCCTCTTTGCCAATTTCAGACGGTTTAGATGAACTTCCTTCCCTTTATACTCAATGACCGGATCTTCCCCGATCAAAAGCAGCCTCTCCAGCTCCTCATTTTTTGCCAGCTTAATGCCTCTGACGCCTCTGGATGCCTTTTTAAGAACAGAAATCTCCTCCAATGGGAATCTTAGGAACACACCGTTTGAGGTCTGGAGCACGACTTCTGTCTCCTGCCCCACAGGCACCACAGTCACCACGCTGTCACCCTCCTGGAGCTTCGTAGCGGCCACCATGCGGTTATTGGTCTCAAATTCCTCTGCGGGAACCTGCTTTACCATACCCATCTTTGTGGCAAACACCAGCATTTTTTCCTTAAGGTCCTGGGCGCTGGTGAGGTAGCAGATGGTATCCTTTGTGCCGTCATATTTGCTCAAGTTTTCAATTGGCGTGCCCTTATCCCGCAGCTTCCCGGAAGGCACATCCATTGCCTTCAGCTGATACAGGCTTCCGCTGGCAGTAAACAGGCACAGCTTATCCGTGTTCAGGCACCGAACCACATGTACCTGCTCCGTGTCCACGGTCTCCTGGTTCCGCTCATAGGTAGCCTTGTCAAGCAGCTTGCAGTATCCGAATCTGTCCAGAACAAACACCACCTCCTGGACCGGCGCTGCTGCTTCCACATAGACAGCCTCAGGGCCGTCCTCGATCCTTGTGCGCCTGGGCTGGGCAAACTCTGCCTTGATGGCTGCCAGATCTTCCTTTATCACCTGGTTCATATTTGCACGGCTGCTTAGGATCTTTCTGTACTGGCTGATCTTCTTAAGGGTCTCCTTGTGCTCCTTCTCCAGGGCCAGGATCTCCAGACCGATCAGCTTATAGAGACGCATTTCCAGGATAGCGGAGGCCTGACGCTCCGTAAAGTGCAGCTTCTTCGCATCCTCCTCAAAGCCAGGTGCCTTAAAGTGGATATTGGAAACATCGCCGGTGGTCAGGCAGGCCCTTGCATCCTTTAAATTCTTTGCCCCTCTTAGGATCGCAATGATCAGGTCAATGCAGTCGCAGGCAGCGATCAGCCCCTCCTGGATCTCCTGCTTCTCCAGTTCCTTGTTTAAGAGTACATTGTACTTGCGCTCCGTATTCTCATATTGGAATTCCAAAAAGTGTTTTAAAATGCCTTTAAGCCCCAGGGTCTCCGGCCTGCCGTCTGCGATCGCCAGCATATTGACCCCGAAGGTATCCTCCAGCTTTGTCTTCTTATAGAGGATATTTTTGATCCTGTCAATGTCCGCATCCTTGCGCAGCTCCAGCACAATGCGGATGCCCTCCTTGTTGGACTGGTTGGAGATGTCCACCACATCTGTCAGCTTTTTGGATTCGATCAGGTCTGCAATGTCCACAAGAAACTTATTGATCCCTGCTCCGATCATAGTGTAGGGGATCTCTGAAATGATGAGCTTATCCTTATCTGACCTGCGCTTTCCCAGCTCCACCTCAAAACGGCCCCGCAGCTTGATCTTTCCTACGCCGGTCTCATAGATCTCAGGCAGATCCTTTTTGTTGGCAATGATGCCTCCTGTGGGAAAATCCGGCCCAGGCATGTATTTCATCAGCTCCTGCACCGTCACATCAGGATTATCAATATAAGCATTGACCGCATCCACCACCTCGCCCAGGTTATGGGGCGGGATGCTGGTGCTCATACCCACGGCAATGCCCTCCGCGCCATTGATCAGCAGATTGGGAACCCTGACAGGAAGGACCTCCGGCTCCTTCTCCGTCTCATCGTAATTGGGCACAAAGTTGACGGTCTTATCCAGGTCCTTTAAGTACACCTCCTGGGTAAACTTTTCAAGCCGCGCCTCCGTATAACGCATGGCCGCCGCCCCGTCTCCCTCAATGGAGCCAAAGTTTCCGTGACCATCCACCAGGGCCATCCCCTTCTTAAAATCCTGGCTCATTACCACCAGGGTATCATAGATAGAGCCGTCCCCGTGGGGATGGTATTTACCCATGGTATCGCCCACAATACGCGCCGACTTCCTGTGAGGCTTATCATGATCCAGATGCAGCTGGCTCATATCATAAAGGACACGCCTCTGCACCGGCTTTAATCCATCCCTTGCGTCCGGGATCGCCCTTGCAGTGATGACGCTCATCGAGTAATTCATATAGCTTCTCTGCATTTCCTCGCTGTATTCTGTCCGTAAAATCTTTTCCGCCATTTTAACCTATTCTCCCATTTCCTGTCTATACCTGATATCCTGCCTGCGTCTCCTGCCGCTGACCAGCCCAGAAACAGCAGCGGATCTTCCTTTCCCTACGCATCGATCTCCGCCTCATCCGCATGCTCATAGATGAACTGCCTTCTGGGGCCAACTTCGCTTCCCATGAGCATCTCCGTCACCTCGGAAGCCAGCCTGGCATCCTCGATCTCCACTCGTTTCAGTACACGCCGCTCCGGGTCAAGGGTGGTCTCCCAAAGCTGCTCTGCGTCCATTTCACCTAAGCCCTTATACCTCTGCAGGGTAAAATCTCCTGTGTGGGTCTTCCGGTACCTTTCCAGCTCCTTCTCATCATAGAGGTACTGCTCCTCGCCTCTCTTCGGGATCACCTTGAACAGGGGCGGCATGGCAATATACACATGTCCGTCATAGATCAGCTCCGGCATAAAGCGGTACAAAAAGGTGAGCAGCAGCGTATCAATATGGCTTCCGTCCACATCCGCATCCGTCATGAGGATGATCTTGTCATACCGCAGCTTTGTGATGTCAAAATCATTGCCATAGCCCTCTGAGAAGCCGCAGCCAAAGGAATTGATCATGGTCTTGATCTCCGCATTGGCAAGCACCTTGTCCATGGAGGCCTTCTCCACATTCAGGATCTTTCCGCGGATGGGAAGAATGGCCTGGTACTGCCTGTTCCTGGCTGTCTTTGCGGAGCCTCCGGCGGAATCACCCTCTACGATGAAGATCTCACACTTGGAGGCATCCCGGCTCTCACAGTTTGCCAGCTTTCCGTTGCTGTCAAAGGAAAACTTTGACTTTGTGAGCATGTTGGTCTTTGCCTTCTCCTCTGCCCTGCGGATCTTTGCCGACTTCTCCGCACAGCTGATAATGCCCTTCAAGACCTCCACATTTCTGTCAAAATACATCTGCAGCTCATCCCCGGTCACCGTAAATACCGCCTTTGTGGCATCGGCGCTGGCAAGCTTTGTCTTTGTCTGTCCCTCAAAAATAGGATCCGGATGCTTTACCGCCACCACGGCCGTCATGCCGTTCCTGGTGTCTGCTCCCGTAAAATTCGTATCCTTCTCCTTTAAAATGCCTAACTCCCTGGCATAGCTGTTGATCATGGCTGTAAACTTGGTCTTAAAGCCGATCAGATGGGTGCCGCCCTCCTGGGTAAAGATATTGTTGCAGAAGCCTAAGATATTCTCCTCAAAGGTGTCCACAAACTGGATGGCGGCCTCCACCTCCACCTTATCCACTACACCCTTAAAGTAAATGGGATCGTGGACCGGGGTTTTGCCGGAATTCAGCTCCTTTACGTATGCAATGATCCCGTCCGGCTCATGGAAGATGATCTTCTCCTCCTCCCCCGGCCTGCGGTTCTCATAATACAGCGTCAGCTGGGGATTTAAGTAGGCTGTCTCATGAAGGCGGCTCTTCAACCAATCCGCTTTAAATCTGGTCTTCTCAAAGATCTCCCCGTCCGGAAGGAAGTTGATCTGGGTCCCCGTTTCCCTGGTCCTTCCCACCACCGGCAGGAGTCCCTTCTCCAGCTGCACCACCGGGACTCCCTTCTCATAGGCATCGTGATAAACAGCGCCGTCACGGTATATTTTTACGTCCATATGTTCTGACAATGCGTTTACCACAGAGGAACCCACGCCGTGAAGGCCCCCGCTGGTCTTGTAGGCGTTATTGTCAAATTTGCCTCCTGCGTGCAGGGTGGACAGCACTACTCTGGCCGCTGATACCCCCTTCTTGTGCATTTCCACCGGAATACCCCGTCCATTGTCCCGCACCGTGCAGGAGCCGTCCTTTTCCAGGCGCACCCACACGCTGGTGCAGAAGCCTGCCAGATGCTCGTCCACCGCATTGTCCACGATCTCATAGATCAGATGGTTCAGCCCCTTTGAGCCCACACTGCCTATATACATGCCCGGCCGCTTCCGCACAGCCTCCAGGCCTTCCAGCACCGTTATACTGTCCGCATTATATTGTTCCTTTGCCATCATATTCCTCCATATCTGGCGGATATACGCTTATCCGCCGGTCCTATAGTATTAAACCATATTTGTCCGGCTTTGGCAAGTGAGAACCTGATCCGGGGCCGCCCTGCGGGTTGAGTTCAGTCGGCTGCCGGGAGGGCGGCTGGAGCGACTTTGCAGGACATTAGAAGCACTTAGTCAGCTGGTTTTTCCGTTCAGAGCAGCATCAATGATTGTCTGAGCGCAGCGAGTTGCTTTGATGCTGCTCTGGCTTTTCGGAAAAATCAGGTGTCTTAGTGCTTCTTATGTCCGAAACCGGAGCGGCAGCCGACTGAACTCACCCCGCAGAGCGGCCCCGGCACTGATATCATACCTTCGGAAACCCCAGTTCTTCCTCCAGCTCCTTCACGATCCTGCGAAGCTCCAGACTGGGCTCCTGTTTCTCAAAATCCAGGTAGGATAAAAGCTCGAACAGCCTGTCCGGCTTTCCGCCCAGCACAAGATCCAGATCCATCACCAGCCGGTTCCTTTCTTTCTCCTCCTCTGTCATATTCTCATAACATTCTCTGCAACATTCTCTTCTGTCCATTGATCTACTCCTTTCTGCATATTTATGGTACAAGTCTGAGCTATAGGAAGAAAACTATACAACATCCTCCAAAAAAGAAAAACACTGCAAGCCAGCTCAATGCCAGCCTGCAGTATTTCATTCCATGATCAGCTCTTCAGGTATATTAAATTTTCCATTGTCCAATTCTGCATTCGCGGCGTCTGCTTGATTGCTCTCTCTGACGATCTATTCCACTTTCGTTCTGCAATCATTGCAGGTTTCTCCAGATACTTATAAACTCACAGTTCCCAATCTGAGCAAAAAGGCAGCTCTTCAGCACAATGCTGGGAGCTGCCTTTTCTCTAAGAGCAGATGACGGGAATCGAACCCGCCTCCTCAGCTTGGGAAGCTGATATTCTACCGATGAACTACATCTGCAAAAGCAATATTTATTATAGCACATCTGGTAGATTTTGCAAGTTTATTTTTACTTTTTTAGAGGAAACTTTTCGACAATGATGCCGGAATGGTATGCCTCCAGCAGTTCCTCCAGGTCGCGTATCTTTGCACGCAGCTGTTTTCCTGTATCCGTGTCTCCTACCAGCTTGCGGCTGGAAACACGCTTGATGACAATGCTTTCCGAGTAAATGTCGCTCTCATTGGCAATGGCGGATTCCGTGGACTCAAAGGGCTCATGGGCAGCCAGGATCAGGCCGTAGGAGTTGTAGATCAGGGTGTAGCCGGCAATACCGGTCTCCTTCTGATAGGCCTTTGAAAAGCCTCCGTCGATGACAAGGACCTTGCCGCCGCATTTTACAGGATTCTCCCCGTTCTTTGACTTTACGGGCACATGGCCGTTGATGATATGGCTGTCCTCCTCCGGCAGGCCAAACTCCTTCAGGATCCGGTTGGCTACCTCCTCCTTTTCTAACAGGTTATAGTATGGATTCTTCTTCTCCTTGTGGGTCTCCTTCTCCGCTAAAAAGTAACGCTCGAAGGTGGCCATCTTATCCTTTCCAAACAGCGGGGAATTCTCATGGAGCCAGATATACCACATCATATCGCGCCCCCGCTCCCGCTCTGCCAGATCCACTGACACAAAACCCTTCCGGATACAGCTGTCCAGATACTCGTACAGCTCCCTTCCCTTATATCTGTTTCCGTACAGCTCCACCTCCTTAAAGCTGCCGTCCTCATTTAAGGGCACACAGCCGTGGTAGAGCAGGTTGCCGTTGTAGACCTTGTAAAGGCTTCCCTTTGCCAGGAGGAAGCGCATATGCTGCTGGAGCTTTTCACAATTTAAAAATGCCTTCTCCAGACGGTCCATGATGAACGCTTCTTCTTCCGTGAGACCGTATGGATTCAGTGGGTTCACTGTGGGGAAATTCGTATCCAGCATGGGATATTCTTTCCCATCTATGAGGATCGTATCATGCTCGAAATCAATGCAGTGGAGCAGGTTCCGGCTCTCTAAGCCAAATTCCGGATGCTCCCTTATGATCTGGCCCTCCACCTTGAACTGGATGATGGAGATCGCCTTGTGCATTTTGATGTTGAGCTCTGCCTCACTGGGACTGCAGGCGTTTGTTCCCTTGAGCTGGAAGCAGGTGCAGGGATCACTGCCATATGTATCCAGGGCAAAGGTGGCAAGAGGCAGAAGGTTGATGCCATAGCCGTCCTCCAGAATATCCAGGTTTCCGTACCTGGCGCAGATGCGGATCACATTGGCAATGCAGCCCCTCTGCCCGGCTGCCGCCCCCATCCACAGCACATCGTGGTTGCCCCACTGGATATCAAGGGAATGATAAGTCATGAGCTTGTCCATGATGATATGTGGTCCGGGACCTCTGTCATAGATATCACCCAGGATATGGAGATGGTCCACCACAAGCCTCTGTATGAGTTCACAGAGAGCCACGATAAAGGCCTCCGCCCGGCCCAGGCGGATCATGGTCTGGACAATGGCATTGTAATAGGATTCCTTGTCCCGCACATCCATTTTTTCTGTCATGAGCTCCTCAATGATGTAGGAAAACTCCGTCGGCAGGGCCTTGCGCACCTTGGAGCGGGTGTACTTGCTGCCTGCGCTCTTTGCCACCTCAATGAGACGGTACAGCGTGATCTTGTACCAGTCCTCCCTGTTGTTGGCCGTCTCCAGGATCTGGGCCATTTTCTCCCTGGGATAGTAGATCAGGGTTGCAAGGGACTGCTTATCCTGCTTGCTTAAGGTATTCCCAAAGACATCGTTCACCTTCCGGCGTACTGCGCCGGAGCCGTTTTTGAGCACATGGGAAAATGCCTCGTACTCCCCATGAATGTCTGTCAAAAAATGCTCTGTGCCCTTTGGCAGGTTCAAGATCGCTTCCAGGTTGATGGCCTCTGTGGAAGCAGCCGCTATGGTTGGATACAGTTCTGACAGGCGTTCCAGATACCTGATCTGAAGATTATCCATGCTCCTCCTCCTTTCTTTCCATTCGCTTACTTTTTCTTCAGCTCTACATATACCTTTTCCTCTTCGTCAATATAGTCCAGTTCCATATAATCCTCTGTCCTTCCGGACAGATTTTTCTTCACAAGAGCGCCCCTGATATAGGCGGATACCGAGCGGTAGATGACCGCAAAGGCCGGCACTGCGATCACCATGCCCACAAAGCCGAACAAACCGCCAAACAGCAGGATGGAAAAGAGCACCCAGAAGCTGGGAAGCCCAGTGGAGCCTCCTAAGATCTTCGGTCCCAGGATATTGCCGTCAAACTGCTGGAGCACCAGGATAAAGATCAAAAAATACAGGCACTTCATAGGGCTTACCAGAAGGATCAGAAATGCGCTGGGTATTGCTCCGATGAATGGTCCGAAAAATGGGATCACGTTGGTAACGCCGATGATTACACTGACAAGCAGCACATAGGGCATTTTGAGAAATTTCATGGCAAAAAAGCACATGATCCCGATGATCAGGGAATCCAGAAGCTTACCTGTGATAAAGCCCCCGAACACGCTGTGGGCAAAGCGCACCTCGCCGATGATGCGGTTGGCATCCTTTACCCGCAAAAGCCCGTATAGGATCTTCTTTGACTGGGCGCAGAGGGTATCCTTCATATTCAGAAAATATACCATCACGATCATGCCGATCAGGATATTTTTCACCACGGTAAACACGCTTAAGATGCCTGTGGACACCCGGTTAAACAGCATGGAGGCATTTGGCACAGCCTCTGTGGTGAGCCATACCTGGAATTTCTCCACCATCTGCTCGTACAGAGGCATGATAGTGTGCTCCAGGGATGGATTGTCCTCCAAAAGCTTTGTGAGCCACTGGGTCAGGTTGTTGACATTGCCCTCAATGCTGCTCTGGAGTCCCAGGATACTGTCGTAGATCTGTGGAATGATCATCCAGCACAGCCCTGCTACAATGGATAAAAGCACTGCCAGGCTCACGATCGTTGCCGCCATCTTTCCGATCCCCCGCCTTGTGTGCTCTGTCTTTACCACACGCCTCAGTTTCTCCTCTGTCCGTGAAAGTGTGCGGTTGTAGATCGGGAGCATCAGATAAGCCAGCACGCCCCCATAGATGATGGGCATCAGGATCCCTGCCAGCTTTCCAAAGGCATTGGATACCACATCAAACCGCGATAAAAAGAAGCCGAAGGCCACGCTGCAGGCGATCACTGCCAGCGCCGTGACACCCCAGTATATATATTGTTTAAATTTGGGATTTTTCATGATAAATTTACTCCTATGGTGTAAGTTTTGCCTCATTTGGGCCAATCATTCAAAATAGACTGCCATCTGTGGTTTATATCACCAGTATATCATGACTCTATTCTTACAGCAATTGGGATTTTTCGCGGATTGCGCACAGAAGTGGATTTTTACGGTATTTTAACAGGAGGCCGGTGATCCGTTCACCAGCCTCCTTCTTCATTACGAAGTATCCAGCAAAACGCGCCAGTGACGCGTTTTGTCGGATTTTCAGAATACGATCAATCTCCTGATACAGGCACCGGCTTCTCCAGAGAGCCCCTTACCGGAGCCTCCTCCACTGCCGCTGCCTCTGCATTCCTGCCCTTTTTCAACACACAGGTGTATACAAAGGTTCCCAGGCAGGCTGCTGCAAATACCAGGCCTGCGGGGTAGGAAATGGCGGCAGAGAGACGGAAGCCCTCGCTTGCCATTAAAATGTAGGTGCTGCACACAGCCGACATAAAGGTCGCCGGGATGGCGGTGATCCAGTAGCTGCGTCTCCGGCGGAACAGGTATACGGAAGCTGCCCACAGGGAGATCATTGCCAGAGTCTGGTTGCTCCAGGAGAAGTATCTCCATACCGCCTGGACATCCACCTGCGTCAGGAAGGCGCCCACAGCCAGAAGGGGAACCGTAAGCAGCAGACGATTCTTAATCGGCTTCTGGTCAATCTTGAACCAGTCTGCCAGTGTCAGACGGGCACTTCTGTAGGCTGTATCCGCTGAGGATATGGGGCAGGCGATCACGCCGATCATAGCAATAACTGCTCCTACTCCGCCCATGGTCTTAAAGCAGATCTCATACACCACATTTGCCTGGCCGCCCTTCAGCGCCTCTGACAGGCCACCGGTGCCATTGTAAAATGCCACGCCTGCCGCAGCCCAGATAAGGGCGATGATCCCTTCCGCTACCATTGCTCCGTAGAAAATATTGCGCCCCTTTCTCTCATCTGTCATGCAGCGTGCCATCAAGGGAGACTGTGTTGCATGGAAGCCGGATATGGCTCCGCAGGCCACGGACACGAACATAGTTGGCCAGATCGGTGTCTTTGCAGGATGCAGATTCTGCAGGGTGATCTCTGGAATGGTATAGTCACCCAGCACAATGGCACCGCCCACGCCCAGGGCCATAACGATCAGACAGATGCCGAAGATCGGATAGATCTTGCCGATCACCTTGTCAATAGGAACAAAGGTTGCAATGAAGTAATAGATCAGCACCACTGCCAGCCAGAACTTTGCGTCCAGGACAGTAGGTGTCAGCATAGCCAGAAGGTTCGCAGGGCCTGTGGAGAAGGTTACTCCTACCAGGACCAGGAGCACAACGGAGAAAACACGCATGACCTGCTTCATGCCGTTTCCCAGATACATGCCGGTCAGCTCGGACACGCTGGCTCCCTTGTGGCGCATGGACATCATACCGATCATATAGTCATGTACGCCGCCGCCCAAAAGCGTTCCAAAGGTGATCCACAAAAATACGCTGGGGCCCCAGGCTGCTCCTGCCAGTGCTCCGAATATAGGGCCCAGGCCCGCGATGTTTAACAGCTGGATCAGGAAAATGCGGGCATTTCCCATTGGCACATAGTCTGTTCCGTCCTCCATGGTAATGGCCGGCGTCTTCCGGTCATCCGGGCCAAATACATTCGATGTGAATTTTCCGTATAAAAAGAATCCCCCGATCAATAGTGCAATACATCCAAAAAAGCTAAACATATGAACCCTCCTTCTTTTATTTTGCCTTTTATCTTTCTTGCTTTCTTGTCTGTATTATACAAAATGGTCAGAAAAAGAGAAGAGTTCTTGTATGAACTGTAGGTTTTGCCGTATAAACGGTAACATGAGGGAAGATATGGTCAGGATAAGTGCAGGAGCTGCCGCAGTTTACGCACCTTTTCACGGCTTACCGGAAGGATATCCTTTTCAAAGCCCCGCATCTTTAAGGCAACGCTGTTGCTGGCCCAGGGGAACAGCTCACTGACGGCGTTTAAGTTCACCAGATAGCTTTTGTGTATCCGGTAAAAGCCATAGGGCGACAGCTTTTTCTCGTAATCTCCCAAAAGCAGGTTCTCTGCATAATCTCCTGACTGGGTATGAAGAATGCAGGAGCGCCCCTGCGTTTCAATATAGGCGATCTGGGAGATTTCCAGAAACACCGTCTTCCTGTTGGTATTCACTGCCAGCCGCCCTGTGGAGGCCGGCGCAGCCTTCCGTTCCTCCATATTGAGGACACAGCGCTCCAGGACCTGTTTTACCCTCTCAGGCTCAAAGGGCTTTAATATGTAATTCTCCACTCCCAGCTCAAAGGCCTTTACCGCATAGTCTGAATAGGCCGTGGCAAAGATAATGCGGGCGTCAGGCATCATGCGCTTGACGGCAGCTGCCAGAGTCGTTCCTTCCATATCATTTAAATTGATATCCAGGAACAGAATGTCAAAGCTCTGGCTTCCAAAGAGCCCCAGGGCCGCCACTCCGCTGTCAGCCTCAAAAATACCGGCTTCCGGCAATATTTCCCTGATCTGGTGAATGAGCTCGCTCCTCGCCGGGCGCTCGTCATCTACTACTGCAATTTTCACTCTTATCCTCCTTTTTCTTGTGTTAAGCCCCAGGTCCTATGACCTGGCTGTCCCTGCAGCAGCTTCCCGGTACTCCTCTGCCAGCATATCTGCCACCGGGCTGGGAGATATCAGGAAGGCAGCTTCAGAGCCTTCCTGAGAGGAAGAAATCCGGAGTCCTCCCTCTTCTCCATAAATGCTTTTCAGCCGCCTGTGGACATTGAAAAGGCCAATGCTCCTTCCGGTTTCTGAGGCCTCTCCCTCATAGAGCTGCCTTAGGACCTCCGGCGGAAAGCCCGGTCCATGATCCGACACACAGATCGTTACTCCCCCGTCCTGCTCTTCTGCCCTGATCTTCACATAGCGGTATCCCCGGCGGTCCGCACCATGGCGGATGGCATTTTCCACCAACGGCTGCAGAATGAAGGATGGGACCATACAGTGCAGATCCTCAGGAACCTCCATCTCTACCTGAAGCTTTTCCTCAAACCTGGCCTTTTCCAGCTCCAGATAGTTCATTACCTGAAAAAGCTCTGTAGCAAGGCTCACAATATTGCGGTCATTTTCAAGAGTCTGGCGGTAATAGGTTGCCAGCGTGCGCAAAAGAGCCCTGGAGCGCTCCGGATCCTCCCGGCAGACACTGGCAATGGTGTTCAGGGCATTATACAGAAAATGGGGATTGATCTGGGATCTCAGCGCCCGGTATTCCGCTTTCTTTCGCTGGCGCCTCTGATAATCCAGATCAGCCAGCTCCAGCTGGGTGGAAAAGAGACGCGACAGCTCCTTTAAAAAGGTCACAGTAGCATTGGAAGAATGCCACTGTCTTTTGGCGATCAGCACCAGGCAGCCAGCCGTCTGCTCCATCTGGATCAGAGGGGCAGCTACCAGCACATCATTTTTCAGCGCAGGATACAGAGGCTTCTTTTTATCATCAAAGGTGCAGGACAGCGCCTCCTTTTTCTCCATGGCCTCCTGCACATGAGGAGGAAGCCCATGAAAGGAAAAACGCTCCCTGTCCTTCTCATTTGCAGCCAGGGCAAGTATCTCCTTTTTGTTCGTTATCATTACACAGGAGCATTTGATAGACTGGAAAATGATCCCGGCTACCGCCTCCATATCCGGCCTGCTCTGCAGGCCCTTGCGCAGATGAGGAAGACTCTGCTCCATGAGCTGGAACGCAAGCCTGATCCTCCCGGCAGCCGCATTGTCATCCTCCACAAATACGATATTGAAGGTTCCGATAAAGACCACCATGCCGATGGAATTTAGCAGGATCATGGGAAGGGCTATGATTTTTACCAGCGCCAATGCCTGGTCAAAGGGCCTGGCAAGGCAGAGGATGATGAGCATCTGTATCACCTCTGTGGCTGCTGTCAGGAAGAAGCTGCCAAAATTATCCCATCTTCCCCTGCGGAAATAGTGGGAAAACAGCGCCCCCAGCATGCCTTCCGCAAAGGTGGATACCGCGCAGGAAACAGCGGTGAAGCCGCCGATATCAAAAAGATAGCGGTGAGCCCCTGCGATCAGGGCAGCGCCGATCCCCACGGCAGGGCCTCCCAAAAGCCCGGCAGCCAGCACGCCGATCACTCTGGTATTGACAATAGCCCCTGCAACGCTTGTTCCCGTGTAGGTGGACAGGATGCTCATAAGGCCGAAGATCACTGCCAGAGCACATTTTCCCAAAAAGGAATTGCTCTCATCCAGAAGCAGCCGCCGAACAACCGGGATCCTTGTCAGAACCCCGGCCACCAGCACAAGAAGTCCGATATTCAGTATCATATTCAGAAAAATGCTGTCTGCCATAGTCCCCCTCCCGCTCTCTTCTATCACACATTATACATGATTCTAAAAAGCTTGAACAGATAATATTCTGCAGACAAATACAAAACAGAACATAAAAATAGCAGGCAATACAAAATTTGCCTGCTGCTCCATGTCCTGCTCTGTCTGAAAAGCCATTGACGTGATTCGAACACGCGACCCCTTCATTACGAGTGAAGTGCTCTACCGGCTGAGCTACAATGGCATCCGAACATATTCTGTTCTTAAGATGAAAGAAGGCCGCTGCACATGCAGCAGCCTCTTTCTCATGACCTGACCGGGAATCGAACCCGGGTTTACGCCGTGAGAGGGCGTCGTCTTGACCGCTTGACCATCAGGCCTTACATTGGGAAACAATATCTGTTTCCTATGTAGGTGAACAATCCGCTATAAGCTTCTGTTCATAATCGAGGCGACGTGATTCGAACACGCGGCCTCTGCGTCCCGAACGCAGCGCTCTACCAAACTGAGCCACGCCTCGATACCTTTGGTAGTATAATACAAAACCCTCCAGTTGTCAACCATAAATTGTCAAAGTTTTTAAAAAAATTGTAACTATTCCTCTTCCGGCTCATAAAGCCTGTCATAGTCATAATTTCTATAAAACTCCTCCACCCTTTCAAAATACTCCCCTGCATTCTCCTTCGTCAGCCTGTGCTCCCCTTCTGCCATCCACTGGATCAACTGGTCACCCACTGCTTCCGAATAATGGATCACATCCATATAGTTCCCCAGGTCACAGGTAATATCAAACTGGTCATCAAACCCAAACAGCCTTACATTTTCGCACTCCAGAAGCAGCTCCGCTTCCAGCCTGAGGGCTTCCGCATACCTTCTCAGCTCCCCCTTGCTCAGCAGTTCGCTGTCCCAATAGCTGATGCTGTAAGGCGGTATAAAATAGTAAAAAGTGATCTGGGGATTTGCTCTGGCCGACGCCAGCACATTCTGCTCCAGATTCTCTGTCACCATGACCCGGTCTTCCTCTGTAAAGGGCAGCTCTTTTGGGCGCTCCTTCACTCTTCCATAGGTTCTGAGGACTGCCTCCTTCCCCCATTCCTTCTCCGGCGCCCAATTCATATACTCATCAAAGGTCGTGGTATGACCTCCCGCCTTCGTAAGGCCCAGTACGCTCTTCACATTTCCAAACAATACTTCCTTGTTCCAGACATAGTTCACATCATTCAGGATATTTTCATCATAGAGGTAATCCGGATTAGGAGCTGTCTCATTCCAGTCATCCTTATCTGCCAGAAGGAAGTTTCCATCCAGGCTCCGGAGCACTACTCTGATCTCAGGATTATATGCAATCGCCCGTCTCACTGTCTGGTCCACTTCTTTATAGGTTGCCCCTCCAAAAGGGATCTTGATGGATGTCACTCCAAAAAGGCGGTCGAACTGGGAAGCCTTAAAATTCTCTGTCATAGACGTGCCTGTCAGCACGGCATCATAAGCAAAATGACGGCTGATACCATCATTTTGGTAGCGCTCGCTGTCAATGGGATAGCTTAAGCCTTCTATTGGCCCGTGGTAATGGAAAAACGGATCCACGGCTGCCACTACTCCGCCGCAGATGATCAGCGCAGCAAACGTCAGCCCCAGCACTCCCCAGAGCCAGCGCTTATATATCCCTTTGACCATTTTCATATCCTCTGTCTGCTGTTTCAATCTTTTCTCTCCTGTAATCCGCCGCCCTGTTTACGCCGCAGCCGGCCCGCAGGCGGCAGGCTTTAAAACTGAAAGTAAATAAATGTAGCAATCCCTGACAGCGACAACACCGACCATACCAGCATCAGCGCAGTCCCCAGGGCACTCATGACCGTAGGACGAAACTGCTTTTTCGACAAATTCTCCGTGTTCATCACTATGTATAGCGCTATCACATACAGGAGCATCACTGTCGTTACCCTATGGTTCCGGAAAAACGACGGAAGCTCCACCAGCTGAAAGCTCTCGATAAAGCCGGGACTTATCTGCATATGTTCAAACCTTCCCAGCTTTTTTAAGAAAGATACTGCCTGGGAAATGCTGTCGGCCCGAAAGATCACCCAGGTCAGATTCACAAATCCGAAGGTCACCATCCACTGAAATGCCACGTGAAGCCTGTCCCACTGCTTTCCAAAGGCTCTTGTAAGGCATTGTGCCAGCCCGTGGAGAAATCCCCAGAGGATAAAGGTCCAGTTAGCCCCATGCCAGATCCCGCTCACCAGGAAAATGACCATAATATTCACATAAGTCCGTACGCTTCCCTTCCTGCTGCCTCCCAGCGGGAAATAGATATAGGTGCGCAGGAAGCGCGTCAGGGTCATGTGCCAGCCCTTCCAGAACTCCACCGGCGACAGCGCCTTGTAGGGCGAATCAAAGTTCTGTGGAAGCTCCAGACCCAACATCAGGGAAACTCCCATGGCCATATCACAGTATCCGCTGAAATCAAAATATAACTGAAAGGTATATGCCAGCATCACCAGGAAGGCATCCGCTGCGCTTAAGCCCTCCAGCGCTGAAAATCCCCATCCCACCGGAGCTCCAAAGCACTCTGCCAGTATCACCTTCTTAAAAAGGCCTGCAGCCAGCAGCATAAGCCCTCTGGCCAGCTTCTCAGGATCCGGCCTTAAGCGGCTTTCATCCTGAAGCTGCGGCATAAATTCCCAGTGAAGGATAATAGGCCCCATGGCGATCTTTGGAAAGTAGACTGTAAAAAGAAGGTAGTCCCAAAAGGAATACCCTCTTGTCTCCCCTCTATAGGTATCCACCAGCCAGGCAATCTGCTGAAAGGTAAAAAAGCTGATGCCTACCGGAAGAAGGATATCCTTAAAAAAGATATCCTGGGACAGCAGCACATTCAGATTGTCAAGAAAGAAATGGAAATACTTATAGTAGAACAGTACAAGCACATTGGCTGCAATGCCTGCAGCCAGCACTCCCCTGCTCTTCTTTTTCTGAAGAAGACAGGAAAATATCCAGTTCACCACTGCACTGCCAAGGAGCAGGATGAGATACCAGGGATTTCCCCATGCAAAAAAGAGAAGGGACGCCCCAGTCAAAAACAGCTTTGCCCATGTTCCCTTCTTTGCTGCACACAGCCCAAAGTATCCTGCCAGCACGGCAGGGAGGAACACCATTAGAAATAAATATGAATTAAACTGCATACCGGCCCTTCTCTTCCTATGTTCGTTATCCGAAAAACTTTGATGCGTAGCCCTGGAGAAAGATCCCCAGCACGATCAGCGGCAGGATGCAGCTCACATATACTCTTGCCCATGTAGGGAATTTCACGCCCTCTCCCTCATTGGCCTCTGCCATAAACTTCTCAAAGCCCCATCCGTAACGGCTGGTGCAGAACATGAGATAGATCATGCTTCCAATGGGCAGAAGGTTGTTGCTCAATATGAAATCCTCCAGATCCAACACGGTGCTTCCTGCACCCAGAGGTTCAAAACCGCTCCAGATATTAAAGCCCAGAACGCAGGGAACAGACAGGACAATGATCGCAATGATATTGCAGACAGCCGCCTTCCTGATGGAACAGCCTGTCAGGTCTGTCGCAAACGAAATAATGTTCTGGAACACGGCGATAATTGTTGAAAACGCCGCAAAGGACATAAACAGGAAAAACAGGGTGCCCCAGATCCTTCCGCCTGCCATGTGGTTAAATACATTGGGCAGCGTGATAAAGATAAGGGAGGGACCGGAGGAGACCTCAATGCCGTAAGCGAAGCAGGCCGGGAATATGATCAGGCCTGCCATAAAGGCAACCAGGGTATCAAGCAGGGTAACGCTGATGGCCTCGCCGGTAAGGCTCCTCTCCTTTCCAATATAGCTTCCAAAAATTGCCAGGGCACCGATACCGATACTCAGGGTAAAGAAGGACTGGCCCAAAGCGGCAAATACCGCATCGCCTATCCCGGCAGAGGCCATTTTCCCAAAATCAGGCTTTAAATAAAATTCCAGTCCGGGTCCGCCGCCCTCCAGCACCATGGAGTGCACAGCCAGGACTACCATGAGCATGAGCAGACATACCATCATGGCCTTTGTAATGCGCTCAACGCCATTCTGAAGCCCCATCGCACAGATACCAAAACAGATAAGCACTACAAGCACCATAAAAATACCCATGAGAACAGGATCCGCCAGCATATTTCCGAATTCGCCTGCCACACCTGCACCGTCCAGGCCTTCAAAGCTTCCGAGCAGCATTTTAAAGAAGTAAAGCAGCATCCAGCCGCCCACTGTGGTGTAGAACATCATGAGCATATAGTTGCCGCCCATGGCGATATACTTATTCCAATGCCACTTTGTCCCCTTTGGCTCCAACAGGTCAAAGGACAGAGCCGCGCTCCTTCGGCTGGCCCGGCCTACTGCGAATTCCATGACAACGATCGGAAGTCCCAGGACCAGAAGAAATACCAGATAGATCACTACAAATGCAGCGCCGCCGTACTGTCCTACAATGTACGGAAAACGCCATACGTTGCCCAGTCCAATGGCACAGCCTGCTGATATCAGGATGAAGCCCAGCCTGGACGAAAATTTTTCACGTTCCATTTTCATTCCCCCATATATATTTTACCAAACTCTTCTGGCTGTCCCCCACCGAAAGTTTGCCGCTTTACCGCTTTTAAGTGAAGAAAGTCCATAAAAAGCAAGAAAGAGTCCTTGCACAGCAAAGAACTCTTTCACATGTTATCATAGAATCGGAAAAATAGCAACGATTTTGCGCCATAGCTCCCGGCAGCCGTCTGAACTGTTACGAAAAATCAAACAGGGACAGCTGATTTGACTGAGGCAGGTCCTTTAACAATCCCAAATCTGCCATCAGGGAACAGAGGGTGCCGTTTACCTTTGTCCTGCTGCCAAAATCTTCAATGGACAGGAAGGGCCCGTCCTTTACTGCGTCCACCACAGCCTCCGCTGCTTTTTCTCCCAATCCGTCGATGCTGCTCAAGGAGGGCATCAGCTTTCCGTCTATGATCTGGAAATGTCTTGCCTTTGCCCGGTAGATATCGATAGGGATAAAATCAAAGCCCCTCGCATACATTTCCTGGACAACACGCATATCCCGCAGGGTATCCTGCTCCTTCTTTGAGAGGGTATCGGCGCGTTTTTTATAGTCTGCCAGGTAGTACTCCAGCTTATCCCGCCCCTGGCACATGATCTCATAGGAAAACGCGCTGGCGCGGATACTGAAAAATGCCGCATAGTAAGCCAGCGGATAAAAGATCTTACAGTAGGCAATGCGCCAGGCCATCATGACATAGGCCGCCGCATGGGCTTTCGGGAACATGTATTTGATCTTCTTGCAGGACCAGATGTACCAGTCAGGCACACCGTGGGCCTTCATCTCCTCCTCCCACTCCGGTTTCAGTCCCTTTCCCTTTCGCACGCTCTCCATAATGGTAAAGGAAAGTCCCTGCTCCAGGCCCTGGGCAATGAGATAGACCATGATGTCGTCTCGTGTACAGATGGCTGTCTGAATGGTGGCCTTTCCCTCCTGGATCAGGGTCTGGGCATTGCCCAGCCACACGTCCGTACCGTGGGCCAGCCCCGCAATACGCACAAGGTCGGAGAAATACTTCGGCTTTGTATCAAGAAGCATCTGCATGGCGAAATCCGTGCCAAACTCCGGCACGCCCAGAGCCCCTAAGGGACAGCCTCCGATATCATCCGGCGTGATTCCCAGAGCGGAGGTATTTTGGAACAGGCTCATAACCTCCTTGCTGTCTAAGGGAATGTCCTTTACAGGGTCAATGCCTGTCAGGTCCTGGAGCATACGTATCATGGTGGGATCATCGTGTCCCAGGATATCAAGCTTTAGCAGGTTATGGTCAATGGAATGATAGTCAAAATGGGTGGTCACCGTGGAGGTGGTCATATCGTTTGCCGGGTGCTGTACCGGGGTAAAAGAGTAGATCTCCTCACCAAGCGGAAGGACGATGATGCCTCCGGGATGCTGTCCCGTGGTGCGCCTTACTCCCACGCAGCCCTGGACAATGCGGTTGATCTCGCAGCCCCGCTTTCTGGTGCCGCGCTCCTCGTAGTACTTCTTCACATAGCCAAAGGCCGTCTTATCCGCCAGTGTGCCGATGGTGCCTGCACGGAAGGTCTGTCCCTTTCCGAAAATGACCTCGGTGTAATCATGGGCCTTACTCTGGTATTCACCGGAAAAGTTCAGGTCAATATCAGGCTCCTTATCTCCTTTAAAGCCCAAAAAGGTCTCAAAGGGGATGTCAAAGCCGTCCTTTTGAAGAGGAGTCCCGCACACCGGACAGTTCTTATCGGGCATATCACAGCCCGCCATGCCGGAGAACTTCTTTACCTCCTCAGAGTCAAAATCATAGTACCTGCATTTTGGACAGTGATAATGTGGGCTCAGGGGATTTACCTCTGTGATACCTGACATGGTTGCCACAAAGGAGGAGCCTACGGAGCCTCGTGAGCCCACCAGATAGCCGTCCTCGTTGGACTTCCACACCAGCTTCTGTGCGATAATGTACATCACCGCAAAGCCGTTGGTGATGATGGAGTGCAGCTCCTTTTCCAGGCGGTCCACAACGATCTGGGGCAGGTCCTCCCCGTACATCTCATGGGCCCTGTCGTAGCAGATTTTTGTCAGCGTCTTATCAGAATCCGGGATGACCGGAGGGCATTTGTCAGGGCGCACAGGGGCAATCTTCTCACACATGTTAGCGATCTTCCTGGTATTGGTGACCACCACCTCGTAGGCCTTGTCCGGTCCCAGGTAGGAAAATTCCGATAACATTTCCTCTGTGGTGCGAAGATACAAGGGTGCCTGGTCGTCAGAGTCCTTAAAGCCCTGGCCTGCCATGATAATGCGCCTGTAGACCTCGTCCTGGGGATCCAGAAAATGGACGTCACAGGTAGCGCATACCAGCTTGCCGAAATGCTCTCCCAATTCCACAATTTTTTTGTTGAGGTCAATCAGATCCTGCTCTGTCTTGACTGTGCTCTTCTCATCACGGAGCATAAAGGCATTGTTCCCCAGAGGCTGTATCTCCAGATAGTCATAGAAATTCACCAGCCTTGCAATCTCCGTATCCGGCGCGCCGCGCAGCAATGCCTGGTACAGCTCTCCTGCCTCACAGGCAGAGCCGATGATCAGGCCCTCCCGGTACTTATCCAGAAGACTCTTCGGTATCCTGGGCCTTCTGGCATAATACTCCAGATGTGACCAGCTCACCAGGCGGTACATGTTGATACGGCCAATGTCATTTTTCGCCAGGATAATGACATGATGGGTGGGAAGCTTCATGATCGCCTGGGCATCCATGGTGCTTAAGCCGTTTAACTGGTCCAGATCCTCGATACCGCGGTCACGGAGCATTTTCACAAAGACAGCAAATATCTCCGCTGTGGCCCCGGCATCATCTACTGCCCTGTGGTGGTTCTCCAGGGAAATGTTAAGGGCCTTTGCCACTGTGTCCAGCTTATAGCGGTTTAGGTTTGGAAGGAGCAGCCTTGCAATGGATACTGTATCCAGCACCGTGGGGTCAAAGGGGAGTCCCAATTCATCTGCAAAATGGCTGATAAATCCCACATCAAACCCAGCATTATGGGCTACAAGGACAGAATCCCCCACAAACTCCAGAAATTCCGGCAATAATTTATCGATTTTTGGGTATGGAAGAACCATGGCATCGTTAATGCCCGTCAGCTTTTCAATGTCAAAGGGGATCGGCACATCCGGGTTTACAAAGGTGGAAAACCTGTCCGTGATCTTCCCGTCAGCTACCTTTACCGCACCGATCTCAATGATCTTGTTCTTCTGGGGGCTAAAGCCTGTGGTCTCAATGTCAAAGACCACGTAGGTGTCCGCAAAGCTCTGACCCTTTGGATTCTCCACCAGCTGTTTGGTATCGTCCACCAGATAGCCCTCCACGCCGTAGAGGATCTTGAAGCTATCTCCCTTGTCCAGAGCATGATTTGCGTCTGGGAAGGCCTGAACACAGCCGTGGTCCGTCACAGCCACTGCCGGCATCCCCCACTGCTTTGCCCGTTTAATGATGCTCTTGACCTCAGAGACGCCGTCCATATCACTCATCTTCGTATGGCAGTGGAGCTCCACCCTCTTTTCCAGGCTGGAGTCCATACGCTTACTGGTAAAGTCCTCGCCCTTTTTGATACCTACGATGGATCCCAAGGTCAGCTCGCCGTCAAATTTGTCAATGGTGGTAACGCCCTTGACCTTGATGAACATTCCCACATTAATGGCTGCCTTGACCTCGTTAAAGATCTCAGGGCGGATGAACATTTTCACTGTGATGGTGTCTGTAAAGTCTGTCACGTCAAAGGTCAGGATGAATTTTCCGCTGCGCAGCTCCCTGTTTTCACAGGTAAGGATCTGGCCCCGCAGAGTCACCTCGCCGATCTCTCCGTCGATCTTTTCGATCTCGATGAAATCATCCTCAAAATCACGGCCATAAAGCACATCTGGATTGTTGGAGCGCTTGACGGAATATTTCCGGTCTTCTCCAAAACCATTATCCCTGTCCTTTCCCCAGCCCTTTCTTCCTTTGCCCGGCTGAGGCTTTCCTACCTCCGGCTTCTTGCCTCTGCCGAGGATCTGACCGGAGGCCTTGGGATTCTGGGCACTTCCCGCCGGAGCGCCCGCACCATTTCCAAAGGCGGATGCATAGGCTGCCGCCGTATCCGCAGGGCTTAACGCCAGGCTGTCTCCCTCTTCTGCCAGACTGCCGTCTGCCGCCTGGGCCATGAGCATATCCCAGGGTGCGCTGTCATCTGAAGGTGCATTTCCACCCATAAGGCCCTGGGCTGCATAGGATCCTCCCGGCATATTTTCTGCCTGGCCCGGCATTCCCGGCTGTATGCCTGCCATTCCCATGCTGCTTCCGTCCTGCGCTCCAACGCTTCCTTCCGGCATTCCGGCTCCCGGTGTTCCGGATCCGTTTTCTCCGGACTTTCCAGCTCCCGGCACTCCGGCTGCCGGCCTGGCGCTCATGCCGCCCATGGCCGCCAGCTCTTCCTTATGGTTATTCCAATAGATGGCCTGTGCCTCCCGCTCCAGCTTCTCCTCGATCAGCTGGCGCCTTCCATTATCCTTCTTTGGCACGAATTTGAACCGCACCTCCACCGGCAGCCCGCAGCGCTCCCCAAAGACCTTTTCCAGCACCCGCTTTAGCTCCGCTGTCTTATCGCGGTTCACCATGGTGTCCTCAATGGTCAGCACCATAATATCCTCTTTTTCAAAGGTAATCTCCGCCTTGCGGAACATGGTGTACTCGATGATGCTGTAATGCTTCAGCTCCAAAAGCAGGCTGTCTTTATACATCTGCAAAAGCTTTTGGGGCGTATACTGCTCCGACAGGCTGTAACGCTCCAAAAGCTTTATGGTGATCAGCTTGTCCGGGAAAAGCTGATCCTTGATGCCCTTTTCCAGATCATAGATATTCTGCTTATGGATAAGCCTGGTGCTCTTTATGTATACCCGAATAGAGCTTCTATCCCTGGCAGAGGTGATCTTTTCTACCTGTGCCAGGCCTAAAAGCTCTTTTAACGGCTGGGCTATATTTAATGTAGGAAATACTTCCAGAAAATTCTTTGCCATAGATTCTTTCTTCTCTCACAAAACACGGCAGAAGGCCGCCGCCTTCGCCATTCTGCACAGAAAGGCTTGGGAGCCGTGCAAAAGGACCTGCTCCCACTTTCTGTGCAATTACATCGACGTGTCAATGCCCCTCTGCCATAGCGGAAAGTTCTGCCTTAAGAGCCGGCAAAAGCTCCTCCTCAGGAAGCTTCTTCACGATCTCACCTTTTTTGATGAGCAGGCCCTCTCCTACGCCTCCGGCAATGCCGATATCCGCTTCCTTTGCCTCTCCGGGTCCATTTACTACGCAGCCCATGACAGCTACCTTCACATCCAGGCTGTCAAACTCTGCCACCATGGTCTCCACTTTATTTGCAAGACCGATAAGGTCAATGCGGGTACGGCCGCAGGTGGGACATGAAACCACCTCAATACCGCCCTTTCTAAGTCCAAGGGTACGAAGGATCAGCTTTGCCGTCTTAACCTCCTCCACCGGATCGCCGGTCAGGGATACGCGGATGGTATCGCCAATGCCTTCATGAAGGATGATCCCCAGTCCCACAGAGGATTTGATATTGCCGGAGGTCAGGGTTCCCGCTTCCGTAATCCCCACATGAAGGGGATGATCCGTCTTCTCCGATATGATCTCATGGGCCCTCACACACATGAGCACATCTGAGGACTTAATGCTGATGACCAGATTGTCATAGCCCATGCTCTCAATGAGGGCTGTTTTCTGAAGGGCGCTCTCCACGATCCCCTCTGCTGTGACGCCGCCGTACTTTGCCAGGATATCTTTTTCCAGGGAACCGCTGTTGACTCCCACACGGATGGGGATGCCGTACTCCCTTGCCTTATCCACAACTGCCTTTACGCGGCTGCTTTCACCAATATTTCCGGGATTGATGCGTATTTTATCTGCACCGTTTTCAATTGCTGCGATGGCCAGCCTGTAATCAAAATGGATATCCGCCACCAGGGGAATGTGGATCTGCTTTTTGATCTCTGCCAGGGCTTTCGCAGCCTCCATGGTGGGGACTGCCACGCGGATGATCTCACAGCCAGCCTGCTCTAAGCGGTGTATCTGCGCTATGGTGTCCGCTGCATTTTCTGTCTTTGTATTGCACATGGACTGGATCAAAATGGGATTTCCCCCGCCGATGACCCGGTCTCCTATTTTCACGGTTCTTGTATGTTTTCTGTCCATCTCTTCTATTTCCTCTCTTAGAGCTAAAACAGCTTTCTCACATCATTAAACAGTATCAGTACCATAAGTGCCAAGAGCAGAGCCATGCCCGCCATATGGACCATGCCCTCCTTTTCCTTATCAACGGGCTTCCCCCTCACTGCCTCCAGCAGGAGAAATACCAGCCGGCCTCCGTCCAGGGCCGGAATGGGCAAAAGGTTCATGACTCCCAGGTTGGAGCTTAAGAGCACGGAAAAATTTACCAGCATAAGAAGAACTGCCGTGATCCCATAAGGCGCCGCCTCCTCTGTGGCTGAATCAATGGCTGTGACGATCCCCACGGGACCGCTGATCTCCTCCACTGATACAAGGCCGTGGAACATCATATAGAAGCTGTCAAATACATACCGTATCCAGAACTGTACCTCGTAGCAGGCCCTTTTTGCCAGCTCCACGGGATTCTCTGCCCTGCAGACCTTTCCGTCAAAGGCCACGCCGATCTTGTACTGACCGCTCTGCGGGGAATACACAGGCTCCATCTCAGCCTTCATGGTCTCTGTTTTTCCATCCTCTGTCCGGCGTTTCCAGGTAACGGTAACCTCACGCTGGGGATGAGTGAAAAGGTAGGTGGTGATATCCTGGTAGGAATGGACGCGCCTTCCATTGATCGACACGATCTCATCTCCTGCTCGGATGCCCGCAGCATAAGCCGGATAGCCTTCCTCTGTGCCGACCACATACGTCTCATTATAGCCCGTTGCCCCCACCAGTATGAGAGCCAGACCAAAGGCCAGAAGGAAATTAAAGGCCGGTCCCGCCGCTACCACCGATATCCTGGCCCACACGGACTTATTTCCAAAGGCATGTTCGTCCTCATTGGCCTCATCCTCTCCCAGCATCATGCAGGAGCCCCCAAAGGGAAGTATTTTTACAGAATAGCGCGTGCCTCCCTTTTCAAAGCTCCAGACTCTGGGCCCCATGCCCAGGGAGAACTCCAGCACACCGATCCCGTTTAGCTTTGCCAGTAAAAAATGTCCCAGCTCATGGATCAGGATGATCATTCCCAACACCAGCACTGCGATTATGATACTCATCCAGCTGTCACCTGTTGTCAAACCTTTCTGTTTTTTCTGTCAGCCCTGTCCGTACCATGTATTAATACTTCCAGGTGCTCTTTATAAAATCATATGCTTCTCTTTCCGACTCTAGTATCTGTTCCACATTCGGCGCATCCACGACCTTATGGTGCTCCATTGCGCCCTCGATCATGTCCGTAATTGTAAGGTACGGTATCTTACGGTCCAGGAACAGTCCCACGGCCATCTCATTTGCCGCATTGAATACAGTGGGAAGAGAGCCGCCTCTTCTTCCTGCCTCGTAGGCCAGCTTAAGGCCCCGGAAATTTTCCATATCCGGCACATCGAAGGTGATCTCCTTCAATTTTGTGAAATCCAGCCGTCCTCCGGGCAGATACCGCCTCTGTGGGTAATACAGGGCATACTGGATAGGCAGCTTCATGTCCGGTGTTCCCAGCTGGGCGATCACAGCTCCATCCTCGTACTCTACCATGGAATGGATAATGCTGGCAGGCTGCACCACTACCTGAACCTGGTCCATTTCCACATCAAAAAGCCAGTGGGCCTCCATGACCTCCAGTCCCTTATTTACCATGGTGGAGGAGTCAATGGTGATCTTATGTCCCATGGACCAGTTGGGATGCTTTAAGGCGTCCTCCAGCCTGACAGAAGCCATCTGCTCCCTGGTGTATCCCCGAAATGGGCCGCCGGAGGCCGTCAGGAGGATCTTGTGGATCTTATTGCCTGCCGCTCCCTGGAGGCTCTGGAAAATGGCGGAGTGCTCCGAGTCCACAGGCAGGATGGACACGCCCTTTTCCTTTGCCAAAGGCATAATGATGTGGCCTGCTGTCACCAATGTCTCCTTATTTGCGAGGGCTATGTCCTTCCCGGCCTCCATGGCCGCGATGGTCGGACGGATGCCGATCATCCCCACCACAGCTGTGACAACGATCTCGGCGGACTCCTCTGTGGCAGCCTCGATCAGGCCCTCCATGCCGCTTACCACCTTGACATCCAGGTCAGCCACTGCTGCCTTAAGCTCCTTTGCCTTTTCTTTCTCCCAAAGGCAGGCGATCTTTGGCTTAAATTCTCTTATCTGCTCCTCCAGCCTGTTGACACTCCTCCCTGCTGCCAGAGCCGTCACCTCAATATCCTTATTGTAGCGCACGATCTCCAGTGTCTGGGTGCCGATAGAGCCGGTGGAGCCTAAAACTGCAATCTTCTTCATAACTTATATTCTCCCTACTACCCTGGTATCACTTCAAAAATGTAAGTGCAAAATAAATGGCCGGCGCTGTAAAGATCATGCTGTCAAACCGGTCAAGGACACCTCCGTGCCCCGGGATCAGATGGCCGTAGTCCTTGATCCCATGATTCCGCTTGATGGCAGAGGCTGCCAGGTCCCCTACCTGGGAGATCATGGCCGCAATGGCACAGGCAATGGCACAGGCCGCCTGGGGATTTACCAGCTCTGTCAGATGTTCCCGGAATATTGCTCCATAGGCAAAGCCCAGAAATGCCGCTCCTGCTGCCCCGCCGATCGCTCCCTCTATGGATTTTTTCGGGCTGAGTTCAGGGGCCAGCTTGTGCTTTCCAAACATCATCCCAAAGCAGTAGGCGCAGGTATCGCAGCCCCAGGAGCTCAAAAATATCAGCCATACCCGGTAGGCCCCGTCGCTCATAGATCTGGTCTGATACAGAAAGGACAGCATCACCGGCACATAGCACACGCCGAAGAAAGCCCCTGTGATCTCCTCTGTCCTGTACTGCGGAAAGGTAAACACATAGAGAGCCATGAGCATCATAAGGGATGCAATGATCATAAGGGTCAGATACTTCTGCCCTTCCCACCATAGGATCCCGTAATAGGTGAGGGCCGTGGCATAGCCCACCAGCGCAATGGAGCGGCGGTGGATCCCCAGCACACGGTACAGCTCAAAAAGTCCTATCAGGGAAATAACAGCCGACACGGCAAACAAAAGAACGCCGCCCTGTCCTACAAACAGAATAGCCAGAAGTACCAGTATAATTCCGCTTATCAACCGGGTTGTAAACATGGCCTTCTCCTTTCCTTACTTTACTCCGCCAAACCGCCTGTCTCTTTTATTATACTGCCGGATGGCACGTTCTAATTCCTCCTGGTCAAAATCAGGCCACAGGCAGTCTGTCACCACGATCTCCGTGTAAGCCAGCTGCCACAGAAGATAGTTGGAAAGCCTCAGTTCCCCGCTGGTACGGATGAGGAGATCCGGGTCCGGCATATCTGCCGTATCCAGGTAGGAAGCAAAGAGTGCTTCATCCACCTGGTCCGGGGTGCATTTGCCCTGGGCACAGTCTGCTGCCAGCTTTGCTGCTGCGCGGCGGATCTCATCCCTTCCGCCATAGTTTACAGCGATAACAAAGGTCAGCCCTGTGTTGTCCTTTGTCTCCCGCTCCAGGCGATTGATTCCCTCGATAATGTCCTTATCAAAACGTGTTCTGTCTCCAATCATCTTTACCCGCACATTGTTGGCGGAGGCGACCTTTAAAAGACGTACCATATAATAACGGAACAGCTGCATGAGGGCTCCCACCTCTTCAGCAGAACGCTTCCAGTTCTCTGTAGAGAAGCCGTAGACAGTCAGGTACTTAATGCCCATACGGGCGGCGGTCTCTACTGTTTTTTCTACCGTCACACAGCCCTCCTTGTGGCCCATGGTACGGGGAAGGCCACGCTTTTTGGCCCATCTTCCGTTGCCGTCTAAGATCAGTGCTACATGCTGCGGTATTACTAAATTTTCTTCCAGTGCCATAATTCCTGCCTTTCTTTTGTAAGCGTTAGAGGCTGCACATAATAAGGGGGCAGGAGTCTCTCCTGCCCCTGTATTCTTTTATAAAGGATTAAACTGTCATGATCTCCTTTGTCTTTTCCTCTACTGCCTTGTCCACCTTCTCGATCATTTTGTCAGTGAGCTTCTGCATCTTCTCTGTTGCCTGTGTTAAATCATCCTCAGACATATCTCCGCTCTTTTCCATCTTTTTGAAGGCATCATTGGCGTCTCTGCGGATGTTGCGGATCGCTACCTTTGCGCCGTCACCTTTTTTCTTTACATCCTTTGCAACCTGCTTTCTGCGGTCCTCTGTCATCTCCGGGAAGATGAGGCGGATGCAGCTGCCGTCGTTGTTGGGATTGATACCCAGCTCAGAGGTAAGGATAGCTTTCTCGATTGGCTTTAACAGGCTCTTCTCCCATGGCTGGATCACGATCATGCGTGCTTCAGGAACGGAGATGTTGCCTACCTGCTGGAGGGGAGTTGGTGTGCCGTAGTAATCCACCTTGATCTTGTCAAGTACCCGCGGGTTGGCACGGCCGGCACGGATCGTGCCGAAATCGGACAGCAGTACGTCCAATGTCTTATTCATCTTTTCCTCATACATTTTTAATTCTTCCATAAGTTCCTCCTCTTATGCAGCTGACGCTGCTGGTTTTTGATTATGCGGTCACTATGGTGCCGTTAATGCGGCCCTGCATGGCGTTGGCGATTCCATCCTTCTCATTTAAGCTGAATACTGCCATGGGCATCTTGTGCTCCATACACATGATGGAGGCGGTCAGGTCTACCACTGCCAGTTTCTTCTCAATGACCTCCTGGATGGAGATGGTATCGTATTTCTTTGCATCCGGATTCACCTTCGGGTCGCTGTCGTATACGCCGTCAATGGCTTTTGCCAGCAGGATGCAGTCTGCGTCCATCTCAATGGCGCGGAGGGCAATGCCTGTGTCTGTGGAGAAATAGGGATGGCCTGTGCCTCCTGCGAAGAAGACTACCATGCCTTTTTCAAAATATTTGTTTGCTCTGTCCTTGGAGAACAGCTTTGTCATGGAGCCGCACTCAAAGGGAGTAAGTATCTGGGTCATCATGCCTGCATTGCGGAAGATCTCTGATACGTAGATGCAGTTCATGATGGTAGCTAACATGCCGATCTGGTCTGCTTTGGTACGGTCTATGGCTTCACTGGTACGGCCGCGCCAGAAATTACCGCCGCCGATAACGATCCCGACCTGGACGCCGGCATCAACGGAAAGCTTTACCTGGCGGGCGACCTCCTTGACGGTGGCTTCGTCGAAACCTGTTTTGTTCGGGCCGGCAAGGGCCTCGCCGCTGAGTTTTAAGAATACGCGTTTTTTGTTCATGGGTTTGGATGGGACTCCTTGTGTTTTTTTCTTCTTTTTTACGGGCTGCTGCTGCGCAGGACGCGATTTTTGATGGGAAGTACGGCAGAGCGACTCCGCAGTGCGCGCTCACTTCCGCTTCGCTGCAGTTCGCTCACGGGCGTCTACGCTCCGCTCCGGTCCTTGCTAAACGAGTGCCACCGGCACTCAGCAACGCCCTATGAAAAAAGCCTGACAAAAATAGGCTTTCGTGCGAGCACGACGCTGGCGCTCCCCGCGACTCCGCAGTGCGCGCTCACTTCCGCTTCGCTGCAGTTCGCTCACGGGCTTCGCCCTATGAAAAAAGCCTGACAAAGAGAGGCTTTCGTGCGAGCACGACACCTCTCTTTGTCAGACTTTTTTCGCACTGCTCATTGCCTACGTGGACATTATACCACACCCTCCACGTTTTGGAAAGCGGAATCTGATACCACGTGGATATGGGGATATGGGATCGTGATGCCTGCTTCGGCGAATCTTTTCTTGAGTTCCAGCCGGATGTCGCTGCATGCTGCAAAATTATCATCCGGTGTTTTGGTCCATACCGTGGCTCTTATGATGATTCCGCTTTCACCCAGCTCCGTCACAAATACATTCACCTTATTCCCCACGCTTTTATCCTGCCGGATATCCAGTACCAGCGGATGGTTCTCTATGATCTCTTTCATGATCGCCATCGCTCTCTCTGTATTGCTCTCGTAGCTCACAGGGACTGCCATATAGCTTCCTATATAATCATTGGTATAGTTACTGTTTTCCACGATCTCCTTATTGATCACGCTGTTTGGGATGATCATACGGCTGTTGTAATAGGTGCGGATGATCGTATGGCGTACGGTCATATCTTCCACAATGCCGGAAATGCCTAAATTGCTGAGATTTACTTTTTCCCCCACATTAAAAGGTCTGGACCAGCTGAGCATGATCCCGCTGATGACATCGGCAAGTACCTGCTGGGCAGCAAAACCGACGATGGCTACTAATAAGGAGGAACTTGTCAGCAGCGTTGCACTCAGGGTTTTTGTGGTGGTGAAAAGGCCGCTCAATGTAATACAGGCTAATACCGACCAGAGCACCTTCGACATGCTCTTTAAAAACTTTAAATGGATCTGATCCTTATGCTTTAGGATCATGCCGAATACCTTGTTGATGGCGTACATTCCCGCAGTCCACACAATGGCGATAACAGCAATCTGTATGATGATAATGTTCATTCACTTACCCCTTGTTTCTGTTTTATCGTGTTAGTGTACCACAAAAAATAGGAACTGGCAATCTCTTTGAAGCTTATCCATACCACTGTTTTGCATATTGATCATAGGCCGAATTCCCGGAACAGACTCTGCTGGTAATCATGATCAGAGGCAGCTTTCACAATATCTTCTGTCCGGTTGCAGCCTGCAAGGAGCTGATTCAGGCGGTTGATACGCTGCCGTTCCTGCTTTACTCCCTCCTCTACTCCCTGCCGGACTCCATCCTCAAATATCATCTGTCCAATCTGTGTCATGCATATTTCCTCCTTTATCTTATCACGAAATTCATCATCAATGATCTTATCTGTAAATGTCACTATCCCGGCCAATGCCTGCAGAGTCTGACTGCGTTCTCTAATGTGCTTTGCAAGCTCCACTGCCGCTACAATCAGCTTCCGCTTTTCTATTATGCTCCTTTTCTCTCTTTCTCTGCAGGATGTTCCCTGTGCATACCCTCAACTCACACCACCTCCACACTGTATACTGTCAATAAGTGAATCGCCCGCGGAACCCGCGAATTGAATAAATAGATAGAGATACTTCCGAACTTCTCCAGAAAAGAATATCCCAAAGACTTTTTATGAAATAAAAATAAACGATTTTTGTCTGTCTGTCAAATATCTTTGACTAAAAACGCCCCGCATCTTCGTTGAAAAATTTAAGCCGCAGACACATTTCTCGGTCTGCGGCCTTTTTCGCAATCATCCTATGCAAGCGTATTCTCTATCCTGAATAACCATTGTCTGCTGCCCTTGAGATGCCAGTCTCAATTTTTCAATCCATTTACAGCTTCATTCCTTTAAATAGGGCCTCAATTTTTCTACAAGGACATGGACTTTTGTTCCTGGAGCGGCAGCAGAAGGGGATTTTCCTACGTTTATCTTATCAAGCTTTTCAGCATTGGCAATAGCAGCTTCCATATATGGAAAGAGAATCTGGTACATATCTGCACGATTTTTCTCATATTCTCCCACTCCTTGCGCA
The DNA here is from genome assembly GCF_020554865.1 of Lacrimispora sp. 210928-DFI.3.58. Classification (GTDB taxonomy): domain Bacteria; phylum Bacillota; class Clostridia; order Lachnospirales; family Lachnospiraceae; genus Enterocloster. Next base: position 133,476 of record NZ_JAJCIC010000004.1, read on the forward strand.
TTCAAGATCTCTGTAAGTTTTGGCCAATAGGTGCTCCTATGCAGGTCAGACTGCATGAAACTGAAATGGAGAAGAAACCATAATTCTATGCACTGGTTTGACCAGATAGCGTGATAGACGGTTTCTTCCGTTGATTCTTCATCACAAAGCTGTGCCGTCTTGTTGATATGATCTGCGGGGAAATCATCGGTATCATAAACCACCCATACATGCTTATATCCATTTGCGGATGAAGCAGCCATTTGTTTTGCTTTTTGAAAAAGATTCAATGTATTATCACCGGCACCATGGATATTAAGCTCAATTCTGTCTGGGTATGCACGATTGATAATATCTTTCATGGCTCCGAAATAGGCTGGTTCTGTCTCAGTTCCTTCTGTGACAATCAGATGGTATTCCGGCTGTATCTTCTTTGGTTTATCGCGTCTTGCTTTCATCCAGTTTTTGTCAAGATCACTTTTCTTATGTGGTTTTAGAGTCATTTAAATCCACCTCCCAACATATTTGAGAGATATGGATCAGCACCATAGCGGCCTTCCAAATACTGCTTATCATAAGCCGCTGTGTTCTTCACCCTGTCATTATCCTCACCGCGGATTTCATGGAGAGAGTAAATCTCGCTTTCATGGGCTTCGTTTTCTGCCGCAAACCAGATCTCATCGCGGCGGAATACCGTATTCTTCAACGTGTACATATCATGAGAGGTAAATAGGAGCTGAGCACCGTACTTGTTGATTTCCTTATTTTTAAATAAAGAAATTACATAACGGAGAAGTTTTGGATGGAGCTTTGCATCCAGCTCGTCTATAATGACCATGCGGCCTTCTCGGAGTGCGAAAAGGATTACAGGAAGAGCAGCAATCAGCTTTTTAGTACCATCGGACTCATTTGAAAAGGATAATTCATATTCATGTGATTGAAGCGTTCTCTTCATAAATAGCTGATGGTTTTCCTCATCATAACGATAATCGGTGATATCAATATCCATGTCGTTTAATGCTTGAATAAATTGGTTCTTATATAGAGCATCCTTCGCAAGCATAATCTGATGCTCTATCATAGGATTCGCATAACTTCTAATAATACAACTCTCAAACCAGGTCATAACTTCGCTAATGACAGAAATATCGTAGTTGATTGCCAGAAATGAAAGATATGGCATCTTTGGATTAACGCTGGTATTCATGCTCTTCTTGCTTACACTATAGCCAAGAGTGATACCCTCTGTCTCACGCTCGAAAATCATAGCCGGCTTCTTACCAGTAATAGCTTTGCGGTAAAGCGACTCAGAGATAACCTCATCATGTTTCAATGAAATGTAGTAGCAATATTCGTTCTTATCAATGCGAAAAAACAATCGAAACTCTGTAGGTTCATTGCAGGAGGTTTCATCAAATAAAAATGGAATAGCATCCACCTTCTGCTGGAGGATGAATTTCTGACGGTTCTTCTCAAGTTCGTGCACTGGTTTAACAACGGTGGAAATAACACATGAAAGAGCCATGAGCAGATTGGACTTACCGCCTCCGTTTGGTCCATATACAACGCTTACCGGAAGCAGATCAACTGCCTTTTCATCTGTAATTAATGTATCCTTGAATTCAGGAAGCATAGCTGCCTGAAAATCTAATGTGGTTTCTCCCTTATAAGACTTAAAATTCCGAAAAGAAAATTGGCATAACATATATTCGCACCTCCTCTCCTAAAAGTATTATATGCTAATAAAAGCCAAAATACAAGTTTTATACAGATTTTAAGAAAAATATTTTCTTAAATGCACATATAAATCGCAAAAGATACCGCAGGTACAAACCACCTGTACCTGCGGTATCTTCTTCTCATTTATCCAAACACCTTCCTGCCACCCACATAGGTCTCTAACACAGGAATGTCTTTTATCTTACTCTCCTCCGTCTCAAAGGGATCCTCTCCCAGCACCACAAAGTCTGCCAGCATACCGGGAGCGATCCGGCCCTTTACGGCCTCCTCGAAGCTGGCTTCCGCTCCGCGGATGGTGTAGCTGTCCAAGGCCTCCTGAACCGTGAATTTCTGCTCCGGAAGGTAAGGGCCTACGTTGTCGTGAAGGGTTGTCCTGGTGACTGCGCACTGGATGCAGGCCAAGGCATCCGGCAGCTCCACAGGGCAGTCTGTTCCGTTGCTGACGGAAACGCCGTCCTTCATGAGGGTCTTCCAGCTGTAGCTTGTAGAGGCCAGCTCCTTGCCCACTCTCTGCTCCACAATGTGGTTGTCGTAGTCCAGGAAAATGCTCTGGGCATATACGTGAAGCTTTAAGCGGCTGATGGCCTCAAGCTGGTCCGGACGGGTGATCTGGCAGTGGACGATACCGTGACGGTGATCCTCCCTGGGATGCTCCGACAGTGCCTTTTCGATGGAATGGAGGACACGGTCTAAGATGGCGTCCCCGATGGTGTGGACTGCCACCTGCATTCCCTGCTCATTGGCATAGCAGATCATCTCATCTAAGGTTTCCTGGCTGAATACCGGAATGCCGCAGGTGGTGGGATCGTCTGCATAAGGGCGGCTTAAAAATGCCGTCCTTGCGCCTAATGCGCCGTCTCCCAGCATTTTTAAGGGGCCGATCTTAAAGCGGTCTGTGCCTGCGCCAGTAATATTTCCGGCCTCCACAAAGGCCTGTAAGCTGGGCAGATCTGTAAAGTTGCTCTGCTCATACACGCGTACAGTCAGCTCTCCTGCTGCCTCCAGCTCCTTGTAGGCTGCGTTTACCGTCTCCCAGGGCACGCTGCGGAAAAGGCAGTAATCGTCTGTCTGGCTGCTGGTGACACCGTAGGAGTTCAGCGCTTTGCAGGCCAGACGGATCATATTTTTCAGGGTTTCCTTATCAGGTACCGGGATGGCATCGTATACGATATCCATAGCATTGTCATAGAAACGTCCATCCGGCTCCCCATTTTCTATGCCGATGCGGCCTCCTTCAGGCTGGGGAGTGTCGGCTGTCACATGCAGCAGCTCCAGCACCTTACTGTTTGCCACCAGGCAGTGGCCGCAGGCTCTGACAGCGTAGATAGGAACCTCTGTGGATACCTGGTCTAAGTCATGGCGGTCAGGCATGCGGTGCACATCCTGGAAATAATCCTGATTCCAGCCACGGCCCATGATCCATGCTCCCTCCACCGGCGGATGGGTCTCCATAAATTCCTTCAGGCAGCTGATCATGTCTGCCAGGCTTTCCGTGTGCTTTGCAAGCTGGGCCGCGTTCAGTGCATTTCCAAAGCCCAGAAGATGCATATGGCTGTCGTTAAAGCCGCTGCACACAAAATGTCCCTCCAGGTCTGAGAGCACATCACCCTCTGCCGCCATCGCCTTTGCCTCGGCGCTGCTTCCGGCAAACAGGAACTTCCCTTTTTCCACTACAAATGCCTCCACAAGAGGCAGGGAGCCGGTATAGACCCTTCCGTTATAGTAAATTGTCTTCATGCTATTACTCCTTCAATTACTCGTTATCCTCATAGAACAGGCGGGCGTTCTTCTCCTCTTTTCCAATCCCAAGATAACGCGCCTTATAATCCTTTAACAGCTTGAAATACTGGCCGGAAAGGATCAGGATCACTGCCACGTTCACAAAGGTAGGAATGGCAGAGGTAATGTCCACTACGGTCCAGATAAAGCCTTGGTTGTTGGTCTTAACCAGGTAGATGGTCCACAAAAGACCAGGCAGAGCGCGGACTGCATAGAAAATCTTCATAATGACATTCTTCACAGGTCCCTCCTGCTTATATAAATGCTCCAGGATCGCCAGATAGTAGGTAAACCAGCCGCCGGAGGTAGTGACGGTAAAAATTACCATGATAATTGCCAGAAGAATGCTTCCCACCGTGCCGAAGCTGCCTGCAAATGCACTTAAGGCAAGAGTTCCGCCATTCGTTCCGTCTGTCCAGTTACCGCTTAAGATAACAGAGAGAGCTGTGATCGTACAAACGATGAAAGTATCAAAGAACACCTCAAAGGAGCCCCAAAGGCCCTGCTCCACAGGATGGCGTGTTCTTGCAGAAGCATGGATCATAGGAGAAGTACCCCAACCAGCTTCATTGGAGTATACGGAACGAGCCATACCAACGCGGATCATTTCGCTGACTGCACAGCCTGCAAAGCCGCCGATGGCTGCAGTACCTGTAAATGCATTTGTAAAAATGGATGCAATTGCGCCGGGAACATGTGTAAGGTTCACCAGGATCATGCCAATGCCCATAAGGATATACAGGACACTCATAAATGGAACCAGCTTACTGAACAGGGCTGCGATCCTCTTTGTGCCGCCGTCAGTGATGAAATAGGTCAGTACGCAAAGCAGTGCCCCCATCACAATAACGCCCTCAATCTCAAAGCCGCCAAAGGAAATCATATCCAGCTTAAATGCACCGGAAACCACCTGTGCTGCTGTCAAGGTGGAAGAGGTTACAAAGAAGGTGGAGAAAATGCCCGCTCCGAAGATGATTGCCGGGATCAGCCAAAGCTTGCCCCACTTGCGCTCCTTTCCCAGACCGCACTCCATGTAGTAGGTGGGACCGCCGTAGAAATCGCCCTTCTCGTTTGTATGGCGGTAATAGCAGCCCAGGGTAACTTCTACCTGCTTTAAGATCATCCCTAAGCAGGCTGTCAGCCACATCCAGAAAACAGCGCCTGGTCCGCCTGCTGCCACAGCAGTTGCAACGCCCGCAATGTTGCCGAAGCCAACGGTTCCGCCGATGGCTGTGGAAATGGCCTCAAAGGAACTTAACATACCCTTTTCATTTTCTTGATGCTTGTCCTCTTTTTCAAGAATGCGGCCTGCCGTGCGCTTTAAGATCCAGCCGAAGTAGCGGAACTGAAAGAAGCCGGAACGGATGGTAAAATAAAGCCCTGTCACTACCATCAGTACGATCAGTGGTAATCCCCAAAGGATACCGTCAAGCCAGTTAAGAAAATCAATCATTTTATTTCCCCCTTGTATTTATCGGCAGTATCAGCCCAAACACAAAAAGCAGCGGTATGAACATACCACTGCTCCATAAACTGTGTCCATGAAACAATAGCTCCAACACCTTAACGGTGAGAGTGCATAGCCTGTTCGACTTATGCCCCAACTCAGACGGCCTACGGCAGCCGCTGGTTTCGGCGAAACTTCCTTTTCCTGTCCTTCCCGGACTCCGTTGTCTCCAGACAGGTACTAATAAGCTCCGCGCCTCTATTGCCGACATTTATTTTATTTTCTTATCATAAAATGATTCTCTTTTGCTGTCAATAGTTTTTTAGTATCTTTTCCAAAAAGCCTGACACATCCTCAAATACCTCCATGCGGCCCGGTTCGTTGAGGATCTCATGGCGCATACCTTCATACAGGCGGCTGGTGATAGCATTGTAGCCCTCTGCTGCCAGAAAACCTGCTGCCTGGTAGAACCTCTTTTTGGAGCCCATGCAGGGATCCTCTGAGCCTGAGACAAACAGGATGGGAAGGCCCGGCTTTTCCGGATGCCAGCCCCTCTTTCCGTAGGTCTGGCACAGGAGCACAAGGAGGGACTGATAGCCGTTTAAGGTAAAGGTAAAATTGCAGTAGGGGCTTGCATTGAAGGCCTCTACCACCGCTTTATCTGTACAGATCCAGGCATGGCTCCTCCCCTCTGACCGGAACGGAAGGTCGAAGACGGTAAACAGCTTATCCATAAGCCTGCTTCTGCTCTGCCCTCCCTTTACTGCCGCCAGCATTGACACAAAGGCCAGGCCCAGGCCTGCAAAGGGCGGTTTGCTGGGGGAACCGCAGACAATAAGGCCGTCAAGGTCCCTCTCATAGTATTTTAAATACACCCGCGCAGCCAAAGAGCCCATACTGTGACCAAAAAGAAAAAGAGGCAGTCCCTGAAAGCGCTTCTTCGCATAGCGCGTGATCTGGTGAAGGTCTTTTACCAGGCCAGGTCCGCCATTTTCATAAAAATAGCCCAGATCCGACATGTTCCTGACACTTTTTCCATGGCCCCGGTGGTCGTGTATCACACAGGCAAAGCCTCTTAAGGCCATGTATTTCATAAAGGGCAGATAACGCTCCTTATGCTCACACATTCCATGGGAGAGCTGCAGGATGGCCCTGGGCCTTTTGGGCAGGACTATGAGGACATCAAGAGGCAGGCCGTCATGGCGCGAGGTAAGAGTAACGCTTTCATTGTAGAGGCTGGTGGTATGAAAATCGGTGTTCATCAGGTTCCTCCTTCGGACAGAATGTCATTCTGAGCAGGCACAGACCGCTCCCGCCTGCCAGAATCCATTATATCACGCGCTTTCCTGCCTGTCATGCTTCCGGTTACTGTTTCGGAATACCGTGCTCCCTGTCATTATCCCCCATCTGCTTCTTTCTATACCTGATCCTGTATCCTCCCTGTTCCTCTATTCCATTCCCTCGATCAGATCCGGCAGCCGGCTGATATTTTTCTTTCCAAAGACCGGCTTCCCGCCTCCAATAACAAGGAACATCTGTTGGCTTTTCAAGCATTCTCATCTCTGCAGCAGCCTGAAATACCGGTCATGGGCCTCCTGGTAAGCGCGGTTAAAGTCTTCATCGCGCCCGGAATGCAGCATGGAGATATAGTCATGTACCTGGTGCTTGATCCCAGGTGTTGCCCTGGCTACCGTTGCCACGCCCACATTGGAGCAGACATCGGAGATGCGCTCTGCTTCTGAGAGCAGATTGAAAAATTCCGTGCCGTTAAATACTCCGCACGCTCCGCCGCGGAGGCGCTCCAGATGATGGTTCTTCAATACATTTACCATATCATCCACAACCTCCTCTAACGGTTCGATCTGGCGGGCCGCCTCCAGCTTCTGCCATTTAAAGGCGTCGCTTGTATAGCCCAGGATCGTATCCAGCAGCTCCCGGAGCACCGTCAGCTCTGACAGGGCGTCCTTTGTAAATACATTATCCTCTTCCTTTAATTCTGTGGCGATCTCTGCAATATTTAAGGCATGGTCCCCCAGGCGCTCAAACTCCGTGACCGCGGAATAATAGTAATTCATGATCTCCACATGATGGTGGGTCGTGATCGCAGCTGAGATCTGGACCAGATAGTTACTCACCCGGTCTGCCATGTTGTCAATGTCGTCCTCGTCCTCCTCGATCTGCTTCACCACCTTTGGATCATACTGGGTAAACATATCAAAGGCCCGGTTGATGTTTGTTCTGGCCATCTGGCACATCAACATCAGCACATCATAGCAGCGCCCAAAGGCCAGGGCCGGGGTACTGATGAAGACAGGATTGAGGGCATCCAGCATCTCATCATACTTTCCGACAGCAACAGGCTCGTCCTTTATGATCCGGTAACTGATCTTTTCATATACACCCACAAAGGGCATCAGGAGCACTGCGCAGGACAGATTGAAGATCGTATTGGTGTTGGCAATGCCGCCGGAATGGATCGCACTGTTCCATATACCATTAAGCAGTCCCATTTTATGTATGACTGCCACTGCTACCAGGATCACCACAGATTCGCTTAAATTAAACAGGATGTTCACAATGCCGACCCGCTTGGCCTCCGGCTTTGCACCTATGTTGCAGACAATGGCCGTTGTCACACAGTCGCCGAGATAAATACCTACCAGCACCGCATAGATACCCCCGAAGGTCAGCTGGCCGGAGGTTGAAAACGCCTGCAAAATACCGATGGTCGCAGATGAGCTCTGGAGTACAAAGGCAACTCCTGCTCCGGCCGCATAGCCGATCAGCGGATTACTTCCCAATCCTGAGAAAAGCCGCTCAACAATACCGCTGTCTGTCAGGGCGCTCACCGCATCCGTCATATTCAAAAGCCCGGAAAACAGAATGCCGAAGCCAATGATGATCTGCCCTATCTTGCCCGAATCCTTAGACTTCATGCCCATAACGATGATAATACCGATGATCAGCGCCAGAGGCGCCAGGGTCGAAGGCTTTAAGAATTGCAGAAATGCGGCTCCCGACGTGTTCAAGTCCAGGAGCCGGATGATCTGTCCTGTAACAGTGGTGCCCACATTGGCGCCGATGATGATGCCCAGGGACTGCCGCAGGGAAATGATCCCCGCGCCCACAAGTCCTGAAGTGATCACGATCGTTGCCGTTGAAGACTGGACCACCGCAGTGGTCACCATTCCCAGAAGAAATGCCTTGAGCGGAGTTCCGGTAACTCTCTCCATAGCCTTTTTCAGTGTGCCTGAGGAACTTGCCTTCAGTCCGTCTCCCATCATGCGCATTCCATACAGGAACATTGCCAGGCCGCCAAAAAGTGTAATTGCACTAAAAATATTCATGTCCATCCACCTATAATCTTTTGTAAGGAGGATATCTCTCTCCTCTTTACAAAGATTTTACATGGATTTTACGTAAAATGCTATAGTTTTTTTTCGGATTTTGTAAGAAAATCTTTTCCCCTTATGAACATGAAGCTTACAGCGTCCAGGAAAGGCTCTGCCTCTGCAGCTGCGCCATATGGCGGTAAATACTGTCCTCCCGGCTCATCAATTCCTGCGGCGTCCCCTGCTCTGCCACGATCCCATCCTTCAGCACCACGATCTTATCCGCTCCGGCAACGGTCCTCATCCGGTGGGCGATGATCAGGACGGTCTTGTCCTTTATCAGGGTAGAGATGGCTTCCTGGACAAGGGTTTCGTTTTCCACATCCAGGGAGGCCGTGGCCTCGTCCATCAGAATAATGGGAGCATCTTTTAAAAGAGCCCTGGCAATGGACAGGCGCTGGCGCTCACCGCCGGAAAGGCAGGAGCCGTTTTCTCCTATCATTGTCTGATAGCCATGGGGCAGCTTTTCGATGAATTCTTCACACCTGGCCGCTTTGGCAGCCTCCATCACGGCTGCATCGGAGGCCCCTTTTCGTCCGAGACGGATATTTTCCATGACCGTATTGTTGAACAGCACGACATCCTGGAAAACGATGGAAAACTTTTCCAGAAGAGTCTCCGGATCAATGGTGCTCACATCTGTGCCGCCTATTGTGATGATACCCCGGCTGATATCCCAGAACCTGGCAGCCAGCTTTGCGCTGGTGGATTTTCCTCCGCCGGAAGGCCCTACCAAGGCTGTCACCTGGCCCTGTCTGGCGGTGAAGGACACGTCCTTTAACACCTGCTCCCCCTCCTTATAGGAAAATCCTACATGGTCAAACACGATATCATAGCCATCATAGGAGGCCTCCTCCTGTCCCTTCTGTACTGGCTGCTCTCTGATATTTTTCATGCGCTCCACCACCAGCAGGGTGGAATAAACTGCCGACAGGTTCTGAAGGCAGGTGCTCAAGGGGTCATACAGCCTGGTAGCTGCCAGCATGTATGCGAGGAAGGTCATAAAATCCAGGGAGCCGGCAGACAGCAGGGAAGCTCCAGCCAGCACAGTGGTAGCCATGCCGATCCTTAATATCATCTGGGCTGAGACCACACAGGTTCCATTGGTGAGCTCCAGACGGATGCTAACGGCTTCCACATTGATCAGCTTTTGATACAGGTTTGCAAGATAGCTCTCTCTCTGGTTGTTCGCCTTGATGTCCTGGATGGTCTCGATGCACTCCTGTATCCCGTCGGAGGCAGCCAGCTTCTTCCCCTTCTGCCCCCGCTCCATGCGGTTAATAAGGGGTCTTGTGGCCACAGCCAGAAGAAAAGACACCGGCAGAACCCATAAAACAGCCAGACCCATCCGCCAATCCATTGACAGAAGCCAGGCAGCGATCAGTGCCGTGGACAGCAGGGCTCCTATTAGCTCGGAGATAAAGTGGCTGAAGGCCTTCTCCACAAAGGCGCTGTCCGCCATAATAGTAGTGGTCAGATCCGCCAGATCACGCTGTCCGAAGAAGGCTAAGGGCAGCTGGCGCAGCCTCTCTGCCAGGCCGATCCTCATATTGGCGCTCTCCTTGTAGGAATCCATGAAGGTAGCATTGTACTGAAGATATTCAAAGAGAAAGATCAGGGCCAGGAGAAAGAAACTGGCTCCCAGATAACCTGCCATCCCCAGAGAAGAAGCCTCCTCCCCCACTAAGGGACCCAGCATGCTCTTTAAAAAGAGGAACAGGAGGCTTATCGGAAGCATAAGCCCGATATTTGTCAGGGCGCAGCAGAAAATTGCCCTTGTCAGGTCCTTTCCGCCCTGCTCCGTCAATGCGAATTTCTTTTGGAGATATCTACTCATCTTTTCCACCTACCTTCCATTCTACTGAGGTCTGATAATTCTGCCACATCTTGGCATACAGCCCGTTTTGCTCCAGAAGGGACTCATGATTTCCCTGCTCTGCCACCCTTCCATTTTCCATCACGTAGATCTGATCCGCATGGCAGATCGTGGAAAGCCTGTGGGCGATCATGATAACGGTTTTCCCCTTTACAAGGCTCTCAAAGGCCTGCTGGATCAGGTGTTCGTTGTCCGGGTCTGCAAATGCCGTGGCCTCGTCCAAAAGTACGATCGGCGCATCCTTTAAAATAGCCCTGGCTAAAGCGATCCTCTGCACCTCTCCTCCTGAAAGGTAGGTTCCCTCCCTGCCCACTACGGTGTGAAGGCCCCGGGGCATTTTTTCAATAATGTCCTCGCATCTGGCTGCCTTCAGGGCTTTTAACACCTCTTCTTCCGTGGCATCCGGCCTGGCGGCACGGATATTGTTCAAAAGAGTGTCCTTAAACAGGCGGCAGTCCTGAAACACAAAGCTTACCAGCTTCATAAGCTCCGTGCTGCCGATCTCCCTCACATCAGCTCCCCCTATGGCCACCTTTCCGCTGTCCGCATCAAAAAAGCGCGGGATCAGGCTTACAAGGGTGGTCTTGCCGCCGCCTGAGGGACCTACAATGGCAGCGGTCGTCCCTTCCGGCACCCGGAGGGATACCCGGTCTACAGCCGGACTGCTTTCCCTTCCATAGGAAAATGTGACATTCTCAAAAGTAATGGTATAATCCTTTGGCATTTTCGGATGCTCTGGCTCTGGAAGAGGCTTTTCCTCCATAATGGCCAGGATCCGCTTCATAGCATCGTTGGCGATCATGGTATTTTCACTGGTCCACATGATCTTGTTCATCATGGATGCGCAGATAGGCGTGAATAAAATATAGAAGACCAGGTCTAAAACCACTGTTGTATAGGAGGCTCCGGCAGCTGCATCACCTGCTAACAGGATACCGGCGGGTATCAGCACTGCAAAAACTCCGTTAATGCTGACCGTGTAGGCGCACATGGGGATGCGCAAAGAAGCAGCGTAATTCACCGCCCAATCACGGTAGCGCAGAATGGAGTCATGAAAGCGTTTAAAGGAAAATACGCTCTGCTGAAAGGTCTTTACAACAGGAATGCCCCGGACATATTCCACTGCCTCATTGTTCATATCCTCTAAGGCGTTCTGGTACTGCTTCATGGATTCTGCAAGTCCGGGCCCCATCATACAGCTTAAGCAGAGCACTCCCAGCGCCATGGGTATCAGGCTGATCAGCCCAAACCGCCAGTCAAACACAAGAAGGAGCACCAGCACGGCTACAGGCGTCACCATTGCTCCGGCCAGATCAGGCAGCTGGTGGGCAAGATAGGTCTCTGTCAGTCCTGCCCCATCGTCAATGATACGCCGGAGCTTTCCGCTTCCCTCCTTCTTAAAATAGCCCACAGGCAGCAGAGTCAGATGGTGAAGGGCAGCTGTCTTCATATTTCTGGCAGTGCGGAAGGCCGACAGATGGGTGCACATGAGGGCGGCAAAATAGATCAGCATGCTTAACAGGGCAGATGCCACTGCCATCCATCCAAAGCCGGTCAGGCGGCTGCCGTCAAGGCCGGACTGCCATCTTAGTACCACCTCCTTTATCACGTTCCACATGCACAGGTATGGAAACAGCGCCACCACAGCGCTGATCCCGGAAAGGACGCAGCCTGCCCAGGTGAGATAACGGTGGTTCCCCGCAAAGGTCATAAGTGTTATCTTTCCTCCCGGCGGAAGCTGTGTCATGATCGTTTGTTTCTTTGTTCCTTCCACTTGTTTTCCTCCTCTCAGCTCGTTGCTTGCCGCAATTGTTAGTTGTAGCTAACCATCAGATATAAGGTACTGCCGCCTTCCCAGCCTCTAATACCTCCTTTTTCAGCCAGGATACCGACGGCAGGATCCGTTTCCTTGCAAGTTTATAACGTCGTTATATAACACCGTTATTATCTCTCTGTTTCTATTTTGCGTCAATAGGATGGAATGTATAATTTTTCTCATTTTCCCATTATCCAAAATAGAATCACCACACACCGTATGTCTTACTTTTTTCGGCAGAACTATAAGGCGGTCTTTGATAATATTCCTTTATCAGCTTGAGGAGATAGCCTGCAGCCTCATTGGGGACAAAGCCGCGCCGGAAAACGGGCAGCTCGGAACGCTGGCTCTAAGTCCGCCCTACCTGACCGCGCCTTGAGGCGCTGGCTTTCTCTTTAATGCTGCCACTGAGTACGAACATGACCGTTTTTCCTACTTTCTCTGCTCCAATGCCAAGCCAATCAATCGATCTGTATGATCCGCCATGAACAAAGGGATGTTCAGAACATCATCATCCAGTTTCAAATTGTCCAGGGAAAACCGGACACGGAGTTTCACTTGTTCCGGAAACAATTCCTTGAATTTCCTGAGGCTCTTGCTGGCAGTATTAGCTTCAGACTTGACTTCAACGGGGAAAATATCATTCTCGCGCTGAATCAGGAAATCAACTTCATAAGGCGGATTGTTCTGGGCCCAGTATCGGGGGACTGCCTCAAACTGTGTGAGCAGGGTCTGCAGCACAAAGTTTTCAGTCAGTGCGCCCCTGAACTCGGTGAACAGGCGGTTGCCTTCACCAAAGGCAGTGGGAGCCAGCAGCGCCAGACGGCGGAGCAGCCCCACATCCACCAGATAAATCTTAAATGCAGACAGGTCATCGTAGGCAGCCATCGGCAGGCCGGGAGCAGCGCTGCGGTAGATTTTATGCACCAGTCTGGCATCCACCAGCCACTGCAAAGCATCTTCGTATTCACGGGCTCTTGCGCCCTCTTTGACAACCTTATAGATAAACTTCTTATTCTCCCTTGCAAGCTGGGACGGTATGGACTTCCATATCATGGATATCTTTGGGAACTCGCTGACATTGGGATGCTTGGCAAAGTCCCGCTCGTATGCACCAATGATTCCGGACAGAGCTTCCTGCATAGCAGAAACATCCCTTGCCTCCGTCCACATTAACACTGGTTCGGGCATACCGCCAGTGACATAATACATTTTCAGCTTCTCATAGAGTGGATTGAAAAAAGCATCAGGAATCGGTTCGATGGTATCCACACTTTCCAGGAATCCCATAAGATTTTCATCTCCGTTGGCAAGCAGAAATTCTGTGAAGGTCATTGGATCGATTTGCATAAAGTTGACTTTGCCTACCGGAAAAGAGGATGGCTTCGCCAGGGCAATTCCCAGCAGAGAACCGGCGCAGGCAATGTGGTACTGCGGCGCATTTTCACAGAAATACTTCATGGAGTTAACGACCTTTGGACAATCTTGCACCTCGTCAAAGATAATGAGAGTCTTTTCCGGCACGATCTTTTGACCGCTGGCCAGTATCAGATTTTGCAGAATACGATCCACATCCTTGGTGGTCTCAAAAAACTGCTTGTATTCCTCATTTTCGTCGAAGTTAAAATAAGCAATATTTTCATAATAGCGTTTGCCAAATTCTTTGAGAATCCAGGTCTTGCCTACCTGACGCACGCCTTTTAAGATCAATGGCTTACGATAGGGTGAATTCTTCCAATCCAGCAGTTTCGATCGAATCAATCGTTCCATGGAAACACTCCTTCACATTTTTATTGGGGTTTCTGTGTATTATAATCACATTTTTATTATATGCTCATCTTACGAAAATTACAACCGATATCACAAAATTGGGCATTAAAACCGCCGGCTTAGCACACCACCAAGCCGGCTGTTTCAAACCATCACATGTTCAATTAGCAATAGAACTCCATCAGATCGGTCAGCTGCTGGAGGCTCATTCCCAGCTCCTTCCTATACTGTATCATATATCAAGCCTCGCTGTCTGGTGGATGCAGGTTTATCCGCTATACGGCTCACAAAAGCTCCTCCAGCTTCAGGATATAGACCCAGCCCGCATGCTGGAACTTTCCCAGAGTCAGGGCACATTCCAGGGCCTCCTCCCTGGAGATATCGTGGGATACGAACTCCTGTATCTGCCGGAAGAAGGTGTGGCAGATAATGTGGATCAGGGACTCCCTAAGCTCCGGCACAGAGTGGCCGATGGATTTTAAGGCCTCTATCATATCCCGGCAGGACTGCTCCTCGATCCCTGCCAGCTTTTCAAAAAATTTCTCGCCGGCTCCCGGCGCCCCGCTGCACAGGATCAGCTTAAACACATCATAGTGGTCGTAGATATAGTTTATCATCCATGGAATATAGTCGTCTGTCACCGTCATCAGCGCACCTGGCTGCTCATGGGGCGGCAGAGCGGCAAAAATCTCATGGACCTTCCGGTACAGCTCCACCAGCTCGTCTTCTGTCTCCTCTGTCAAGGCCTGAAACAGGGCCTCCTTCCCGGAAAAATACCCGTAGATCGCTCCTGTGGTGACAGAGGCCTCCTTTGCTATCCGCCTTAAAGAGGCCCGCTCATATCCATAGGTCAGAAATTCTTTTTTCCCTGCCTCCAGGATATCTGCCTCTGTGTTTTTATTATTATGGATCCCCATACGCTTCTTTCCTGCCTTCCATGTATCATGCATGTTCTGTATTTCTATAACGTTGTTATATTACTGTTATTATGCCTTTGTTTTGGCGGACTCGTCAATAGTTTTGGCGGAAATCTGATATTTTTTCTCAATACCGCCGGCCAGGCTTTTTGTCGCATAGAGGACTCCGAAGGAGTTTCTATAGGAAAAAGAATCCTGCCGCGCAGGATTCTCCGCCTGCGGCGGGTCGCTTCAGCGACATAATTCCATTCCGCCGCAGTGCGATCCTGCCCGGAGGGCTTTTTGTTACATAGGGGCTCCGAAGGAGTTTCCTATGTAACAAAAAAGCAGGGCAAAAGCTCTCCTCCCTTTTTGCCCTGCTTTACAGCTCTTTTTACTATAATTACACTACCGCTTTACATGAAATGCCTCAAACTGGGGATATACGCTTCCCTCTCCCAGCTCCTCCTCAATGCGCAGAAGCTGGTTGTACTTTGCAACTCTCTCCGATCTGCTGGGCGCGCCTGTCTTGATCTGGCAGGTGTCAAGAGCTACTGCCAGGTCTGCAATGGTGGTATCCTCTGTCTCGCCGGAGCGGTGGGATGCAATGGCGGTGTAGCCTGCACGGTGAGCCATCTTGATGGCCTCCAAAGTCTCTGACACGGAACCGATCTGGTTCAGCTTGATCAGGATGGAATTTCCGCAGCCCAGCTCGATTCCCTTCTTAAGCCTCTCTGTATTGGTAACAAACAGATCGTCTCCTACCAGCTGCACCTTGTCTCCCAGCTCCTTTGTCAGAAGCTGCCAGCCTTCCCAGTCTTCCTCATCCAGTGCATCCTCAATGGAGATGATCGGATATTTCTCCACCAGGTTCTTCCAGTGGGCGATCAGCTCCTCTGAGGTAAAGCGGATGCCTGCCTTCGGCAGGATGTATTCGCCCTTCTTTCCGCTCTTCCACTCGCTGGATGCAGCGTCCATAGCAAGGACGAAATCCTTTCCGGGTTCATAGCCAGCCTTCTTTATTGCCTCTAAAATATACCGGATCGCCTCCTCATCGCTGGCAAGATCCGGCGCAAAGCCGCCCTCATCTCCCACAGAGGTAGCCAGTCCCTTTGACTTTAACAGGGCAGCTAACGCGTGGAATACCTCTGCACACCAGCGCAGTCCCTCCTTAAAGCTGGGGGCGCCTGCAGGCATGATCATAAATTCCTGTACGTCTACGGTGTTGGCTGCATGGGCGCCGCCGTTTAAAATGTTCATCATCGGAACAGGAAGGCGGTTGCCGGAAATGCCTCCTAAGAAGCGGTAAAGAGGAATATTCATGGCGGCAGCCGCTGCCCTTGCTGTTGCAATGGACACTGCCAGGATAGCATTGGCTCCCAGATTGGACTTGTCCTTTGTACCGTCTGCCCGGATCATGGCCTTATCAACGGCATAGATGTCAGATGCATCCATTCCTGCAATGGCCTCGCAGATCACTGTATTGATGTTCTCCACTGCTTTTGTAACGCCCTTGCCCAGATATCTGCCCTTATCTCCGTCACGAAGCTCCAGAGCCTCAAACTCTCCTGTAGATGCTCCGCTGGGTGCGGTGCCTCTTCCAACTGTGCCATCTATCAGAGTCACCTCTGCCTCAACTGTAGGGTTTCCTCTGGAATCCAGAATCTCTCTTCCGATCACTTTCTCAATCTCTAAATATTCCATTGATAGTCTCTCCTTTCCGATTTCCGCAGACTTCCCCACCGGAGGGCGGGCAGCCCTCCGGTGAAAGGTATGTGTAATAAGGAGTCCGCATGATTTATTCGCATTAAGTTAGATGTAACTAACCATAGTCATTATACGAAACTTCTCTTAAAACCGCAAGGATCCTTTCTGATAGATTTTCTCACTTTTTTCACGGCATTCCCTTCTGTTCTCTCCGATATTTCCTCTCCCATTTGTCAAAATCCCACTCTTCTGCAAAACAGGCTGCCGCCTTCCTCCCATTCTCAAAAAGAGCTCTGCTCTCTTCCCGGCTGATATTGAAATCCACAGCGCTGACATTCTTCTTCTCCCCGTCTATGCCGATCTCTGTGGGGATCCGTATCGTTCTCTCCGGATCTCCTGCCAGAGAATGGATTTGATCAGTCGCATCCATGCAGGTGGAGACAATGGCCTTCAGATGATCGATGAGATTCCACCGTTCAGGACATGGTGCGCCCCAGGACCCGGTGCAATTTTCCTTTTGGCTGCTCTTAAATTGAAAGCCCAGAGTTGGCCGTACCTGTCCCGCACTTCCATCATCCAGAACCCACAAGGGAAAATTGCTCAAAAGGCCGCCATCCACGATCACATGCTCCCTGCCTATCCTGTCCTTCAGCCGCACCGGCTCAAAGAAAACAGGGATGCTGACGCTCATTCTCACAGCAAGGGCTACGGGAAATGCTCCCGGCTCAAGGCCCAGCTCCCCCAGATCATCCGGCAGGATCAGCAGATGCTTTGAGGTCAGGTCGCTGGCCGTGATCTTAAGCCTTCTGCCCAGCCTGGCTACGTCATCAAATACACGGATCCCTTTCCTGTCCAGCAGCTTCCATATCCATTGCTCCAGATAATCCGTATCATAGATCCCAAAATGCAGCCATATGGACAGCATTTTTCCGAATGTTCCCAGCAGATCCAGTATATCCCTGCCCTTGAATTTCATATAATCGAGGGATTCCAGCTCTTCCTTCAGTTCCCCGCTGCTGTATCCCGCTGCCAGCAGGGCCGCAACCATGGCTCCTGCGGAGGAGCCTGCCAGATCCACGAAAGAAAAGCCTCTTCTCTCCAGCTCCCATGCCGCACCCACATGGCCGATCCCGCGGACACCGCCTCCCTCAAATACTCCATTGCATGGCTTCATAAATACCTCCATCCTATCCATTGACCCAAAATGTCCCCATTCTCCTACAAGCGTATGAGAACAGGGACAAAAATAGACCCGCCGGACAATGGGCAGCGCAAATGCACGTTATTATCTTTTAATATACTGGATCGCCACACACTTTGGCCCGCCCTGAGCCACAAAAACCGGGCTCAGGTCTAAGAGCCTTATTTCCAAACCTTCAAATATATCCTCAAACTGTTTGCGGATAGCCTTTGCTTCCTCCGGCGCATCCGCATGAGTTATGTACAATATGTGCTCTGCACCCAGCCGTTTTTCCCTCAGGTAATCGATGATCCCTTTCACGGCTTGAGACATGGTGCGCTTTACTATAAATTTGTCCAGATGCGTCCCATCCTCTGTAAGCTTCATCACAGGCTTCAGCTTCAGCACAGAGCCAATGGCGGCAGCAACTGGCGTAAGCCTTCCTCCCCGCTTTAAAAAGGAAAAATCCTGGGGGATCAGAAAGGATTCTGTCTCCTTTGCCGCTTCCTCCAGCCAGCTCAGTATCTCTCCTGCCGTGCTGCCTTTTTCCTTCATCTGCTGTGCCCGCTCCACCATATACCGGTGGGGCCCGCAGAGTGTACGGCTGTTAAACACAGTAATGCGGCGGCTGTTCTCTGCCATATGCCTTGCACTGCAGGCTCCCTGATAGGTCCCTGACAGCCCATCTGCCATAGAAATGTTGATAATATCCTTGTCCGGATACGCATGATAAACATCCACCACATCCCCAATGGGCGGCTGGGAGGAACGCGGCACCTGTCCGTCACTGATCCTCTTATAATATTCTTTCATATTGATCTGAAGATCCCTTCCCTCCATCTCCCCAATGTGGACGCAGAGAGGCACTGCCTCAAAGCCAGCCCGGCGTGCTTCTTCCACCGTATATAAGGTAGAAGAATCCGTAATAATCTGAACCATACCCATATCCCCCATTTATACATTAAGTAGTTTTCAAAACTATATATTACAGTTTGCATTACTTTTACTAATACGTCAAGTGTTTTTCGACATTATTTACGCTTTTTTAGCATTTTTTCACATCCTGTTTTGTAGGTTCTCTTTTATGGGATTCTTGGGTCCGGAGCTGCTTGCGCTTTCCGCTGTTGAATGCTATAATACCCCAGTACCAATTTTCAACATCATCTGTATATACATATGGAACGCAGAAAGGAGACAGGATGATCATCCGACAGTATAAGCCCTCTGACTGCCAGGCTATAGCAGAGCTTTTTTACAATACGGTCCACGCGGTCAATGCAGCAGACTATACCAGGGAGCAGCTTTATGCCTGGGCATCCGGGCATGTGGATCCGGAGCAGTGGAATCAATCCTTTTTGGAGCATTACACCCTTGTTGCCATGGAGGGAGAGACACTGGCAGGCTTTGGAGACATTGATGAGTCCGGCTATCTTGACAGGCTGTATGTGCACATGGACTATCAGAACAGGGGCATTGGGACGGCTATCTGCGATGGACTGGAACGCGCAGTTTCCGGAACGGCCATAACAGTCCACGCCTCCATTACGGCAAAGCCCTTTTTTGAAAAAAGGGGCTACAGGACAGTAAAAAAACAGCAGGTGGAACGCTGCGGCATTTTTCTGACGAATTATGCAATGGAAAAGCAGACTGCCGCTGTTGGAACAAAGCCAGGAAATGCTGTGCGGAAAACCGTTCTTTTCATCGCCATGAGCCTTGACGGATACATTGCGGATAGCAACGGCAGTGTGGACTGGCTCCAGGGACAGGATGAACATGCAGAGGAAAATGACAGCTATTCTGTCTTTATAAAGGACATTGACACTGTTATCATGGGCTGGAAGACCTATCATCAGATCATAACCGAATTATCCCCTGAGGAATGGGTATATAACGGTCTTAAAAGCTATGTGATCACCCACCATGAATGCTCCTCCACCGAACAGATATGTTTTGTTCACGAGAATCCCTGCTCTCTCATAAAGCGCTTAAGGCAGGCACCGGGAAAAGACATCTGGGTCTGCGGGGGCGCCAGTATTGCCGGGCAGCTTATGAAAGAGGATTTATTTGACAAATATTATATTTCGGTCATTCCTACCATTCTGGGAGGCGGTATCCGGCTTTTCGGTCCTCTGGAAAAGGAACGAAAGCTGAAATTGACCGGCACACGATGCTGTAATGGGATCATAGATCTGATATATGAACGGAGGGACGAACATTGAATTTGGAATACAGAAAAGCAGCCATTTTCGATTTGGACATTCTCACGAAAACACGGATTCAGGTTTTGCGCGCAGCAAACCAGCTGGAGCCCTCCGTTGACATGAGTGAGGTAGAAAGAGAAACACAGAAGTATTATAAGGCAGCGCTGTCTGACGGCAGCCATGTGGCATATCTGGTCTTTGACAGGGAAGTATTTGCCGGGGCCTGCGGGATCAGCTACTACACTGTGATGCCCACATTCCATAACCCCACAGGCAGAAAGGCTTATGTGATGAATATGTATACACATCCCGATTACCGCAGAAGGGGCATTGCCCTAAAGACCCTGGATCTCCTTGTCCAGGATGCAAGAGGCCGCGGAATCACCGCCATTTCTCTGGAGGCCACCGACATGGGGCGGCCATTGTATGAGAAATATGGATTTGTTCAAATGGAATGTGAAATGGAATTGCCCTCTAATGGATAGAGGGGGCATGAGAGCTTGAGGGCAAAGCCCTCGAACCGGAATCACGCAGGTGGAATTCACTTCCACTACTCATATCATAAAATCCGGCAGCTGCCTCTCATGCTCTACCATAAATTCCGCAAAATCCTCCGGTGCCTTTGCCATATAATTCTTTTTGCTGTACACCATATAGACAAGGCGCGTGTCCTGAGGGATGTCGGAGATGGTGACCTTTTTGATCTGGTCAAATTGTTTTAGGTAAGGAGTGTCGGCTGCAATAGCCGCCTGGTTCGTGGCTGTGACGACCCCGCCGATGGAGATCTCATCATCATAAGAAAAGCTGCATTCCACACCATATTCCCGCAGCACGGCCCGGACGGTCTTTCCGATGGGAAGGGTCTCACGATAGGTGGTGAGAGGATAGTCCGTCAATTCCTTCAAACAGACCTCTTCTCTTTCCGCCAGCGGATGATCCTTTCTCACCACCAGTACCAGCCTCTGGGCCAGGATCGGCACAAATTCCAGCTCCGGATCCTCTGTTTTGGAGCAGAATGCAATATCATATTTCCCTCTTTTCAGCCCATCCAAAAGATGCAGGGTATGATCCTGATAGATGTTAAAGACTGCCTTTGGATTCTTAAGCTCCTTATAATCCTGGACCGCCTGGGGTATATAATCCCCCAGGATCGTAGGAATGCAGCCGATATCAATGATGCCTCCCATCGCTCCTGATTTGCTTTTTGCCACGGCGATCCCCTTGTCCAGCTGGTTCAGGGCTTCATTAACATATCCGTAAAATTCCTGTCCATATTTTGTCAGCTTTACATTCCTGCCCTCCTTCTGGAACAGAGAGATTCCAAGCTCCTGCTCCAGGGAAGAGATCGAGTCACTGAGACTGGGCTGGGTGATATAGAGCTCCTTTGCTGCCTTTGTGTAATGCTGCAGCTGCGCCAGTTTCCGAAAATAATATAATTGCGATAAATTCATAAAAATTCCCCCATTGTTGCATGCACTCGCCATAAAAAACAGCCTTAGCTATATCATAACACAATGGGAGAATTTTGTGAATCAATTCACAACCTTGAGTTTCTATATTTTGCACTATATTGGTCCTGTCAGAAGATCAGCCCCGCTGTGGCCAGTAATGCCGCCGCCAATCCTGCAACTGCCGCCGGAATCGTCGTTCCCAGGATGATATGCTTATAGCTCTCCTTCAGGCTGCATCCGCAGATGGACATGGTGAGAATGGCCACAGAGGAATTCGGAAGCTTATTGAGGATCAGAGCAGCTTCTGTCACGATCCTGTGGAGTGCTCCTGCATCCACTCCCATGTCCAGAAATGCCTGGCCAAAGCTCTCCAGGAAAATGGTCTCACCGGAAATGGCAGAGCCTGTCAGTCCTGTCAGCACAGCGGTTCCGAAATAAGCCTTGATATAGGCCGGAATATTCATGGACAGCACCGCCTCCTGCAGGCTCTGAAACGCCGGTGAAAGCCCCAATACCTTAGAGAGTCCCATCACGGCCGCCACCGTAAGCATGGAATTCAGCCCTGAGCTGCTCCCCGTTTTAATAGCTATTTTTACATTTTTGATGCGCCTATACTGTGTGACGATCACCAGCAGGATCCCCAGAGTAAGGGAAAACAAGATACTGGTGGACGTTCCCCAGCTGGAGGTTGCCACTACCGCTGCCAGAACCGCAACAAAGGGAAGCACCGCCATGGCAATGCCCGGCAGTTCCTCATCCGGTATCACAGAAGCATTGTCCGTATACATGGCAAGGAGCTCCTCTTTCGTATGCTGGCTGCGGCTTTTTTTCTGGGCATAATTAAAATAAAGAAAAAAACTGGCGGCAAGAATCCCGGTGCAGATCACAGACAGCCCCGGTGCCGAGCCAAGGGAGGTACCCAGATAGCTGTTTGGAAGCACATTGCAGATATCCAGGGAATACATGAAGCCATTGCCGCAGGCTCCGCCTCCCAGCAGCATGAAGGGGAGCACTCTGCGATCCATCCCATTCTCCCGGAGCAGATTGTCCGCTATGGGATACAGCACAAAGACCATGATATATCCATTGATCCCCAGCAGTGTAATAAAAAAGGTACAGAGCAGGATCACAAGCCCCACCAGCTTCGCCCCAAGCTTATCTGTCAGAAATTTGGCAACCTTTGTCGCCAATCCCGTTTCCAGTACCAGCTGTCCAAAGACACCTCCCAGGCCAAGGATCAAAAACCAGGACGCCACAAAGCCCCCGGCTCCGGCGGAATAGGTTGTCAAAAAGCCGTCAAAAATGTTCAGGCTGCTGGTTACTAAAATGACCAGTGCCGTAATTACAGTGGCAGTGATCATATCGATTCCCTTTATGATCATCACCACCAGCAGCACAATTGCCGCGATCAATCCGATTGCAGATAGCATAGCGTTCCTCCCCATTTATTTTACTTTCCCATCGTCCGGCTCCTTGCCTGCGCCGGACTGCCAATGGGCATTCATTTTGTCAAGCGGGACCTCGATCAAGCCTGCCTGTTTCCCATATACATAGATGACAAAACCACGTTTGCATCGGAATACACACTCCAGGCACGGATCCTCATCACAGTAAGCAAAGGCATCCGTATCTGCCAGCGCAAACACCATAGGAGACCGTTTGGTATCGGATACGTATTTCAAATATCCTCCTGTAAAGGTTTTCAAATAGATCCACTCCGGCTTGTCCTTCGCAGACAGGGCTTTCCATGAGACACGCACCGCATTGTCATTGTAGCCTCCCGTGATCTGATATGTAATCTTCAGAGAATTTCCAGCATCCTCCTGTGTCAAAGGCGTAAGCCGCTGCGCCCTCTGGCCGCAGCAGACGATCTCCTTCTCCTCTAATACGCTGCCTCCGGTCACCGGAAAAAGGGCGCCGCAGCTACTGCAGCGGTAAAATACCACCTCCGGGCACTCTCCCGCTCTCGGCTTTCTGGTATCCCGGCATCTCCGTTGGCTAAACACCTGCTCGCTCATCACATCACCACCCGTTTCCTGCATATGAACTATTTCTTTATTGCTTCTCCCCGTCCATCCTTCTCTGAAGTTCCTCCCGGAGCAGATATTTCTTCACCTTTCCGCTGCCCGTATGGGGGATCCGTCCGATCAGCTCCAGACGCTCCGGCCAGAAGCGCTTTGGCACCTGTTTTTCCCTCAGATATGCCTTTACCTCCTCAAGGCTTAAGTCCTCATGGCCCGTAAGGGGCACGGCAAATGCACAGATCCGCTCCCCCATCCGCTCATCCGGCATGCCGATGATCGTATGGTCTCCCATTCCGGGACATCCCTCCAGATGATCATTGATCTCATTGGAGTTTAGATTTTCTCCTCCCCGTACGATCATATCCTTCTTTCTGCCGATGATATGGATATTGCCGTCTTCATCCATGACGCAGAGATCACCGCTGTGAAACCAGCCCTCGTCGTCCAGAACGCCGTCTGTCACAGCCCTGTCCTTCAGGTATCCCACAAAAACATTGGGGCCTCTTGAGATTTCCTCCCCAGGCATTCCTTTCGGCACCTCCCTGCCATCGTCATCCACTACCTTTACCTCAATGGCCCCAAGGGGTCTCCCGGAGGAGGTGCCGTTAAAGGCCAGAACCTCCTCCGGTCTTACAAACACATGGGGCACGCTTTCTGTGGAGCCATAGACCTCACAGAGAAGGATGCGGAATTTCCATGCCTTCCGGATCAGATAGCCCGGCACCGGCGCTCCTCCGCACAGGTAAAATTTCAAAAACGGCAGATCGCCTCCATTGTTTTCCAGTTCCCGGAGAATGTCATAGATAAATGGCGTTGCTCCCATGGAATAGGTGCATTTTTCTTTGTTCATCAATTCAATGGCTTCCCGGCAGTAATATTTCTGCTGCAGCACCAGCTTTGCCCCGATCATCATGGTCGCGATCACTCCATGGTGGAACCCTGTTGCATGATTTAAGGGAGCGGGCATGAACATGATATCCTCCTGTGTCAGCTTCAGCTCCTTATAAAAGGCCTCCTCACTGTAGCGGATATTATCATGGGAAAGAAGAACCCCTTTTGTACCTCCTGTTGTACCGGAGGTGCAAAGGATCGCTGCAATATCCTGTCCTGTCAGCTCATGGACACACTCTTCCTTTTTTAGCGGCTGATACTGTGCGAGAATTTCCCTTAAGGAGACCAGACTGCTGGTCCGTTCCCTGGCAGAATCCAGGAGAACCACTCCTTTCAGGGAAGGGATCTGGTCCATCACTGCCAGGATCCGGCTTTCATAATCGGTCTTATGAAAAAAGGTCGGGCCGAAATAAGCCTTTGACTCCGTGATCCTCATGCTGCGGATCAGCTCCTTTTCCTCGTAGCACATGGCAATAGGATGGACCACTGCCCCTGCCTTCAGACAGGCAATGGTCAGCAATGCGAATTCGCTCCAGATGGGCAGCTGGAAGGATACCACATCTTTCGGCCTGACACCGATCGCCTGCAGATAAGCCGCAACCCTTGATGCTGCCTCGTCCATCTGCCGGTAGGTATAGCGAAAGCCCCTGTCATCTACCACGTATTCCCTGTCAGGACACCGCTTTACGGTATCCTCCCAGCAGTCCAAAAGGGTCCTGTTACCCCAATACCCGGCCTCAAGATATTTCTGCCTCTGCAGGGGATTTATTTTTATCTCATCAAACATAGGCTACCTCCTGACAAGGAATCGGTCTGTGGGCCTGACAGCGCCGGGGCATATTACCCCTGCTGTCTTGCCTTAAGCTCCTTTACCAGTGCCGGAACCACCTCAAACAGATCGCCTACAATACAGTAATCTGCAACCTCAAAGATGGGAGCTGTTTCATCCTTATTGATCGCCACAATGGTGCCGGACTCACTCATGCCGGCCACATGCTGCACTGCTCCGGAAATGCCGCATGCAAAGTAGATCTTCGGGGATACGGTGGAGCCGGTCTGTCCCACCTGCTTTGACTGGGGCATCCAGCCTGCATCCACAGCCGCACGGGAACAGCCCACAGTTCCGCCTAACACTGCTGCCAGCTCTTCAAGGATCGCAAAATTCTCCCCATTTTTCATTCCACGTCCGCCGGATACGATCACCTCTGCCTCATCCAGCCGCATTCCCTGATCCTCTGCCGCCTTGATGAAGTCGATCACCTTTGTACGGATCTCCTCCGCAGGAGTGCGGATCTCCTCCACGATCACCTCCGGCTGGTTGTCAGGATCTGCAGCCGGCTTTTTAAATGCCCCGGGCCTGCAGGTTCCCATCTGCGGCCGTGTCTCACTGCAGAGGATCTGGGCGTACAGGTTGCCGCCAAAGGCAGGGCGCTCCCAGACCACATTTCCTGTCTCCTCCTCTACGCTTAAGGCCGTACAGTCTGCTGTCAGGCCTGTGTGCAGGCTTACTGCCAGCTTAGAGCCAAGATCACGTCCATTGACCGTAGCTCCTACCAGAATGGTATTGGGATCATATTTTTCCACCAGCTTTAAAAATGCATGGCCGTATCCGTCTGCGGAGTAATGTTCATACTCATCGCCTTTCACCACATATACCTTATCAGCGCCGTATTCTGCTGCACCTTTTACGGCTGCATCCACTTCTTTTCCAATGACAACGGCGCAGAGCTGCTGCTTTAAGCCGTCTGCCAGCTTCCTTCCCTGTCCCAGCAGCTCGAAGCCCACGCTCTTTGGCTGGCCCTGAAAGCATTCGATAAATACCCATACATCCTTACATGTCTCAAAGCTCATCGTCATAACCTCCTTACAGTACTTTGGCTTCTGTCAGCTTGCTGATCAAAGAGCCGGCAATCTCAGCAGGGCTGCTGCCCTCGATCGTTACACCTGTAGCGGTGCGCTTCGGTGTAAAGGTTGCCTTTACCTTTGTGGGTGATCCCTTTAAACCAATTTTGGAAGTGTCAATATCCGGGAAATCAGCAAAGGTCAGCTCCGGGATATCGCAGCGCAGAGAGTAGAGCTTTCTGCTGACGGTGGCATATCTGGGCTTATTGCTTTCCTTTGTTGCAGTGCACAGTACCGGAAAAGAGGTCTCGATCACCTCAATTCCCTCCTCAACCTGGCGGCGGGCGATCACCTTATCTCCTTCCACCTTCAGATCCAGCACATAAGTCAGGCGTGTTGCACCCAGATGCTCTGCGATACTGGGAGCTGTCTGGCCTGTATCTCCGTCAATGGCCTGCTTGCCGCCCAGGATCACATCAAAGGGACCCAGCTTTTCAATGGCCTGAGACAGAATGTAGCTGGTAGCGTATGTATCAGAGCCGCCAAAGGCCCTGTCTGTGATCAGGTATCCCTCATCTGCCCCCATGGAGATTGCCTCTCTCAGCACAGCCTTTGCCTGCTGGGGCCCCATGGAGATCGCCACCACCCTGCCGCCATAGGTATCCTTCAGCCTCAGGGCCGTTTCCAGGGCATTTTTGTCAAAGGGGTTCATAATGCTCGGAACACCCTGACGGATCAATGTATTTTTCACCGGATCAATCTTGATTTCTGTGGTATCCGGAACCTGCTTTATGCAAACAACGATGTTCATTTTGCTACCTCCTATTTGTATTCCTTCTTCAGTACATTGGCGATGGTCAGTCTCTGAACCTGGTTTGCACCCTCAAAGATCTGGAACACCTTGCAGTCACGCATCAGCTTTTCGACAGGATACTCTTTGCTGTAGCCATAGCCGCCAAAAATCTGGACCGCATTGGAGGTCACCTCCTGGGCACAGTCGGAAACAAAGGTTTTGGTGATGGACCCCTCCTTCTGAACCAGACTGCCCTGATCCATCATTCTCATGGTATTGTTCACCAGGCATCTGGAGGCCTCTGTCTTGATCGCCATATCAGCTAACATCTGCTGAACCATCTGGAAATTGATAATAGGCTGGCCGAACTGTTTTCTCTCTTTTGCGTATTTCACAGACTCATCCAGGGCGCGCTGCATAATGCCCACTGCCATGGTTGCCACAAAGGCACGTGACAGATTCAGCGCGTTCATTGCCAGCTTAAAGCCGCTGCCCTCAGCGCCCAGCATAGCGGAGGCCTTGACCCTTACATTCTCAAAGGTCACATCCGTGGTATTGGAAAGGCGCAGTCCCATCTTGTTCTCATGCTTGCCGATGGTAATGCCGGGTTCATCTGCATCAACGATAAATGCGGAGATCCCCTTATTTCCCTTCTCCGGGCTGGTCTTGAAAAAGCCCACCATGATAGATGCCAGGGCGCCGTTGGTGATAAAGGTCTTGTTTCCGTTTAAGATATAATCGTCTCCATCCTTTACTGCCGTGGCACGCATGGCTCCCGGATCAGAGCCGGCATTTGGTTCGGTCAGCGCAAAGGCTGCAAATTTTCCAGGCTTCACAACATCCGCAAAATACTTGCCCTGCTCCGGTGTTCCTGCCAGGATCACATTGCGCAGCGCCACAAAGGAGGTCACAAAGCTGATGGCATAGCCTGCATCCACCTTTGCCAGTTCCTCGAAGATCATGGCGGTGGTCTCATAGCTTAAGCCTGTTCCGCCGTACTCCTCCGGGATCTCCAGCATGTGAAGTCCCATCCGGAAGCCCCAGTCAAATAATTCCCTTGGGCACTCGCCCTTCTCGTCTGCCTCCTGGACATAGGGCTTGATCTCATTTTCTGCCATCTCACGGACCATGGCGATCAGAGCCTTCTGCTCCTCGGTATAAAGTAAGCTCATATATTTTCACCTTTCCTTTACTATGAAAATCCTGCCGCCGAATAGGCGGCTTGTATTTTTCTCTACTGATCCCGGCCGCCTGATCACAGCCTGCGAAGCTTTGTCTCCCCGGTGGCTGCACCGCTTGTCAGGGCCTCTTCGATCTCCTGATCGGAATATCCCAGCTGCTTCATGATTTCAACGGTATGTGCTCCCTGAGAACCGCCGATCACATACTCCGGCTCACCCATGGAGCCAAAGACAATGGGGCTGGTAGGCATAAAGCGTTCCCCGGAGGGATATGGGATCTTTGCCAGGACATTGTTCGCCATAGCCTGCTCATCCTTATAAATGTCAAGGGGCTCATAGGCAGCCTCACAAGCCAGGTCATTGGCCTTAAACATGGCCATCAGCTCATCACGGGTGAATCCGGCCATGGCCTCATCCAGAATGTCCGTTACCTCAGAATTTAAGTGGTTCTTGTTGACCTCGGCACAGTGGAGGTATTTTTCATTTCCGATCATATCCTCCCTGCCAAGGAGCCTCATGATCTTTTCATAATCCCTGTCATATTCCGGACAGCACAGAACCAGCCATTTGCCGTCCTTTGTTCGGAATACATTATTAAAGGGATTCGGCACCTCTTTCCTGTTCTTCGGATACTGGTTGCCGTATTGGGCGGAAATGATGCCTGTGCTCAGTGCATAGACGGCTGCGTGATGAAGGCTGACTGTGATCTTGTCACCTGTCCCCGTCTTCTCACGGGCATACAGTGCGGCGCAGATCCCAGATGCCAGTGACAGAGATACCTGGAAGTCACCGAAGCCGTTGGTAGGGATCATGGGCGCATCGCCGCGGTTGACCGTGGTGCCGAACACACCGCCTCTTGCCATATAGCAGGTCACATCAAAGCCCGCCGTATCCTTCTCCGGCCCCTTCTCTCCATAGCCAAGTACCTGGGCAAAAATCAGCTTTGGGAATTTTTCCTTTAAGGTGTCGTAGTCCAGTCCCAGCTTTACTAAAGATTTTGTTCTTGTGTTTGTCACAAAGACATCTGCTTCTGCCAGCAATTTATATGCAATCTCAAGACCCTTCTCTGATTTCAGATCCAGGGTGATGAAACGTTTATTCATGTTTGCAACGTCAAAGGCCAGATTTTCGTCATCTAAAAAAGGCATGTTGAATACTGCGCCCTGGGTTCTGGCCGGATCCCCTTTGGCTGATTCAATTTTAATACAATCGGCTCCCCACTCGCCCAATACACGGACAGTGGTCGGTGCCGCAAGATAGGTTGTCAGATCCACAACCTTGACTCCCTGCAGTGGTTTCACGGTAATCCTCCTTGGCTGATCTGTTAAAAAATGCAGCCGGTTTCCGTCCTTTTGCGGACATGCTCCCCGGTATGGGTTCCCAGGTGTCTGAAACCAGCTGCTTTCTATACGGTTGCTATAGGGCTGCCTTCGCAGGCGGAAACGCTTATAATACGTACTCCATGTGAGCACCATGCTTGATGGTATTTCTGGAGATGGTGATCCTCTGTACGGTAGGAGCTCCCTCCTCCAGCCACATAGCGCGGCAGTCACGGTACAGGCGCTCTACAGGGCCGTACTTGCAGTCCTCAAAGTAGCCGACGCCGCCGAAGATCTCCAGCATCTCATCGCTGACCTTTCTGGTGGTGTCAATGCTGAACAGCTTGCACATAGCAGCCTTTTCCTCAATGTACTCGCCGGTGGGGTTCTCCTCATAGGCCTTTGCAAAATCGTAAACCATGCAGCGGAGTGCATGCACCATCATGGACATATCGGCGATCTTGCAGCGGATGGCCTGACGTGTTCCGATAGGCTTGCCGAAGGTTACACGGTCAGCAGCATACTGTAAGGACAGCTCTAACATTCTCTGTGCCATACCTAAGTTGGATGCAGCAATGTGTGCGCGGGATACGGACAGTGAATGCATTGCGATCTCAAGTCCCTGACCCTCTTTGCCTAAGAGATACTTCTTGTCGATCCTGCAGTCAGTGAACTTTAACTCGCCGTGTCCTGCACCGCGGCAGCCCATCATATGAGGCATATTGATCACCTCAAAACCTGGAGCATCCATTGGCACGAAGAAAGCGGAGAGTCTGTCATCCTTACTGGAGTCCGGATTGGTAACAGCGATCACATAAGCAAATTCGCAGCAGTCTGTGTGGGAGATCAGAGTCTTCTCGCCGTTTAATACGTAATAGTCGCCGTCCTTCACTGCGGTGGTATGTAAGTCAGCGCCTGTTCCTCCGGTAGCCTCGGTCAGTGCAAAGCAGGTGAATACGGACTTATCCTGGAACTTGTGCATGTACTCATCCTTTAATTCCTTGCTGCCGTAGTCATCCAGGATCCTCCAGTTCAGATCCATTGCGTAGTGAAGATGCATACGCATGCCGCCCGGTCCTCTGGAGAACTCCTCCTGTACCTGCAGGATCTCAAGCTCGTTTAAGCCCCAGCCGCCGTACTCCTCAGGAAGGGAGCAGCGGTATAAATTATTCTCGATTGCCAGATCGTAAAACTCCTGCGGGAATTTATTGGTGACCTCAACTTCCTTCTGGATCTCCTCCAGCGGTCCCTCTGCCAGTTCACGGATCTGTTTTAAATATGCCTGGAACTCTTCTGCGGATAATTTACTCATTTCATATTCCTCCTTGAATATTTTTTAACAATTTCGATGGTTTAATTATATAATAGAACCCTTCCGAAATCTAATCGTCCCTTCCCCGCTTTTCGAAGGCAATTCATAGCCTTCCGCCTATAGATTGTATATTTCCGCGTACATTTATAGGTTTTAGCCTATAATTCAAATAATTTTGTATCTATTTTATCTGTTTTTACATCTTTTTTTCTTCCGTCCATTTTTCTTTGCATGATTTTAACCATAGACTTTTCCGGGAACCACCAGGTTGTTTCGTTCCGAAATTTTGTTATTTGTTTATCGTGCAGAGCTGTATCTTTGCCTTAACAGGCATCAATAAACGTCTGGAATATTTTTTATTTTTCCTCTCACAGACAGCTTTTAAAATAAATAAAAAGGATATTTGGCTTTTTGTTAACCAGATATCCTTTTTGATCAATGCTTATACGAACGTTTCAAACATGCCCTGAGGCAGCAGTCCTTGCAGCCGCAAAGCACAGAGGCGCCATACCGCCCTCCAGCAATTCCTGCTCCATCATTCCGAAGCCATGTTCTTCCAGGTAGGCGATAAAACCTGCCTTATCCCATTTGTAAAAGGTCCGAAATCCCATAAGCTCCATCATATGGATCCGCAGTCCCGGCCCCTTCCCTTCCTTCCGGACAAAGGTTGGGGCAAGCAAAAGCCCGCCCGGCTTTAACACACGGCTGATCTCCGTCAGGGCGGTCTCCGGATGGGGCATGATGTGGAGGCCATTGGATATCACCACTGCGTCAAAGGAGCCTGACGCATAGGGCAGACAGGTGGCATCCTGAACAGAGAAATGCAGACTGCGGGGACGGCCTCTTTTCTTCGCCTCTTCTATCATGGCCTCGGAAAAATCCGTAGCCTCCCACAGGTGTACCCTTTTTGCCAAAAGAAAGGAAAGCTGCCCGCTCCCGCAGGCCAGCTCCAGAACATTCATGTTCTGGCCCAGATAAGGCTCCATCCGCCTGCCGACCTCTTCATATACTCCTCTGCTGCTCTTCATAACAGGCCCATAAAGCCTTGCAAAGCGCTGCCAGAAGCATTTATTATCCCTTTCCCTCATAGCCTATTCCTCCTAACTGGTCCTGCCAAGCTGCGCCAAAGGCGCCGCGGACCACTTTCAGATACTTCGTAATATAAAAGGCGGACTGCCCGCACAATCCGCCTGATCGATATGAAGTGGATCTATCTCTTCTATTAGTATAGGCTAACCAAAATCCCATATCAATTATCTTATTGACTTTTTTTCTCAATAGTATTGCTTTAGAGGCTCCGATGGCTCTGGACCCTCTGGCAGAGAGGCCGGTATTTCACTTTTCCTCTTCTATTTCTTTCCCCTGCTTAATTCCTTAAAGTTCAATGAAACCATGGTGACCGACAGCAAAAAGGCCATGGTATCGGCAATCGGCCCCGCATACAGTGCCCCGTAGTGAGCCAATGTATTGTTCATCACAATATTGACTGTCATGGTAATGATCTGGTTGATAAAATTGGAAAGCCCCAGCTTTACAATGGCGATCACGCACCCAGGCCGCAGGCCCAGCATCCGAAACCGGATCTGAAAGGTGTGTCAACTAATTTACTCCCAGTACAGACGTTGACTATTTTTATCATTAGCACCATTTTCCGGCTTCTCTGCTTTGACAGAGAGGTTAGTTCATGCTAACATTACAGTTGTTATACTTTTCTTAATGGAGGCGGAAGAGCAATCTTGATCTCTTAAAGGAAAATTATGATATGGAAAAGACATTGTTTTTGTACGATGCGCTGGGCTGCTACGCACAGGGAGGCTTTGAAAGCCTGATACAGAATTTAAACGAACGGTTATAAGACCTGCAGACATGCTCCCCATGTCTTTTTATATAACAAAACCTAACAGCTGTTATACAAGGAGGATTGATTTCATGAAAAAACCAAATTATGGGAACTGGATTCCCAAAACCCTGATGTACTGCCTGTGGGGCGGAACTGCTGCCTTTGTCGCCCTTTGGCTCCTTTTCACCTTTGTATGGCATCTTCCGCTGTTTAAGGGCCTCTTTCTTCTTCCGGCCCTTCTCTCTGCTGCCATGTCCCTCTATATGCAGCTCTGCCGCCATGCTTTCTCCTTTGACGGAGGAGGCATCATGGCGGACATCCACAAGGCACTCCTCTCCCACCTTTCCTGGGATGGCCGCGGCAGCCTCATCGATATCGGCTGCGGCTCCGGTGCCCTTGCCATCCTCTGCGGGAAGACCTGGCCCGGAGCTAATATCACAGGCATTGACTACTGGAGCAGGGAGTGGAATTACGCCAAGGAGCAGTGTGAGGAAAATGCCCACATAGAGGCGCTATCCCACATCACCTTCTGCCAGGGAGATGCGGCCAGCCTGCCCTTTGCGGACGAATCCTTTGACGCTGCTGTCAGCAATTTTGTCTTTCATGAAGTACGGACCCAGCCGGACAAGGGTAAGGTGGTTCGGGAGGCCCTCCGGGTGGTGAAAAAGGGCGGCCCCTTTGCCTTCCATGACCTGTTTGAGCAGAAGCAGATCTATGGAAATATGGAAACGCTCATCGAAGAGCTGAAGGCCGAAGGGATCACCGAGATCCACTATCTGCCTCACACGGAAAATCTTGACTGCATTCCCTGGTATATAAAGGCTCCCTGGCTGCTGACTGGTCTGGGTATCCTCTATGGAGTGAAATAAGAGAAAAAAGGCAGGTGCCTGTGCCATCAGGATCCTGCCTTTTCTATATGGAGTTCATTATAGGTCTCAAACCGCTCTTCGATTTTTTTTAGTGTTTCCGCATAGCCTAAAAGCTCTTCCCTCACCTCCTCCTTGTGGGTAATATTCTTCTTATAACAGATCCTGTGCTCCATGCTCGCCCAGAAATCCATGGATATGGTCCTGAACTGGGTCTCCACCGGAAAATATTCCATGCTGTCCAGACAGTAGATCGGAACCCCCACCACAATATGATAGCTGCGGTATCCATTTGGCTTTGGGGAGGCAATATAATCCTTTTCCTTCATCACTACCAGGTCGGCCTGCCTTTTCAGGCTGTCTGCCATATCGTAGATATCCTTTACAAAGTAACAGATCACACGGATCCCGCAGATATCCTGCAGATAATCCTTTGCATTGATGCTGGTATCCAAAAGCCCCATTCTCTTAAGCTTTTCCTCCACGCTCTCCTTTGCCTTTATCCGCCACTGTATATTGTGGACAGGCCCGCAGGAGGCCTGCTCCTCCTTTGGGCCTCTGTTCAGCTTTTGGTTCAGTATCTCCAGCCTCGTTCTCATGATCCGGCCTGCATCTTCGTAATGTGTGATCAAATCGTGATATTCCCTGTCTGTCATCTGCTTTCCCTTTCCCGGCACCGGCACCATGTATTACGGATTTCGGATCAATGTACCGGGCTGCCGCCCAATGCCGCTGTCCAAAACAAGCATATTATAAAGGAAAGCTATGAACATTCGGTGAATTATCTTTGAAACATACACAGCCGTTCACTGTTTCGGACGGTTATCGTCCTGACACTGCCTCTGCCTCCCACTCTGTCAGTCCGCCGCTGTAGATTTGAGATCGATGCAGCCTCCGGGCCGGTTATCGACTGGGAGGCAGAGAGGACTTACCGCTAAAAGGTCGTTTTCATAAACCGAGAGGAGGAAGGCCAGCCGGCTTCCCTCCTCTCGAACTTTTGATCAATCAGCCAGGAATGACACATGTTCTCCCTGGTACACATTTCTCACAGCTCCCATTGCCTGCATAGGAGTGCTTGGAAGCTCTCCGTTCACAAAAGCAATGGCATCCTCGTATGCGTAGCGGATATACTCACTGCCTGACGGATACGTATGATGGCCTGCAAAGATGTACTTCACATCATCCTCATAATCCATCAGCTTCTCCATGCTGTTGATATAGGCTTCCATGTCAACTCCGTCGCCAAACATGACAACGGGGCCTTCCTGGACACTGTCTCCGGTGATCAGAATCCCGTGACTGCGGTCAAGCAGGGCAATGCTGCCGTAGGTATGGCCTGGGATCTCAATGATCTCAAAATGAAAATCACCGCAGCTTATCACATCTCCCTCGCTGATATAGGTAATATCCAGTCCCTCCGGCAGCAGATAGGCGTCTCTTTCATTGATGCAGCAGGAATCAAAATATACCATGCCGCCGATATGATCCGGATGTCCGTGGGTCAGGACCACCTCCACAGGCAGGTCCGTGATCTTACGTACCTCATCCAGCACATGGTCATCCTCCATAAGGGTGTCGATCAGCAGCGCCTTATCCTTCCCCACGATCAGATAAGCCCTTGTGCGCGGCTCATCCAAAACATACATATTGCCGGTAAACTGCTTTGCCTCCACCGTGATATTGCCTCCCCACATACTGGCGGATCCCTCCTTTTCTTCCTCTTTGCTCTGGACTCTTCCGTTCTCTGTCCATGCGCCGTCTGCATTTACCTGATAGCCGTCCGGCGTTGTGGCGGCTGTGACAAGGTAGCCCGTCTCATCAAAATAATAGCACTCTGAGATCCCATCCTGGTTGCCGTCCAGCCATCTCCAGCTGTTCATCGGATAAGACCCGTCCTCCTCCTGCCACCACCAGCCGGTATCATTTGCCTTCCACTCTCCGGCCAGGGAGGTAAACGGCATGGACATTGCCATAGCCGCAGCAAGCATTACTGTCAATGATCTTCTTTTCTGCATCTTCCTTCTCCTTTTCCATCTTTCTTTTGTCTGTGCAAATAGCCAGTCTTTCAAGGATGGGCGCAAAACACCCATAATAAATAAAAAAGGACTCACTGTATTTCACAGAGAATCCCTATGTAGGCCAATGCTTCCGGCTCACTGTATTTATTATAAACCACAGGAAAAAAAGAAGTCAATGAGATCATCGGGAATTTCACAGAAAAATCACAGCCTCCTCATGCAGTGCCTCCCTGCAGTACTGCTCTAATTGTTTCCTATCTGTCATTCCCTTGCCTTCCTGTGCCACAACATGATATTATGAAACAAATGTTATTATTGGAGGTAATCAAATGAGCATCGACAATCTGATCTGCTTTCTTCTGGTTGCTGAAAACTTAAGCTTCGCAAGGGCTTCGGAGTCCCTCCACATCTCCCAGCCTGCTGTCACAAAACAGATTAGCTCTCTGGAACAGGAGCTGGGGGTATCCCTTTTCATCCGCTCCACCCGCCATGTTGAGCTGACTCCCGCAGGCATGTCCTTTTATAAGGATGCCAAAGTGATCGTTGCCAAAACCCAGACAGCTGTCAGCCGCCTGAAAAACCACAATACGAATCCTGCGTCCCTCCGCATTGGCTTAAGCAACCCTTCGGCCCTTACATACCTGACTCCCCTGCTGAAAGCATTTCATGAAAAACACCCTGATATCTATCCCAACATCATTGTTCCGGGGTATAAGATCGCCATGAACCTTTTCCTGGAAAACATGCTGGATGTGCTCTTTTTCCACAGAGAAAATCTTCCAAAGAAAAAAGACATCTCCTTCTGTGAACTGGAAAGAGATCATTTATGCTGCCTGGCGCCTGCCGGTCATCCCCTGGCTGCAAGAAAGTCCCTCTCCTCCAGGGAGCTGGAGAACATCCCCCTCATTGCATGCAATCCCTTAAATGCGCCCCAGGCCATGGCTGCCTTTCAGCAGCAGTTTCTGACCTCCCATCCTGCCAATAAGGTCTTTTACTGTGAGGATCTGGAAACTGCCCACTGTATGGTTGCTGCCGGGATCGGCCTGTCCGTACTGCCTGATACCCTATGCATAAAATCGCCGGATTTTGCCGCTGTTCCCCTTGAGGAAGCCCCGGAACTCTCCTTTGGCATTTTTTATCGCCCCAAAAGCTCCAATCCGGCCTTAGGGGACTTCTTAAGGCTTATTTAGCTTCTGCAAATATCTTTTTCCGGTTGCCCGCAACCGGAAACGCAGACAGCAGGAAGGCCTCACCGCAGCTGACAAGGGTATTGTTCATGACAGCCATCACGGCTGTGGAGGCGATCTGGGAAATAAAACTGGGGACCCCCAGGGAAGCCACTGTTTTTACCAGAGAGAACTGCGGATCAAAGAAATGTAAACATGATCACATTGGTAGCGGCATTTCCCAGATATCCCACACCTTGCCCGATAAAGATCTGATCCAAGGGGATTCCGTTCTGTTGTTGTCTGGCCCATTTTAAAACCTCCTGTCTCAGCCTCGAAGGCCTGTTCCCGCGCAAATGAAAAGGGCCTGTACAGATCTGCTCTGTACGCCGGCCCTTCCCATAGCTTTTAGTACACATGTTTTTTCTTCTTGCCAGTCTGCGCCTGTTCAGCGGCTGTGTGATCCGCCACGTTTACCTTCGGAACTTCCTTTTTCTTTTTCGGCGGATGCTTTGGGTTCTTGTCTGCCATATCTGTCACCTCAATTCTGTCAGCTTTCAATTAAAATGCAGTTTACTTGTTGTATTAGCACTATTAGCAGATGAGTGCTAACCTCCTTTTTTAATATAACAGATACGCAGCCTGTTTTGAATTGAAAATATCTTATCATTAATAACTAAAAGTTATTATATTTCCTGTGTACAGCTGAAAATACCGTCCCTTCTCCTCCAGAAGCTGTTCGTGGGTTCCCCGCTCAATGATCCGTCCATGCTCCAGGACCATGATACAATCCGCATTCTTTACCGTCGACAGCCTGTGGGCGATCACAAAGGTAGTCCTTCCCTTCATCAGACGGTCCATGCCCTCCTGCACCAGGGTCTCTGTCCTGGTATCAATGGAAGAGGTTGCCTCGTCTAAGATCAGCACCGGCGGATCGGCCACGGCGGCCCTGGCAATGGCTAACAGCTGCCTCTGCCCCTGGCTCAGATTGGCTCCGTCCCCTGTCAGTATGGTCTGGTACCCCTCCGGCAGACGCTTGATAAAGCTGTGGGCATTGGCAAGCTTCGCGGCGTTGATGCACTCCACGTCTGTGGCATCAAGGCGGCCATAGCGTATATTGTCCATCACTGTCCCGGTAAACAGATGGGTATCCTGGAGCACCATGCCCAGGGAGCGGCGCAGGTCTGCCTTTTTAATTTTGTTGATATTGATGCTGTCATAGCGGATCTTGCCGTCCTGGATGTCGTAAAAACGGTTAATGAGATTGGTAATGGTCGTCTTTCCCGCCCCTGTGCTCCCCACAAAGGCGATCTTCTGTCCCGGAGTGGCATAGAGCTTTATGTTGTGCAGGATGGGCTTTCCCTCATCGTATCCAAAGTCCACATCGTTGAAGGTCACATCCCCCTTAAGCCTTGTGTAGGTAATGGTTCCATCGGCCTGATGGGGATGCTTCCAGGCCCAGAGTCCGGTACGGCTCTGACTCTCCTCCAGGGAGCCGTCCGCATTTTCCCTGACATTTACCAGCTCCACATAGCCCTCGTCCTTCTCAGGCTCCTCGTCCAGAAGCTCAAATACCCGCTCCGCTCCGGCCAGTGCCATGACGATGCTGTTCATCTGCTGGCTGATCTGTGTGATGGGCCTGGTAAAGTTCTTATTCAGGTTCAAAAAGGCTACCAGTCCTCCCAGAGTCAGGCCTCCATGGCCGCTCAAAGCCAGGGCTGCTCCCAATACTGCGCAGAGGACGTAGCTGATATTTCCCAGGTTACCGTTGACCGGCATCATAATGTTGGCGAACTTATTTGCCTGGCAGGTGCTCTCCCGAAGCTGATCATTCAGCTTTCGAAACTGTTCCTTGCTCTGTTCCTCGTGGCAGAACACCTTGACTACCTTCTGCCCCTCCATCATTTCCTCAATATAGCCGTTGACCCGACCCAGGCTTTTCTGCTGCTCCCGGAAATACCGGGAGGACCGGTCGCCTATTTTTGATGCCGCAAGCAGCATGATCCCCACCATAACAAGGGCCATCACTGTCAGAGGGACATTCAGGACCACCATGCTGATAAATGTGACAGCCAGCGTCACAAAGGAATTAATGATCTGCGGGATGCTCTGGCTGATCAGCTGGCGCAGGGTGTCCACGTCATTGGTATAGATAGACATGATATCGCCGTGGGCATGGGTGTCAAAGTAGCGGATGGGAAGGGATTCCATGTGGTGAAACAGCTGGACTCTCAGATTCCTCATAGTTCCCTGGGTGATATTGATCATGATGCGGTTATAAAGATAGGCGCATAGGATCCCAACAGCATAGACCGCAGCCAGGCTTCCCACCGCCTTTGCCAGGGGCAGAAAATCCGGCGTCTTCTCCCTTGTCAGCGGCAGGATGTAGTCATCGATCAGGCTCTGCATAAAGAGCGTCCCCCGCAGGGTTGCCAGGGCAGAGCCCAAAATGCAGATCACCACACAGCCAAAGGACCATTTGTAGTCCTTCAGCATATATCCGAGAACCCGCGCAAGAACAGGTCCCGGCTGCGTCTTCTTCTTTTTCTGTATGCTCATCGCCTACACCTCCCTTTCCGTCTGATTCTCCGGAGAAGCAGCATGGTCGAAATCGCCGCCTCCATTCATCTGGGTATCATAGATCTCACGGTAGATCTGATTGGATTCCAGCAGCCTCTCATGGGTGTCGAAGCCGGATATCTGCCCATCCTCCATTACCAGGATCCTGTCGGCATCCTGGACGCTGGAAATCCTCTGGGCAATGATCAGCTTCGTGGTTCCCGGTATCTGCTCGCCAAAGGCCTTCCGTATCCTGGAATCCGTAGCCGTATCCACTGCGCTGGTGGAATCATCCAGGATCAGCACCTTCGGTTTCTTTAACAGGGCCCGTGCAATGCAGAGCCGCTGCTTCTGGCCGCCTGAGACATTAGCTCCTCCCTGCTCGATCCAGGAATGGTATTTGTCCGGAAGCTGTTCAATAAATTCATCTGCACATGCCTGGCGGCAGGCCTCCCTGCACTCCTCCTCTGTAGCGTCCTCCTTGCCCCAGCGCAGGTTGTCAAGGATAGTTCCGGAAAAGAGGACATTTTTCTGGAGCACCACTGCCACCTGGTTTCTCAGAACCTCCATATCGTAAGAGCATACGTCCCTTCCTCCCACAAGCACCTGTCCCTTGTCCGCATCGTACAGACGGCTGACCAGATTCACAAGGCTGGTTTTTCCGCAGCCAGTCCCTCCGATGATCCCAATGGTCTCCCCGGAGTCAATGTGCAGGTTAATATCACGCAGTGTCTCCTCACCGCTGCCCTGCTTATAGGAAAAAGCCACATGGTTAAAATCAATGCTCCCATCGGAGATTTCCCTTACCGGCTCCTCCGGGTTTGTCATATCCGTCTTTTCCTCCAGCACCTCTGCAATACGCCGACCGCTGGCAGCGCTCATAGTCAGTATGACAAAGACCATAGACAGCATCATGAGGGACATCAGGACCCCCATCACATAGCTGAACATGGAGGTCAGCTCACCTGTTGTCAGGTCCCCGATCACAATGTAGTGGGCCCCGAACCAGGACAGACCGATCATGCAGCCGTACACCACCAGCATCATAACGGGATTGTTCAGAGCCAGCAGGCCTTCTGCCCTGACAAAGAGGCGGTAGAGATTATCTGCTGCTTTTTTGAATTTCTCATCCTCGTATTCTTCCCTTACAAAGGCCTTTACCACCCGGATGGCGGAAACATTTTCCTGGATGCCTCCGTTTAACTCGTCATACTTATCAAAGACCTGTTCATAGAAGCGGACTGCCCTGCTCATGATCAGAGCCAGGGCAATGGACAGCACCAAAATTGCTGCCAGAAAAATGAGGCTCAGCCTTCGGTTGATCACAAAGCACATGCACAGACTGCATACCAGCATCAGCGGAGAGCGGACTGCGATCCGAAGGCTCATCTGATAGGCGACCTGCATGTTCATAACATCCGTTGTCATGCGGGTCACCAGGCCGGCGGTGCTGAACCTGTCAATGTTGGAAAAGGCGAAGGTCTGGATATTCTCATACATTCCCTCCCGCAGGTTTGCGGCAAAGCCTGAGGAGGCCTCTGCGCCGTACCGACCTGCCATCACGCCAAAATAGAGGCTGAAAAATGCCAGAACCAGCATCAATGCTCCATAGGCGTAAACCATGGTACTATTTCCTGCCTCAATCCCCTTGTCAATGATAGATGCCATGATGAAGGGGATGAGCACCTCCATCAATACCTCCAGAGCAGTGAAGAGGGGCGTCAAAACGGACACCCGTCTGTATTCGCCCACGCATTTTAACAATGTTCTTATCATATCGGTTCCTCCATTCTGTCAGCGGACGTTTGCTTTAAATTCAAAAGCATCCGGCAGAGGACCTGCTCTGTAAGCTGCAATTCCTGCCTTGATATTCCTCTGCACATATCCTCACCTCGTTTTTTCAAAAAGTCTTCTACTTCCTGCTGCTTTTCATAGGCCTTTTCTGTCAGAACAAGCCTCTTTTTTCTGTCATCTGCAATATCACCCTCTGTGTTCAGGTATCCCTTTTTCTTTAGACTCTTCAGGATCGTAGATATGGTTGCCTTTGATATTCCAAAAGCCTTTTGGATATCCTTTGCATACAGAGCCTTGGAATCCTGGGACAACAGGTGATTTAACATAATGCACTGGCCGGAGGTAATCCCCAGATTTTTGGCATTTGACCTCTCGTACTGCTCCAGCGCTGCTTTTATTTGCTTTAAAAGACAATTGATCCTGATCTCTTCCATGTTTTCCACCTCTTGATCCGTGCGGTTTTCTGACTGCATCCCTTCCTATGTTCGCGGCCAAATGATTTGCATTCAAACCATATGCCTTAAAACATTATAACTGCCTGTGGGCTGTAAGAGAATTGAATATTTCTTATTATCAATAATAAAAGGTTAATAATGTTGTAAAACAGGCTCCTGAGCGGGAACGCGCAAAATAAAAAAGAGAGCGGCTGCAGGCATCATCGAACTGCCTGAAGCATCTCTCTTTTGGTTGTATAAAGTCTCTCCCTCACTGCCCTCCGGCATTCAGGCGCCCATATCTTCTCGTCATCTCATAGATCTCTTTCTGCAGCTCCACGCTCAGCTCCTCTTTTTGCAGCCTCCATTTCCAATTTTTACCAACCGTGGAGGGCTGGTTCATCCTGC
This sequence comes from Lacrimispora sp. 210928-DFI.3.58, assembly GCF_020554865.1. GTDB lineage: Bacteria > Bacillota > Clostridia > Lachnospirales > Lachnospiraceae > Enterocloster. Next base: position 175,157 of record NZ_JAJCIC010000004.1, read on the forward strand.
AGGAATTGTCATAGCCCAGATAGTCCTGCATGGGAATGATGCACAGGCTGGCGCGGCTGGCCATGATCAGGCTGATAAATGACTTGTACAGGCGGTGGGACGGAGTGTAGTGGTCGCAGAGATAATCCCGCGCCAGCTTCCGCTCCTCCTTTGTAATGCTGGTAAACCAGCCTGCAATGGTCTCGTTGTCATGGGTTCCCGTATAAGCCACGCTGTTCTCCGGGTAATTGTGAGGGAGATAGTCATTGGCACAGCCGGAATCGCGGGAATCAAAGGCAAATTCCAGAACCTTCATGCCGGGAAAGCCGCTTTCTTTCACCAGCTGGCGGACAGAATCTGTTACATAGCCCAGATCCTCGGCAATGACCTGCTTCCATCCCAAGGCTCTTTCCACATGGCGGAAAAGGTCGATCCCAGGCCCCTTCTCCCAGTGTCCGTTCATGGCTGTCTGATCTCCATAGGGAATAGAGTAATATTCGTCAAACCCACGGAAATGGTCGATGCGCACCACATCATACAGCCGAAAACAGTAAGCGAGGCGGGAGATCCACCACTCATATCCTGTCTGCCTGTGGTAATCCCAACGGTACAGCGGATTGCCCCAAAGCTGCCCTGTGGCTGAGAAACCGTCCGGAGGGCAGCCTGCCACCGCCACAGGGACATTGTCCCCATCCAGCTGAAAGAGCTCCGGATGTGCCCATGCATCCGCGCTGTCCATTGCCACATAGATGGGGATATCGCCGATGAGCCGGATCCCCCTCTCATTGGCATAGGCCTTTAGCGCCATCCACTGCCTGTAAAATACAAACTGCATATACTGCTGGAACTCAATATCAAAATACAATTCCCTGCGGTAATAGTCCATGGCATATCCATAGCGCAGACGGATATCCTCCGCCCACTCTGTCCAGGGCTTTCCTCCAAAGCGGTCCTTCACTGCCATAAACAGCCCGTAATCATCCAGCCACCAGCGGTTTTCCTCCAGAAAGCGCTGATAGTCCTGGTTCTGGCTGATATTGCTGCGCTCGTAGGCCTTGCGAAGAAGGGGATACCGATTCCTGTACATTTTCTCGTAGTCAATGCTCTCTGCATTGTCTCCCAGATCAGCCTCCCCGCATTCCTCCTCCGTGAGCACGCCCTCCTCTATCAGCGCCTCCAGACTGATAAAATAGGGGTTTCCTGCAAAGGTGGAAAAGGACTGATAGGGGGAATCCCCGTAGCTTGTGGGGCCCAAGGGCAGGATCTGCCAGTAGCTTTGCCCCGCCTCCCTCAGCCAGTCCACAAAATCGTGGGCGCTTTTTGAAAAGCAGCCGATCCCATGATTTGACGGAAGGCTTGTGATCGATAGTAAAATACCGCCAGCTCTGTTCATATGAAAAATCTCCCCTTAATGTTCGATTATTGCTTCCCTTATTTCTATCGTGACTCCATAGTGGTCGGATACCTGGGGCTCCCTGGTTCCGCTGCATATGACTCCGGAAGAAAGTACCTGCCTGCGTTCACTGCTGAATATATAGTCCAGCCGCATTCCGCTTCCGGCCTCCTTCTTTGATGAACGCTCCCTCCAGCCATCGATCACCTTGCTCACTGTGATCCCATCATCCCTTTTCTCTGCCAGCACATACGTATCCAGCCAGCCGTCCCCGCAGACAAGGTCATAGCCCTGCCCCCGCACCTCTGCCGGGCTGTTAAAATCCCCAAGCAGCCAGACGCCGGCTCCTGCCGCCCTTTTCTCCTGCAAATGGCGGTCAAGCGTCCTCCACTGGCGTTCAAACGGTTCCTCCTCATCATCCCACCAGCCCATGTGCACCGAGTAATACCATGATGTCTCTTCGCCCTTTGTCCTGATCCCCAGGACCTTCCTGGTCTTCCAGTACTGATAATCAGAGGACCTGCTGATCTGAAGCTGCTCTGCCTCCTCAATGGGGGCACGGCTGAAGATCGCCATGCCCTCGTCATAGATCCCATAGCCCACCTTTGCCGGCATCCAGCTCCACTCATAGGAAAGTCCTTCCCCAGCCAGACGATCTGCAAGCCACGCAGCATAGTTGTCCTGACGCAGCGGTATTTCCACGCCCGGGCAGGGGCGGTATCCGGGAACAGCTCCTGTTTCCAATCCGCAAGCCCCTCCCAGAACAGGAGACGCAATGGTCTGGTTCACCTCCTGCAAAGCCAGAATATCCGGCTTTTCCCGCAGCAGCACCTGCACAAACTGCTCTCTCTTCTGTTCAAAATCCGGCTCCGCCAGACTGTGTGTATTGATGGTCATGATCTTCATGAGCCTTTCCCTCCCGGAAATCTTGTCAGCCTATGCCAATTTGCCTGCCGGGCTTTCATGACCCGTCCTCTGCGCGGGCACAGGCGTTCTCTATGTATTACTCTATAAAATGTCATTAATATCTGATTTCAGTACATCCGCCTTAGGCCCGTAGACAGCCTGGATCCCATTGTCCTTTTTAAGGAGTCCCAGCGCTCCCTCTGCCTTCCATGCAGGAAGCTCCGCTACCTTTGAGGGATCCTTCACCGTGACGCGCAGACGTGTCATGCAGGCATCCACCAGCGTGATGTTCTCTCTTCCGCCTAATAATGCGATGATCCTTTCCGCCTGACTGCTTCCAGAGCCATTGTTTCCGGCTCCGCTGCCTTCCGTTCCTGTGGCCTGAGGAAGATTCTCCCCATCCTCTCCGCCTTCGTCCGTATAGTTACCCAGACGTCCCGGCGTTGCATATCCGAATTTGCCGATCATAACGTATGCCACAAGGTAACCGATCACAAAAAATGCCACAACACAGATCAGAAAATTCACCACATCCTGCCCCAGTCCGGCCTTTAGGGACATGGGGATCCTTGTCATAAATTCCAGATTGCCAAAGGAGTGCTGACGCAAAGGCAGGATGCCTGCCATTGCAAAGGCGCAGCCCTGGAGGATTGCGTATACCACATATAACGGCAGTGCGCAGAACATGAACATAAATTCCAAGGGCTCTGTAACGCCGGTCAGGAACACGGCCAGGACCGTGGATAAAAACATGGAGCGGTAACGCTTTCTCTTATCCCCGTCCACACGGCGGTACATTGCCAGGGCAACGCCTAAGAGCAGTCCGGTGGCTCCGATCATCTGTCCTACCTTGAAGCGGGCCGGTGTCACGGTGGTAAGCAGGTTCGTGTAAGCTGCCATATCACCTGCGTCCTTAAAATTGATCAGATCCGTTACCCATGCAAGCCACAGCGGATCCTGTCCAAATACCTGAGAACCGGCGTTGATGCCTGTCTGGATGGTATAGGTTCCTCCAAAGGAGGTGTAGTTCATGGGAATCGTCAGCATATGGTGCAGTCCAAAGGGCAGCAGCAGACGCTCCAGGGTCCCATAGATAAATGGCGCAAATACCGGAGAGGTGGAGGAGGAATTGGCGATCCACACGCCGAATGCATTGATCCCTCCCTGCACCACCGGCCATACAACTGCCAGCACAGCTGAAATGATGACAGACCATGCGATCACTACCATGGGCACAAAGCGCTTTCCGTTAAAAAATGCCAGCGCATCCGGGAGCTTGCGGAAGTTATAATACTTATTATATATCATTCCGCCTGTAAATCCAGAAATAATTCCCACAAAAACACCCATATTCAAGGCAGGAGCCCCAAGCACGGAGGTGAAATATCCATTTACCAGGATCTCCTTCCCAAACAGTGTATGAGTCACGGCCTCCGGATCATTTAACATAGCGCTCGTCACACCGAAGATTGCTCCGGTAATGCAGTTGATGAGCACAAAGGCGATAACAGCTGCAAAAGCTCCGCCTGCCCTCTCCTTTGCCCAGGAGCCGCCGATGGCAACAGCGAACAGGATATGCAGATTGTTGATGATAGCCCAGCCAATGTTTTCCATGGTACTTCCGATCATGAGCACTGTATGGATATCAGCGCCGCCCATCTGCACCAGCTTTCCAAGGCTGATCATCAGCCCGGCTGCCGGCATCACTGCGATCACCGCCATCAAAACCTTTCCCAGCTTCTGCAGAAAATCAAAATTGATCTTTGCCTTTTTCTTCTCCGTCCCTGCTGTCACAGCCTCCTCTGCCTTCTGCCCGAAATTCTTTCCTGCAGCCCCCTGTTCCGGCAAAACCTCTCCGGATGGCTTCTCATTCCCATTCATGCCGCCGGCAGCAGCAATGGATTCCTCCTCTGAAAATGTAATTACCGCATCCTCGCCAGCTCTCACTCTTCCGCCATGGCCCTGCAGGATCCTTCCTGACACTCCCCCGCACACCAGTACCGGTGTGACCGGATTGATATCCCGCTCCTTCAGATATGCCAGATCGACCTCTGCTATCCTATCCCCGGCCTTTACCTTATCTCCGGCCTTCACAAATACCTTGAAGCACGCTCCTTTTAGGGCAACTGTCTCCAGACCCACATGCACCAAAAGCTCCAGCCCCTCCTCAGACCGGAAGCCAAATGCATGCATGGTGTCTGCCACCGATACCACCTCTCCCGTTACCGGGCTGAGGATCGTTCCATCCTCCGGGATCACCGCCATGCCATCTCCGATGATCTTCTGTGAAAATACAGGATCCGGAACCTGCTCCAACGCAACTGCCTGCCCGGTAAGCGGAGACAAAATCCGCAGGCCATGTTCATTCTTATTCATCTTCCTATAACCTCCCACAAAATTTTTTGCATTCTTCGTGCAATTTTATGCTTGTTTTACGCAATCGCTTGCATTAAATATAATCCTTTTGCACGCCATTTGTAAACAGGTTTTTCAATCAAATCCCTTTTTCTATCTTTTTCACAAAAACGCTGCCAGTCAATTGTGCAATTTTTCCATTCCCATTATGCAACATTTCTTTTTAATTGCACTGCATTGCATGATCCAATTGACTTTTCCCCTGCATTCCGATAAAATGTGGGTATAAACGGCTTGTGGAAAGGAGAATCACTATGGCTGTCACAATCAAAGAGGTGGCCGCGCTGGCCGGCGTGTCGCCCTCCACTGTTTCCAGGACCTGCAAGAACAATCCCTCCATCAGCGAGGAGACAAAGGAAAAGGTCAGAAAGGCCATGATTGAATTAGGCTATGAGCCTAATTTCCAGGCCAGCAATCTGGCAACACAGAACTCCCGTGCTGTCGGGATCATACTTCCGGTATCTGCAAGGGAAACCTACGAAAACTCCTTCTATCTGGAGGCCATACGCGGTATCAGCCAATTCTGCAACCAGCGCCAGTACGTCAATACCATTATCACAGGACAGACAAATGATGAGGTGCTCCAGGTCATCCGCACCATGACCCGCAGCGGCCAGGTAGATGGCTTCATTGTGCTCTACTCCAGGCAGAGCGACCCGGTCATAGAGTATCTTTACAGCGAAGGCCTTCTCTATGTTCTTATTGGCAAAGCCTACCATTTTCCCAACCAGACCATATACATCGACAATGACAACCTTCTGGCCGGCCAGGAGGCCGTAGAATACCTCTGCCATCTTGGCCACAAGAGGATCGCCTACATTGGCAGCGACAGCAGCCTCATGTTCTCCGCTGACCGCAAAACGGGATACCAGCTGGCGCTGCAAAAGCACGGCCTTCCCGCTGATCCCGATTACTGCATCGAGATCCCTTCCATACTGAAGGATTACTCAGAAAAGATCCGCCGCCTGCTGACCCTTCCTGAGCGCCCCACTGCCGTTCTGGTAAGCGATGATATCCTTGCCGTTGCCCTGGAGCGGGTGTGCCTTGAAAATGGCCTCTCCATACCGGAGGACTTATCCATCATCTCCTTCAACAACTCCCTGCTCGCAAGGCTGACCTCCCCCCAGCTGACCTCTGTGGATGTAAACTCCTTCCAGCTGGGCATCGAAGCCGCCTCCCAGGTGATCAACCACATAGAGAACCCCAACCTGCTGGCGACAAAGATCATCGTTCCCCATCATTTGATCGAGAGGAACAGCTGCAGAGCCTTGTAATCGCCATAAAAATCCCCATGGGAATCGCTGCCTTACGGCACTCCTTCCCATGGGGATTTTTTATGCGCACCCTTGCGCTCCATTATGTATGTTTGCTGTCTGCCGTACTGGCACGCCTCTTTTCCCTGCACAGCTGGTTCATATAGTTGCAATAAGGTATCACCACCACCGGAAGCGTGACAAGCCACGCAAGGATCGTCGCAATATAATATGCATATTCCCCCATCAGAGGAGGCAGCGCCAATACGGAAAAGATCCGGGCTGCCAGCTGCAGGAATCCGGCGTACATGGGATACTTCACGTGCCCCAATGTCTGAATGGCGATTCTATACAGATACATAGGAGCCATGATAAACATTCCCAGTGTCAGCACCCGCACATATGCCACTGCCACATGAAGTGTCTCCCCATACAGAGTATCTGTCTTGGACAGGAATACATTTACCAGCTGCGGTGCCAGCCCCTGGACGATCACATTCAGGATCACAGACAGGGCCAGTGACAACAGGACGATCTGATGCTGTCCTTTTCTGACGCGCTCATGCTTTTCCGCTCCGAGGTTCTGGCCGATAAACACCGACAGGCCTGTCTGGATCGCCATGACAAGGGACTCCATCAGTGTAAAGATCTTTGTAGCCGAGGAGATCCCGGCTGTAAAGAAGGGGCCTATGGCATTTACATTTCTTGAAACAAAGCTGCCGCCTACAGAGATCACAGCACTGTTCACAAACATGGGGATCCAGAGGCTTATCACCTGCTTCATCAGCTTTCCATCAAGCTTCCAGTAGGAAAATTCCCAGGTAAACATAGAGCTCTTCCACAGAGGAACCAGCGCCACCAGCATCGCTGCAAACTGCGCGATAACCGTGGCAAGGGCACCTCCCTTCACGCCCCAGCCGAACACGACAATGAACAGAATATCTAACGCCACATTGATAGCCGTTGATACGGAAACCGCATAAAAAGTGATCCTGCTGTTTCCCGATGCCCTTAAAAGGGCCGCAGCCACATTGTAGATGAGTACAAGAGGGATTCCCAAAAGTACGATGGAGAAGTAATCCCCTGTCATCCGGATAATGTCCTCCTGCACCTGGAACAGCTGGAAGATCTCATCCAGATAGTATTCTGCCAGAACGGTCAGCACTACCGCCATGCTGACCGTAATGGTGCAGGCGTTTCCGACGATCACCTTGAGCTTCTCCCGGTCATTCTCCCCCACGCTGTAGGAAGCCAGGATGCTCAGGGTATTGGAGAGATCCCTGGCAACTGCATTGAGAAGCCAGGTGATCCAGGAGCAGCTGTTTACTGCCGCCAGCGCCCCAATTCCAATAAAATTCCCTACGATCACAGCATCTGTAATATAATACAGCTGCTGAAAGATATTACTGAAGATCAGAGGGACGGAAAACATCATTACCAGCCTGACAGGGCTTCCCTCCAGCATATTTATGTTTTGTTTGTTTTTCTGTCTTGCGATATTCATCATCTTATGAAGGTCTGCCCATCCCGGTCTTACATCTTAGCCATTGCCTGCTCGTCTGTGTAGTGCTCGAACCAAATATAATATACCTCTTTGCCGGGATCGGAGACAAGGTCATGGTCCGCTCCGGCAGGGATGAAGCTCCAGTCTCCTGCATGATGCTCCACTGTCTCCATATTGTTCTCTGCCTTATAGCCTACGCTCATATGGAAATTGGACTCGCCGAGGCAGTAGTTCCACTGATGTACCTTTGGATGGCCCTTTTCTACGGTTCCCTCTCCAATGGCTCTGGTGGTGCCGAGGATGACTCTTCCATGCCACTTCGGGCAAAGGATCATTCTCGCCTCGGTATTCGGACCCTTGCAGTCCTGAATATACTGGACGCATTCGCTGTGAAGTCGGAAATATGGAAGCCTGATATGCCATCTGTCAAAGGCTGCTCTGTCCCATTCATTCATCTCAATCACATTGTAGACAAACTCCATATCCTCGATAGCATGGATCTCATACTTTTCCTTATCCATAAATGGCACGTAGAACGCAACCTCTGTGATTTTATGTACTCCATCGCAGTCTGTAAGCTCGCCCTCGCCCTTTCCGAAGAAAATGATCACGGATTTATCTGCATAAAGCTCCGGGACATATTTGCTGCCTGCTTTTAAAAAGCACTTGCAGCTCTTAATACCGCCGTTATAAATCCCTGGAAGAAGCTCCACCTTTGCAAAACCGTTGTCATCAAACTGAGCTCTGGCTGCAATGTCCTCAGCCTTTTCTACATAAAAATTCTTTTCATACTCTCTTTCCATCTCCATGTCTCCTTTTGATCACCTTAGTGTCTTAATTTATCCTCCAGCTTATCTCCCTTTGCGAGAGTGAGCATAAAGTCGCGCTCCCTTGTATAGTGCTCATACCATACATAGAAGACCTCCTTGCCCGGATCTGCCACCAGGCTGTGATCCGGTCCTGCCGGAACAAAGCTGAAATCACCGCCCTTCTGAACAACCGGCGCCTGGTGATCCACGCTGAGGTTAAAATCAGCATTTCCTACGCTGTAATTCCACTGTGCCACTGCAGGATGGCCCTTTTCATCAGTTCCCTCTCCCACAGCGCGTACAACGCCCATGAGGATCCTGCCCATCTGTCCCGGTCCGATCACCAGCCAGGAGGTGGTATTCGGCCCCTTGCAGTCCTGGTCATAGATCTGCCCGTCCGTATACTTTAAGAAGAACGGAAGGTGAATGTGGCTGTGGTCAAAGCGCTCCTTATCCCACTGGTTCATCTCCACCACGCTCATGATAAATTCCATGTCATCCGCTGCATGGATCGTAAAGGGATCCTTATCAAAATTCGGAAGATAGAAGGACAGCTCCGTGATATTATGCGCTTCTTTCGTATCCGTCACATATCCCCGTCCCTTACCGAACATATATACCACGGTCTCATTTTTATACAGCTTTGGACTGATCTCGCAGCCGGCCTTCAGAAAGCACTTATAATTGCGGATGCCTCCGTCATAGCTTCCAGCCAGCACTTCTGTCTGGAAATAGCCGGCTTCATTGTACGTTACATCAATATCCTCATTTCTAACAATAAAATAACCGTTCATAAACGCTCCTTCTATGCCTTATTCCATTTCACCCTTTGCAAGCTTTACAATATAGTCCCTGGAACCTCTTGTAAACTGCTCATACCACACGTAAAATACTTCCTTGCCCGGCTGGGCGATCAGGCTGTGGTCCGGTCCTGCCGGAATAAAGCTCCAGTCGCCTGCCTTTGTATGGGTGGTCTCGCCGTCTACGGTCAGGTCAAAGTCTGCATTTCCAAGACAGTAGTTCCACTGATGGACTGCCGGATGGCCTTTTTCATCGGTTCCTTCTCCCACAGCCCTGACAACACCCAGGATAACATGTCCAAGCTGCTTCGGGTTCAGCACATGCCAGGAAGTGGTATTCGGGCCCTTGCAGTCCTGATCATAACGCGGACATTTGCTTAAAGGGCGGAAATAGGGAAGCCGCACATGCGAGCTCTTATAATCCTCCCAATCATAATCGTCCATATCCACCACGGACTTGATAAACTCCATATCCTCAAATGCATGGATCCTGTATGGGTTTTTATCAAAGTCCGGGAAATAGAAGCTAACCTCCTCCTCAATGGCATTTACACAATTCTGGTCTGCCACATAGCCCTTTCCCCTGCCGAACATATAGATCACAACCTTGTCCTTGTAAAGCTCCGGCACGATCTCTGCCCCTGCCTTTAAAAAGCCTTTATAGTTGCGGATGCTTCCGTCATGGCTTCCCTCCAGAAGCTCTGTGACCGCAAACCCGTTCTCATCATAGCTCTTTTCTATCTCATCCGCTCTTGCAATATAAAACTTACTCATCTGATTCTACCTCTCTGCCACAGCGTTCTTTTTTCAAAAAACTCCGCCGCCGGATAGGCGGCATGAATTAAGGGATACAATATGCGCCCGCCAGACCTTCATGATCCGTTCCCGTCCGCCGGGCGCATACAGGTTTAGCCGTAAATACCTTCGCTGTAGTCCTTAAAGATCTGCTGGTATCTTTCCAGGAACTGCTCTCTGGTCTGAGCGCCTGCCACATATTTCGCCCAGTTTTCCTGCATATCAGTGTAAATGGAGGACGGCATGTATACGAAGATGTTCTCAACGCCTCTGCCTGCTGCACACATATCAATTACATCCTTTGCGATCGACGGCAGTGCCTCAGATACCTCCAGACCCTGGATAGAGGTCGGGCTGCCCATAGTCTCCTGGTGCCAGATCCTTGCGGCGTCAGAGGACACAATATAGCTTAAGAAATCCTTTGCGCAGGCAACCTTGTTTGGATCATCATTCTTTGTAACGCTGGCAGAGATGGTTGCAATTGCCATCTTATTCTTAGCCGCATCATTGGAAACCGGAAGGATATCCTGCTTCACATAGTCAAGCAGCGCCGGATTTGCATTCTGGATATTGGGTGTCTCATAGGAGCCTTCGCCCACTAGCATTGCGCACTCCTCCGCAAAGAATGCATTGCGGCAGGTCCACTTATCTGCGGAAACAGCGCCCTCCTGTGCATATGGGATCAGGATCTGCTCATAGGTATCCAACAGCTCTGTCATCTCAGGATCATTTGCAAGGTCAACATCCTCCCCTGCCATCAGCTTAGCCAGTGTCTCCTTGCCGCCGTCCGGTTTGTTAAGCAGCCAGTAGTTGCCTACATTGTTGAACAGGTTCAGATAAACCTCTGCCCATGGAAGCATAAAGGGCTGGATTCCCTTTGCGTCCAGATCCTTACAATACTGAAGGAGCTCATCTCTGGTCTGCGGCGTGTGATCCCAGCCGGCTTCCTCCAGAATACGGGTATTATAGAGGATTCCCGTTCCTTCCATGTATACCGGCATAACCAGCATACCGTAATCGCCATTTGTACCATTTGCGATCTGGTCTGCTGTCAGCATGTTGTAGGCCTCACAGCCAGTGCTTAAATCTTCACAGTACTGCCACCAATCCTGCCTTCTGATGCCGTATCCGAGATTGATGATGTTGGGCAGCTCACCTGCGGAGAGTGCGGAGATCAGAAGGTCATCGTACTTGTCAGAGCTCGGGAAGGTAGCCGTGATCTCACCGATCTCAGGATGCTCTGCCTATACGCATCGATCAGGATGTCGAAATTGTCTGTCCACTGTCCCAAAGGCATCATAATGGAAAGATCTACAGAACCAGCCGGAAGGCTCTTCACATCAATTGCCGCTCCCTCTGCTTCTCCTGCAGACGTCTCTGCAGCGGCCTCCCCCTTTTCAGCTGCTGCAGTCTCAGCGGCTGTTTCAGCTGCCGTTGGTGTTGCGCTTTCAGAAGAACCGCATCCCGTCATGCCGGTTGCTGCCATGGCTGCCGCCATAAACAATGCCATCACTCTTCTTTTTTTCATAATCCATTTCTCCTTTCGTTTAGATCCTCTTTTATTTATAAATTTGATCACTCAAATCTATATTTCTGCTTTTAGCCCTTTACTGCCCCCACTGTGGCGCTGCTTAACACCTGCTTCTGCGCAATCACAAAGAAGATAAACAGCGGCAGGATAGACAGTGTAACGGCCGCTACCGCAACATCCCATGAGAACAGGGCTTCATTGAACAGCGACATCATAGCGATCTGAATTGTCCTCATCTGAGGCTTTGTCAGGATAAACTGTGTCATCAGGTAGTTATTCCAATACTTCAGCACCTCAAGAGAGACGATCGTAAACATGGTTCCCTTTGTAAGCGGGAATACGATCCTCCAATACAGGCTTATCGGCGTACATCCGTCAATCACTGCTGACTCCTCGATTTCAATGGGCAGTGACTTGACTGCGCCGGTAACCAGGAATACGGACATCGGCAGTGAAAATGTCCAGTTGCTTATGATAACTCCCAGATAGCGGTTTCCCAGCTTCAACAGACCGATCATCTTAGCAAAAGTGATCATGATGCATTGAAAGGGCACACTCATGCCGCAGAGGATCAGCACAAAGCAGAGCCTTGTAAACCAGTTGCTGTGTCTCGTGATCCAATACCCCGACATTCCGCTTAAGATCACAATCCCGACTGCCGAGAACACAGTGATGATCAGTGTATTTGCCAGCACCCTCGGATAATGCAGCCGCTCCCATGCCTCTGCAAAATTACCCAGAGTAACGTTCTTCGGAAGCGCCGCAATATTTGCAGCAATCTCCGAATATGGTTTAAATGAGTTTAACACTGTAAAATACAGGGGTATAAGCACCAGGGAACAGCTGAAAACAATAAACGCCAGCGCCAGAAGTGTTCTTATTGTTTTATTCCGTTTCATTATAAGCTCACCTCATTTCTGGAAGTTAATTTCAACTGTCCAAAGGAAACTGCCAGCAGTACAATGATAAACAGCACGGACTTCGCTGCGCCGTAAGCGATCTGATTGCTCCGAAAGGCCGTTGCATAGATATTCATCATCACGCCCTCCGATGTTCTGTAGGGGTTGCCGTTGGTAAGTGAAATGTTCGTGTCATAGAGGAGCATTGCCCAGTTGATCGCAATAAACAGGCATCTTGTGGTTGTTCCCTTTAACAGCGGAATCGTGATGGATTTCAGAGTCGTCCACTTAGAAGCCCCATCCACGGTTGCCGCCTCATAATAATCCTTGGAAATCGCTGCCAGACCAGAATTATAAATGATCATCAGATAACCGGAAAGGGACCAGGTCATAACGATCACCAGAGCCCAGAAGGAGGATTCCGGTGTGGTAAACCACTGCTGTGAGAACCAGCTGATCCCGCTCCACTGGCCAAACTGGACGAACACGTTCTGGAAGATAAATCTCCACAGAAAGCCGAGCACCACGCCGCCGATGATCCTGGGGGCATAGATCAGAGCCCGCCAGAAGTTCTTATAGGGGATGTCCCCTGAAAGGACATAGGCCCATGCAAAGCCGACCAAATTGGAGATGATCACGACAAAGGCGGAAAACTTGATCGTAAACCAGAAGGAGACCCAGTATGTATCATCCTTCACTGCCCTGAGGTAATTTTTGATCCCCATAAACTTGAAGGTCGGATCAATGCCGTTCCAGTTTGTAAAGGAATAGAATATCTCGCTTACCAGGGGGATGAGGAACAGCAGCGTAAACAGCAGCATGGTCGGTCCAACAAACAAGGCATAATCACCAATTGTTCCCAGCTTGACCCTCCGCTTTATGCGTATTTTTTTATTCATAATAAAATAATCCCCCTTCTCTGCAGTCATTTTAACGAAATAGCAGGTGTATTTTCCTTTGCCATGGTGATATATTACCACTCTCACCTTTCTATTCGTACATACATTTTTGACTTGAAGGGGGATTATTTTGACCTTTTGGAGGCCATATTTTTTGAGATCTGCCTGTAAATCCTTACGCTTCCTGACGGTATTGCGCCGGCGTCATGCCTGTTGCCAGCTTGAACTGCCGTGAAAAATATTTGGAATCAAAATATCCCACCTGATCTGCGATCTCCATGACCTGCAGGTCCGTGGATTTTAATAATTCCTGTGCTTTTCTGATCCTGATATTGTTCAGGTATTTTGCCATCCCGATCCCGGTATGTTTTTTAAATGCTCTGCTTAAGTAGTCCTTATTCATATGAAAATAGTCTGCACACTCCTGCTGCGAAAGCCTCCTCATATAATTGAGCTCAAGAAAATCCACTACCTTCGGCATCATCCCTGAGGCGTTTAAAATCTGCTTCCTGCTCTCCATAAGCTCTGCCGTACTCTTTAAAAAATATTGATACATCCTGTTCAGGACGCCATCCCAGGAGCCCCCGATCAGGACATCTCCAAAATTTTTCTCCGTCCCGCTTAAAAGGATCTCTTCATCTGCGGTCTCAGCAGCATTTTCCCACTTTCTGTACATCTGGAAAAAGCTCTCCCAAAGATTGCGCAGAAGGCCCACTGTGCGGGGCTGGCCGTCCATAACTGCCTCCCCCCACATGCCGAGCCTCTCCTCCACAGACACAATGTTCCCCAAGATCACCGCGGAGAGCAGGGCATTTTCCATCTGGAGGTTTCCCTTCAAATGGAGCCTGTGCATTCCCTGCTCATATTCCCTCACAGAAAAAATACCTGTACCGGCAATATGATCCGCCGCCACTCTGGCCTCCTCCCATGCCTGTTCCAGCTTCTCCGGGAAGTTATGGATCCGGCTGCAGCCCAGATTGATCATACAGTTTTCGCTGACTGCCAGCTTTTTCAGAGCAAGAATCTCCTGATCAAAATCCATCCTTCCAGTTCCATAGATCAGGATCACAATATCCATGGAGGGCTTCATATTCTGAAACACAGTTCCCTTCTCCTCTGCCTCCAGCTTTTCCTGCATTTTATTGACAAGACGGCTCACCTTCAGCATATAGCCCTCCTGGTGGACAGAAAGCGTGCTGCCCGTACAGTGCAGGATCCTGCAGCGGTCAACGGACTGAAATCCCTGGGATATCCGGCAGAGCTCATCGTATGCCCTGGCGGAAAGCTCAGGCCGGAATAATTTGCGCAGAAGCCCATGCCGATAATCCGGCGATACCTGCTTAAACTGCTTATCCACTGCAAATTCCTCCTCAGCCTCCGGCCCGCTATGAAGCTGGGAGACAGCCTTCTCCACGGCCTCCCGGAGCTTGTCCTGCTCAATGGGCTTTAGCAGGTATTCCAGAGCTCCAAGGATAAACATGGCGCGCACATATTGAAAATCATCGTGGCCTGAAATCACGACTACCTTTGTGTTCAGCTTCCGGTCATTAATGTAGTTCATAATATCCATGCCAAACACTGGCCCGATCACCACATCCACAATGGCAAGCTCCGGCCTCTCCTCCTGGATCATCTGAACAGCCTCGTCAACGCTCTCCGATGTCAGGACCGTATCAAACCCCAGGCTGTCCCATGGAAGCAGCAGCTGTATTGCATCTCTTACATGGCTCTCATCATCTACGATCAATACCTTCATTCTTCCACCTCCCGGAAAGGCTTTGCCTTTAGCGGAACTGCAAACTCCACACTGGTCCCGCCAATATTATTTGCGTATATTTGGAAATCACAGCTTCCAAAGCTCAACAACAGCCGTGAAAACACGTTTTCGATTCCAATAAAGTGATTATGGTTCTCATCTTCTCTGACGGAGTATTCCAACGCTGCCACCTGCTTTTTCTCTGCCGAACCATTCTGATGTAACAGCTTTTCCCTGATCTGATCCATTTTGCAGCATATCTGCCTGACTGTATCATCTGCCACAGGGATGCCGTTATCCTTTATCAGCAAATGGAAGCCGCTTTCCATCATATTGATCTCCAGTTTGATCACACTTCCGCTCTTTCTCATAAGATTTCCGTGAGTGATGGAATTTTCGATCAGCGGCTGGATGGACATTTTAGGAATCTTAAAGTCAGCGCTTCCCGGCCCGGCCTCGTAGATCATCGTAAGCTGCTGTTCAAATCGCATCTGCTGCAGTGCAATGTAGCGCTTGATATACTCGATCTCCTTATCTGCCGATACCATAGGCGGCTCTAAGACCATGGCATAGTGAAGCATCTGGCCAAAGGAGGAGATCATCTGGTACTGCTTCAGATTATGATCCTTGAGGGCGTTGGTTGCAAAGCACTGGATGACATTATAAATAAAATGCGGATTGATCTGAGCCTGCATTGTCCGAAGCTCTGATTTCATGTAAGCCAGCTTCAGCTCATATTTCTGGATCGCATGCTCCTTTAAGGAATCCATCAGCCGCTGGTACGAATCGATCAGAGATCCGATCTCATCATTTTCATGATAGCTGATATAATCGCTGATCTTCCGGTCCTGATCCCAGCTCCGGCTTTCCCTCTCCTTCTCCATATACGTTGTGATCTGCCGGATGGAATTGACATATTTCAGAAGCCGTACGGAAATCAGGATCAAAAACACAGCAGCCAGGGCTCCAAACAGCATCAGGATGGAGATCATCTGGGCGGTAGTCAGGGCATAGACGCTCTTATCCGGAGCAGCCTTGATGACGCTCCAGTCAAAATAGCTGGAATTGATCTGGGTTTCCGTGAAAAGCAGGTTCTTATGGCGTACCATAACACCGTTCTCATCCGCCCTGCAGTACCACGGATAGTATTCCAGAAAGCTATCCATTTGAACTTCCGGATTACTGGAGGCAATGATCGTATTCTCCCTGTCGATCACGTACACCGTTTCCTCCTCTGTATTGATCACGCTGCAGTTCTCTGTAATAAAGGAGATGGGCAGGTCAATAGCCAGATACGCAATGGGCTTCGGATCTGCGGGGAGGTCGGAGATCGGAAGCCATACCGTGATCACCTGCTCGTTTGCCGGATACATCTCCATGGAAGGAATATTGTGTCCATAATCCGTTTTTATATGAGTTGGCTCCACATAGATTTCATGGAAGCTCTGCATGTCAGGGGTATCCATTCTGCTATTGATCCCGGCGCTGGAAAATTTCAGCAGCCTCGGCTCATAGAGGATCGAAAGATTTTCATGAGGCATCACCAGACAGATCTGCGATGCAGCTGTGGAAGCATAATAGATGGACTTAAAATATTCGGTAATACGCGCCTCATTATCCTCCAGATCCCTTTGGCTGTGGTGGTTTTTCAGAAATGCCATCAAAGGATGATTGATATAAACGGATCTTGTGGCTGTTATCATGCTGCTAATATAATGATCAATGTTGTTCCCTGAAACTCTTGTATCAATAACCGCCTGCTGCTCATAGCGTTTCAATGCATTATTCCTCATGGAGGAATACACGAACAGTGAAAATACCACGCTGAACAGGATCATGGACATTGTGACGTCAAATATGATTTTTTGACCTATGCTGATAAATTTATCATTCCTCTTCTTTGCCATAAACCTCCTCCATCATAAAATTTAAATAGGTAAGGGATTTCCTCCCGCAAATCCTGCTCTCCGGCCTGCAGAAGGTTTCTAAGGCCAGCGCTCCCTCATAGCGGATATCCTTAAGCCCCTGTAAAATCTCCCGGAAATTCATATGCCCATGGCCCGGATAATATCGATCATTGTCCGCAATGTGTACATGCTTCACCCAGACTCCCGCCTCCCGGATCGCGTTTCCCAGATCGCTTTCATCAATATTCATGTGTACCGTATCAATATGGAGACCGATCCGCTTGAAGGAATGCCCCTCCATAAAATGGACACCGCTCTTTATGTTGAAGAGGAAATCACTCTCATAATGGTTCATGATCTCATAGCCGATGGTCACATCATACTGCTCTGCCAGCCGGTCCAGAGCGTACAGGCTTTCCTCCACATTGCCCACGAATTCCTCCGGGGAGCCCGCATCCCGGAAGCGTCCCTGCATAGAGCCTATGATGACCAGCCCATGATAGGGGCTTACCGTGATCATATGCTCCCTCAGACACTCAATGGCCCTCCTTCTCACAGCAGCATCATGGTCTGCAATATTCAGATGCCACGCTCCATAAGCGGCTCCTGTACCGATAGATGTCAAGGTCAGATAATTTTGCTTCAGCTGCTCTGCCAGAATTCCCCTGTCAATCTCCCTCGAATCCCGGATATGCAGCTCAACTCCATGATACCCGTCCTCTGCCATCATAGGAAAAATGTCCTCATATCTTCCACGGTAAACAATAGGGGCATTGGGCCCCGCCTGCAAGCTTCCCGTTGTTGCTATTATCATAATCCTTTCCCCTCCTGAATAATAGAATAATACATATTGAGATTTTTCTCCATTATCCAGTATTTTTTCAGTCAGGTTAACTAAAAATACCGGGCCAAAGGTGGATTTTATTGACATGTTATAAAATCCATCTTTGGCCCGGTATTCTTTTATCTTTCTACTTTCCGAACAGCTCCCTCGCCTGCCTCATATTCTCCATGATCCCCACCCCAAATGGGCAGCGGGTCTCGCAGGCTCCGCAGCGGATGCACTCTCCTGCGTGGTGCGGCAGGACCTCGTAATGCTCCCTGACGGTCTCCGGCACCCCTCCCTGGGCCCTTGCCAGGTTGAGGAACTTTGTCACTGACGCCACATCGATCTGCTTAGGACAGGGAGCGCAGTGGCTGCAGTACATGCAGTGGCCCTTCCAGCTGATCTTGGGGAAGGCGGCAAATGCCATGGCGTAATCCTTCTCCTCATCGGAGGCTGTCTCATAGGATGCGCTGGCCTCCAGCTGCTCCACAGAATGAGCCCCTGCCAGGACCGTCGCCACGCCAGGGCGTGTTAAGGCATAGTGCAGGCACTGGTAAGGCGTCAGCGCCCTGCCTGCCGGAGACAGCCTTTCATCCAGGAGATCGCCGCCGCCAAAGGCCTTCATCACGGTCACTCCCACTCCCTGCCTCTGGCAGGTTTCATATAATTCCTGGCGCTCCGGATCCATATTTACTAACGGTTCTTTATAATTTTTCTCATCCCAGAGGGCATTGACATCCTCGCTTGCCGGCTGCAGGTCATAGCAGGGGTTCACGCTGAACATCAGCACCTCGATGAAGCCGCTTTTTACTGCCTTAAGCGCCACCTGAGAATTGTGGCTGCTGAGGCCGACATGACGGATGATCCCCTCTTTCTTTAACTCCAGCACATAGGGAAGCACGGGGCCTTCCGTGATCACCCTCCAATCCTCCAGGGAATCCACATAGTGGATCATCCCCACATCAACATAGCCGGTCTCCAAGAGGGACATCATCTCCTCCACGCCAGCCTTTACGTCATGGATCTCCCTGGTGCGCTTATACTGCCCATCCTTCCACACAGAACAGACATGGGACTGGATGATAAATCGATCTCTCCTCCCCTTTAAGGCCTTCCCCACGCTGGACCGCACCTCAGGATTGGAAGTGTAAAGGTCAAAATAGTTGATCCCCAGCCTTTCTGCCGCATCAAAGAGCCTCATGGTATTCCTGCACTGATCCTCTTCAAAGCCCTCGCAGCCCATACCGATCTCGCTTACCATAAGCCCTGTATTTCCCAGCTTCCGATAATTCATATAACCTCCGCCTATTACCAGCTCTTTTTCTCTTTGGAGCTGTCATGTCTTGATCTTTGCTCCTCTACCATTTTCGAGGCAAATGTCACCTACTATCTCATAAAGCTTATGCGAAGGCGGCAGCCTCTTAGCCGCCTTTTAAAATTCCACCTTTTCCCCGCGCTTCATCCTGTCATAGAATTCCGCAGTTGCCGCAAACATCACGTCCCCGCTGGAATTTAACGCCGTCTCCACAGAGTCCTGCACCACACCGATGATAAAGCCAACTGCCACTGCCTGCATAGCAATATCATTGCTGATGCCAAAGAGAGCACAGGCCATGGGGATCAGAAGCAGGGAGCCTCCTGCCACGCCGGATGCGCCGCAGGCGCCCAGGGTTGCCAGCACGCTTAAGAAGATTGCGGATGCGATATCTACCTCCATTCCCAGAGTATGGGCCACAGTCAGTGCCATAACTGTGATCGTGATGGCTGCACCGTCCATATTGATGGTCGCACCCAGCGGGATCGATACGGAATAGAAATCCCGATCCATCCCCAAACGCTCACAGAGAGCCATATTCACAGGGATATTCGCTGCAGAGCTTCTGGTGAAAAAGGCAGTCACACCGCTCTCCTTCAGACAGCGCAGTACCAGCGGATACGGATTGCGCTTCAGGAAAATGGCTGCGATCAGCGGATCCACCACCAGTGCAACCACAAACATACAGCCAACCAGCAGAGCCAGCAGACGGCCATACTCATAAAAAATGCCGAGACCATTTTCAGAAACAGTCTCAAATACCAGTCCCAGGATTCCAAAAGGCGCAAGCTGGATCACCCAGCGGACTGCCTGGGAGACCACCTCCGCCAGATCGGAGATCACCTTCAGAGTCTCCTGTTTTGCAAGCTTCTTAAGGCCCAGGCCAAAAATGATGGCCCAGAACAGGATTCCGATATAGTTCGCACCTGCCAGTGCGCTCACCGGGTTAGATACCATGTTGGTGATCAGGTTGGACAGAACCTCTCCCAGTCCTCCCGGAGGAGTGTTGGTGGCTGCCGCCACATCAAGACGTATGGTGACCGGGAAGAGAAAGCTGCCTGCCACTGCCACAATGGCTGCCAGCAGCGTGCTCAGCATATACAAAAAAATAACCGTGCGGAAACGGCTTCCGATACCCACATTTGCATTTGCCAATGCGCTCATGACCAGTACAAATACCAGGATTGGCGCGATCGCCTTCAGGGCCCCCACAAATACACTTCCCAAGATCGCGATCACAGTAACCTGCGGAACAGCCAGTCCCAATGCCGCACCGATGGCCATGCCGATCACAATGCGTACAATGAGGCTCAAACAGTTCCATTTGAGAATCATCTCTTTCATCTTAAATCCCTCTTTTTCCTTCGTTTATTCTATTGCTTTCCCTTGATAATGCAACATAAAAAAGTATATTGAAAATCAGGCATTTTGTCAACAAAAAAGGAAGCCCCGGACAAGCCTGAATTTCCTTGAAAATCCAAACACATCCGGGGCAGATCCTATGATCTCATGTTTCTGCCGGCATCAAGGCCCTTTGCCTTATGCCCTCTTCTCCTGCTGATGCAGGCTCATATCATTGTAAGCTGTCTCATTCAGGCTTCCCATGTGCTTGTCTACCACAAGTGCATTGGTCAGGGAACCTGTTACGTTCAGCATGGTTCTTGGCATGTCGATGATCGGGTCGATGGCCAGGATCGGGCTAACCATTGCAAACTGTGCGCCCATACCTACACCGGACAGGCCTACGGAAGCTGCCATGGTTGCAGTACCTGGGATACCGGCGATACCTAAGGAACCAATGGTTACAACGAAGATCGTCATTACGATCATGGTGACATCGATCGGAGTTCCTGTTACATTGCATACATAGATGATGAGCAGAGATGGGAAAATACCTGCACAGCCCTGCATACCGGCGGTGGTACCGAAACCAGCTACAAAGCTTGCAGTACCCTGATCAACGCCCAGCTTCTTTGTCAGAGTCTCAATTGTCATAGGAAGGCAGCCAACGCTGGAACGGGATGTAAATGCCATCAGCATGGTAGCATAGGACTTCTTCATATAGGTCACAGGATTCAGACCATGCACTGCCAGCAGGATCAGCTGGATGGTAAACTGTACAGCGGCTGCAATGTAAAGTGCAATGATAAACTTACCAACCTCAAGGATGGAGGACAGGCCTCTCTGAGCGATCGTATTTGCCAGCAGGGCCATAACTGCCCATGGCATATAATCCAGGATCAGCAGGGCCATATTGATCATTGCCTTGTGAGCTGCATTGATCAGGTCATATAATGGCTTTGCGGCCTCTTTGCTCTCATAGTTGATCCACCAGATCGCCAGACCAAGGAACGCAGAGAAAATAACCAGTCCGATGATGTTGCTGTCTACCATTGCTCCGACAATGTTGCCCGGGATCAGGTTCTTGATGGTGGTAGCTACAGGAGTGATATCCTTTGCTGTTGCAGTTCCCTCTTCTACCAGGGTGGCGCCCTTGCCTACACCAAACAGCATGCCGATAGTAACGCCTGTCACAGAAGCGATCGCAACCATACCCATGGTGACAGCGATGGTCTTCTTCACCAGCAGGCCCATGGTCTTGCCCTGCTGCATGTTGATGATAACCTGCATGATAGAGACCATAACCAGCGGAACCACGATCATCTTGATCAGGTTAATGTAGCCGTTTCCGACCATTGCAAACCAGGTGGTAGTCTCTGCCACGAATGCAACATCCATGGGAGCATCCGGGAATCCGGCAACGAATTGGATCGCCAGGCCCAGTACCAGGCCAAGGCCTGTACCAATCATAACTACTACTGCGAAATCCATATGTTTTTTATGATATAAAACATGGATCAGATAAAACAGAGCTGTAAGAACAGCCAGAAAAACAATGGTCTTAATATCGCTTATCATTAAAAATTGTTTAAAAAATACGCTTTCCATACCCCGACTCCTTTTCTTTTGTTTTAATCTTCAGCTACATAAAGTTATATTCTGTAAGTATTTTGTCTCGTCCAGTTGTCATATCTGTAAAGTATTCATAACAGCTTATTCCCAAAAATGATCCGGAAATATTGAAAATGTTGTCAAAGCCGCAGCCCTTTAATGCCATGATGGCGTTATAGCTTCTCTGGCTGGTCCTGCAGTGTAAATATACCGGACGGTCTTTGGGGATCTCGGAAGTCCTCTGCCTGATCTGCCCCAGCGGGATATTAACCGCGCCCACAAGGTGGCCCATCTCAAATTCCTCAGGCGTTCTCACATCTATGATGCAGGCGCCGCTCTCCACCAATCCTCTGACCTCGCTCACATGAACCTGCTTGAACACGCCATGCAGAACATTCAGGCCTACCAGTGCAGCCAGATTGACCACATCTCTTGCTGTGCCAAACACAGGAGAATAGCAAAGCTCCAGTTCCTTTAAGTCCTCCAGAGTGCCGTTCATAGCGATCAGGGTAGCGATGACATCGATACGCTTGTCCACATTGCCCTTTCCTATGGCCTGGGCCCCCAGGATCCTTCCGGTAGGCACTTCAAATACCAGCTTAAAATGGATCGGTGAGCTGCCCGGCATCAGGCCTACTTTATCCATCGCCATGGTATAGACCGAATCACAGGGAATGTGATTTGCCTTTGCCGTCTTTTCATTCAGCCCTGTGGCTGCTGCATTGAGCCCGAATACCCGGACTGCACAGGAACCGATCACCCCTTTGTTGGTTCCCCGCATACCGTACATGGCATCAGCAGCTGTCCTTGCCTGGCGCAGAGCAGGTCCGGCCAGGGGAAGCTTCACCGGCTTGTGGGTCAGACTCTGGTACACCTCAATGGCATCTCCCACTGCATAGATGTGGGGATCGCTGGTACAAAAGTCCGGCGTCACCTTGATCGCACCTGTTTCACCGATCTCCAGTCCGGCGTCCTTTGCCAGCCCGGTCTCAGGCAGCACGCCGATGGCAAGCACTACCACATCTGCCGGCAGTTCCTTCTCCGAACTTAAGATCACCTTGTCTTCTGTGATCGCTTTTACGCCATCTCCTAAAAACAGATCCACACCATGATCAGAGAGCTCCTTATGCAGAATCTGGCTAAAATCGTAATCAAAGGGAGCCATCACCTGGTCAGCTGCCTCCACTACGGAAACATGCTTTCCGGCCTCCTTCAGGTTCTCTGCCACTTCAAGGCCAATGAAGCCGCCTCCGACTACAACTACATCACGGCTGTCCTTCAGATTCACATATTGATCCAGCTTCACAATATCGTTTACGTTGCGCACTGTGAACACGTGAGGCAGGGATACCCCCTCGATGGATCTCGGACGGATAGGACTGGAACCAGGAGATAACACCAGCTCATCATAAGACTCTTCGTATTCCCGGCCAGTGGCCAGATCCCTGACACGTACCTTTTTTCCGGCACGGTCTATGCTGCACACTTCATTGTTGATCCGTACGTCAATATCGTAGGAAGCCTTAAAGCCTTCCGGAGTCATCAGTACGAGATAATCCTTGTCCTCTACAGTTCTGCTCAAATAGTAGGGAAGGGAACAGTTGGAGAAGGATACATGCTCTCCCCTCTCAAATATGGTGATGGATGCCTCTGCATCCAAACGCCTGATCCTGGCTGCCGCAGAAGCACCGCCGGCAACTCCCCCTACAACAAGCACACGTTTTCCCATGTTTTCACTTCCTTTACAATTCAGTTGTAGTACGATTATGGCGATTATAATGCTTTAATGTTTGTGATGATCCTCTCCACAGCAGTCTTGATATTCTTTGTATCCGTAGCAAGGTTAATGCGGACAAAGCCATGACCGGTAAAGCTGAACCACTCTCCCACATCGCAGGCCAGGCGGCATTTATTCTGGATAAACTCTGCTACTTTGTCACCCTCCATATAGCCCCTTAAGTCGATCCAGGACAGATAGGTTCCTTCCAGAGGAGTTACCACGATCTTGGGAAGCTCCCTGGCAAATTCCTGCTTCATATAGTCATAATTGTGACGGATCAGGGCTTTTACGTTTGCAAACCACTCCTCGCCGCCGCGGTATGCAGCCTCCACACCTGTAATTCCCATCAGGTTCACTTCCGGAGAACCAATGCTCTTAATATAAGCATCATAGGTTTCCATCAGCTTCTTGTCATAAATGATCACGTGAGAATGGATCAATCCAGCCAGATTGAAGGTTTTGGATCCGGCGTTCAGGATGATCAGCATATCCCGGTACTTGCCGCCCTTCACAACAGCGGAGGATGTGAAAGGATTCTCCTCGTATGCAAAATCCTGGTGGATCTCATCGGATACGACCAGCACTCCATGCCTGCGGCAAACATCAAGCATGCCGTCCAGTTCCTCTTCTGTCCATACGCGGCACACTGGGTTATGGGGAGAGCACAGAATGAACATCTCTACATTGTTATCTGCAATTTCTTTCTCAAATTTTTCAAGATCCAGGCTGTAGTGGCCCTCGTGATTATCCAGGTCGCATGTTACCAGCTTCCTTCCGGTGTTCAGTATCGCATCATAGAATGGATAATATACCGGAGGACAAATAATAACTGATGCGTCTTCCTTTGTGTAAGCCCTCACTGCCGCATACAGGGAGCCTACCACACCTGTGGCAAAGCGTACATTCTCTTTGGCCAGATCCATGCCATGGTGCTTTTTCTGCCATGCAAAAAATGCATCATAATAGGAATCTTCCACCTTGCCGTAACCAAATACACCGTGTTCCACACGCTTTGTCAGCGCTTCACGTACTGCTGCAGGCGACTGGATCTCCATATCAGCGACCCATAAAGGAAGCAGATCTGCATCCCCGAAGATCTCCTGAAGAGAGTCCCACTTTAATGTGCCCGTACCCCTTCGCTCAACACAGTTTTCCCTACAGAACTTCTCAAAATCCATTTTACTACCACCTTTCCCTCATATTTACCAGTGCCATTAAATATTGTTCACTAGCTGAACAATATTATATTTTATTTTATGCTTTTTGTCAATATGCTGTGGTATATTTCTAAAAAATTGTCCATTTTTACAATAAAACTTCTATTTTTACCGAAAAATAGTCAGACTGTAGACAAAGTCCCGAGCGAGAGCTCGGACTTTTCTACATTTATCGC
>NZ_JAJCIC010000040.1 GCF_020554865.1 Lacrimispora sp. 210928-DFI.3.58
AAAGAAAAGTGGTGCTGGGCGTAATCAACCAGCACCAACTTTGTCTACAGTCTGACCGCAGTACAATACGCTTGTACTGCGGTAACTGGCTGACATTTCCAAACGGAGTTAGTCCCTATAGTTTTGCGTCGCCGGATTTCTCCGGTTTTGCCCTATATATTTTGAACTTTCGCAAAAAAATCATATCACAAAAATAAATTTTACGCAAGATTTTTCTCTTGGGCTTCAGGAGTCTCTGCCCCTGCTGCAATGGACCGTTCAAACCTGCGGTACACATAAAAGGAAACAGCCACCGTACAGATATCCGCCACGATCTGCGTACACACGATCCCGTACATTCCGAAAACAGCATTGAACAGGATCAGCATGGGGATATTGAACAGGGCCCAGCGCACCACTGCCAGAAACAGCGCCTTGTCTCCCTTCCCCACTGCCTGGAACAGATTTACCAGATGGAAGCACATGAACATAAATGGTGTGGCAAGGCAGCGGACCCTCAGGAAATTGGCCCCGATGTATACGGTCTGCTCATCGCTGATAAAAAATCGGAGGATATTTCCCGCAAATATTTCATACAGCACAATGCTCACAGCAGCGATCACCAAGCCAACGATCCTGGATAGACTCACCACACTTTTCATCCGCCCGTGATCCCCGGAGGAATAATTGTAGGCAGCAATGGGCATCATCCCCTGACAGAGACCGATCCCCACATTTAGCGGAAGGCGCTCAGCCTTCAACACGATCCCTATGGCTGCCAGAGGGATATCCCCATAGCCTGTTGCCAGCTTATCGATCACCACATAGGCCAGGTCAAACAGCAGTGTTGCCAGAGCTGCCGGGATTCCCACACTGAAGATGGACTTGATGTTTTTGATCTCCGGCATACCGGACCGTGGTGAAAATGTCAGTACCGTGCTCCCCCGCATCCGCAAAATGACAGCCAGATAGTAGATACAGACGATCACATTGGAGCACATGGTAGCAATACCTGCTGCCGCTGTCTCCATCCCCGCCGGAAACAGCACAAACATAAAAAGGGGATCCAGGAAAATGTTAATGACACCTCCCATGGAAACGCCAAAGCCTGCCTGCTTGGCACAGCTGACAGAGCGGAGCAGATTGGACATGGTGACGGACATGACCGTTGGCAGGGCTCCCAGCACGATCACGCAGAATGCGTATTGTCTGGCATATTGGTACGTATCCCCGCTGGCGCCGAGAGCCATGAGAAGGGGGTGCATGAAAAGGGCCGTCATGACGGAAAAGAATACGGACATCCCAATGGAAAGATAAAAGCTAAAGGCAGAAACCTTTTTCGCCTGCTCCTCCTTCCCCGCACCCAAAAGCCTGGAGATCAGCGTTCCCCCGCCCACTCCTGCCAGCCCTGCAATGGAAATGCAGATGTTATACACCGGCAGGATCAGGGAAGCTCCTGCTACCATCAATGGATTGTTGGTCCTTCCTATATAAAATGTATCTGCCAGGCTGTAGATCAGCACTACCAGCTGCCCGATGATGGTGGGAATAGCCAGTGTGGCCAGGGCCTTTGGTATCGGCATTGTCTCAAATATCTCTTTGTTGTTTTTCCCAGATACTGTCTTTGTCTTCTCTAACATTGCTGTCTCCTTTTGCCTTCCGCTAAAAGAAAGGGCAGAGCCCTTTAAGACTCTGCCTCTTTTATTAGGACAGTTCCCTGTCCTGATAATTACTTCTTTTCCTCAGCCAGCTTGTCCAGCAGATCCCATACGCCCAGCATATACTGAATGCCCAGTGCGCGGTCATACTTGCCGTAGCCAGGACGGCAGTTGCCAGGACCTTCGTCCCACAGCTGACGGCCATGGTCCGGACGGATATAGCCTTCGTAACCGCCCTCGTGATATGCACGGAGGATATCAATGATACCGGTCTCGCCGCAGCAGTCGCGGTGAGCAGCCTCAGAGAAGTCACCATTCGGGAAGTGGTGAATGTTGCGGATGTGGGCAAATGCGATGCGGTCGCAGTGCTTGCGAACGATAGCAGCCACATTATTCTCCGGGTTTGCGTTCATGGAACCGGAGCAAAGTGTCAGGCAGTTGTACGGATCATCAACCATTGCCAGGAATCTGTCAATAGCCTCTGCATTTACCAGCAGGCGCGGAAGTCCGAAGATATCCCACGGCGGATCATCCTGATGGATCGCCATCTTGATATCACACTCATGACATACAGGCATCAAAGCCTCCAGGAAATATTTCAGGTTCTCCCAGAGAACTTCCTTTGTAACAGGCTTGTAAGCCTTGAACAGCTCGTCCAGCTTTGCCATACGCTCTGGCTCCCAGCCCGGGAAGGTCATGTTGTACTTCTCAGTAAAGTTCAGGATATAGTCTGCCATGGACTTGTAGTCATCCTGGATCATATCCTTCTGATAAAACAGGGCGGTGGAGCCGTCTCCTACCGGGTGGAACAGATCTGATCTGGTCCAGTCAAAGATCGGCATGAAGTTATAGCAGATAACCTTCACACCAAATTTG
This sequence comes from Lacrimispora sp. 210928-DFI.3.58, assembly GCF_020554865.1. Lineage (GTDB taxonomy): Bacteria > Bacillota > Clostridia > Lachnospirales > Lachnospiraceae > Enterocloster. The sequence continues at coordinate 2,514 of NZ_JAJCIC010000040.1, forward strand.
GAAAGGTTGCGGATCGTCTGTTTGTAATTCTCAATATACTGGTCTCTTGTCGGAAGTCCGATCTTGATATCATCATGTACATTAACAGATTCCACCACATCCATGTTGAAGCCATATGGCTCCAGCTGCTTCTGAACTTCGGCGATCTCATCGATCTCCCAGATCTCACCGGGCATCTTATTGTGAAGTGCCCAGACAATGCTTGTTACGCCCGGAATCTGCTTAATGTCAGCTAAGGTGATCGGGTCGTTGCCTTCCCCGTACCAGCGCCATCCCATCTGCATTGGCATAAGTTGTTTCCTCCTTAAATAGGTAGTATACATTAGTCAAAGAACTAACTGCTTCTATATTAACAGATAATAGCAAAAAAGTCACTGGTTTTGTTTCTAAAATCTTTGCATATTTTCCAGCTATAGCTGCCCCAATTTGAGATGGTACTGTTCGATCAGCCGATCATGATATTGGCTCACAATATATAGGAAGCCGGCCATGATCTCCATGAACGGAAATACAAGCATCCCCAGCAAGGCTATGATAAACCGGAAGATACCCATCTTAGGAAAATAGATCTTTAAGACCAGCAGAATGGATATAAAGCCAAAGCAGACCAGGTAGAGATAGCCCAGGATCCCGATCGTCAGGACCGTATTCTGCAGCAGCTCATTTTCAAGGGGCTTTGCAAGCTTTGTGATGTAAGCGCAGAATGCCAGCCCTGCAGCATAGCCTGTCCACTTGGGCGGGGCATACAGATACACGGATTTTGGCTTCTGCACCGGAAAACGGAGCCTGCGCAGGATCAGCAGGCTGATCTCATAGACGAGAAAGCCCTGGAACACTCCCAAAAGGGTCATGGAGACAACAAACATCTGTTTCAGATAATTCGTTGACATCATCTGCTCCGGCACCACAGCCCCTGACTGTTCAAAGATGGAGCCCATCATCATCTGCATCTCGGCAACCTCTTTATTCAGGTCAAAGCCGAACAGAAAGCCCAGCACTATGGTGTTTAGGACGCTCACCACTGCCGACATGGCCATCACTGCGAACAGTGTTTTTGTCATATCCACCTTATGATACAGGCAGCCGCCGAATATAAGTCCAATGGAAACCTGGGTCACTGCATAAAAAATGGTGGTAAAGCTTCCATACAGGAAGGAAATGAATGACATGGCAAGAAAGACCGGTACGCCGCTTTTTAAGCCGTACATTGCCGAATAGGCGACCATTGGGACCGGATACAGGAACAAAAAGATATCCTGGAACAGATTTCCCGTCTGCCGGTTCAGCAAAAGCAGTACACCGAAAATTGCCGTGACCATTGCGCCTGTTGTGATTTTAAGTGATTTCTTATTCATCGTTCTTTTTCCTGCAATTCTTTTCTATATTTTGCGGCACGATCATCTCTTATTCAGCTGCGCTCTCAGCTCCCCGGCGGTCATAGGCGTTTCCATATTCTCATATCCGCCCGCATCGTAAGCCGCACATTCCTCCGGGGAGGCCTCCGCACCATTTATATAGCTGACGCTGTAATATCCCACGGAGCCCATTTCGTTTTCATCGGGGATCCCGTTTCCATTGGCATCATCAAAATTGTAGGTCTCTATCTGCACCACGGTCTCCATGGTATGCCGGGTACTGGCTGTCATGTAGGTCGTATAGTAGATGGCTCCCGCATAGTCATGGTTGAAATTTACCAGGCTGTTCTTTCCCGGAGCGTATTCGTAGCCTGCATTTCCCCCTGCTCCATAGAACCAATGATCCATCAGCGTGTATACGGTTCCATTATCATATGTATACAGGCTCACATAGTAGCCATTGACCCCGGAGGCCAATTCCGGGATATCATTGCCGTCAAAATCAATGAGGCCGTACCCATTTTCTGCCGTACTCTCCAGCTCACAGAGTCTGATCACAGCCTCATATGCCTCCTGATAGCTGGTAAACTCACCATTCCTTTTCCCATCTGACAAAAGCCTGCGAATCTCCGGCACTGACAGTGCTGCCGCCTGCTCGGATATATGCTCCGACAGCTGCTCCTGTGAGACAAAATATCGCTCAAAGCCGCCTCCGCCGGTGGGAAACCCATAATAAACAGCTGCAAAGCTTGTACTGCCATATGTCTCGATCAGCAGAATATCCGTGTTCCCGTCATAATTGATATCATAAAATGATACTGCATCCAGACTGGTAAATGTCTCTCCTGCCAGCCTCTCAGGCACGTACGGCCGGATCTCTGTGAGGATACTTCCGTCCTGGATGATCTGCATAACAGGATCTGCCTGTTCCCCTGAAGGGGAAAAAGGAACGAACCAGACCTTTCCGTCATACTCGCTGAGCTCCACCTCAAACGTCTGCCCTGCAATGCAGCCTTCGCCAAACATTCCTCTTATGCTGTCTGCCTTTGAAGTCTCCCGGCCGTCTGATCCTGAGGCATCCGCACCCGCTGCGTCTGTTTTTGCAGCATCTGCTGCCTGGATATCTGTTTTCGCAGCATCCGGCCGATCCATATCCAGGATCAACGGCTCTTCTTTCCTGCTGCCATTGCTGCCATCCAGACCTGCGCTCTCTCCCATCTTCTGCCCCTGACCGCACGCCGCAAGCATCCCGGACACTGCCAACAGGAAAGCAAGCCTCGCTGCCTTTTTCAGGCCTCGGTATTTTTGCCAAACCATCATCTGAAACCTCCCGCCTTATGATTCTATCATGATTATAATGCTGCCACCCTCCTAATGGCAAGAAGTAAAAAAAGATCCATGTTAAATAATTGTCATTTTTTTCATAAATTTCGCGGATTTTTATTGACTTCTTGAATTTATCATGTAAAATTGGTAATAGGGGCCAGTTGATCCTGGTTTTCCCATTCTTCATTTCGCACCTATTACTATTTAAAAGAAAAGAGGTTAAATGCAAAATGGCAAAGATTGATTTGAACAAGTATGGTATTACTGGAACTACAGACATTGTGTACAACCCTTCTTATGAAGCTTTATTTGAAGAAGAGACCAAACCTGAGCTGGAAGGCTATGAAAAGGGTCAGGTCAGCGAACTTGGTGCTGTAAATGTAATGACTGGTATTTACACAGGCCGTTCACCAAAAGACAAATTCATCGTAATGGATGAAAATTCAAAGGATACTGTATGGTGGACCTCTGATGAATACAAGAATGATAACCACCCGGCAAGTGAGGAAACCTGGGCAGCAGTAAAGAAAATTGCTCAGAACGAGCTTTCTAACAAGAGACTTTTCATCGTAGATGCTTTCTGCGGCGCTAACAAGGATACCCGCATGGCGATCCGTTTCATCATGGAAGTAGCATGGCAGGCTCACTTTGTTAAAAATATGTTCATCATCCCGACCGATGAGGAGCTTGAGAACTTCGAGCCGGATTTCGTTGTTTACAACGCATCCAAGGCAAAGGTTGAAAATTACAAGGAGTTAGGCTTAAACTCTGAGACAGCCGTTGTATTTAACATCACAAGCCGCGAGCAGGTTATCATCAACACCTGGTACGGCGGTGAGATGAAGAAGGGTATGTTCTCCATGATGAACTACTATCTGCCATTAAAGGGCATCGCTTCCATGCACTGCTCTGCCAACACAGATATGAACGGCGAGAACACCGCGATCTTCTTTGGCCTGTCCGGCACAGGTAAGACCACCTTATCAACCGATCCAAAGCGTCTTCTGATCGGTGATGACGAGCACGGCTGGGATGACAACGGCGTGTTCAACTTCGAGGGCGGCTGCTATGCAAAGGTTATCAACCTGGACAAGGAATCTGAGCCAGATATCTACAATGCGATCAAGCGCAATGCTCTTCTTGAGAACGTTACCCTGGATGCAGAGGGCAAGATTGATTTCGCTGACAAGAGCGTAACCGAGAACACCCGTGTATCTTACCCGATCAACCATATTGAGAAGATCGTACGCCCGGTTTCCTCCGCTCCTGCAGCTAAGAATGTGATCTTCCTGTCCGCAGATGCCTTCGGCGTACTGCCTCCAGTATCCATTCTGACGCCAGAGCAGACACAGTACTACTTCCTGTCCGGTTTCACAGCTAAGCTTGCCGGCACAGAGCGCGGGATCACAGAGCCTACACCTACCTTCTCTGCTTGCTTTGGCCAGGCCTTCCTTGAGCTTCATCCTACAAAGTATGGTGAAGAGCTCGTTAAGAAGATGGAGAAGAGCGGCGCTAAGGCATACCTGGTAAATACCGGCTGGAACGGAACAGGCAAGCGTATCTCCATCCGTGATACACGCGGCATCATCGATGCGATCTTAAATGGCGACATTCTGAATGCACCGACAAAGAAGATCCCATACTTTAACTTTGAAGTTCCCACTGAGCTTCCTGGCGTAGATCCTGCGATCCTGGATCCTCGCGACACCTATGCAGATGCTTCTGAGTGGGAAGAAAAGGCAAAGGATCTGTCCGGCAGATTCGTTAAGAACTTTGCAAAATATGAAGGCAACGAGGCTGGAAAGGCCCTGGTTGCAGCTGGTCCTCAGTTATAATCCATTGACAGCAAAAAAGCGGCGGGTGAGCGATCACCTGCCGCTTTTTACTGCCTATGGATCATTTTGCGAAAAAACGCTTAAATACCGCCCTGACTAGCGGCTGTATAAAGAATATCTGCGAGAAAAATGCAAAGGGGAAATTAAAGCAGACAAGCTTCAGCCAGTTCGCAAGCAGCGTCAGGATGGAAAAGCCCTGATAATAGGGATAATAGAACCATGCTGCAAGAAAGCTCATGGCAGGGCACATCAAAAGGACCGTGGCGCTTATGATCATGGTCTCGAAGATCATCGGATGGCTGCTCTCGGGATCAAATACCATGCTTGCGATCTTAAATGAACAGGGACTTCCCATGATACATTCCAAACCAAATGCAAAAATAAATTCGATCAGAATGAGCGCCCACACAGGCAACATCCTTCCGAACATATAAACTCCCCCCTGGGCGTTGATTGCATGTATAACAGAATCTGCTCCCGTCAGGTTCATGAGCAGATTTCCGTTGATCACATACAGGCTGTAAAAAACGTATGCGTGAACAGTTACGATCACGGTCAGGAAAGCGAAGACCTTCCTTTGAAATTGAGTTGTTGGCATGTTTGTTCCTCCTGAATTTAGGCACAAAAAAACACAGGCAATGCGGAGTTTCTGATCCAGTGTAAACTTCATAATTACCGTGATCAGATTTACGTGCTCAGCACTACTTGTGTCGTCTATGAGCCGTTATTAAATTACAGGAAGGATTCTATCACAAATCTTTCCGAAAAATCAAGCGTTAATTTGAACCTCACATCTTGTTTGCAAAAAATAAAAATATTTGTTATAATAGGTACGGACGCGACCGTTTCTATGAAATGTGCAAACCACTTTTTTGGTTTGCACATTTTTTCTTTTTAAACAGGAGGATTTATGGAAAGAAAAAACAAAATGGGCTATATGCCCATGACAAGGCTTATGATCAATATGTCCCTGCCGCTCATGTTCTCGCTGCTGATCCAATCACTCTACAACATCGTGGACAGCATCTTTGTGGCACGGCTGGGACAGGAGGCGCTGACTGCTGTGTCTCTTGCGTACCCGGTACAGATTCTGATGATCGCTGTTTCTGTGGGCACCAGCGTCGGTATCAACTCGCTGCTCTCCAAGAGCATCGGCGCTAAGGACTCCGCCCTGACCGGGAACACCGCCACTACCGGAGTGCTCCTCTCTCTTCTGGGCGCAGCGGTCTTTATGCTTCTGGGCCTGTTCTGTACAGACAGCTTCGCAGGAATGTTCACCAGTGATCCCTTCATCGGCGGTGCCTGCGCGGAGTACCTCTCCATCTGTATGCTCTTCTGCCTGGGAACCTTTGTGAGCACCATGTTCCAGCGATTTTTGCAGTCCGTTGGAAATACCGTTGGCAGCATGCTCACTCTGGTGGCCGGAGCTGTGACAAACCTGATCCTGGACCCCATTTTGATCTTCGGCCTGTTGGGCTTTCCTGCCATGGGGATCCGCGGCGCAGCCATTGCCACAGTCATCGGGCAATGGATATGTGCTGTGTACGCTGTTCTGCTGAACCGCTTTTGCAATCCCACTGTCCAGCCAAAATGGAAGGGCTACCGGCTGGAGGGCCGTATCCTGGCTGACATTTACCGGGTCGGCCTGCCCACCATTATCACCCAGGCTCTTGGAAGCATCATGGTTTCCGCCATCAACGGGATCCTGATGCCCCTTTCTCCGGCAGCTGTTGCATTTTTCGGCGTATACTACAAGCTCCAAAACTTCCTCTTTATGCCCATGAACGGGCTGGGACAGGCAGCCATCCCCATTGTCGGATATAATTACGGCACCAGGCAGCCGGAGCGTGTACGGTCTGCCTTCTGCACGGCGCTCCCCATGGCCGCAGGCATCGCCCTGCTGGCAACAGCGGTGTTCTGCGCCATTCCCGGATGGCTGCTCCAATTGTTTGACGCTGATGCCAACATGCTGGCCCTCGGCATTCCGGCCTTAAGGACCATCTCCTTTACCTTTGTCTTTGCCTCCGTGACCATGATCCTGGGCTATGCCGCTTCCGGCCTTGGAAACGGCTTTATCAATATGGCTGGCACAAGCCTGCGCCAGGTAATCATTTTCGTACCTCTGGTCTGGATACTGGCCAAAACTGCAGGCATTGGCTCTGTCTGGTATGCATTTTGGGCAGCAGAGCCGGCAGCCGCTCTTTACGCCATTTTCAGCAGTATCCGTCTGCTGTATAAACGGGGAATCCTGACAGACCGGCTTTATCCTTTGGCCGGGAAAACACATCCGAGATAAAGAAAGGAGACTTATGTGGAAGTATATAAAAAGGTATCTTCACTTTGCGGTCATCGCTGCGGCGTTTATGGTCGGCGAGGTGATGATGGATCTATTGCAGCCAACGATCATGAGTGCCATTATTGATGACGGCGTATTAGGTGTCAATACAGGCGGCGCAGGCGACCTTCACCTGATCTGGACGCTGGGGCTTCAGATGATCGTCCTGATCCTCTTTGGCGGCCTGTGCGGCAGCCTCAACAATATGTTTGTCCACATGACCGGACAGAATATCGGCAACGAAATGCGCAAGGATTCCTTTCGCAGGATCATGTCCTTTTCCTTTCCCCAGGTGGACCAGTTCGGCACCGGCTCGCTGGTGACCCGTGTGACCAATGACATCACCCAGGTACAGAACTTTGTGTCACAGTTTGTCCGCGGCATGATCCGCACCTCCATGCTGATGTTTGGAAGCATTTTCTTCCTGTTTCAGCTGAATCAGGACTTTGGCAGGATCGTGCTGTGTGCCTTTCCGTTTATTGTCGGGGTTCTGGCCTTCTGCTTAAGCAGGGCCAACCCGCTGTTTGGGAAGCTCCAGGCACAGCTGGATGAGATCAATGCCATCATGCAGGAGGATGTGTCCGGTATCCGGATCATCAAGGCATGCGTCCGGGAGGTTTACGAAAAGATCCGGTTTGGCAGGTCCAATGACAAGCTGGTCAAAACCCAGCTCCAGGTACTGACGATCTTCGCTTTTATGAATCCTGCCATGAATGCCCTGATGTATGTGGTCGTCCTGGTGCTTCTTCTGACAGGCTCTGCCCAGGTTGGCGCAGGCACTGCCACTCCCGGCATTATCATAGCAGCGATCACCTACACGACCCAGCTGTTAAACGGCATCCTGATGCTTGTTCTGCTGTTCCAGAACATTTCCAGAGGCATTGCATCCTGGGGCCGCGTCAGGGAGATCCTGTACAGCCAGCCTGATCTAAAGAACGGCGGCTTTGACGGGAAGACAGAGGTATCCGGTGAAATTGAATTCCGTGGTGTTTCCTTTACTTATCCCGGAAGCACACAGGTTGTGTTAAAGGACATTGACCTTACGATCCATTCCGGTGAAACCATCGCGATCATGGGCGCCACTGGCTGCGGAAAATCCTCCCTGGTGAATCTGATCCCCCGGTTTTATGATGCAGCAGAGGGGATGGTACTGGTAGACGGCGTGGATGTCCGCAAATACGACTTAAAAGCCCTGCGGCAAAAGATCTCCATCGCCCTGCAGAAAAGCGAGCTGTTCAGTATCCTGATCCGTGAGAATATCGCCTGGGGAAAGCCGGACTCCTCTGAAGCCCAGATCCTCCAGGCGGCAAGGACGGCCCAGGCGGATCAGTTCATCCGCTCTGCGCCCCAGGGCTATGACACCTTAGTGGATGAACGGGGCATGAGCCTCTCCGGCGGCCAACGGCAGCGGATCTCCATTGCAAGATCTGTCGTAAAGGACGCCAAGATCCTGATCTTAGACGACTCCACCAGTGCCCTTGACCTAAAGACCGAGGCTGATCTGTATGCGGCATTGAAGGAAGCCAGTCCCAAAAGCACAAAGATCATCATTGCACAGCGCATTGCATCTGTCCGGCAGGCGGACCGGATCGTGGTATTGGAAAATGGACGGATCGCTGCCTGCGGTACACACGAGGAGCTGATGAATACCTGTACGGCTTATCAGGATATTTATGATTCCCAGCTGGGAAAGGAGGAGCAGTATGGCCGATGAGAAAAAGTTATTGGAACGCACCTTACCGGGAATGAACCGGGAAGCGCGGTTTGCCCAGGTTGAGCATGCGGAAAATGTCCGCGATACCCTGAAATGTATCCTGGCCTACTTTGCCAGGGAAAAATCCATGGTCCTTATCATGCTCTTTATCGTTATCCTTGGAACCCTCTGCGGTGTTTATGCACCCAGTTTGCAGAGCTGGTCTATTGATATCATTGCCGGCACCAGAGAGGGACGCTTATCATACACACTGGGGCTGATGTTTGGGGCGTATCTGATCTACAGCGGCTGCCAGCTGCTCCAGGGTCTCATCAGCGCAAGGCTCAGCCAGCGCATTGTAAAGCAGATGCGCGGGGAGCTGTTTGCAAAAATCGTTGACCTGCCGATCCGGTATCTGGATACCCACTCTCACGGCGATGTAATGAGCCGCATGACAAACGATATTGAGAACATTTCCACCACTGTCTCCCAGTCTCTGCCGTCCCTGTTTTCCGGCGTATTGACGATCATTGGCACGGTGGCTGTCATGCTCTGGTACTGCTGGCAGCTGGCCCTTTTGAGCCTCGGCACTGTGCTTCTGACCCTGATCGCAACCAAAGTCCTCTCAAAAAAAGTCCGCCAATTTTCCAGGAAGCGCCAGATGCTGCTTGGCAGGCTCAACGGCACTGTGGAGGAGATGATCTCCGGCTATCACACTGTTGTTGCCTATGACCACCAGGATGCAACCATAGAAGAATTCTGCGCCACGGCAGACGACCTGACAAAGGCAGGTATCCGCACGGATATTTTCAGCGGCGTCATGGGACCTGTCATGAACTGTATTGGCAACATAGGCTTTGTTATCATTGCGGCCTTTGGCGGATATTTTGCCGTCCATGGTTTGATCTCCGTCGGTGTCATTTCCGCCTTTATCGTCTATGCCAAGCAGTTTAGCCGCCCTATCAATGAGATCGCACAGATCTACGGACAGCTCCAGACAGCCATCGCCGGTGCGGAGCGGGTGTTTGCCGTTCTCCATGAGACCAGCGAGGATATGGAAGGAGAGGAGCTGAAACAGGACAAAAATGCTGCCGTGCATTTTAAACATGTGAATTTTTCCTATGTATCCGGCCATCCTGTGATCCGCGATTTCAGCCTGACTGTCCCCTCCGGAAAAAAGGTCGCTCTGGTGGGCTCCACAGGCAGCGGAAAGACTACGGTGGTGAATCTGCTGATGCGCTTTTACGACATCGACAGCGGCAGGATCCTGATCAATGGCCAGAATATCGCAGGCCTGTCCAGAAGCAGCCTCCGCAAACATGCAGCCATCGTTCTGCAGGATACGGTCCTTTTTTCTGATACTGTCCGAAACAACCTGACCTATGCCAATGAGACTGCCACCGGCGAACAGCTAAAGCAGGCCATCCATATGAGCCGCTGCAGGGAGCTGATCGATATGCTTCCCCAGGGCCTTGATACTGTGCTCACCTCTGCCGGAGGGAACCTAAGCCAGGGCCAGCGCCAGCTTTTGGCGATCGCACGCGCTTTTGTGGCAGATCCTGAGATCCTGATCTTAGATGAGGCCACCTCCAATGTGGATACGCGGACAGAAAAGGCCATCCAGGCCGCCATGCAGCACATCATGCAGAACCGCACCAGCATCATCATTGCCCACCGCCTCAGCACGATCCGCGATGCGGATATCATCGTCGTAATGGATCAGGGCAGGATCATTGAAAGCGGAAGCCACAGTGAGCTGCTGGCACAGCGCGGGAAATACTATGAACTGTACATGACGCAGTACGCGGGATTCGCCACATGACGGATCCCGCATACTGCGCTTTTATTCTTCTGTTGTCCATTCCGGAGCTGCATTACAGCATGTGTTCCTTCAGCACATCATGGTCTCTCAATACTTTTTCTATAACCGTACCCTTTACGAAATGGATCAACGGCTTTTTCAAAAGGTTTAAGGGACCCGGCAGCTCGATCTCCAGAGGAGATTTGCCGTCCATCAGCTTTACGGAGCTGTCAAGGAGGGCACGGATGTCATAGACGCTCCCCCAGACCTCCGGAACTCCGCGGTCTACGCCGAGAAGTCCGTACACTGCCTCCATGGCTGTCCGCACGGAATACTCTGTTGTAAATACCGTATCCCTCGGTGTCTGGGCAAACTGGCCCAGAAATGCAAAGTTTACGCAGCCGTCCGGGATCACATCGGGACGGTCTCCCTTTGTCCTCGGCATGAAAAATGCAGTAACATAGGGCATCATTGTCGGAACGCAGACTGCGCTGTGCTCCGCTAACTCCTCTATCTCCTCTGACGGAACGCCCAAATGGTACAGCCACTCCTCTGTGATCTCTTTTCCGGTGCATTCCTTCATAGGCTTCTTCACATAGTCCCCCGGCACATCGGTGAACAATCCATATACCCAGACACATACCTTATCGGGATCCTGCTCCTTAAACTGGCCCTGCCTGTTGATGGTCCAGCTCATCAGCCAGCTGGAATCCTGGCAGCTCACAATACCGCCGGTCACCACTTTGCCGCTCTTTGGATCGCGCTTGCAGATCTTTGTGATGTATGGAATGATCCTGTCATCCTGGGTTGTGATCGTGGCGGACTCCCAGTTTGTCTTGGAAATATCGGAACAGAATTTCTCAGGACGTCCAAAGGAGGGATCCTGCTTCGCAATATTCTTCCAGAGGCTCCAGCATCCGCTTGTGCGGGTCTCGGCTTCTTTATCCGGCGCATGGTTCTGATCGCCGTAAATGGTCCCTTCCGTACAGCTTCCGTTGGTCACGAATACCAGATCATTTTCTGTGAGCGGGATCTCTTTTTCCTCTCCTTTGACCCTGCACTGAATGGTTTTCGCAATCTTTTTCTTGTCCTTAAACTCAAAAATCACATTGGTGACCTCTGTGTGGAACTGGAAATCCACTCCGGCCTTCTCCAGGTATTTCTGCATAGGAAGAATCAGGGACTCATATTGATTGTATCTTGTAAACTTCAATGCGCTGAAATCCGGAAGCCCTGCAATGTGATGGATGAATCTCTGGAAATACAATTTCATTTCCAGGGCACTGTGCCAGCTCTCAAAGGCAAACATGGTCCTCCAGTACAGCCAGAAGGTGGAATTGAACACCTCCTCATCCAGCACATCCTCAATGGTCTTGTCATACAGGTCTTCATCCTTTGTCATGAAAAGCTTCATGATCTCCATGCAGCCCTTCTGGCTGAGATTGAATTTGCCGTCTGTATGGGCATCCTGTCCTCTGTTCACAGTGGCGCGGCAGAGAGAATAGTTGGGATCATGCTTGTTCAGCCAGTAATATTCATCCAGCACAGAGGCTCCCGGGACCTCCAGGGACGGAATGCTGTGGAACAAGTCCCAGAGACACTCAAAATGGTTTTCCATCTCTCTTCCGCCGCGCATCACATAGCCCCGTGTGGGATCGTTGATACCATCACAGGCGCCGCCGGCAACATCCATTGCCTCCAAAATGTGGATATGGGAACCAGGCATCTGCCCGTCACGCACAAGGAAGCAGGCTGCCGCCAGGGAAGCCAGCCCGCCGCCCACCAGATAGGCGCTCTTTCCTTCTACTCCCTCCGGCTTTTCCGGCCGGGCAAAGGCCTCGTAGTTTCCGCTTGTGTAGTAAATCCCCTTTTTGTTCTTAGCATCCCTGCCCCGCTCCGTATTGCGGTACTCACTGTTTCCCGGCATCTGCTTCCGGGAGCCCTTCTTTTCTTTCAGTGATTTTGCGATCATCACCGCTGTGCCCGTGCCTGCCAGCATTGCTGATGCCACACCAATTTTTATTCCCTTTTTCCCCATACTTGTAACCGCCTTTCCTACGATTTTGACACCAGGTTATTTCTGATGTTTTTCCGATAAATGTAGTTTTTAATACCACTTTATCAGTTATAAATATCTACATAATACTATACTTTATTAATGCATATTTTACAAGCAAAACCAGAAAAAATATCGCTCCTTCCCTTTCTGTGCAGCAAAAAATGATCCCCTGCAGTCAGATTTCCTATTGCATCTGATCTTTTATGATTTTGTCCTATTATCTGGCGATATTTCTATAGATAACATCCATTTCATGAAATATAATGATAGGAAATCAGTCCTGATCAAAAGAAAACGGAAAGGAGAACTGCAGATGTACGCAGACTACCACTTACACACTTATTACAGCGATGATTCTGATTATCCTATGGAGCAGCTTGTGAAGGATGCTGTTTCCATGGGACTTTCGGAGATCTGCTTTACTGATCATGTGGATTATGGCGTGAAGGAGGATTGGCCGGACGGGCCGGACACTTATCAGCCGGAAGAAAAGGCAGCGCTTCCTGCCATGAATGTAAAATATCCCGCATATCATGCCGAGATCAAACAAATAAAAAGGAAATATAACGGAAGGATCACCATACGGGAAGGGATGGAGTTTGGCATGCAGGTACATACCATTCCCCAATACCAGAAGCTCTTCTCTTCCTATCCCTTTGATTTTATCATTCTGTCCTGTCATCAGGTAGAAGATAAGGAATTTTGGAACCAGGATTTTCAAAAGGGGAAAACACAGGACGAATACAACCGCAGATATTACGAAGAGATCCTTCGCGTTATAAAGAGCTATAAGGATTACAGCGTACTTGGACATTTGGATATGATCACGCGCTATGACCTGGCAGGTATCTATCCCTTTGAAAAGGTCAAAGATATCATCACGGACATCTTAAAACAGGCCATAAGCGATGGAAAAGGCATCGAAGTCAATACCTCCAGCCACCGCTATGGGCTTCCTGACCTGACTCCATCAAGGGACATTCTAAAGCTTTACAAGGAACTGGGAGGAACCATTATCACCATAGGCAGCGATACCCATGCTCCGGAACATCTTGCCGCCTATGTAAAGGAAACAGCCAAAGAATTAAAACAGCTGGGTTTTTCTTCCATATGCACCTTTGAAAACATGGCTCCCGTGTTTCACCAGCTGTGAAAATACAGACCCGCTCTCAGTATTTCCAGCCCTGGTGCTCCTCCCTCCATGCTCTCAGCCTTTCCTCTGTCAGCCGGCCTCCGGAGGCTCCGGGAAACAGGGTGCTGAGAGAGGCTCCAACGCAGGCATACCGGCAGGCCTCCTTTGGCGTGTCTCCGGATAGGATTCGGCTGATAAACAAAGCCACCATACAATCTCCTGCCCCGGTGGTATCGACCGGCTCCACCGGGACAGCCGGAATCCAGCTGTTCCCCTCCGCTGAAGCCAGATAACAGCCTTGGCTTCCGCATTTGATCACAACACAGCCTGCTCCCGCTTCCAGGTACTGATCAGCCGCCTCCTCGGCGCTGCCGGTTCCGGTCATCTCCAGAGCATCATACAGGCTGGGCAGAAAGTAGCTGATCAGAGGAAGGAAGGGGCGGATCCCCTCAAAGCCCTGCCTCTGTTTGTCCGCTGCCAGATCGGCAAATACAGGAATCTTCTGTTCTCTTGCCGCCTGCAGATATTCCAAAAGCCCATCTGCCTCCAGCTCCGGCATGGAAAAGAGGCTTCCCAGGGAAATAGCCCGCGGGTGCTCCAAAAGGGCTGCCTTTACGTCCTCCTTGCTAAGGAAGCTGTGAGCTCCCTTCACAGAGAATGTATGGCGCTCCCCTGCCTCATTCACCAGCACCAGGGCTGTCCCTGTCTGTATCCCCTCTTTTACTGCCAGAAACTCTGTTCTCACCCCTCTTGCGTCCAGGGCATGCTTTAGCATCTGGCCATTTTGGTCCGCCCCGACCGCGGCAGCCAGCGCCGCCTCACAGCCCAGATCCGCAAGCCGTAAGCTCTGATTAGCCGCATCGCCTCCTGTTTGGATCTGTATTTCGGAAATCCGCTGCTTCTCTCTCCACATGTCCTGGCTCTCTATTGGCCTTGCCGTGATATCTAAAACAGCGGAGCCTATGCATAAAACGTCCATTACTCTTCCCCTCCGGCATCTCAAACTTCATATCCTGCATGACGCTAATGTTCCGCACGCTCCAATGCCCTCTGGTAATACCCCAGCGTGTCCTTGTCAAAGCATACCATCTGCACCTCCATGTCCGGGTGCGTCTTTAAAAACTCCAGGATCGTCCCAACAGCAATCACAGACGCCTTTTCAAGAGGGAACCGATAGATCCCCGTGCTGATGGAGGGAAAGGCGATCCTTTTACATCCGTTCTCTGCCGCCAGCTCCAGGCAGCTCTGATAGCAGCTTCTCAGGAGCTGCTCCTCGTTCTTTTTCCCGCCATTCCATACTGGTCCGGGGGTGTGGATGATGTATTCTGCCGGAAGGCGGTAGCCCTTTGTGATCTTCGCCTGCCCGGTCTTGCACCCATGAAGCATCCGGCATTCTCCCAGGAGCTTTGGACCTGCTGCACGGTGAATCGCTCCGTCCACGCCGCCTCCGCCAAGAAGACTGGTGTTTGCAGCATTTACAATGGCATCTGCCTTTACTTTTGTGATATCTCCTAATGTGACAGTCAACATTCTTCTTGTCCTCCCTCGTATTACCATCTTATTTCAAATACAACACTATGAAACCATGCGGTCATGGACCGCATTCATAAGAACATACATTCTCATTTGCATACTGTCAAGAAATTGCAGAAACAGCAAAAGGCTCCCACGCTATGGGAACCTTTGTCATTCCTATTACAGTGAAGGCTGCAAATAGCGGTCAAAATCATTATACTGTATTTGCAGCCCATGTATCAAGATACATTTCCTTATGTTTCCTCACCAGCTCAAGAAGGCGCTTACTCCCACTCAAACTCTCCTACACCTCTGCAGATATAGTCCGCCATGGGCAGGTTTTCTCTTGTTCCAATCCCCACTGCCAACATCCCGGCTGTCTTTGCCGCCTGGATCCCGGCGGCGGAATCCTCAAATACTACACATTCTGCGTAAGGGATCCCCAGACGGTCTGCTGACAGGGTGAATACCTCCGGGTCCGGTTTTGCTTTTTTCACCAGGGTTCCATCCACAATGAAATCAAAATAATCCTCAATATGGAGACGGTCCAGGATCAGTCTGGCGTTTTTGCTGGCTGAGCCCAGTGCGATCTTGATGCCGGCCTTCTTCATCCGTTCAAACAGCTCCACTACCCCAAAAAACAGCTCATCTTCCTCTAACCGGCTGACATATTCCAGATAATACTGATTCTTCTCTGCTGCCAGCTCTGCCTTTTCCGCCTCAGAAAACCGCCCGCTCATTCCTCCCATTTCCAGGAGCAGATCGAGTGCCGCCATCCGGGAAATGCCCTTGAGGGCCTCATTCTGCTGCTCTGTAAATGGAAAACCCAGCCTGTCTGCCAGCTTTTTCCAACCCAGATAATGATACTTTGCCGTATCTACCAACACTCCATCTAAATCAAAAATCCCGCACTGATATTTCATTACCATTCCTCCAAAGAAAGCTTTAACTCAAACTCCACCTGATACTCTTTTCCATAGACAACAATGGCGACCGGATTTCCCTCAACCAGCCGGAAGCTGCAGCCTTCCTTTGTCACCTTGATCTCCAGCAGGCTTCCCTGAAGCTTTAAGCGAAGCTCATAGGATTCCCACTGCTTTGGAATAGACGGCATGAAGAAATATCCCGTTTCCTTCACCCTCAGTCCCAGGAAGCCATAGACAATGCCCATATAGGTACCGCCCATATTGGCGGTGTGGATCCCGTCCTTTGTATTGTGCTGGGAATCCAGGATATCCAGCTTGGAGGAGAAATCAAAGTAATCATAGGCCTTCTCCTTCATTCCCAGTTTGGAGGCAACGATTCCGAAAATACATCTGGATAAGGAAGAATCATGGGTTGTCCGCTTCTCGTAATATTCAAAGGAGTTCTTCATGGTGCTGAGCTTCTGTGCATCCTCAAAGATCATATGGGCCAACACGGTGTCAGCCTGCTTGCACACCTGATACCGGTACAGGCGGTACAGGTGATTCCACTGCATGATCGGCCCGTTGCCCGGCCCCTTTTGGCTGAAGTCCCATTCCTTCTTTGAGAGGAAGCTGTCATCCTGCGGGTTGATATCCAGCTTTTCGTCATACAAAAGCAGCATCTTCTCAGCCGCCTCCTCAAAGCCCTCGATCTCCGTCTCCTCGATACCGATCTTATCTTCAAGGTCCTTCAGCTGTCCCCGCTCCTTCATCATCCGATACACCTTTGCAGCCCAGGCCATATTATGCTTTGCCGTCAGGTTGGTGTAGTAGTTGTTGTTTACCACGCAGCTGTATTCATCGGGGCCTGTCAGATCATGGAGCTGGAAGGAGCCCTCATAGAAGTTGCCCAGATCATGCCACATCCTGGCTGTCTCCATCAGGATCTCTGCTCCCTTCTCCACGATAAAATCCCAATCTCCGGTGATCAGATAATACTGCACCACTGCGTAGGAGATATCTCCGTTGATATGGTACTGGGCGCTTCCGGAGGGATAGTAGCCGGAGCACTCGTCTCCGTTGATGGTCCTCCATGGGTAAAGAGCGCCTTTGGGATATCCCATCACTCTGGCATTTGCTCTGGCCCGGTCCAGGATGTGGTGGCGGTAGGACAGGAGATTTCTTGCCACCTCCGGCTGAGTCAGGGAGAAGAAGGGCACAATATACATCTCCGTATCCCAGAAATAATGTCCCTCGTAGCCCTCGCCGCTTAAGCCCTTTGCTCCGATATTGCAGTACTTATCCTTTCCAACGGACTGGAGCAACTGATACAGATTGTAGTGAAGGGACAGGTTCAGTTCCTCATCGCCCTTGATCTCGATCTTTGCATTTTCCCAGAATTTTGCCAGATAAGCTTCCTGGCACTGATACCAATGGCTCAGCGGCCTCGCCACGCTCTCCCTTAACAGCCTTCGGGCATCCTCCTTTACCTTCTCATAACGGATGGAATCACAGGTCACGGTGTATTTCACCACCGTAACCGCCTTTCCTTCCTTTACGGGAAATGCCAGCTTCTCCACGATGTCCTTATCGCCGATCCGGCTCTCCGTCCTTAAGTCCTCCCGGCAGCCCAGCTCTTTGTCCTCCGAGTACACCCTATGGGTCACGGCGCTGGCGATCTCAAGGCCGGATCGCAAGGTTTCTGACCGAAGCAGGGTAAAGCCTTCCTCTGTATTCTCCAGATCAGCCACTCTCAGATGAACGATCTTTTCTCCGGCCACTCTGGAATCCTTGGGATTAAAGTAGTTGGATACATCTCCGGAATGAACAGATTCCATCACGGCATTGCCTGAAAAGTTCAACGGGGTGATCTGATATTCAATGGTAAACAGCGGCAGGATCTCAAAGGACGCCATACGGGTAATGCAGATCTCTGCCCGGCGTCCCTCCGGTGATTCCCATACGAACCTTCTCACTGTAGTGCCCTTCTTCATGTCCAGGATCCGGCAAAATTCCAGAACCTTTCCTGTAAACAGGTCGACCCGCTCTCCCTCCAGGGTCAGCACCATAGTCTGGGTGTCAAAGGTATTCACCATGGTCTGCTTCTGCTCCGGGAAGCCATAGTGCTTCTCCGGCTGCTTCATGTCTGAAAAATTGTAAAAACCATTTACGTACTGTCCTCTGACCGTGGGACGGTCAGCGGGATAACGCTCCTCAAAATTTCCTCTTACTCCGAAATATCCGTTGGCATTATGAAACAGAGTCTCGTTGATCAAAAGCTCCTGCTCTGCTCCGGTAAAGCCGTCTTTTCTAAATACAAATGCCTGGCTCATCGTTTCCTCCATCCAATTTGATTCTTTCATTGTAACTGTTCAGTAGGTCTGCGCACTTGCTGTGCTGACCTACTGAACAGTTACCTTTCATTATTTAATACCCGTAGTCGCAATACCTTCCACAAAGTAGTCCTGCGCCACAAAGAACAGGATCACAGGCGGCAGGATCGAAAGCACGGACATGGCCATGATGCTGCTCCAGTTTACGCTTCCTGCCGTATTGTCGATCGCCATGCGAAGTCCCAGGGAAATGGGATATTTGGTAACCGTGTTGATATAGATCAGGTTTCCAAAGAAATCATTCCAGGTCCACATGAAACGGAAGATCCCGGCAGAGAAGATGGCAGGCTTGCAGAGCGGCACGATCACTTTTACTAAAATCTGGAAGGAGTTGCAGCCATCGATCTTTGCGGCCTCGTCCAGCTCCTTCGGGATCCCGCGGACAAACTGCACCAGCATGTACACGAAAAAGGCGCTGGTGGAAAATGCCGCCGGAACGATAAAAGGCAGATAGGTATTGACCCAGCCCACCTTGGAGAACATCACATAGGTAGGGATCGTCAGCACGGAGGTGGGAAGCATCAGGGTAGCGATCATGATGGAAAACATGATCTTCTTTCCCGGAAACTGGAAGCGCGCAAAGCCGTAGGCAACGATCATTCCGGAAACCAGGGTCAGCACTACCACAGGAATTACGATCTTAAAGCTGTTTAAGAAAAATACGCCGAAGTTTGCATTCCCCACGCCCTTCCAGCCATCAATAAAGGCATTCAGGTTAAAGACCGTGGGCATCAGTCCGATATCCGTAAAAATGTCGCGGTTCTCTTTAAATGCAGATGAGATCATCCAAAGCACCGGGTACACCATTACAAAGCCAAAGACAATGATGAATATCTGCATGAGTATCACTTTTACTTTTCTGTTTCCCGCATGTTGTTTCATCAGAATTTCCCTCCATCCTCATAATAGGTAAACCGCTCAAAAAACTGAAACAGGATCACTGTAAATACCATGATCGCCATAAACAGGATCCAGGACAATGCAGAGGCATAGCCGGTCCGAAAATACTTAAATGCACTATTGTACAGATGGATCGCAAATACATAGGTAGAATTTAAAGGGCCTCCGCTCGTCACCACATAGGGGCCGGTAAATTCCTGGAAGCCGTTGATCAGCTGCATGATCACATTAAAGGAAACAACCGGAGTGATCATTGGCAGCGTAATGCAGAAGAACTGGCGCGCCTTGCTCGCTCCGTCCACTCTTGCCGCCTCATATAACTCCTGGGGAACCTGCTTTAAACCGGACAGGAAAAGCACCATGGAGGAACCAAACTGCCATACGGCCAGCAGGGCTACGGTTCCAAGAGCAAATTTCGGACTTCCGATCCAGTCCACATAAGGCAGGCCTACGTTCTGAAGGATCAGGTTGACAATACCGTCCCGACGGAACAAAAAGCGCCACAGCACAGCGATGGCAACGCTTCCGCCCAGAATAGACGGCAGGTAATATACGGTACGGTAAAAATTCACGCCCTTCATATTGGTGTTCAAGATCATGGCAACGAAAAGCGCAAATACCAGCTTTGCCGGAACAGACAGCAGTACGTACTTAAAGGTAATGGCCAGAGACGGCACTGCCAGCTTGTCTTTTGTGAAGATCTCAACATAATTTTTCAGGCCGATCCACACCGGCTCACTGGTGATGGAGAAATCCGTAAATGAATAATAGATGGATGACATGATCGGATACATGGTAAATGCCAGAAAACCGATGATCCACGGCGCCACATACACCAGACCGATATAGTCCGAAAGTGCCTTTTTCTTCTTGCCTTTCATCATACACACTCCTCTTTTTCTGAAAAAAGGGTACAAAAAATAGCTACCGCATACAGAAGGTAACTTCTGCGGCCTGCAATAGCTATTTTTAATTTTGTACCCTGGTTAATTGTGTTACTGCTGACCCTTCAACTCAGCCAGAAGCTCATCAAAATCTGTCACCAGCTCCTTTGCCTTCTCCTCCGGAGTTGCAACCTTGTACTCTACCTCCTGGATGGCATCCAGCCACATCTGCTCCATATCGCCTGTGGGCAGGTTCGGGATGGTCATGGCTCCTGCTGCCATGGCATTCTCTACTACGCGGTTGTTCTCCTCGCTTAAGATGCCCATTTCAAGCAGAACCTCTCTGGCTGCTGCAGATGCCGGAACACCTCTGGTATCCTTTAAGATCGCAGATGCTTCAGGATCATTTGTCAGCCAGTTTAAGAACTTTGTAGCTTCCTCCGGATACTTTGTGGAGCTTGGAATCGAGTAAACCTGAGAAGGACGGATCATAACGCCGCTTCCAACGCCGTCTGCATCCCTCACCATCGGCATAACGCCTACATCAATGGCGCCGTCAACTGTTGCGGTTGACTGGGAGGATAACCATACCTGGCAGATCCCCAGCTTTCCATCGATCCACTTTGGATTCTCGTACCAGCGGTTTACATAGATTCCATTTACCACTGCCGGCTCGATCACTCCATTGTCGATCCAGTCAACGATCATCTGGAAGCCCTCTGCAAGCTGCTCCTCTGTAAAGGTTCTCTCATAATCATTATTGAAGATATACTCTCCGGTCTTCTGATTCAGATAAGAATGAAGCATCAGGTTTAAGATGGTCTGCTCTACATTCAGCAGATAAAAATCCGGATCCTGGGCATGCAGCTCCGTACCGATCTCCATGAGCTCCTTCCAGGAAATGGTCTTGTCCGCGCCAAATCTGTCATCCTGTAAAACGTCCTTATTGTACAAAAATACGTTGGTATTCATTCCGGTGGGCAGGCCTACGACTTTTCCGTCAAACTCCAGGCAGTTCTTTAAAAAGGTCTCATCAAACTGGCTTAAGTCAATGGCCTCTACGGTGCTTAAATCCATCAGCAGATCGCCCTGCTTGTTGATATCTGCCAGCCATGGCTGATCGATCTGGATAATGTCTGCCGCGCTGTTGCCGGACAGCTGGGTGATCAGCTTCTGCTGGTATCCGTCAAATCCGCCGTATTCCGGCTCAATAGTAACGTTGGGATTCAGCTCCTCATACTTCGCGATCGCTTCCAGAGTGGCATTGTGGCGTTCCTCACCGCCCCACCATGCAAAACGGAGCACTACCTTATCGCCGGAGGCTCCTGCCTCTGTCTGAGCTGCAGCGCTGCTGCCTCCATTTCCCTGAGCACTGTTATCACCTGCACTGCCTGAACCTCCGCAGCCCGCAACAGCTCCTGCGATCATTCCTACTGCTGTCAGCAATGCAATTCCTTTTTTCAAACACTTCATGTCTGTACCTTCCTCCTGATTTTTTCTACATCTTCTTTTTCATTTCGGCCAAAATGTTTTATGGCTATAGTGTAACATAAGCATTTCATTTCAAACAGGCATCTGCTTTGTGAATTCGTATCATTTTTTGTATATTTTGTGGTATCATTTTTTGATAATCGTATCTTTTCTTGTCATCTTTCTTGTGAAATTCCCATACCCCTTTGATTTTTCGCCTATACCATTGTATACTATTACCAGTCAGCGGCACAGCTTGAGCCGGAAGCATTTTGTAAATGATCATTGGAAAGAGGATCTTAGATGAACTATCAATTATTGATCGTAGATGATGAATATGAAATCAGAACTGGGCTGGCAAACTACATCCCCTGGAATACCATTGGATTTACGGTGGCAGGGCAATGCCAAAATGGAAAGGAAGCCCTGGATTTTATCGCAGCCCACACCATACACGCCATTCTGTGCGATATCCGCATGCCCATCATGGACGGGCTGGAGCTGGCAAAAGAGCTCTATTCCCGAAGATCAAAGATCAAGATCGTCTTTTTGACCGGATATAAGGACTTTGAATATATCCAGCAGGCACTCCGCTACCGCGCCTTTGACTACGTGTTAAAGCCCACCCGCTTTGAACAGATCTCTGAGGTATTTGGGAACATACGCCATGAATTGGATAAAGAGTATGGAACCGAAGAGCCTCCTGAAAAAAAGGAACCGGCTGACATGATCAACACGATCAAGCGGATCGTAAATGAACACCTGGACAATGTGACCCTGGAATCGGTGTCAAAAGAAATCTATATGAACCCTTTCTATATTAGTAAGCTGTTCAAACAAAAAACCGGAATTAATTTTGCTGACTACGTGACGGACTGCCGGATGAAAAAGGCCGTGGATCTGCTAAATGACTATAACTGCCGGATCTATGAGATCAGCGAGGCAGTTGGATATTCCAATCCTAAAAACTTTGCCAGGACCTTCAAGCAGTACTACGGCATCACCCCCAGCGAATACCGGACAAACGGACTGCCGAAAGGAGAATGCCCTTCCGATGAACCATCCCTCTAAAACCTTTATGAAATATTTCTTAAGGCAGCTTTTCATCAGCTCCGTTCCTATCATTCTGCTGGGAACCCTGGCTTTTCATCTGACCTGCTATGATATCCGCCAGACGGCTTCTGAATCTGCCTTCAAATCCTTAGAGCAGTCCAGCCAGTTCATGAAGCAGATCCTCTCTGACGGAACCACTATCGAAGCTACCTTTAATCCGGATTCCTTTTCCGGCTTTTCGTTAAAGCACATATTAAAGGAAAAGACCCTGGATTATCACAATGCAGTCAAATACCCCATATTTTCCTCCATTTTAAATACCTTTGTGAATGCCAATCCCTGGATTGAGTCGGTCTACCTTTACTGGCCCAATGATTACGGGAATATCCTTGTATCCAACAAGGGGCTTACACGTCTTGAATATATGGAGGATACTGGCTGGCTCGCAGATTATGAAGCTCTGACCGGAGACCGGACCTGCACCTCCTTCATCCAGCCCCGCAGGCAGAGTGATGGGGACGGCATTTTCCATGACATGATCACCATTTACCAAAAAATCATGACCCTGGATTATCAGACCGCCCAGGGCATCGCTGTCATCAACGTGACGCCGTCCCTGATCGGAGATTACCTGAAGCAGCAGCGCACCTTTTCCGACCAGGAGCTCTACCTGTTTACGGACAGTTGGACACTGCTTGCAGGCTCAGACCAGGTGCATGGCGCCAAGGAGCTTATGCTGCTGGAAAAGCTGGGTGAGGAAGCCAATGCTGCCTTCGGGGCGCTGCCGTCAGGGGAACACAAGGTCCACATCAGGGAAAATGGGTATACCATCTCTGTTTTGAGAGATGAGGATGCTCCCTTTCTCTATGTGTCTATCATTCCTGACCGCCAGCTCTATGCCATTCCCACCCAGCTGCTCCACATCACAGGTGTCCTGGTGGCATTGTCCATCCTGGTATCCCTTGGACTGGCGGCCGCCAACAGCAGAGGGATTTCCCGGAACATCCACACCATCATGGACATTTTCCATGCTGCCCAGAACGGTGAGCCCCTGCCTTCCGTCCCGGAGTCTGCCAACGATGAACAGAGCTATATTATCACCAATCTGATCTCTACCTTTATTAAGCAGGAATACCTGACAGTCCAGCTCTCAGAAAAGGTATATAAGGCAAAGACCCTGGAGTTAGTGGCTCTGCAGTCCCAGATCAATCCCCATTTTCTGTTTAATACCCTGGAGACCATCCACATGAAAGCCTTCCAGCTCACCGGCGGCCCCAATGATGTTTCCGTACTGATCGAGAATCTGTCGGACATCATGCACTATACCCTGTCTGATCCCAATGAGCGGATTTCCCTAGAGAACGAGATCGCCTACTCCAAGGCCTATCTCTACATCCAGAAATTCCGCTACAAGGACAAATTCCATATTATCTGGGAATATGATCCGGACATCCTTCCCATTCCCATGATCAAGCTGGTGATGCAGCCTCTCCTGGAAAATGCCATCCACCACGGGATCGCTCCCTCTGCCTGGGAATGCCTTCTGAAGATCAAGATCTATCAGAGAGACGGGCTGCTCTACCTCCATATCATTGATACTGGTATGGGCATGACCCGGCAGCAGAGAGAGGAGCTCCTCTCCCGCACTTTGGACGATCACACTCCTTATCAGCACATTGGTCTTTCCAACACCTGGAAAAGGCTTATGCTGGTGTATGGAGATAAGGCCCAGATACGGATACGGAGCAAATACCAGCGCGGAACAGCCATTACCCTGATACTGCCTGTGTGTGTTTAAGGTCCGAAAGGGCGGCGGCATCTGTTGCTGCATTCAAAGGAAACCTGATATCTATATATTCCGGTCAAAAAACGGCAGGGCCATCTCTGGCACTGCCGCTTTTCAGTAGTGCGCCTGGCGGCGCACGTTTCTAACCAGTGCAAGTCTGGAATCCGCCCGGTAGTGGG
>NZ_JAJCIC010000041.1 GCF_020554865.1 Lacrimispora sp. 210928-DFI.3.58
GTAATCGGTACATGCGCCATATCAATTCACTCCTTTCAGCCCCAGGGTAATATCCGCTGTGGGTTTCAGCGTTGCCCGGAAGGTTATTGTTCCATCCCCTGTCTCCAGGTCATATAGGTAGCCAGCTGCCTTATTGATCGCCTTCTGCTGTGCTCTAGTGCAGTTTTCCGGGTAGATGATTCCCTGACCTGGTTTGTCCGTCCCTGTTATCCCTTCCACCGTTACGGTTTGTACGAACGGTGCTTCGGTACCCGTCCAGTTGGCGGCGGGGAGGGTGACGCTTTTTGTTTCCTGGATGCGGTTGACTTCTTCCCCAATCTCCTGAAGCTGCTTAGCCCCAAACTCATCTCCTTGCTGGGTGTATGTAGTCATATCCTCAAAAGACACCGTTCCATCTTCGTTAGTAATCATGTTATATTTTCGGTGTTCTCCCTCAAATACATCGTCTTTCCAGTCCGTTTTCATAGTCTTGCGCCTCCTAACGTAAATGCCAGCCTGCGGCGTCCCGCTATCTGGCCCGTCAGATTGTTATATATCAGCAGGCAGGCAGATTCAATCCGATTAAACTCCGCATAATCCGGAGTCGGCTGGTTTGGATAATAGGTTCTCCGTTCTCCAACTGCAAATGGATAAGTGTTATCACATATGGCTGTCAAATTAGCCTCAATAGCATTGACCTCATCTGCATAGATGTAATCTGAATAACCCTTTTCTTGCCCCATGTCGGCCATTTGAAATCTCTTATACACTTCCAATGCCATCTCACGAAGATAAGACAGATTGCCGATTATACGGTTATAGTCTTCGATGTTAAAATAGTCCGTTGCCTTCCAGTCTGTTTTAGGCGTCTGCCAAGGCACTCTCTCCACCTCCCACTATCTTTTCCAATCTGTCAAGCCGCTCCTCAATATTTTCTACCTTCGCTTTTAGCTTCGGAATATCGGTTGGTGTCCTCTGATTCTGTTTTTCATGGCTTGCATTTTGTTCTCTTGCCATCCTATCCCTCCTGACTTACTGCACGCCGCGCCTTCGCCGTTCCAGACAGCGCCCCATTGAAGGTCAGCTTATGCTCATATATTTGGATCTGTAATCCTTCAACATATTTATTCTCCAGAAAAACGATATCTCCGGAGTCCAGCCGTGGCTCTCCACGGTATCCGATGTCATACTCAATGTTATTCAGGAAATAATTCCCTAACCATTCTGCCTGCAGCTGTGCCAGGGCTTCTTCACTGATCAGTGGATTGCTCCACTCTTCAATTTTTCCTGTTGTGTTAATAGTCTTAGAGCATATCTTTTCAGTGACAATATAGGTCTTTCCTTCAACTATAAATTCATGCTCCCCCGTCAACTCCGATACATCCACCGTCACATAATAACTGCTGCTTTCACTGATCGGAAGAACCATCCCATCAGCCGCAACTGTTACATCATAAGAAGCCTCCGTAAAGTAAAAGGTATACGCAGAGAAATCCGTTACATCTACCATCTCCTGGAAGATGTTCTGTACTTCATCGGTTAGGCTATACAGGCTACGCACCACATCCACTCTGCTGACCTTTTCCTTTTGGATCCCTTTGGGATACTTCGTCATTACGCGGTAATTCATGTTGTAGTCACTTACATCACCAAATACTACAGAATCCACAAAGATGCGGCTGTTTGGCTGCCCTTTTGTAAACTCAAAGGTCATGGTATCGAACTCCGGGAATTCATGCTCAATGAGATTCTCCAATCCGAAGGGATCAGGAACCATATAGCTTTCCTGCAGAGCACCCTCGTAGTAGGTGTGGATCGTCACGCCTTGGGCAGGATTGCTAGAAAAGTTCAGTTTTAAGCTGTAGTAGACCATGGCTGCCTCTAAAATAATTGTAAACTTCGGATTGTTCCCAAAGTTCCCCTCTGCATCCGCTGTGGCCTCTGATACAAACCCCGCTGTCAGATAACTCCCTGAATGCGGCAGGAAGAACATACTTCCATCTGCCAGGCAGTGATTCTGGGACATCGTTGCGTACTCATATTTTGTTACACCATTAATGACAGAAGGGAGACTGCTCCATGGTGTAGCGTCCTCTGACTGCACAATCATCCGCTCTGGGCTAATGACGGTAACAAAGGCAGCTTTTATACAGATAGTTCCTTGCCGGTCTGTATAAATCTTGCACCTTCCAGCATTGGCGATGATCTGCAGGCATTCTTTGTGGGTCACGCAAGGCAGCGGGTTATACACCACAACCTTTTTCAGGTATTCATCCAGATCATATTTCCGCTCATCCAGGCCTGCATCCATAAGCACATCCACGGCCAGATCATAGAGTGTTATCCCCTCCGGGCGGTACAAGCCCTTGTAATAGGTATCATCCAGATCCGTGATCTTGTCTTTTGCGGAAAAGCTCATGGCCTCATCGTCCGCCTCCCAGGCCGACAGGTTACAGACACATCCGTCTATCCAGGTAATTGGCCCACCGTCAACCACCTCATAGCCATACCGGACTGTCACCTCCTGGCCTACTTCCAGGTAATGGATCGCGCTGGCATGGTTCTCCACATCAAACATACGGTTATAATTCTCTACCTGCATGGTAAAGTCGATCGTAGGCAGTTCCTCTGTAATAGGGGATATGTATTCTGCCTTTGTGGACTTTTGGATCTTCTTATTCTCAAAGGAGATACCGATACCCATGAAAATCTTATAAATACGCAGCCTGTCCTGCCCATTAACCATCCTTATAGGAGTGATCAGCAGATAATCCGTACCGTCAAAGATATCTTCTGTTGTCCAGTAGCTTAATGTGTTGCCAGTATATTCCTTTGTGGTAGTCCCATTAGTAATCGCAAAGTCAACCGGATAATTCCTGCCCCAGTTGATGGTCAGACCACGGATATTATAGGTATTTCCAAAATAGAAACAGATACCGCCCAGTATATCAGCAGATATAGCTCCATTATTGTACAGATAGTCTACATTTTCAGGCCGGGGCGGAAATACCATAGAGCCGTCCGCCTTGAACCAGTCCTGCTCCATGGTGGCATATTCCAGTTCTACATCATAATTATCCAGGAGGCGGGTCAGGTTTGAGAGATAGCTGTACCCAGCTCCCTGGTCTTCTGCTACCCAGGAATCCTTTTGGGCAACCTGGTTGATAACGCCGATCGTCGCCAGCATATAGGACTGGTTGCGATATTTTGTATCCATCGCCTGTTTATAGGCGCTTGGCATAGAAAGCATTATTCGATCACCCCGCAGTCTACGATATTGACCTTACAATTCTTGTACTTCGTGGGCATGCCTGCGGCATCAAATTCTATCGGTTCTGCAGTCCGATTCCCTGGATACATCTGGATCGTGATCCAGTCATTATTCACCATATCCGGGATCCTTGCGATGACTACGAAGTTTTTAAACTCCTTCAGCATATCTGACCAGGTTTTTGCATCTAAGAATTTCCACTGGAGGCTATCAAACTTATATTGATCACGCCCAACCTTCTGGCCGACAAACTCGCCATAAGCATTTTTTCCCTGGCTGACATTGGTTGCAACCACCAGCTTTCCGCCCACATCCGGAGCCGGGAACTCCCGGCCATTGATTGTAATAATCGCCATCTATTACCGCCTCCTCTATGTTGTCCTAAGTTTATGCCCGCTACGTGCATCCAGCTCCACCAGTTTTTTCTTGATCTCCCGGATATCAATAGTAACAGTCATATCCATCTGCTCAATCAGATCAACGATATTCTTAAGGAGCTCTACCATTGAGGCAAGGTAATATTCACTCATGCCTCCGCTGCTATTCTGTGTTGCCAACGCTACTGCCCGGTCAACCATCTCCTGCATCTTGTCCTCTGGCGCCACGATCTCACCATAATGCCGGTTATCACCGATCATGGCAAGCTGTGGAGTGTTGGCTCGGACAAAACCGCCCTGGGCCAGGCGTGGGAGGTGTATATTGGGGATTTTGGGGATCAGCTCTGCACCGATTCCTGGTACTTTATCCGCAACCTCATTCACAGCTTCGATCATGGCATTGATGGCATCGATCACACGGTTTGCCATGCTCTCTACGCCATTAATGATCATGTTGATAATGCCTTTAATGTCAGCCCAAATGCCGTCCCAGATCCTTTTGGTTTCCTCTTTCAAGGTATTCCATACCCCAACAACAGAATCCTTCAGATTAGTAAAGGTGGTCTCTGCTGTAATCTTGACAGTATCCCACAGAGTAGAAAGGAAGGACTTGATGCTCTCCCAAACTTCCGATGTGGTTGTTTTTACGTTCTCCCAGGCTGTAGTGATAGCTGTTTTGATGGCCTCGAATATGGAAGATGCCAGCGATTTTATGTTATTCCATTGTGAATTAACAAAGCTTTTGACTGCATTCCATACTAACGTTGTTTTTGTCTGTACAGTGATCCACGTATCACTGATAATATTCTTGATGTTTTCCCATACTTCAAGGGCTTTTGCTTTAACTTCATCCCAGTGCTGATATAACAACACTCCAGCCGCAATTAAACCTGTTATCGCCACAACCACCAGGCCTATTGGACTAGTTAAAAATGCGATTGCTGCACCAAATGCTGTTGTCAATGCCGTAGCTATTGTACATACAGCGTTCCATGCCACAGTTGCCGCTGTCATAGTCCCTTGTGCAACAGCATCTGCCAATTTGGCTGCTGTATTGATTGCAAATTGAGCTGCCTGTTTTGCTAAGGCAGAAACCGTAGACGCAACAGATACCACAAAATCCTTCGCATACAAAGCTACAATTGCTGCTGTCTCTGCTTTGTCAGCAATCTTCGCAGCTGTATTCGCAATCAAAGCTTTAGCATTGGCTAACAGAGCCGCAGTTGCTGCAGCAATAGAGGCAGCCATGCTCTGAAAAATCCCGGCCACGCCTCCAGCATTGATAATAAACTCTCCTAGTTTTACTACTTCCCATGCCGCAAAGAACGCTGCTACTACCGCAGTTATTGCCTCAATAGTGCCTGTATTTTCCAAACACCAGGCTACCACATCTGATAATGCTTGCGCCAATGCATCAAAAACAGGTTTTGCATAGAGATCATAGGCTTTGTTAAGCCCATCAAACATTTTACCCAACAGTTCCTTTATCTTACCGATAATGGGCTGTATGGTATCTAAAATACCTTGAATCGCATTTTTAATAGCATCCTTATTATCAATGATAGGTTTAGTCAGAGCATTTAGGATATCTCTTCCCAGCTTCCCCAGGAGTTCTGTCACCCCCATGAATACTTCGGAAAATATGCCAATGATATCCGCAGTGATCTGTTTTGCGCTGTCACTCCTGAACACAGAGAATATCTTCGCTACAGCACTGGAAAAGTTGCCTGATATTGTGGCAATGCTGCCACCAATATCAAACATGGCTACCAGGTACTCCTGAATCCTCCCGGTATTCTGTTCCAAAAACAGAGCGACTCCGCCGAGGAGATTGTCCGCAATCGTTGCCCCAATACTAGCTACAGATCCTGCTATCTGTCCTAGGCTATAAGCCACCGCATCTGCAAAAGAATTGGCAGCGGCCACCACTTCTGGAGCCGTGAAGATATCCCGCAGGCTGGTTTTGATGCTGTCGATGGAGTTCTGGATGCTGTCAAATACAGAGGTGTCTCCAAAACCATCCCAGAAGCCGGCCTTAAACAAGCTGGACAGCTCCTTGGCCTTGTCGATCAGGCCCTGGTACTTGCTGCCCATCTCATCAGCGGCGGAGGAATCCAGCTCGCCCATATCGAACTGGTCAACCTCATATCCTCCTGCCCCTCCGCCAGAACCGCTGCCGCTGTCGCTGGTGTCGGGATTGATAATGTTAAGCTCATCAATCCCAGTGGTGACGCTCTTCATATCCTTGGCAGCTTTCTTGGCAGCACTTCCTGCCCCTCCTGCAGCCGCCCCTGCTTTATCTGCTGACTGCGCCACGGCCTCCATACCTGCGGCAGCTGCTCCTGCACCGCCTGAGCCCTTCTTGCCAGTGATCAACTCCGTAAAGGCCTTGAACGCGTTTGCCAGACTCATCAGTTTGCCTATGATGGTGTTGATGACCTGAATAACTGGCGTAAGCACATTGATAAGCCCCTGTCCTATCGTTGCTTTTAGGCTGTCAAATTGGAGCTTCAAGACACGTACCTGGTTGGCCCATCCATCGGCGGTCCGGCTGAAATCACCGGCAGACGTACTAAGCTGATCCTGAACGAATTTATACCGTAGGGCCACCTTTTCCATCTCTGACATCTTGGCCGTAGTTTTTCCGAAGCCGTTTGCCAGAGCATAGCTGTCCAGTGCCGTCTGGGTCATAACAACGCCCAGATCCTTAAGACTCTCCGTCTCACCAGTAAACACGGATTTCAGCTTGGTATAAGCTTCATCCTGGCTGATATTGTAGAAGGATGCCACATCGCCTGCTAAGCCGGTCAAGGTAGTGGACATGTCATAGGCTGCCTTTTCTCCAAAGCCAAATGCTTGAGCCATGGCCCCAAAGGTTCCTGTAAACTTCTTCGCCATGGTTTCAGACAGTCCAAACTGGGTTATGGCGTTCTTTGCAAAAGCGTCAACCTGCTTGCTCATCCGCGGGAAGGTAACATCCACCACATTCTGAACTTCTGCCAGATCGGAGCCCAGCTCGATGCACTGTGCTCCGAAATTCACCAGCTTCTTGACCGTAAAGGCCGCAGCAAGGGCCATGCCGGCCTTTTTTGCTGTTGACTGAATACCAGCCATCTGTTTGTCAAAGCTGCCCTTATTTACCACCAGGTCAAGCCCGATCTGACCTACACTGTCCGCTGCCATAAAAATCACCTGCCTCTTTCACATAAGACAGGCACATCGGCACAGCGTCTTAGATTTTTAACTCAAATTCTTTTTTACAATCCCGGTTTTTGCATTTAAAGAAAATGCCCTGACACTTGGCATCCTTTCCCTTTACAGCATTTACCGGATGTCCGCAATATGGGCATCTTACCTTTTCTGTGTTCATAGCTACTTTTTCAATTTTCATTTCCTCCTTTACCCACACAAGGCTGCAAGCATTTTCTCCAGGCCCGCCATCTCTTTTTCAAAAGTAGCCCGTGGCATTTCTTTCACCTGCCTGGCCTGCCATGCATCATAAATCCGGCGCTGATCCACAGTAAAATGCTTTATAACATCCTTGTCCTTCTCTGACCGGATCGCAACCACACGGCCTAACGCAGTATCCGGGGAGAGGCCCGCAAGAAGTGCTTTAAACTCATCCCAGGATACTGACTCAAACTCTTTCGTCCTGATCCTCAACCCGTACTGCGAAAGAAAACTGGAAATGATCAGATCCCAGTCATCAAACAGATCGTAGTACGG
The DNA here is from genome assembly GCF_020554865.1 of Lacrimispora sp. 210928-DFI.3.58. GTDB lineage: Bacteria > Bacillota > Clostridia > Lachnospirales > Lachnospiraceae > Enterocloster. The sequence continues at coordinate 7,354 of NZ_JAJCIC010000041.1, forward strand.
GTCACTGCTCTCCCTGGCTGCCTTCCTCCTCACCTGCAATTAACTGGATTGCCTCCTGGACTACGATTACCAAATCTTTAAATGTGAGCTTCAGTTTATTTTCAATTTCATCCTTAGCGCTCTGTGAAAACAACATGCCATAAGCCTCCAGAATCTCCGACATACCCGGATCATCACTTGACAACAGCCCCATCGCCTTAAGCATAGTCGGTGCATCTGCATTGACTTCCAGCTCCCTACCCTTGATAACCAGAACAGGATTACCTTCAAAGCTCAATTTATCTGTAATATCTACTCTCTTTCCCATTGTTTTACCTCCTTATGCTCCTGTAGGCGCTGCTGTAAAGGTTGGTTTACCATAGCAGACTACCTCAAACTCCAGACTGTCAATATTGGTGGTATCTCCACCGCCCGGTGTGGTTACATTTACCACTACATCACACGCCAGTTTTGCTCCGGACACCATCTCCCACTCAAACTTAGTCATGACATCCTGACCGAACTTCCAAGCAAGTCCAGCAATATAATCATTACCTGTATCTCCTACGGAGCGCTTGCCCTTAAAGGAAAAACTTAACTTCTTGCCAGTCATGGATGCCTTAGCCCAGCCTTTTGCGTCCATGGCATACCACTCTTCCAGTGTTCCATCAATAGACGGGGCAAAATTCTCCAGATCTTTCGGCATTACCATCTGCTCATCTGTGCTCTCCAGGCCATTTGTTCCGAACTTAAATACATTGTTATGTACTGGATACACTTTTCCTGCTGTTTCTGCCATTCCCTACTCCTCACTTTCTTTGATAGATAAAATCCAGCCAGATCACATATTCATACACCCCATCATCGTCCGTCCCTACATCTACCGGTTGCGGCACTTGCAGGATCAGGAATCTGACTTCGGTATCGCCTATCATCAGACTGGATTCATTTAATAGTTTCTCATACAGCTCATAGGCAGCTTCTTCTGTCTCTGACACACTTTTATTCCAATGCACGAGCAGAGAAATTGGACGAGTGCCATAACTGGTACGGCCCAAACCTCCCAGTGCAATCTGCACCGGGCCGTCTGTCTTTCGGTTGTATACGCCGATGGACTTCTGTTTCTTGTTATCCAGCTTGCCTATGTAGACATTGCAGTCGGCAGCGATCTCCAGGCCGGAGATGTACTGCCGGATATCTTTTAAAGTCAGCATCATACACCTCCCAGCCGCTTGTAGAACTGTTTAAAAGCTCTCTGAGCAAAATCTGAGTGCTTCCCACCCGGAAGCCAGCCCTTATACCATTCCCCACCGGCATTTGGATTCTCCTTTTTATCGAAATTATATTCCGGATGATAATAAAGGCGTCTGGCGTAGGGCGTACTGGAAACCAGCGTTACCTTCCCCTGCGCTGAATTGCTGTAATCCACGAAGGTGCTTTCATTTTGCAGATTGCCAGTTCGGAATGGGAAAGCCTGTGCCTGCACCACTTCTGTGTGCACTGCCTCCGCTGTAAGCTCCAACGCTTTCACAGCCGCATCCGTCAGCTCCCTGATCCGCGGCATATTCATCTTCACTGTTGACTTTACCTGCATCAAACCACCTCCAGTTGACAGTAGTTTACTGTTCCGTCCGGGTTCCTGGCCTTCATGCCCTGCTCAATGCGCCGCTCCCGACCAAACACTGTCACTGTGCCGCCGCTAATAGCTGGAAAGTCAGGGGCGATATCGCCACAGAACATAGCCACGCCCGTTATCTGCACCAGCTTCTTTTCCGCAGTCAGAATAGTTTTGGCCTTGTCCTGGAAGTTGCACATCAGGTCAAGGTCAAGCACTCGTACCGGCTCCCCTAGGTTAGAAATCTCCTCAGATTCCAAATGGACACGTATCGGCGTCCTGCAAAGCCTTTTGGGCACTAAATCAGGGTATTTCATAGGTCACCTCGCTAACCGGCAACACAGGCCTGTCTGAGCTAGTAGTGCATACACATCCTTTTTCATGGCAATGCCCTTGTCTGTGTATACATTCCAGGAGCTGCCAAACTGTACCGAAGCACCATTCAAGCTGTACCCCGACAGGACTGTATCAATCATGTCGGCGTTTTCGTGCTCAAAATCAGCCTGCTGGCAGACCACTTCCTGAATGACTTCCTGCTGAAATGGCGTCAGATTAGAAAATCCCCGGCCCACAATGCGGTTGTAGGTCAGGGAATCAATGTGGCGGCTTGCTACTCTCAAATGCTGCTCCAACTCTTCCTCGGGCACTGCGCTGCCCTTATACGTTTCCAGATAATACTGAGGGGTTACGTAAGGCTCGTAAGCCATAAGCCCACCTCCTACGCTCCCGTATATTCTGTGGTATCCACATCCACATAGATACTGTCGATCTTGCCATCGCGGCCATTGGGGAACACAAACACATCAGACAGGCTGCGGTTCTGATACAGGTAGCCGTCTCCCTTAGTATGAGCACCCGGAGAGAAGTAATAAATGCTGGAAATCTTAGGGACGATCTTACATGTCTGCCCGCAGGCCACCAATACATTAATCTTATGGGCACCAGTCACCGCCTCAACCCCTTCTGCTGCAGCAACCTTCTTGTAAGGAACAAAACCACCCTCTGCAGGCTCCCAGTCAAACGCATCATAGAAGCGCTCATCATCAATTACTTCCATGATCGGAACGCCATCGATATCCGTCACCCTGGTTTCAATGCCCAGGCCGCCTTCTGCAATTTGAGTCATCTCAATCTTGCGTGTAAACTCTGTGGACTGCTCTAAAGCATCCATAATGGCGCTGGTAACATACATAATCAAAGAACCATTGGCTTTGTATCGGCGCAGCTTACCCTTGGCAAGGATATCCTTCAGTTTTCCGAATACGTTTGCTTTCGTATAGGTAGATGCCGCCGTACTGGAGAAATAACCTGCTGTTGCCTGGGCCTTCTGGGCTACCTTGGAAAAGAACAGCGCATCCGTCTCCGGCACAACCTGGGTCTGCTCAAAAGTACGGGAAATGTTCTGGATGGATGCTGTTGCATTCGTCTCATCTACATCCGCCTTATCAACCAGAAACTCAATATCCCGGTCATGGGTCAGTGTGAACGGCACATCTGTCTGAGTGTAGGTGCCGCTGTTCCATCCGCCGTTACGGCTGTGGTTCTTATAACCGCTGGTGCTCATCTGGGTGAAATGGAAGGTTTTGGCATCCAGCCAACGGACGTTACTTGTTACGAATGGGGAAGTTAGCGTCCCCTGCATGAGGATTTCCAGGAGCTCCGGCTCCCAAACCTGTGCATAGTTCAAATTCGGCATATCTTATGCCCTCCTTTCAATTAGTTGTTGAATCGGTTCCATCGTTTTGTTGCAACGGAGGCCTGCGGTGCCGTTGTGGTCTGCTGGGCCTGCTGGGAAGAGCCCCCCGCCGCTCCTACCTGAGTAAAGCCAGTCACTCCTGCTGCCTGCGGCTTTAAGGCCGGCACATCCTCCAGCACCTTATTCAGCGCAGCTTTCAAGGTCTCCTCATTGATCTTCCCATCCTGCCCCATTACCTGGCTTAAATCAGCCATCTTAAGGACATAGGGAATAGTTTTTGCGTCAATACCAAGGGCTACTGCTGCCATAGTTGCCGCACTCTGTATCTGGGCCTGTTGGGCCGCTGCCTGCGCCTGGGTAAGCTGGGCCTGCATCGCTCCCACATCCGGCTGGTTCGCGGCCTGCTGCTGTTTAAAGGCTGCGATTGCCTGATCGGCCTGCTCTTTGGTTAAACCCTGCTGCTTAAAATAACCCTTCAGGACGCTTTCTTCTGTTGCGGCCTGCTTCCCTTCCAGGATCTGGGCAATACGGTCATAGTCAATGGCCGAGGGCTGCGTCTGCTGTGTGGCTGCTGCCTGCTGGCCTTGTGCCGATGTGCCTCCTCCCCCTCCTGTGCCGCCAGCTCCGCCGCCTCCCTGGCCTCCTTCAGCTTCATAAAATGGCATTAATCGTCTTAACCTCATAATTTCAATCTCCTTTCACAGTTGTAAGAGTGTCTCTCTAAAAACAGTTTTATGGGTGTCTCCCTGGACAGTTGGTAACAGTGTGTCTCACCGTAGTTTTGAGCCTTCGGGCATAAAAATAACACCCAGGACTTGCCTGCGTGCCTACTCCTCGATTTTGTCACATTTTACACATCGCCTCACCTCCTCTGTTGCGATATCGCAAATGGACACAAAAATACCACCTACCATTACTGGCTGGTGGCTTTTACTGCTCTCTCTTTAATTCTACTATTTCTTCGTGCAGTCTCTTTTTCCATTCACTGACCGGCAAAGGGTTCATTAAATCAATGCCTGCCGGCTTCCCCGTTAAGTCATAATATTCTTTCCTTAACGCAGCCAATTCCTGATCCTTCTTAATCTCGTCCATGTATTTTTTACTGAACATTTTACTCTCCCAACAATTTTATAAATGCCTGATGCAATTCCGGAAGCTCTTTCTGTATAAATTCTACACTTTCATCTCCGCCATTATAAAAAACAGCGAAAGTATCAGCAAATACTTCCATCTCCTTGTTGCCCAACTGCTGTATGTAATCCAGATCATGATAAGCAGCGCCTCTGATCTCGTTATGTGTTACAGAAGCAATAATATCACTTATGAGTTCATTATACTCCAGTTTACCACCAGGTGCAAACAAAGATTGATAATATTCTTTTTCAAGCAGTAATCGGTCGGATAACTCCACCAGCGCAGTAGAAAACTCCGAATTCATTGGACTTCCAAGCTCATTAAAATCAATCCTGTGGGCAATTTCATGGATCATAATTGCCGCCGGATCATAATGTTCATATTGAACATGATTGGGGTTCACTACTACCGCATCCAGATCCGGATGATAAGCAAAAGCATCTGGTGCATTTTCATCAATGATCGTAAACTCATCAGCAGTATATTGATCCACCATCTCTGCCATTCGCGGTGGCGTATCTTTTCTGTGCGCCTTGATATCATCAGTAGCAGCAAAGTGTTGACCTGCCTTTGCATCCCACGCCTTGAATCTTTGTTCATAAAGTTTTTTATTCTCCTGATCTAACGAATACTCCGCCAGTCTCCCATATTTCTCCGCCTGCCGTTCCGCATACTGTTGTCTGGCCTCCTTCTTATTGGCCTTCCCGACTGCTTCAAGCTCTTCCTCCGTCCACGTATCATCCGCTGTGGAAATACCGGGAAAATAAGTGGTGTGGCTATCCTTGCATCGCGGATGATACAAGCCAGCAGCTACAGCTGTACTCATAAGCGGATAAGGCCCATCTCCTTTCTTACCATTGGACCATACATCATCAATTAAAACCTTGCCACAGAACGGCAGGCACTTAGGGCATGGGTTTCCACGCTTATTGACAATCACCGTGGATATCCCCCACTCCTGCCGCTTCTCTCCCTCACCTGCTAGGTAAGCTCTCTTGCTAGCTGTCCGAATTGCCATATCTGCGTAATCGGAAAGCGTGTGCCGGGCGCCATTGGCATACACAATGCAGTTCAGTCCACGGGAGAGCATGTCCTTTGTTGCCATGTCTACAGCCTTTTCATAGGTTCCCGCTCCAGTATTAGCGTACACCTGAGCATTAAAAATGGCCTTTCGGTACTGGTCATTGGCCATCCGCAGAACTGCTGTCTCTGCCGTCTCCATATCGTGGGTAGTGGCCTCGATCAGGGCCTCCAGCTTGCGGTCATTCAGCCGGAAAAACTCTGCGGTCATGGCCTTGTGCGCCTGGGACTTGTTCCGCCCATGCACTTTATAGCCCTTCTTGATTGCCTGAAGAATCCTGATCTCCTGCTGCATATTGCCCTGCCGCCTGGCCTTTCGAATCAGAACATCTATCTCCCTGTTGATCTTTGTGAACTGCTTGCCATACTTCTTCTGATTCTCGCGCTTGTATTTTTCCATGGCCTTCAGCTGTTCCGCCTGCCACATGGACCACTCAATGCCCTCTCTGGTTTCCTCTACCCGGTGCCGCTTCATGTTGCGGATCATGGAAGCGATCAGCTCATCCTCTATGGCCTGGAACGCAGCAGTGATGTCGTACTCATCCAGAGGAATCACCTCCCATTTGCATGTACCTTAAATCCCTGGCTCTTAAATTGCCTCTGCAGCGTCTTCAACTGGGTTATGCTGGTACATTTATCACACCGCAGCTCCGCATACCCCTGTTTTTCAACAGCGTAAATTCCAAATGGTACCTGCTCACTTGCCACTTTCAAAAGCCCCTGGTATTCCTTCTGGCTCATTCTGTACACCCGGTTCATTACTTTGACCTGCATCCAGTGCTCCCTCCTTCACATTCAGCTGGAAACCGCCCGATGAAAGGTTCACTCCGGGATCCTCCATCTCGACAATACCCTGCTCCGCCTTTAACCGCGCAATCTCCTCTTTCTTCCACTCTTCGTCCTTACTGTCTCCGTAAAGTTCCTCTACCTGGGCCTCAACACTCATAATCGCTACTCCAGGCCGGGCCTTTGCCAGTGTCTCTACCTGGCTCTCAAAAGAAGGGTTAGCGTATTCACCAAAAGGAATATCCACCTTCACTTCTTCCACAGCCTTGCCATTCAGGATGTTATAGGCGTTGATGGCTGCGCTTACCAATTCTGGCAGCGTCTCCTGCAGAGCCTCCACAATAGCGTTTCTGGTGTACAGGGTTGCTTTCTCCTTCTCCCGCTGGGCCTCGGCATTGTCCAGCTTCTTTATGTCAATACCCAGGGTGGACGGGCTGATCACTCCCTGAAGGCATAAATCCAGCGCCGTACAGTAGGAGGCCAGATAGCTGTCGTGAGGGATCGTAGGCTGTTCTGTATCAATCTGATTCTTTGCTCCTTCCGACATATCCGAATCTCCTTTGATATATCGGTTGTCAAATGCATTGGGCTTTAATATCTGCCCTGTCTCCGGATCACGTGGGATTAGACATTCCGGTATGTAAGTTTTTGCCCTGCCTGCCCGCAGAGCATCCATCCATTGGGACCAGACCTCGTCAAATGCATCGAAACTGTCCAGCTTGCCATCAAAAACAGAGCCTCCGCGGCCCTCATATTTGGTTGACTCATATATTTTTAATGGCACGGCCAAAATGACAGCCTTATCAAAGGTCCAGCCAGACGGCAAAGCTTCTGTATCCTTGATAGTCTTTAAGTCCACCATCTTCTCTCCCTGATACAGCTCATTGGTGATGTGGCCGAATCCGTACCGTTCATTCAGTACATACTGTTTGCCCTTGACGTCATACGGCGTCTTAAAGATGATCTCCCTTATCCGGCCCCTGCGGCGCACAATTTCAATCCGCTCTCCCGGATACCATTCCAGAATAGGGTACTCACTGGCCTCTGTGTCGATTGTCACCTTGAAGGCACCATCACCGATGTACAGCACCTCTTTCAGAGCCCCCTCCATCTGTTTGGAGAACTTATTATCTTTGGCGATCTCCTCCCACAGCCTGCGCTGCTGCTCATTGCCTCCAAAGTCAAAATCGTTCATGTCATTCAGCACAATAGCTACCAGAATACGGACGATCAGCCCCGGCAACCCTGTGTGAATCTTACGCATCTCCATGCCTGCCGTGCATTTGCTGGCCCAGAACTTATATTTATCTGTCCATTCGGGATCCTGGCTGTAATATTGCTCCAGCCAGCTGCTATCACCACAATACCAAATGCGGTTACGGATCGCATTGGCCTCAAAATCCCGCGAATCATATATTTGTATGCAGCGTGGGCCTCCTGATGTCACATTCAGCCAACTGCAGATGCTCCTCTTGATATTTTCATTCAATGTCGATAGCCACCTCATTTCTTTTCATCCTCCTCAAAACCTATCAAAGTCTTATATGGGATCCACGCATACTGATTGGCATTTATAGTGTGATCGTTCCGATCCTCTGGCTCGTCCTTCTCTTCATCCCAGGAATAGTGCTCCAGTTCTCCCAGATGCTCCGTACATGTCTCTACAACCAGATAGCACCCCTGTTGGATCCAGCCCAGCTGCAGCTTGATGCGGTCCAGAATCCCCAGCTTTTTATAGGCGTCCCAAAAGCTGTACAGGCAGCCATGCAAGCGCTTGTACTTCCGGAGCTCTGTAATGGTTGCCTGATCCGCCGAATCCACATATACGTCCTTTGCAAAGCCCCAATCCTTGCGGCACTGCTCCAGGAAGGCCACAAGCTTCACTGCTGTGTCGCTGGGAGCCAACGGCGTGTCCAGTTCCTTGTTGCTGTAAACCTTTTCGGCCAGAGTGATCAGCTTCCTGTCCTCCGTGATTCCCTGGAAGATCATTGCGATAGTATCAGGTGACTTACTAGAGTAGGATGTGTCAAGGCCTGCTGTGAATTTCTTAAATTTCAGCTTGCCATCTCTTACCTGCTGCTTCACCCATGCCGCAGTAACCACATGCTTTCTGCGGTCAAAATTAGGGAAGATCAGTCCCGTTGCCTTCCCCCGCAAGCCCCGGATCTTGTTCTTCCAGATCTTCGTCCCCTTCGGCGTATTCTGGATGATCTGCTTCAGTTTCTCTTTCGGAAGGCCCAGGTTGTGGACAAAAGAAAAGAACCAATGCACCCAGCCAGGCTTTGGTTCTTCTCTTAATTCGTCTTTGATTTCCTGCGGCGTTTCATGCTCCCACTCTGGCAGAGGCCGGGAACAGTTAATATACTCCTTATACACATCCAGGTTAGGATCGTCCGGATTAAGCGTAGCCATCAGATAATCGCAGCGCATAGCAGCCTCGCGAACAAAGTCAATGTCCGCAGTGTTGATCTCATCGATATAGAGGCAGCCATACTGGCCACCCAGGGCATCCTTCCATTTTCGCTTGTTGCCATAGCCAACCACAAAGATGATCTTATCTCCATTGGATGTATGAAAGAGCAGATGCGGCATCTTGTACTCGCCGGATCCGTTGCCCTTATATTCCACCAGGACTCCGAAGTCATCCAGAATGCCCAGATCCTTGTTGATGATGTTCTTCTCGGCAGCCCCCGTATCATCGGCAGCCAGAATGTGCAGCTTCTTTGGGGACTGCGCCACCTTAAGCATGAATTTAAACAGGCCTACTGTTGTTTTGCCGGCTGCCGTGGTGCCTTCCAGGAACTCAACTGGGGCGTTGCAGCGGAGAAATGCCTTATACTTCTCTGACAGCAGCAGTCTCTCGGCACTCATTATCCACCACCACGCATCTGCTGGAGGAGATCGTCCAGCTTAGTTTTCTCATTCTCCAGGCTGCTGGACAGCTCCACCTTGTCCTTGAACATGCCCAGGTGCTTCCCCAGAAGCTCCAGGGCCTTAAGCTTATCCGCCATTTTAATCTCGCGCTCCAGGCCATCCTCGCCGAAGGTTTTGACTTTCACAGACTGAATGGCAGCAGTGTCCTCCGGGGAAGCATCTGCTTTTATTGTAGCGGTTTTATGATCGATCACATCAACCGCATTAACGAAAGCAATCTTCGCCAGCTCCATAACCACTCGATCAGCATTGACGCCTGTGCGTTTGGAGCGTTCGGCCATGGCCTTGTCTATTTGTGCGCGGATGTTGGGTTTTGCTAGGTTTTCACACCCTATGTCCTTTGCAGTGGCAGGTGAATACCCCGCCCGGATGGCGGCCTGAGTGGCATTCAGATCAATCAGGTATTCTTCTATGAATCTTTTTTGTTTTGCTGTCAATCAAGCCCACCTCCTCACCTTCCAATCCGGCCTGTTTTTACATAAAAAGAGATGACAATTAAGTCATCTCTTGTAATTATCCATTCTTATTCACAGTTTTTCTTCCTTTTTTGAATTATTTCCAAGTAATCTTCATAAAATGCCTTCCTTAATTCTGTTTGATTAATCTGGTTGTATATCATTTGGGTAAAACACCATAAAATTATTGCGATAGAAAGCACACCAGCACCCCAAATAAGCAATCCTTCCCATTTGTCATTCAAAAACTCTAATTTTGAAATTTCACCAATAATCGTTGGTATTGACGAACCAAGCATTGCTACAATAAACGGTATAAAATACGAAAGAGAAAGTTTGTCTCCCATATCAGAAACTCTTTTCCTAAGACATAAAAATCTTTCAAATTCCGTCAACTGATCGTCTAAATCTGCGATATTTTCTAAAACATGTTCTCTCCATCTATCATACCTATAAATCTCAGGTTTTTTACGAAAACGTATAATTTAGTGTGCCAAAAACCTAAATCGCCGCACACAAACCTATACGTTTCAAATTCTTTGTTTAAATTGCGCTTTAATTTCTTATTCCAATAATTCATATACTCTTTCTGCACATTCACAGCCCCCTATTTTTCTTTCATCATACACCAAAATTCGGCAAAAGAAAAGCCCCCACACCAGCGAGGACTAATCCCAAAGGAGAAAATATCAAAGGCATCTTGTGAAATCAACTCCCCGGCTGTAACCCCTGGGAGCCGCGCCGCCAGATTGGGGATCCGGCGGCTGAAATGACGGAAAAGGTAAAAGCCGCTGGCCGTTGTGCCTTTGGCTTCAGTATACACTATAGCATTTTTAAAACGAACAGTGTGAACAAATCGAACAAACTTTAATCATGCGGCCATAAATCTTTCATATTCCATTCTCACCCCATCCGCGGTAGCCTTTCTTCCCATCCTCCTGGCAACCTCTGACCACGATTTTTTCTCAAATATACGATATTTGATGATGCGCTGCATCCTTTGGGGAATCGTATTCATCCAAGCCTCCACCTGAATCTTTATCGCCCCTGCGTCTGTTTTCCGTTGCTCTAAGATCTTCTCCTGCTCTTCAACGCTTCTCGGATCACGAATAACTGAATACGCAATCCCCTCCACATGGAAGCTCTGCGCAGTATAAGGGAACTCAGGAGAAGATCCTTTTACAACATCCTGCTCAATTCTCTTGCGCTGGCGCTTCAGTTTCCGTATTTCATCCTCAGTCTCCTTGATCAACGCACAAGCATCTATGTATTGCTCTAAAATGTGCTTGTCCATCGGTATCACCTCCTCGCCCTGATAGCTCTCTCCGGCATCTCCCGCAGTTCCGGATCCGGACACAGTGGCGTATACGCGTAAGCCGGCATCCTAACCGAATGTGTCTGTGGCTTAGGCCCACGAAGCGTCTCTTCATCCTCTGCCGCAATTGCCTTTTTTCTTCCCAACTGACTGACTTTGCGCTGGGCCGCACTTATCCTCACTTTTATCCTCCTCCCTATGTATCATCCACCTGATCACCGCCGCACAGATCGCGCTGCCGGTGATGATTATGATTGCTGCCTGTATCATTATGCTGCCTCCTCCGAATTTCAGTTTTCATAATTATCCTTAATATTCTGGTTCCTTACACAACAGCTGCATTTCTGATGTCTTTTTCCAAGCCACTTACACCCTTTGCAATTCATCATCCGGTAATCATTCAGAGCCGCCTCGCTCCACCAACCGCATCCAATACTGGAATCAAGAAAGTATGGTGCTCGTCTCGATTCATCTACGCTTTCAATTGTAGCTTTTGCAAGGAATGTATCTCCTACTTTGTACTTCGCCATCCTGCTACCTCCTCAAATCTTAATTTTGCAGGTACCGGCTCCCGGCTTTGGCTCTTGCCCAATTAACGGCCCCTGCTGCCGTCCGCTTGTGGTAGCGGCGCACCCGTTAGGATCCCGACCTGTTATCCGCTCTCCCTCTTTTTTATTGTCTACCAGGTTTTTGCTCCTGGGGTTTTATAGTGCGTCTCCGACACTCCCCGTATTGCCGATAGGGCAGCACTTTTTAAATTTCAGTTTAGTCTGTCAAGCGGGCAGTTTTCACCTTCCCTAATTTTGCTGCACAGATATTCTTCATCTGCAGTATCACGAAACTTACAGTAATTATCGCAGATCTCTTCAGATACCTCCGCTAATACTTCTGCTAACATTTCTTTAATGCTTTTTTTCATACATTTCCTCCTCTAAATCAAGATTTTCTACATAACCCAAGCTTCCGGCGGCAGAGCATCTGTATACCTGTCCCACTCCTTGGATTCTTTGCTCCAGTCTCTCCGGCTCCATTCATCTTTACTCGCTTCTTCATACAGTCTGTTGATCTCTGTCACTGCTTGCAAATACCCGGTATTCTGATCTCGGAGTATGTCGATTGCAGCTTTCAAATTGTCATACCGATTTCTCAATCCAATGTATGCATGATAGATCTTAAAACACTGCCTTGCAGCTGCGATCAGGTTATCTTTGGTCATCACCTTAAGTTTCTTTTTGGCTTCATCTTCTGCGAAGCGGTCTAAGCAGGAGATCCCAAAATAATCCCCTTCGTATGCATCGTATCCCAGGATCCCTCCGTACGTATTTCCTGCCCCGGCGGCCACGAAGAAAATATCAAAACATTCCGGCACCCATTCCTCGTTCAGATCTCCACTCATCCGATCGCACTCGGCGCAGAGATCCGCAAAAGCCATCCGAAATTCATAGGCTTCATCTTCGTCTCCGTCCAGCGCATTGATAAGAGAGTCCTCACCGTCTTCGGAGTCTGTATACCATCGGACATTTTCGCATTCTTCCTGGATTTCCCACAGCTCCTGCTGTATGAAATTCAGGTTCAGATCCCGTACAATCGGCTTTTTATATCGCAATTGCCGAGCTTTGTACCGCTTTGTTTCTTCTGCATCAATCATTATGCCATCTCCTCTAAATTCCGATTCTGCTCACACGTCCTCTGCCCGGTACGGCTCCGGCAGCGGCTTCCAGGCATTGACATATAAGCCCTGGCTGGCACAGCTATCTTCATCGTCGCCCACATAGAAGGCACCGCCCTCTGCGTCTTCTTCATAGCGCCCCACCAGCGGAATTGAAAAATTTTCAAATGATAGCAGGATATAATCCCTACCGTTCGGCAGCCGTTCCTCCGCCAGGATCCAGCGGTGCTTTGCCTTCAGCTCTGCAAGCTTTTTCAGCAATTGTGCAGTATTTGTCTTTTCAAAATCATTTATCCGTTCCACATCCTGCGGCGATAGCCCGGTATCTTCATAGTCCTTGAGCTTACATAAAGCTCCATACAACGCCTCTGCCAGCCTGGGAGAGATGACTGCCCCGCTGTGCAGTTCATCCCAGGAGAATCCCTGCAAGCTCCATCTTCCCTGCTCATTTCTCTGTGTTAATCTGTTCATTTTCCTTCCTCCCTCTCATGGCTCTCCAAGAGCATCCTATACGCCTGGAGCTGCATCACGTGCTCAGTGTATTTGTCTGGCATATTCTCTATCCAATAATCCTGCATCTGCTCTAAAAACTCTGCAGTGTTTCGGATCATTCCTTCCAGAATTGACCCGTCAAATGTTTTGACGAATCCGTTTTCGTTCTCTGATTCGGCCCCTGTCTTTTCCCCGCCGTTCTTCTGCTCATCTAGCGCCCTCATGGCCCGCCCGCAAATGTATTCGCAGGGATCCTTGCAATTCTTGCAGCAGGGATCCGGCTCTCCAGATCCGGCACAATGTTCTGCCATATCAAAATTGACAAACTGGCACTCAACGCCAATCTCTTCCTTCAAGGTCTGCAGCCCCTGCATAGTCTCGCACGGAAATGGCTTCCCCATTGGCGCCTCCCTGCAATACCGCTCCTCTCCCCTGATCTCGCATTCCATGGCGCAGGAAAAGCAAAAATGTCCTCCCTCGCACGCTTCTGACGCAATCAGGCTGTCCGATGGATATACTCTTTTGGGGGTTCCATAAGCAGATAATTTCTCCGCTGCGTCTTCGCAGCGTTCTCCCAGTCCTTGCTGCACTTCCGCAACGCCTGGCTCTGGCCGGTTGGATGATGCATAACACTCGATCCGGCAATCCCCATGTTTCGCGCAATTCCAGCAGCAGCTATGTGTGCAATCATCCCCGTTTCCGGCGATACTTTTGTCGGCATCTACCAGGGTGCAGAGAAACTCCGGCCGATGAAGGCACTTACTGCTCCTCTCTGGATCCCGCTTCTCTAATTGCGATATCGCAACAGCTTCCCCGATGGCCTCCTGGGGTTCTGGCAGCAGATCCTGCGCCGATACGGTATATGCCTGCTTTGGCCGATCAGCTGCTGCGGTGACTTCCTCCCTGGCCTGGGATGCTTTTTCTATGTCTTCCGGCTCTATCCCTGGGGAGTCCGACAGTTCTACCTGTCCAGGGATTTCTATGTACGGGATCTCCCTGGGCTTTCTGATCTCCCGGATCTGCTGTACTGTCATATCCGGTGTGACCGTTTCCAGCTGTTCATCATCCAGCCCCAGCATCTCCTGGAGCTGCGATTTATTAAAATCCTTGTACTTCTCATCTATGATCGGGCTATTTCCTCCAACAGAAAACTTGTCATTCCGTTTCATGTACCGGCTTGTCGTAGATTCACTAAATCCAAACCTGTCATAGGCATAATCCCAAACATTCTCAAAACCTGCCTCCCGAAACAGTGCTCCATCACGAACGCATTTCAGGTAATATCCGATTGCGATTACGCTTCTGATTGCCGATTTTATATTTGCGGCGATAAATGCCTCTGCGTCCTCCAGGCTCACATTCTGGTACCATAACGCACTTGCAGCACCAGTCTCAGCCGGCATCTCCCTTTTCTCCTCCATGTGGTTCTCCTCCTCCAAATTGCATCCGGGCCCTCTCCAGCACTATGGCATCATAATCCGTGTCGCGCTGGGAGAAGTTGTGGAACTGGTTCTTCGTTTCAGTCCTCCCAGTGCTTCCCACAACATTATCTTTCAACAAGAACAGGCCTTTCCAGCCGTTCACAACAGACTGCTCGATAATCCTGATTTTGACAGCATTATCGCCAGGGGCCAGCTCCTCCAGCTTTTTAACAGCCAGCTGGATGGCATGGTCTGTCATGGGGGCCTTGATCGCTGCCCGATACGCAATATAATCACAGATAGCCCGGTCTAATCCATCGTCCTCCGCATATTTTTCTGGTATAGCGTTAGCTATACTCTTTTGTTTCTGTTTTTGTTTCTGTTTATATAATGTGTTACTTTTTTGCACACTATCTTGCGCACCATTTTGCGTACTGTTTTGCACACTTTTTTGCACACTATCTTGCGTACTATTTGCTATAGGGACAATCCGGTAAATGGTAGCTTTTGTCCCCCGCTCACGAAAATCAATCAGCCCTCTCTGTTTCAATTCATTTCTCGCTTTCAGTATTCCTGACCTTGAACTTCCCGTCAGTACGGATAGCACTTGATTCGGCGCTTGAAACCACTCTGTCCAGTTGCTCTTGTTGCATACATGCAATAACGCAAAGTATAACGACACCTGCCCTGTAGACAACGGATTTGTTGTGGCCAAATCCCAGAAAGAATTGATTAAGGCTATGTAATTCATGTAGGTCATCACCTACCCTTCTGTCTCTCTCCCGGCTTCCCACTCCCGGTAAAGCCTGATCCAATCCTCCAGGCGCATTGTTACCAGCCAGCCTGACCGATCCCTGCGGTGGAATACGGCTGGGAGCTCTCCTTCACTGGCATCCCTCCTGGCCTGATCCATGGCGTCCTGAAGGTTCAGCCGCTCCACGCGCTTACACTCTATATGGATCCCTGGCAGGCCGATCACATCCGCATCACCAGCGGCTCCACAGAACTGCTGGCCCCTCCGGCAGTCATAACCATGATCCCTCAGAATTCCTGCCAGTTCCCGCTCACCGCGCTTGCCTTTCTCGCGCTGCATCTTTCCCATATTGTTCTCCATTCTAAGGACAGGGGCGGCGGTCAGAGAGTTTCCCACGGGCCGCCCCTATTGTTACACCAATGGCCTTCTAATACTGTGACATATCAATCCTTGCCATGGATGGTAAAAGCCCAATTAACCTATGTGATTGCCATCTGATCACCTCCTTTCCTTACAGGTATCTCTCAACCAGCTCCGCAATATCACACTCACTCTCCTGCTTCCAGACATCCCAGAAATCAATGGTTCTTGATATGGGACGCTCTCTCGCCAGCTCCACTTTGATCTTCAGCGGGACCGGCACTGCATCACCAATGATTAGCACCTCACCAGGGCTGAACATTGTAACGGAATCAATGATCTTATCATCCCCGTCCGGCAGCATACCCTTAATCAGCGCCTTATCATTCTCGTTATTGAGTTTCCCGATAATGAAATTGGCGCACTGGGCAATAATGGTCTTATTGAGTTCTGACGGTCTTTGCGTGGCCGGAAACAGAGTGATTCCGAACTTACGCCCCTCTTTTGCTATATCCTCAAACACTTCTACCATGCGCCGCTGGCTGGCCGACAGCATGAGATTGTCCGGTATGTACACATGGGCCTCATCGCAAACAATCGTTACTGGCCGGATGTGAGCCATATCCTGCTGGCGCTGGAGGTCAAAGACCAGCCTGGAAAGAACCCCTATGATCGGTAACGCTACATCGTGAGGGACGCCGGAAAGATCGATATTCTTTACTGGCCGTTCCTTTCCCAGAATAGCCTCCATTACCCCATAAAGATAACTCTGCGGCTCATCATGAAAGAGAAATCCATATCTGCTGTCCATCATACGGTCTTTCAAAAGGTTTACCGTGCTGGTCAATTTCCCGTTATATTCTCCTTTTGTGGTTTTTGGCATACCGGCCTTGTCACCAGTTTTGTAATACTCACCAGTGGCAATTACCTGGTTATCCATGGCTTCCAGTTCGCCGACCAGCTGAGTGTAACTAAAATACACCGGCTTATTCTCTTTTCCATTCGGGCACACCTGGTAATACGCTTTTCTAAGTGCTGCCATCACAGTTGTAGCGCTTTCCTCGCGGATCTTTAAAATATTAGTCACAATATCGCTGAATCCAAACATCCAGATAGGAAAATGGAACTCGTCCCCAATCCTGATACTGGAAGCATAGGAAAGCCGGCTGTACTCCCCATGGATGTCAAACACTACTATATTGGCTCCAGGAAGCTGTGCCGTCTCTTCCAGTATCTTTGCCACTGTTTCAGACTTGCCAGCACCAGTATTACCTACAATGCAGGCATGGCGCTGGAAGAACTTATTTCCATTCACCCAGGCACGGCAATCATATGCAGCATATTTTCCGATCAGAAAGCACTCTGATATCTTTGGAGCAATCATGCCCGAAAAATCATGTCCCCCGATTTTCCTGATACTGACGCTTGTTGTCGGATATTCATCGATTGCTTTCACAAACCGGCCATCCTTCACGCTCCCGATAATCGCACAATCAATGGTCTTAATCCCTGTGATCTCTCCCAGAAAATCCTCCTCACCAATGCGCTCCTCTGCATCCGTGTCTGTAAGGCCTGTTACCATCGTTACAAGGCTTGCCGAAGCATCTGATATTGCCAGCAGATCATTGATACGGATATCCTTAAACTCTGCCTGGTTCGTCCTGATCTGGACGCTGTCGCTTAAAATTTTTACCAGTTTCATTCTCTTATCCTTCCAAAAGCTCGTTGTAGTTTCGGATTCTTGCCTGCTTAACTGACTTACAATAATCACACCGCCCGCAGGCTTTCGGCGGAGTCAGTCCGGCCTTAACTTCTATGTAGTGCCCAATGCTAAACCCGATTTCATCCATTGCCAGATTTAGGGTGGTCTGCGGGATTTGGAAAATGTCCAGATCCACAACCCTCTCCTTAGAAGCAACGGCCAAATAGAACGGCAGCTGCTCACCTGTTACAGCCTCCACCCCTGCCTGATAGACAGCGCCCTGCAGGTCATAACGCCAAAGCGGGAGGCTTTTAAAATTAGCTACTACCTTTAAGTCCGCAATACAAATACCTTTCAAATAGCTGTCCATCTTCATCTTCCATGGAGCATTAAAAAGTTCAAAGGTCATGATCCTTTGCTTCTCTCCGCCCATGAACTGTGAAAAGACAGGATCAGCTGTCACTCTGGCAATAATCTCATTCGCCTTCCGGAATTCACTTTTAAGCTCATTCTTCCGGGTAAATATTTCCGGGTTCCTCTCCATGAACTGCGGAAGCGTCCCCTCAAAGTACGCATCCACAAAAGATCCAACCAGAAGCGCCCTGGTCATGGGCTGCTGGTATTCCCCTCTGATCTTTGCCATTGCCATAGATTCGCATTTCATGAAATCCTTATATTGGGAGACCGAGAAAAACTGCTCATTCGCTTCTTGACTGTAATAATTCTCTGATGTCAGTTCCACACGCTTTCCTTCCATATCTATCATTTAAATATCGTTGTCTGACGATCCTCTGGCGGGATGAAAGAGGGATCAATCCCTTGCTGATCGTTATTCTTTTCTTCTGGTTCCTTGGCCTGTCCTGTCTGTTTTTTCTCTTTCTTTCCCTTGAATGGATCCTTTATTTCCTCATCATTTGCTGCTGGTACCATCTCAAAATAGTCCTCCCGTCTTGCCATGCCGTCCTCAAGGGAGCGGTATACTTTTTTAAGGCGGATCAGGTCATTCATAGTAAAACTCTCAATCTTGCAGCCAATATACTTCTCCAACATCTGGACAGTGACACCATATTTTTCACTGAATGTCCCTGCAATCTGGCGTACAGTATCAATAAGCGGCCCTGTGCACTGCCCAGCTAGTGTCGCATTACACTGGGTGATGGCGGAATCAATCACGTCTCCTGGTATTACCCCCAGAATGCAGGCCCTTACCCTCCTGGCTCCCTGATTTGCCACCAGTTCATAGATATCCCTGGGATCTGTGAGCTGGACATTGCCTTTCTTCGTCCCCCGGATATGAGGCACACTGAAGATCTTAGTCTGACGGGTATTGGTCTCCAGATCCCATGCATAGGCCATTACCTGGCTTTCTCCATTCTTTTGTTCTAACTCAATAATCCCATAATCCAGGTTGCCCCAGTTCTGTGCCATAGCTTCAGCCAGGCGAATAGAGGGCCCCGTCACCTTTGTACCTCCCCGCGGGTACTCATACATGGCCTGTTCTGCCAGACTCTGCCTCTTGCAGGCACGCATAATGCGGTTATAGCTTTCCACCTCATCCCGCGGGAACTTCTTTGCAATCACCATGGCGGCCTGGACCTCCTGGGCCTGCCTGGTTGTTACCATCTCGGTTGTTGTACTCCGGCCTGCAGCCGGCCTGTTATCAATCCCGCCATAAATATTGGTCACTGTTTCCACTTATCTTCCTCCTCTTCCTTAATCCAATTTCCAGAGTAATACCATCCCTCCAACATCTCCTGAAACTCCTTCTGCTCCTCTATCGTCCCGCTCAGGCATCTCTCTAAGGCATACTCATAAGCTTTATTTTCTTCTACAATTGTGCCCTCCTCTGGGCCTATGCCTCTGTAATATGCGATATCGCATCACCTTCCCTCCTCATGATCTCCTCGCAGTTCGGGCATGGCGTAATCTCTCCCAAAAGAGACCACATCCGAAAGCCACATCTGCAGGTCAGGAGGAAGAAGGGGGATGTTATTGGAGTCTGGCTATCTGGATAATGCTGTATACACATTACTTTTCCTCCTCAATCCTACCTTTGAAGTGATACTCCATCAGATCAGCCAGCATCAGGTATTCCTTCCCCTTCTTGTCATCTGGATATGTAGAGATGACCTTTTCCCGGAATTGTTCCAATGTCCCGGAGAAGCATCCGCATCTCACTCCAATCTGATTTTCTTTGGTGCGATAAAATGTAGTGGTTCTGAATACAGATCCAAATCCTTTCGCTGTTGCATAATCAGCGTCCCCGCAGACCTCAGCGTCCCCACAGACCCTGGCGTCCCCGTAGACCCTGGCGTCCCCGTAGACCCTGGCGTCCCCGTAGACCCTGGCGTCCCCGTAGACCCTGGCGTCCCCGTA
>NZ_JAJCIC010000042.1 GCF_020554865.1 Lacrimispora sp. 210928-DFI.3.58
GGTGCTAAAGAATTATTTGCAGTCAGTGTAACAAATGTTTGACAAACCTACAATTCTACCTGCGCTTCATGGCACGGATACGCGCCTTTGTCTCCTTGTCCACCCGGTTGGACTCTGTGATCTTCTGGAGGGCCTTGTTGTAAGTCCAGTCATCCAGGCGGCATTTTTCCAGATAAGCCTCCGTGCGCTCCGGCATTTTCACATAGTAAACAGACACTGCCCAGGCGGCTGCCATCCTGGCATAATATCCCCTATGGCGGATCCTGTCAATGGCGGCCAGGGCCCTGTCTGCATACTCGTCGTCTGCAAAATGGGACAAAAGCATCACAAGGCCAAAGCGGATCTCGTACTCCTTTTCTGAGACAAGATATTCCTGGAGAAATTCCCAGGCCGCCTCCCGGCATTTCCCCGCTGCTTTCAGGGAGCCGCAGAAAATGTCACAGACAGCCCAGTTGTCGATTACAGGGATAAAATCCTGCACAAAGGGAGCTGCCTCCTCCCATGACTTACAGCCGCCGCAAATGCACAAGGCCCATATGATCCTCTCGTCGTAGTAAAGAGGCGTCTGCGCTGTCTCGCCCTCGCTTAAGACAAGGGATACCTGGTTTATGTACTCCCGCCAGCCCTGCCGCACAAGCTCCTTTGCAATTCCCCGAAGAACCGGGGTACGCACTCCCAGGATCCGGTCTGTCCCAGGCAGCAGCCTGCTGTGAAATTCCCGGTATGCCGGGTCTGCAGATGCCTTCAGCTTTTCCAATACCGCGTATCGGCTGGTTTTCTCCATGGCTTCCTCCTAACATGTGTTTGAAAATCTATATTCCGTCAAAGGCCCTTTTCCGAATCCACTTCCCACTCCGGGCTTTGTAGGCGCCGCCCTTCATCCCGCATGATAAAGCCCGGAGGGAAGCCTGTCCTATGAAAGAAGAAATTCGCTCAGCACAAAGTTGCTCACATCCATCCCCCACTCTGTCAGGGACAGCCAGACGCCCTCCTGCTTCATAAGGCCGTCCGCCTTCAGCCGGCTGATCACAGGGCCGTAGACCGTCTCCAGCTTTACGCCGAACATTGCCACAAAATCGATCTCCGAAATGCCCCGTATCATGCGCAGGCCGAGGAACATAAATTCCTCCATCTGCTCCTCCCTGGAAAGCTCCTGCACCTGACCGTGAAGGGCCTTTAAGGCAGGCAGGCCTGACTCTCCGGAAAAATCGAGGCTCAGATAAGCATCCAGATCACGTTCATTGCTGAAACGGCAGCCCCCCACATAGGAGGCAGCTCCCAGCCCCAGTCCCAGATAGGAAGCCTCTGTCCAGTAGCCGATGTTGTGCCTGCATTCATGGCCCGGCTTTGCATAGTTGGATATCTCATAGCGCTCATAGCCCTGGCTTTTGAGGAAGTTCCTGGTAAGGTGGTAAATGCGGTTTTCCGTGTCCTCGTCCGGGAGAGGCGGGTAGGCCGTCCTTCCACGGAGGGCGGATCCTGTCCAGTTGGACGCTGACAACCGGCTGACGGACACTGCCTCCGGACTGCCAGGTGTTACCGGCTGGCTGACGGACACGGCCTCCGGGCTGCCAGGTGTTACCGGCTGGCTGACGGACACGGCCTCCGGGCTGCCAGGTGCTTCCGGCTGACCGCCCTGTACTGCCGCCAGACTGACGGACGCCTCCTGTCCGGCTGCCCCATACCTGTCCCAGAAGGGCGTCCCCTCCTCGATGATCAGGCTGTAGGCGGAAATGTGCTCCGGCTTTAGCATTGTCACCTTTTTTAAGGTGTTCTTCCAGGAATCCAGGGTCTGACCGGGAATGCTGCTCATCAGATCCACATTGATGTCTGTAAAACCAGCCATTCTGGCGCTCTGAAAGCTTTTTAAAAATTCTTCAAAGGAATGGATGCGGCCCAGAGCCTTGAGCTCTCTGTTGTCCGCTGACTGGAGGCCGATGCTGAGCCTGTTGATCCCGCAGGCCCGGTACACTTGAAGCTTCCCCGCAAGGAGGGTGCCCGGATTCACCTCGATGGTGATCTCCGCATCCCCTGCAATGTCAAAGCTCCTGTACAGGGCATCCATGATATCCCTGATAAATAGGGGATCCATAACAGAAGGGGTGCCTCCCCCAATGAATACGGTCGTTACCTGATATTCATTGTTTAAGGCACCCTGAACCTCGATCTCACGTATCAGCTGTGCAGTGTATTCCTGGTGGACTGCCGCCAGTGCCCGGAAGGAAAGGAAATCACAGTAAAGGCATTTCCTGGCGCAAAAAGGAATATGGACATACAGTTCCAGGGATTTCTTCTGTGTGTTTGTCATGCTGTGGTTCATCTCACTTTTCTTACTATGAAAGTGTTGTCAAGCGGCTGTGCGGACTGCGTGCTTGCACGCAAGGACGTACAGGCATTTGACAACCAGGCCGGTATGAGGAAGCAGGCCGGCAGGCCAAATTCCGAATACTGGCGGCGATTGCGGGAGTGCGTCCGCCAGCCGGGCGCATGCAGGTTTACTGCTCGTCCAGCTTCAGGACGCTCATAAAGGCCTTCTGCGGTATCTCTACATTGCCGATCTGGCGCATGCGCTTCTTGCCTTCCTTCTGCTTCTCTAACAGCTTTCTCTTACGGGAAATATCTCCGCCATAGCACTTTGCAAGCACATCCTTGCGGACAGCCTTCACGGTCTCGCGGGCAATGATCTTTCCTCCCACAGCTGCCTGGATGGGAATCTCAAACAGATGCCTCGGTATCTCCTCCTTCAGCTTCTCACACATCTTCCTGCCTCTCTCGTAGGCGGAATCTGCGTGGACGATAAAGGACAGGGCATCCACCTCCTCACGGTTCACCAGGATATCCAGCTTTACCAGGCTGGAGCGCTCGTAACCCTTCAGCTCATAGTCAAAGGAGGCATAGCCTCTGGAGCGGGATTTTAAGGCATCAAAGAAATCGTAGATGATCTCATTTAAGGGCAGCTCGTATTTTAACAATGCTCTTGTAGTTTCGATGTATTCCATCCCCAGATAATTGCCGCGGCGCTCCTGGCAGAGAGTCATGATCGATCCCACAAATTCTGTGGTCACCATGATCTCAGCGCTCACAATGGGCTCCTCCATATAGTCGATCTCGGTTGGATCAGGCAGATTGGAGGGATTTGTGAGCTCCATCATTTCCCCGGAGGTCTTGTGGATGCGGTACACAACGCCCGGAGCAGTTGTGACCAGATCCAGATTGTATTCCCGCTCTAAGCGCTCCTGGATGATCTCCAGATGGAGAAGGCCCAAAAAGCCGCAGCGGAAGCCAAAGCCCAGGGCAATGGAGGTCTCCGGCTCATAGAACAGAGAGGCATCATTGAGCTGGAGCTTCTCCAGAGCCTCCCTCAGATCATTATATTTTGCTCCGTCAGCAGGATAAAGGCCGCAGTATACCATAGGCGTTACCTTCTTATACCCTGGCAGGGGAGCAGCGCAGGGGTTGTCCCTCTCTGTCACGGTATCGCCTACGCGGGTATCCCGGACATTTTTTATGCTGGCTGTGATATAACCTACCATACCGGCACTCAGCTCATCACATGGGATAAATTGGCCTGCGCCGAAATAGCCCACCTCCACCACATCGGCCTCTGCCCCTGTAGCCATCATGCGGATAGGCGTTCCTTTCTTTACCGTGCCCTCCATCAGACGGCAGAAAATAATAACGCCCTTGTAGGAATCATATACAGAGTCAAAGATCAGGGCCTGAAGGGGCGCCCCCTGATCCCCCTTTGGAGCAGGGATCTTGTGGACAATGGACTCTAACACGGCCTCGATATTAATGCCTGTCTTCGCAGAGATATGGGGCGCATCGCTGGCATCCAGGCCAATGACATCCTCGATCTCTGCAGCCACACGCTCAGGATCAGCACTGGGAAGGTCGATCTTATTGATAACAGGAAATACATCCAGGTCATGATCCAATGCCAGGTATACATTTGCCAGGGTCTGGGCCTCAATGCCCTGGGAGGCGTCCACCACAAGGATGGCTCCGTCACAGGCCGCCAGGCTGCGGGATACCTCATAATTAAAATCCACGTGTCCGGGCGTATCGATCAGGTTGAAAATATATTCATTGCCGTCCTCTGCCTTATATACGGTGCGGACTGCCTGGGACTTGATGGTGATCCCCCTCTCACGTTCCAGGTCCATATTGTCAAGGACCTGCTCCTGCATCTCCCGGCTGGTGAGAAGTCCTGTCTTTTCAATGATACGGTCAGCCAGGGTGGACTTGCCGTGGTCGATATGGGCTATAATACAAAAATTGCGAATTTTACTCTGGTCAACTGCTGCCATTCTTTATCCTCTTTCTCTGATTCTATCTGGCCCTCCTTTTCAGGGCGCACTGCTTACTGAATTATACTATTTTTTTGTTTTCCTTGCAACACCATATCCAAAAGTTCCGCCAGGGGTCCCATGGCATTTACGGCCTCCTCATAGGTGTTTGTCTGGGCTCCCACCTCGATGAGGCTGGAGCGCGGCCTTAGATGTTCATTGTAGCGCAGGCCTTTCAGGTAGATTTTTCTGGTAAATCCCGGAAAATAGGCTTCTGCTCCCAGCTGGAGCTGGAGGCTGAAAGCCAGGTTCTGCTCACGGTAAGGGTTTTTCAGATATTCAATAGGCCCCTCCGGCGTCTGGCTAAGGCCGTTGAAAAACATGATCCTGGCTGTGTCCTTCCCATCTATATTGGATGCCAGATGGAGGCTTTCCGCCACACCGTCCCTGTGGATGTCAAGGATCACCTGGATCGACGGATTCTCCTCCAAAATCTTCCCGATGCCCT
This sequence comes from Lacrimispora sp. 210928-DFI.3.58, assembly GCF_020554865.1. Lineage (GTDB taxonomy): Bacteria > Bacillota > Clostridia > Lachnospirales > Lachnospiraceae > Enterocloster. Next base: position 4,798 of record NZ_JAJCIC010000042.1, read on the forward strand.
CCAGGGCATAGTTATAAGCCCTGCTGCGGTCCAGCTTCCCGTCCTTCAGATCGTACACAGAGGTGTCATGATACACTCCGTATCCTTTTGCCTCTAAAAGCCGGGCCAGGGCCTCTCCCACTCCCACCACCGTCTGCCCTGGCCCAGAATCCGTATAGGCCTCCTGGGAATGGGTGTGGTAGATGAGGATCTGCGGGACAGAGCTGTCCTTTTCCATAGACAGGTCCGTACCCAGCAGCTCTTTGGCATCCATCAGCTCCCGCCCTGCGGTGGTGGAGGTATGCACACTGTAAAATCGGCTCATGAGAAAATCATAATCCATGAGCTGTTCCAATACATATGTACTGCCAATGACCGGGCGGTCAAGGACACCTGCCAGGGTCTGGAGTGCTGCCTGGGCATCTGCTCCTCCCTCTGCCTGGCCGTCCTTCCCATCTTCCGGGAGACCTCCGGCATAAATGCCTGCTCCCGGTATCTCTCCGGCATAAACACGTTCTTCCGGTATCTCTTCAGCGTAAACACCTGCGTCCAGACCTGTCTCCTCATCCCCATACCAGGCCAGATACTCGTGTTCCTGATAGAAACGCTCTGCCTCCCTGTATTTCCGGTAGGAGGGGTCCATCTCATAGGCTGCTCCTCTGCCTTTGCTCCCAGTGCTTTCCCTGCTGCCCATACCTGGCTGGACCTGGTTCCACAAAGCCTCCACCAGCCATCTCCCTGCTATCTCCACAAGCTCCCTGTACCTGCTTTCCAGGGAGTGAAAGGCTCCTTCATTCCAAAAACGGCTGCCCGCAGCCAGTATTGCTCCCAATGCCACAGCAGCCAGAAAGACACGAAGCAGCCTGTCAAGTCTTTTATATCTGATTCCCATATCCATTTCCACCTGCCATCATACTATTTATATGATACCAGGGTCAGAAGGTTAAAAATCCGGTGCAAGCTTGCTTGCAAGAGAATTTTTGACCTTGGGACCCGCCAAAAACATTCATAAGCAGCCATTTTTCGCAGAAAAATGAGCGGATTATGAATGTTTTTGAGGATTGTGGAAGCACGCAGTGCGGAACAATCCGGTATCGTAGGGGTCAAAATACCTTTTGATTCCTACATCTTTATATGATATGCAGGCGGACGGTGGATATTTCACCCGGACAGCATCCTGCCTTATGGCTGACCGGATCTTTTGGTCTTACTTCCTGCAGCTGGTCATCCTCCGGCCTGGAAGCTCCCATCTGCCCTCTGACAGCACGAGCCCCAGCAGGGCAAGGACCGTCCCTGCCGCCGCCCTGGGCGTGATGACCTCATGAAGGATGGGAATGGAGGTAATGATGGTGATGACCGGTATCATATAAATGTAAATGCTGGTCTTCACCGCTCCCAGGACCCGCACAGAGTAGTTCCAGGTGACAAAGCACATAGCCGAGGCCCCCAGCCCCAGATATACAAGATTAAACAGATTCACCGGGAGAACCACCTTCCCGAAATCCGGGTGGAAATCCATGAAAAACAGGGGCGGGATCATGAAGAGAATACCATAAAAAAAGATCCTCCTGGTTGCCTTTATGGTGTCATAGCCCATTTCCCCTATTTTCTTTGACAAGATCGAATACACACCCCACACAACGGCAGCGCTCAAGGCCATGATATCTCCTGTTGGATTGAGCGTCACTCCCTCCGACCCCTGGAAGGTGATCAGAAAGATCCCTGCCATAGCACAGACAAAGCCCACAAGGAAGCTTCCCTTAAGCCTCTCGCCATCCAGAAAGAAATGGGCCATAAGGGCCGTAAAAATAGGCGCAACGGATACGATCACGCTGATATTGGAGGCCTGTGTAAAGGTCAGAGCCACATTTTCCAAAAGGTAATAAAGGCAGATGCCCGTAAGGCCTGCCCCGGCCATCATCCCCTCCTCCTTCCAGTTTTTTGTCCTTATGGGCCCCGGCTTCATGATGCACAGCAAAAGAAAGCCCATGATAAAACGAAGGACTAATATTTCCAGAGGCGAAAAATCCCTTAAAAGCACCTTTGTGGAAATAAATGTAGTCCCCCATATGATCGCTGTTATGACAGCCGCCCCATGGCCGGCCACCTGTGTTCCTAATGATCTCATACTGTATTTCCTCTCCATGTAAAAATAGACAGCTATCATTCTAACATAGAAAAGGAATTTTTGAAAGTGCTAACCTTTTTGCGGAAACACCGCCCTGTGGATCCCCTCCGAGATCGTAAAGCTCAGCTGCTTTACCGACTGGTCAATGTCAGGAGGCGTTACGTACATGGGGCCGAACTCTGGCTCCAGGAGTTCCCGGATAAGCTGGTACTGGTCCTCGGAATCCATATCTGCGATCCAGCTTCCCGTTCCTTTTGTGGTCTCATTTCCTGAAAGAACTCCGATGAGTGCGGATACCGTGTCGTGGACAATGGCCGCCGCCCCCACCACCGTTGGCACTCCGATGGCTAAAACGGGGATCCCCAGGCTTTCTCTTGTCAGGCTGTGGCGGTGGTTTCCCACACCGGAGCCGGGATGGATGCCCGTATCTGTCAGCTGTATGGTCGTCCCCAGCCGCCGGACGCTCCTGGCTGCCAGGGCGTCTATGGCGATCACAATGTCCGGCTGTGTCTCATGGATGATCCCCTTTAGGATCTCTGCTGTCTCCATTCCTGTCTGGGCCATGACCCCAGGGGCAATGCCGCTTAAGGAGGGGAGATTTCTGTTTTTTAAGAAGCCTGGGCCCAGCTGGCCTTCCAGATGACGCGTCACCTGGAGATTCCCCAACACACGCGGGCCCAGAGAGTCCGGCGTCACGCTGCTGTTTCCCAGACCCACCACAAGGATGGAGGCAGGGGCAGAGGCACTTTTGTCCGTGTTCCCGGCTCCTGCGGCAGCTCCGGCTTTCCCGGCATTTTCCAGCATTCTTCTCATAAGCCTGCCAATCTGATGGGCCAGCTCATCTGATATCCTGCTGTGATAATCCTCGTCCTCCTTTGAAAGGCGGTCCGCCTCCAGGGTCAGATAGGTTCCCTTTGGCTTTCCCATGGAGGCGGCCCCTTCCTCATTTAAAATCCTGACCTCCGTCAGCTTTACCTGGCTGTCCTCGTGGAACCACTCCCGCAGGGCTACGCCGGATATCTCCCCGCCATCCCCTTCAAAGCTCTCCTTCTCCTCCAGCGCCAGGTCTGTGCGGACCTGGAACCCGCTGCGCTTTTTCATATCTTTTTCTTCGTTTTCCATTGGCTGGCCTCCATTCTCAAATACTCTTCTTTTCATTTTCTGCAGATAGGAAAAAATTATGCCAAAGCCTGCAAAACCGCGTAACAGTTCAGACGGCTGCCGGGAGGGCGGCTGGCGCTCCCGGCAGCCGCCTGAACTGTTACAGAACCGCAGCAAAAACTTCAAAAATTCGCCAAATATGACTTGACATTCCGGTTCAGATTCGCTAGAATACAATAGTATGTTTACATTGAACTGTCCGTGTCCAGGCTTTGATGGAAAACACAACGATTATGATGAACGAAACGGAGGTGTATTTCATTGGCTAATATTAAATCTGCAAAAAAGAGAATCTTAGTAAACGAGACTAAGGCTGCTAGAAACAAAGCGATCAGATCCAAGGTTAAGACTGCAATCAAGAAGGTAGATGCTGCTGTTGCTGCTGGGGATAAGGCTGCTGCCCAGGCTGCACTGTTAGCTGCTATCGCAGAGATCGACAAGGCTTGCACAAAGGGAGTATATCACAAGAACAATGCTTCCCGCAAAGTATCCCGCGTAACCAAGGCTGCTAATTCCATCGCTTAATTTATAGAATTAATGTAACTGTACAGATACCAAACAGTTGCGAACTGATATTTTGTTAAGGAATTTCAGACATGATATCCTTCCGGACTAACCCACCGGAAGGATTTTTTATATCATATGTATCCCCTGGACTTATCCAGTGCATGAACAATGATTTTCTTCTAAATAGTTTTTCAAAATATGCAGTCCACGTTCTAACTTTTTTGTATTTTCAGCAGAACACAAAGAAACCCGCAAAAAACTCTGTTCCGTATTTCCGGTAACTGCAAACCGATCTGAATGATAGACACGCACTCCCTGATTTAACAGGTCATCTTCTATCTCGTGAAATGGCCTTTGTACATTGATCGGAAGCCATTGATAATAGCTTATGACGTTTCCGTTTTTGTTATAAAAGTCAGGAAAATATTTCGCATACAGCAGGCAATTCCTTTTTGTCCAGTGCTGCTTTTTGGCAGCGATTTTGTATGCGTTTCCGTTCAATATCAGTTCCGTAATAATCTCCGCATCAAAAGATGAGGTCTTGATATTAACATTCAGGAGTCCATGCCGGATAGCGCCCTCAAAATCTTCGCCAAACGCCATATAGGCAATGCGAAGTCCCGGACAAAGACTTTTCGTCATTCCGCATATATATACGCTCTGTCCGTTCAAAAGATCAAACATAGACGGCAAAGCCTTACCATCTGCGGCGAGCAGCCATGTGGATATGTCATCTTCCACTAAAATCAAATGATTCTTTTGGATTACTGCTGCAAGTTCCTGGCGCCGCTTGACCGGAATGGTAATGGTAGTAGGGTTTGCGCAAGTTGGAATTAAGTAAATGCCTTTTATTCTGTTGATCGTACATTGCTTTTGCAGTTCTTCCGGGAGCATTCCCTTTTCATCTCCCTTAACAGGAATTAAAATAAGATGAAGCAATCTAGCCAATTCAATAAAGTTTGAATAGGTATATTCATCAGCAGCAATCTTATCGCCGGGAGAAAACAGCGATAAAAATGCCACAGTCAAAGCATTTTGCGCCCCTGCGAAAATTGCGGTATGTTCACAGTCCGTATGCGCTCCTAATTGCTCCATCCAGCGGACCCCAGCCGCAAGCTGATGCGGATGTCCGGCAGGATGAGAATATCCATAGAGGTTTCTCAGGTATCCCTTTTTTATGACATCCTGTGTCGCCTGTTCGATCAATTCGCTGTACTCACTAAAACCATTGATCGCCCCCATTTCAATGCACATGTCGGAAAGGCGTGCTGCCGTGATCGTAATATCTTCCGCAGAATGCGGGGAAACAAAGGTCCCTTTTCCTGTTGTTCCGTAAATCAGCCCTTTCTTTTTGCATACCTCATACACTCTGGTAATTGTCGTATAATTCAGATCAAGATAATCTGCAATTTCACGCTGCGGAGGAAGTTTTGTTCCTGCTTTTAATAAATTGTTTCTGATCTTATATTCCAAATCTTCCGCAAGAGATTTGTAATACGGCGGTTTCAGCCCTTCCTTTTCCGGCTTCCATGTTAAAGGATAACTGTCAAATGAATTTACCGGCATGCGCAATTCCCCCTTTATCAAAATTGTTTTACATACAATTTTTATATTGTATGTATTTTACCAGGCCGATATAATAAAATCAAGAGAGAGAAAAGGAGTGAGCCACAAATGCAAACAATGAAACAATATGTAGTTGACGCTTTTACCGACAAGGTTTTTGCCGGAAATCCCGCGGCGGTCTGTATCATGGACAAATGGCTGCCTGATGATACGATGCAAAAAATCGCTATTGAAAACAATTTATCGGAAACTGCTTTTGCGGTAAAGGAAAATGGGAAATACCATCTTCGCTGGTTTACACCTGGCGGCGAGGTAGAGCTTTGCGGACACGCCACCCTTGCAACGTCTTATGTTCTTATGCGATTTACGGAACCGGAGTGTAAGCAGGTTCAATTTGATACATTAAGCGGAGTGTTGACCGTAAAAAGGGATAATGATCTGCTCGTTATGGATTTTCCTTCCTTTTCACTTATGTCTATTGATATTACAGATATACTCATCCGGGCAATCGGCATAAGGCCCTCTAAGGCTTATATCGGCGCTGATATCGTCTGCGTACTGGATAGCGAGGAACAGGTTAAAAAGGTTATCCCCGATCTTGATATCATACGTGGGCTGGACGGTTTATGCCTGCATGTCACGTCAAAGGGAACCTCTTACGACTGCGTCACCCGCACCTTTGCACCAAAATGTAATGTTTCAGAAGATCCTGTCTGCGGCAGAGGACATTGTCATGTGATCCCTTTATGGGCAAAAGAATTAGGAAAAAATGAGCTGACTGCTTATCAGGCATCCAGCAGGGGCGGTGTCTTATATTGCCGCTATGAAGGAGAACGAACTGTTTTAAGCGGAAAAGCTGCCCTTTTTTCCGAAGCGCAAATCTATTTTGGGGATTAACGAAACAAGAACAAGCCCCAAACAGCATCCTGCAGAGCAACAGGATGCACATAGAAAACAGAGAGCTGACCACCTTTAAAAGTGATCAGCTCCCTGTCTGTCATCCATTAAGCCTGATGGCCTGAAGATCATCATTTTACCCGCTCTATATAGGAAAGTGCCACCTCCACACAGCCGTCCACTCCGATCAGGCCGCTGTTTAAGCAAATATCGTAGGCCTCCATTTTCCCCCATTCGGCGGTGGAATAATACTCGTGGTATGCCTTGCGGCGTTTGTCTACGGCCTGGATATTGGCTTTGATGTTGTATCTTGCAAGCTCCGGGTGCACCTGCATAATGCGCCGGATACGGCATTCCAGGTCTGCATATACATAGATATTGATCGCCTGAGGCAGTATGGCATCTGCGCATCTGCCCACGATCACACTGGGGCCTTCTTCTGCCAGGCGCTTGATCACTGCCTCCTGGGCAGCATAGATGCGCTGTGTGACAGATGTCTGTGAATGGCCGGAACCATGAAGAACGGAAAAACCGTCCACATCCGGTTCCAGGTCATCGTGAGCTTCCAGGATCGCCGGTTCAATATCCCCTTCCTCTGCTATCATGGCAATGAGTTCCTTCCCATAAAAAGGAATCCCCAAGCGTTTGGCAAGCTTTTCCCCCATCTCCTTGCCACCGCTCCCATATTGACGGCTGATTGTAATGACCTTGCTCATAACCATACCTCCTTCGCTTTCCTGATATTCTCTATCTTCACGCCTTTCGCCTTACAGGCAGAAGGCCCTTAGGATACCTGTTTACATGTTCCCCTCATTATATCTGGCACGGATTCCTCCGATGAATTTGGGACGGGTGCGGGCGCAGACCACGTGAGCTCCTCCGATCTCCTTTGTCTGTATGCGCACCGGGACCGCCACATCCTTTAAATGCATCCCGATCAAAGTGTCTCCGATGTCAATGCCTGCATGGGCGCGGATGTGCTCCACCGCCACGGGCTGCTTTAAGGTTCCATAGGCAGCCGTTGCAAAGGACCCGCCTGCTTTTAGCTGGGGAACTACATTGACCGGTTCATAGCCGTATTTGAGGGCAGCCTCCTCCTCCAGGATCAATGCCCTGTTTAAATGCTCACAGCACTGGGCAGCCAGGTAAATGCCCATGGGTTCCAGCTCCTCGTAGAGCGCCTGGTAAACAGTCCGGCCGATCTCCTCGCTGGAATGGGAGCCGATCTTAAAGCTGCCGATCTCACTTGAGGAGCAGCCCACCACCAGGATCTGGCCCGGCTTCAGGGAGGCCGCTTCAAGGAGCTCCCTTAATACGTTTTTTGCCTGTTGTCTGATCTCTTCTAATACCATTGTCTCTGACATGATTTCACCTCTTATTTTATGTTTGATATGTTGTCTGCCCTTCGGGGCGGGCAGTGGATCGTAAATTAATACCGGTTAGCGATCAAAAGCTCCACTGCCAATCTGTCCTGGAGCTTTCCTGTTTTGACGCCTTCCTCTGCATCTACACATAGATTTACATAGGATAAGATCTGTTCGTTTGTAAAATTCTTTGCCTGGAGCATGACTTTTCCCGTAACAAAGGGCTGGAGCTTTAATTTAGAGGAAATGGTGCTCTTATCCATGCCCTTTCCCATGAGCTCCTTTACCTGCAGGATCTGGTTGAACTGGCGTGCGATCAAAAACAGGATGCGCATGGGCGGTTCCTTTAAGGTCAGCAGGTCTTCGTACAGATCCATGGCCTTTTTTGTCTGACGGTTGGCGATGGCTGTTATCATATCAAAAATTTTGTTGGTGACCTGGGTGGTGCAGATGGCTTCCACGTCCTCATCTGTGATCACATCCCGGCCCAGGGTGTAGCTTATGAGCTTTTCCAGCTCGGAACTGATGTTTTCCATGTCATCTCCTGTTTTGCTTAAGAAAAACTCCATGGTGCGGCCTGTGATCCTTTTCCCGCTCTTTGCCAGTATGCCTGCTGCCCATCTTCCCAGCTGGGCAGAGTCCTGCCTCGTCATCTCGGCAATGCAGCCCCATTTTTTCACTGCCTTGTACAGCTTACTCCGCTTGTCTACCTCGGTCTCAGCAAAAAGCAGGCAGGTGGTATCCGGAATGTTCTCAATGTAACTGCTGATCTCCTCTGCCCCTGCACCGCCCTTGAACCAGCCGCTGTCCTCTATGAGGATCAGGCGCTTTTCCGCGAAAAAGGGCATGGTATCCGCTAAGGCAATGATCTCACTAACTGGTATTCCCTTCCCTTCATAATAATTGTAGTTCATGGTATCGCCGTTTGTGATGGCTTCCCGCAGGCGGTTTTTATAGCTTTTCTTTAAAAAAGCTTCTTCGCCGTAGAGGAGATATGCGGTTTTGAAGGTGTGGGCTTTTATGTGTTCATTTAGGGTCTGCATGAATGTCCGGTCCTTTCATCTCTGCTAAGATTATAACATATTTTTCTCAAATTGTATGTGCTAATTGGGGATTTTTCCTAAATATTCACGAAAATTTTGCAGCTGTCCGGACAAGCAGACAGTCACGGCAGTTCTTCCACACGAGAGCGCAGGCATTCGATGAATCTGCGGCTTGCTATGGTTAAGCTGGCTTTATCCTTATACCCGATGGCGATCGTGCGCTTGATGGGAGGCTCTGTGGGCCGCAGGACAATATCATAGTTTGTCCGGTGCAGGATCAGCTCCGCCAAAATGCTGACCCCCAGGCCGGCCTCCACCATGGTCATGATCGTATAGTCGTCATGGATGATGTATTTGATATTTGGTTTTACCTTTATGGAAGCAAAGGCTTCCAGAGGCTCATAGTAATGTCCCTCCTCAAGCAGGATGAACGGCTCACCTGCCAGATCTTTCAGTGATACGGTCTCATTTTCCGCCAGTGCATGCTGCGGCGGGAGCACTGCCAGCATATCCCCCTGCTTTAATACGATCGTCTCGATCCCGCTCACTGCCGCCGGGTTTACAAATCCGAAGTCGATCATACCGGTCTTGATCCACTCCTGGATGGAGGTATAATCTCCCTGATGGATCACAAATTCCACGCCGGGATACTGCTCCTTAAATTCTTTTAATAATTCCGGCAGCCAGTGCACAGAGATGCTGGCCAGAGTGCCCATGCGGATCACGCCTGTCTCCAGCCCTTTGATCTCCTTTGTCTTTTCCCGGACCATATGGTACTGGAAAATAAGCTGCTCAATATGGGGATACAGCTCCTCTCCCTCCGGGGTCAGTTTGATACCGCTTCGGAAACGGTTGATCAGCTTGATGGAAAGCTCGTCCTCTAATGAGGCGATCATCTGGCTCATGGCAGACTGGGAATATCCCATGGCCTCCGCTGCTTTGGAAAAGCTTCCAAATTCTACGATCTTTTGAAGAGCAATATATTTGTTCATATTACATCACTTTTCCTTATATTAGAATTAGAAATTTTTGTTTTACTTATATTGTATGCCAGATATATAATACGGTCAAGAAAGCAATGGAGGTATTTGAAATGTCTTACGAAAAAGTAAAACGGTATTTTGACAATGTTGGATCAGGCAGACATATCACTGTCCGGCAGGAAACCGGCGATACGGTGGAGCATGCAGCTAAGGCCATTGGATGGGAGCCTGCGCGGATCGCAAAGACCATGTCCTTTCTGCTGAATGACGGACCCATTCTTGTGGCAATGGCCGGGGATGCGGGAGGAAGCCTAAACAGCACCATCCATATGACTCTGGAGGAGTTCATCACCCATTTCCATATGACAGAATGGGTTGACCTGTGCAAAGGCTGGCTTGCCAACGGGGAGGTCGACAGTTAACATGGATTCTACTGTTTTTATCACGATCGCCGCCTGCCTGACCTATGGGATCAGCGCCGGGATCCGTGCCAATTACGGGATCCTTCTGGGTCCTATTTCAGAAAGCAGCGGCGCCGGCTATTCTTCCGTCAGCTTTGTGCTTGCAGTGGCCCAGCTCTTTTTCGGTATCATGCAGCCTGTTTTTGGCGTGGCAGCCTTAAAGAAATCAAATCCCTTTGTGCTCCGCAGCGGCATTGCACTGACAACAGCGGGACTGCTGCTGCTCCCCTTATGCAGATCCATGTGGACATTAATGCTGGTCTTAGGCATTATCCTGCCCTCCGGCACAGCGGCATTGTCATTCGGCATTATTATGGGAACCATTACACCAAAGCTCTCTCCCGATGCAGCCCCGGCGGTGTCAGGTGTTGTGACTGCCAGCAGCGGCGTGGGAAGCACCATCCTTTCACCTGTCATCCAGGCCCTGACCGCCCTGGGCGGCCTGACCGGAGCAGCCCTCTTTCTGGGGATCCCCGCCCTGCTTCTGCTTCCGGTATCCATTTTCATGTGCCGTCCCGGAGCAGCAAAGCAGCAGATTGCAGATGCAGGCCAACATGATGTCCGCCTCGGACAAATGTTAAAGGAGGCCCTGCAGGATAAAAACTACTGGTTTTTGTTGGCCGGCTTTTTCACCTGCGGCTTCCATATGGCGATCATCGAAACCCATCTGTACACACAGATCACTACCTTTGGCTTTACCGACCAGGTAGCGGCCTTCGCCTTTTCTGCCTACGGCATTGCCACAATGGCTGGGGCTGTTGTGAGCGGAATGCTCTGCAGCCGATTTTCCATGAAAAAGGTTTTAAGCGGCATATATGCTTTCAGAGTGCTCATGGTGCCAGCATTTCTTTTTTTGCCAAAAACACTGGTCACCATCTATGGATTTGCAATCCTTCTCGGCCTCACGGGAAATGCCACCGTGCCTCCCACGTCCGGGATCACGGAGCGCCTCTTTGGTGCCGCGAAGCTGGCCACTCTGTTTGGGATCGTGTTTTTCTCCCACCAGATCGGCAGCTTCTTAAGCGCTTGGCTTGGAGGGATCTGTTTGGCTGCCACAGGGGAATACGGCCTGATCTGGATTGCAGATATGATGCTGGCAGCAATGGCGGCTGCGGTGAGCTGGAAAATAAAATAGGAAAGGCACATTGATATTGTTTTCAGGATAAAGTATACTAAATCGTGGATATATCCGAAAGGTTATCCGGCTTTGTTGTAAACCTTATAGATCCTGGAGGCTGCCAATGAAAACAATTGATGAATTACAGAAGGAAATAACCGCATTTCGAGATGCACGGAACTGGAAGCAGTTTCACAATCCAAAGGACCTTGCCATATCCATTTCCCTGGAAGCGGCAGAATTATTAGAAGTATTTCAGTGGTCCGGGAAAGATGTACTGGTCGAGGAGAAAAGAGACCGGCTCGAAGAAGAGCTGGCAGATGTCCTGATCTACTGTGGACTAATGGCTGATGCGGTTGGAATGAAAATAGATGAGATCATCTTGAAAAAGCTTGAGAAAAACAAGAAAAAATATCCGGTGGAGAAGGCATATGGGAATAGTGCTAAATATACGGAATTAGAGGATGGAACATGTGAAAAGGATCATTTTGGGCCAAATGAAAAAGTGCACGAATGAGGTATCATATTTATGGGAACAGATAGAACGCCTATTGTTTATAAAATTGCAGATAATCTTAAATCCTTACTGGAGTTTCAGGACACCTTAGAAAAAAACGCCCCGAAAAAAGAACAGGATATTATGCTTCAGTTTCCCACTGTATACATTCATAGCTGGCAGGATGTCGATGATTATGAGGTCTACATAGGAGAATCCAATAATGTGATCCAAAGGACAAAGCAGCATTATGATCTCCGGTCAAATACTCACAAATGGCAGCATCAGCTTTCAACCCATGATGCAATCCTGTATATTATTGGACACGAACACTTTAATAAGTCATTAACCCTGGATATCGAACACCGGCTGATGCATTAAGATCAGCTCAGAATCAAGGCCTCCAAGGATGTGGTTGATTGGATCGACGGATTCACAAAACATCAGCAAATACGAAACTTACCAACAGATTTGGGCGGATATGAAATATGTATATTTCGTGAGCCGGATGAGCTTGAAGCTGCGTTAAAGAAAAAGGCATCCGATAAAAAGCATAAACTTTCCCGATTGATCGCTACGTATGATTGGGCCTATAAAAACAAAAAATCATTGAAAAACAGGCCTGGTAAATATTGGGAGGTAGTGATCGGAAACTGGCATAAGCCCTGGAACAGGGAATTAGAACAGAATTTATCGAAGGAGGAACGGCGCGCAAATAAGTCTTTATCATGGGCAGAGCGACCGCAGACAATAAATGAAGTGGGATCGACTTTTACGATCCAGGGCTTTGATCTGAATTATGCGGGTGTGATCCTTGGGCCATCCGTAAAATATCGTGATGGAAAGATAATCTTTGACCCTTCTGAAAAAAGTTATCCAAAGATGACCCAAAACCGCACTCTTTCCGATGGGACCAAAAAGCAATTCGGTGAAACATTAATCCAGCATGAGGTTCGTGTTCTTATGACGCGTGGAGTGAATGGACTATATATTTATGCTTGCGATCAAGAGCTGAGAGAAGCATTATTGGATGCAGTGAAAGGAGGTTCAGATAGAGGGGAATCCCAATGATGCGGATTTCATCCGAAGGAGAACGGATGGGTGGGGTATATTCTGAACCTGAATGGATACATCTCGTCACTCACTTGGTTCCGGGACTCCTTGCGTCCCTTCCCCGCTGATTTGATTGCTGCCCCGAAGCAGCGAAGAAATGGGGCATTTCTGAAAGACGGGTGCAGAAACTTTGTGAGGACAGCCGCATACCTGGCATTTCAAAAATCGGCTATATGTGGCTGATTCCAAAGAACGCAGAAAAGCCGGTCGATGGCAGAAGAAAGGAAAACCGGTATGAATAAGATATTACTTCTTGAAGATGATTTGAGCTTGATTCACGGACTGTCTTTTGCTTTCAAAAAGCAGGGGTTTAGACTGGACGTTGCCAGAACGCTCAGAGAGGCGGATACTATATGGGCAGACGACAAATATGATTTGTTGATTTTGGACGTATCGTTGCCTGACGGCTCGGGATTTGAATTTTGCAAAAAAGTCCGGCAGGTTTCCAAAGTGCCAATTATCTTTTTAACTGCTTCAGACGAGGAAACGAGCATTATTATGGGGCTGGATATAGGCGGCGATGACTATATCACAAAACCGTTCAAGCTGGGGGTACTTGTATCAAGAATAAACGCTTTGCTTCGGCGGGCAAAGGACTTTGGTTCAGCAGATACGGAACTGCAATCCAACGGAATCAAAGTGCTTTTATTGCAGGGACAGGCGTTCAAAAATGGGGAATTGTTGGATTTGACTGCCGCAGAATATAAGCTGTTGTGCCTGTTCATGCAAAATCCCAATGTGGTACTTTCCAAAGAACAGATATTAGATAAGCTGTGGGATTGCGAGGGTAACTATATAGACAGTGGTACACTTACTGTATATATGCGTCGATTGAGAATGAAAGTCGAGGATAATCCAAGTGAGCCGCAAATGCTCTTGACTGTTCGGCGCATGGGTTACAAATGGAATGTAATGGATTGAGGTATGCTATGAAAATATTTGTGAACAAAGATATAAAACGCTTTTTTCAAGCTATCTCGGCGGTTTTGACTGCCTTTCTCTTTTTGATAGAGGTTTCCATCTGGCTGCTTTATAGAGATTTTTCCCTATGGCTGCTATTGCTTTGCCTTTTAACAGCGGGAACTATATGGGCAATCTGTTTTTGGTATTTCAACAGGCAAAACAAAATTATGGAAAATGCCGTATCGCAGATCAACGCCTACCTTGCCGGAGATGTGGACGCCCGCATCGAATGTGATAACGAGGGCGAGTTATACAGGCTGTTCCATTCCGTAAACTCATTGGCCGCAGTCTTAAATGCTCATGCAGCAAATGAACTCCGGGAAAAAGAATTTTTGAAAAATACCATATCAGATATTTCCCACCAACTGAAAACACCGCTGGCAGCGTTAAATATTTATAACGGTCTGCTGCAAGACGAAGCCGAGGAATTGCCCGCCGTAAAAGAATTTGCCACATTATCGGAGCAGGAACTTGATCGTATTGAAACATTGGTACAAAATCTGCTGAAAATCACAAAGCTGGATGCCGGTTCCATCGTGATTGAAAAGAACATGGAAAATGTGGCCAATATGATGCGGGACGTCGAACTACATTTTGTATACAGAGCCAGACAGGAGCAGAAAGAACTTATCCTGTCTGGCTCTGATAAAATTTCACTTCTTTGTGACCGTGACTGGCTGATTGAGGCCATAGACAATATTGTTAAAAATGCCCTTGATCATACAGAAAAAGGTGATATGGTTCTTATCGAATGGAGCGCATTATCCTCTGCTGTTCAGATTATCGTAAAAGACAACGGCTGTGGTATTCATCCGGAGGATTTGTACCATATTTTCAAGCGTTTTTACCGCAGCCGTTTTTCAAAAGATAAGCAAGGTATTGGGCTGGGCCTGCCTCTGGCAAAAGCAATTATTGAAGCACATAACGGAACAATTGAGGTTGACAGCGAACTCGGTGTGGGAACGACATTCACAATAAGTTTCCTAATTCCTACAAAATTGTAGGCTGTCTGTAGGCGTACAGTAATATTCATGTGCTATTCTTTCAAGCACAGGCGGGGAATACAAGTAAAAGCAATCTGACCTGCCGCAGCAAAATCATTTAGAAAGAGGTGTTTGCACTATGAATTTATTAGAGGTCAATAACATTTGTAAGACCTATGGCAGCGGTGAAACCGCTGTAAAGGCGTTGAAAAATGTCAGCTTTTCGGTTCCGAAAGGCGAATACGTAGCGATTGTCGGAGAATCCGGTTCCGGCAAAAGTACGCTCCTGAATATGATTGGTGCGCTTGACAACCCTACATCGGGCAAGGTAATGATCGATGGCAAGGATCTTTTTTCGATGAATGACCGAAAGCTCACCGTATTCCGGCGCAGAAATATTGGCTTTATTTTTTAGGCGTTTAACCTTGTGCCGGAGCTTACTGTGGAGCAGAATATCATTTTTCCAATGCTGCTTGATTACCAGAAACCCGACAAGAAGTATCTGGAAGAACTGCTGACGGTGCTCAATCTGAAAGAGCGCCGCCACCATCTGCCCAGCCAGCTCTCCGGTGGTCAGCAGCAGAGAGTGGCGATTGGACGTGCTTTGATTACTCGGCCGGCGCTGATCCTTGCTGACGAGCCGACCGGCAACCTTGATACGCAGAACACCAGTGAAGTCATCGCCCTGTTGAAAGAGGCATCGAAAAAATACGAGCAGACCATTGTGATGATTACCCATAGCAGGAGTATTGCCCAGACTGCCGACCGCATCCTCCAAGTGTCTGATGGCGTATTAACTGATTTCGGGAGGTGCCGCGAATGAGAAGCTATTTAAGTTTAATTCCAATTTCAGCTAAAGTACACAAGCGGCAGAACCGCATGACGCTTTTGTGCATAATTTTTGCTGTATTTATGGTAACGGCTGTGTTTAGTATGGCTGAAATGGGAGCAAGGATGGAACAAACAAGATTAGCAGCGAAGCATAACGGTTTTTCGTTCCAAAATTTGTTTGACAGTCAAATGGGGCAAACTCTTTTATTAACTGCCTTTGTATTGTTTCTGCTTATTTTAATTGCAGGCGTTCTGATGATCGCAAGCAGTATCAACAGCAGCGTTGCTCAAAGAATTAAATTCTTTGGCATGATGCGTTGTATCGGAATGAGCAAACAGCAGATTATCCGTTTTGTTCGACTGGAAGCCTTAAACTGGTGCAAAACTGCGGTTCCGATTGGCCTTTTGCTTGGAATTGTGACCACATGGGGGCTGTGTGCCGCTCTGCGCTTTCTTGTAGGCGAAGAATTTTCCAACATCCCTCTTTTTGGTGTCAGCATTATTGGGATTGTTAGCGGTATTGCTGTTGGCATTATTACGGTATTGCTTGCCGCAAGTTCTCCGGCCAAACGGGCCGCAAAGGTATCTCCTATCGCAGCAGTTTCGGGCAATTCAGGAAACGCAAACATTGTCCGGCATTCGGTTCGCACACGTTTTATCAAAATTGAAACGGCCCTGGGTATTCACCATGCAACTTCTGCAAGGAAAAACCTGATCCTGATGACTGGCTCTTTTGCCCTTAGCATTATCTTGTTTTTGAGTTTTTCTGTTCTGATAGATTTTGTTGATCATCTTATGCCACAATCAGCTGCTTCTTCTGATATTGATATCTCCAGTAGCGACGGAGCAAATACCATCAACAGTGAATTGATTGATACAATCAGTGGTATAGAGGGAGTAAAACAGGTATATGGTCGCCGGAGCAGCTTTGATATTCCTGCGGGCTTGGACAATGACGCGACGTTTTCCAGTAGGATTGACCTTATTTCCTTTGACGATTTTGATTTAGACTGCCTCAAAAAAGACGGTATGCTGCAAAGGGGCAGCGATCTGTCAAAAATTTATGGGGATAGCAGCTATGTTCTTGCAACATGGGATCATAATAGTTCTTGGAAAATTGGAGATAAAGTCCTTATAGGAGATGAAGAACTTGAAATTGCAGGTTTGCTGAAATACGATCCTTTTAGCAACGATGGCCTTACCCA
Organism: Lacrimispora sp. 210928-DFI.3.58; assembly: GCF_020554865.1. Lineage (GTDB taxonomy): Bacteria > Bacillota > Clostridia > Lachnospirales > Lachnospiraceae > Enterocloster. The sequence continues at coordinate 21,595 of NZ_JAJCIC010000042.1, forward strand.
CGGTAAAATCACGCTGATTATTTCCAGTGAAACATTTTCTCGATTAACAGGCATTACTGACTACTTTCTTATTATGGTGCAAACAGCCAACGATGCAACTGATGAAGATGTTGCAGCAATCCACAACACCGTGGGAAACAATTATAACTTCAAGGATACGCGCGATCAGCGCACAGCTGGCACATATCTTGCTTTCGTTGTCTGCATTTATGGCTTTTTAGCAATTATCACATTGGTTACTGTATTAAACATCGTCAACAGCATTTCCATGAGTGTATCTGCAAGGATTAAACAGTACGGAGCCATGCGCGCGGTGGGAATGGATGAACATCAAGTAACAAAAATGATTGTTGCTGAAACTGTTACCTACGCTTTTTGGGGATGTGTGATTGGCTGTGTAGTAGGATTACCCTTTAGCAAGCTGCTATATGATTTTCTCGTTACCAACCATTTCAGCTATGCGGTCTGGAGTTTACCAATTACCTCGTTGGTGATCATACTCTTGTTTGTCATTTTCGCAATAGCTATCGCCGCATATGCTCCGGCAAAAAGAATGCGGAATATATCTGTAACTGAAACAATTAATGAATTGTAAGTAAACTCTGAAAATATCCTACCGAACAGAGTAAGGCCTTCGTTCGGCAGGGATATTTTAAGAAAAGAGGCGATTAGGAGGGCAAAGCCCCGGTGAAGATATTTCCGAAAGTGAAGCTATGACAGCCTATGCTGTTGAAAAAGGTGTAAATAGAGAAAAAATCATAATGGAATCAAAATCCGTATCTACACAGGAGAACCTACTATTTTCAAGAGAGTTACAAATCATGTAAATACCTTTTATAATTCCTTTGCGGTTGTCAAAATACGATTGATGAAGAGGCAGACTATTTCAATATTGGTGAAAAAGCTGAGAAGCATTGTTGCCGATCACATGGATTCAGGTTTTGTGATTCAGAACGGAGTAAAAATTCTGATTAGCGAAAACGCTTTGAGGAATTTGGGGAAGATATAACAGCGTTGTAGTTTCCATCTGTTACTGGCGCACAATGCAGGAAAACAAAGCATATTTGAAATAGGGCGACCGCAATCCCACTGGCAATAAAAAGAGTTTTCGGATTATCATAGAATTTTGAAAGATATTTTGATATGATATGAATTGGGTAGATGGCTTCTGCCCAATCCAATTAAAAAGAAAATATGACAAAAATCAAATCATAGATATGAATCAAGCTATAACATGGAGATGAAGGAATGCCTATGATGAAAGGAAATGAAATTGTTATTTTTGAAACGGCAGATAAAAGCATTTCATTACCTGTTATGATAGAAAATGAATCGGTTTGGCTTAACAGGGGACAAATAGCTGAATTGTTTGAACGGGATATTAAAACCATTGGAAAGCATATCAATAACGCCTTGAAAGAAGAATTATCCGAGCAAAATGCAGTTGTCGCAAAATTTGCGACAACTGCATCTTATGAATTGTATAAAATAATGCTTTTGCTCTACCACTTACTACACCATTTGCTCGAGAATTTGCGTAGATTTACATAGAATTACGTGAATTTGGAGCAAAAATCAAAAATGAAGAAAAGTGCCAAAAAGCCTGTAATATCAAGGTTTAAAGGTTTATGAAAGGATATATTCAAGATGATAAAAGTATTATTTATATGCCACGGCAGTATCTTGAAAAGTCCCGGAAAAGCCTGTAAAATCAATGGTTTCACAAGGAAGAAAGGCACTTACTACACCACTACTACACCATTTTTGAAAGAGCCTTGAAATGACATGATTCTGAGATAAAAGTGTGAAATATGATAAGGCGGCAGTTTCCTAAAGAAAGGGAACTGTCGCCTGTTCTATGCGTGAAAAGAATATGTACCTTGCATTTATAAACTTGCAGATAATAACAAAAATAGAAAAACTGCTTGACATATAAGAAGTTCAACGATAATATGTGTATATACACGGTGTATATACACATAACGTAAAGGAGGAGACACTATGTTGTATAAAAGTGATTATCTGGAAGAACAGGCTGTGTTACATGTAACAACAAAAATGTGCGCTGCTGCGCGTACTGCCCCTAAAGCACACGGGAAAGATACACTTCATATATTTGTTTTGACAGGAGAGGAAAAGGAAGAATTGGCGCAAAAAATGGAAGAAGTCGGGAAACGGGAAATGGGCGATAAAATGTCCACATGGTATGGGCGTGACGCGGCAAATGTCCGTGCTGCCCAGGCGGTTGTCCTTATTGGCGCAGATAAAAAGCAGCGAGGTGTTCCGCATTGTGGGTATTGTGGATTTGTAGATTGTAACGGCTGTAAAAACAACGGAGGGAATTGTGGTTTTGCCTATGTGGATTTGGGTATTGCAGTTTCTTCCGCGGTATCAACAGCCTCTCTTGACAAGGTAGATTGCCGGATCATGTATTCTGTCGGAAAAGCCGCCGCAGAAATGGATTTTGCCCCAGATTGTTTGTGGTTGGGGATTCCTGTTTCAGTTTCCGGTAAAAACATCTTTTTTGACAGAGGTGTTTTCCATGACTAAACTTCAAAGGAGGATGATCTATGTCTAATTTATATAAAAGTGAATGCTATTGTACAAATTTGAGGCGAAGCGCAAATGCCATATCTGATTTTTACGATGTAGAATTAAAAGAAACAGGACTTACCATATCGCAATATTACTTGCTTATTAACTTACAGCGGCTGGAAAGTGCCAATATTACACACTGGGCAGAGTTTGTAGGGTTAGACCGAAGCACAATGGTTCGGAATATTAAAGTTTTACAAGCCCGCCAGTTCATTGAGCTGGCAGAAGGGCATGGAAAAACTTTCAAATTGTCAGAAACGGGCGAAAAGGCATTGGAGGCTGCTATTCCTGTTTGGAATATAGCCCAAAAGAAAATGGAAGCATTTTTAGGCAAAGATGATTCCAAAGCAATTTTGCGTATTGGAAGTAAGCTGCAAGAACTGAAAAACGCAGACCTCGCAAATTGTGAATTAGTCGAAGCTGGTATCAAGGAAAATGGAACAGAAATATAGAGCGCCCAGTAGTTTTTTTCAATATTTGATTGCCATAGTTGCAGCATGCCTTGTGTTTGGAATCATGCAGGGAACAAAGGACAATTATGGCATTATGATGAACGGTATCATTCAGCATACAAATATCAGTTACGCTGCTGTTAGTTTTGCCATTGGAGTCGGACAGATTTTATATGGAGTTACACAGCCGTTATTTGCAATGATTGCCTTGAAAAAATCCAACACTTTTGTGCTGCTCTGCGGAATTATTCTGATGGCTTCCGGATTGATAGTAACCCCTTTTTGTACAAGAGAATGGAGTATGTTTCTCTTTTTTGGGATTGTCTTACCCACCGGGACAGGAGCACTCTGTTTAGGTGTTGTAATGGGGGCAATCTCTCCCATTGTTGGAGAAAAAAAGGCGGCAGCGGCCTCTGGAATTATACAGGCAAGCGCAGGAATTGGTGATGCATTGATGGCTCCCATGCTTCAGCATTTAACCGCATGGCGTGGAATTACCGTGTCAATGCCGATATTTAGTATACCTATCTTGCTCATGCTTCCCGTTATTGCATGGCTTTCCGGCAGGGAAAAATGTAATAAGCGGCAGTCTATTCAAGCCAGCAATACAGAAGTTGTGCTCCAGACAGAAAGTTTATTTCGTATCTTATGCGGTGCGGCGCATGATAGGACGTATTGGTGCTTATTGATTGGATTTTCTACATGTGGGTTTCATATGTCCATTATAGAAACACATCTTTTTTCGCAATATTTATCAAGTGGTATACCTGCAAATCTTACTTCCTTTGCTTTAACTGTCTATGGAATTACTACTATGATTGGAGCAGTTGCAACGGGATTTTTAGGACAGCGTTTTAAGACGAAAAATGTTCTTGCTTCCGTCTACGGTATCCGCATCATAATTGCAGTTGCTTTTACTGTCTTGCCAAAGTCTATTCCATTTGCCTTTATTGCTACAGCAGCGTTAGGCTTGACAGGTGATTCGACGGTACCGCCTACTACAGGTATTATAAGCCAAAAAGTAGGAATTGCTAAGATGGCTGTTCTGTATGGCTCCCTGTGTATTGGTCATCAGATAGGAGCATTTTTCAGTGCATGGATGGGAGGCATTCTCGTTGGTACATCTCTCAGCTATACCTCGTTATGGATTGCCGATTTAGCTCTTTCTTCAATCGCTTCATTTGCCAGTTTCAGTATAAAAGAGTAAGAGAAAACAAAGAGTATATAGCAAACCGAGCCGAGCCAGCGGGCGGTAAGATGAACGGCTGGCCTCTAAAGTTCCCGGCAGACATCTTGCTTCTTCTTAAAAAAGAAAATTTTGTAATATATGTTGTAATTTTTATATATTTACAATGTAATAAAAAATGTGATTAAAAACACGAAAAATACAATAAAAGTGTGAGGGGACTTTCTATGGAACGATTAATATTGCAGAAGTTGTTGGATTGGAAGAATTCACCCTACCGCAAACCACTAATCTTAAAGGGGGTGCGACAAGTAGGCAAGACTTGGATTCTTAAAGAATTTGGAAGACGCTATTATGAAAATACAGCCTATTTTAATTTTGATGAGAGTGAAGAGTATAAACAATTCTTTGAAACCACCAAAGATGTAGATCGTATCCTGCAGAATTTAATGCTGGCCAGTGGCCAGAAGATTGTGCCAGAAAAGACACTTATTATCTTTGATGAGGTACAGGACTGTCCCAAAGTTATCAATTCAATGAAGTATTTTTGCGAGAATGCCTCAAAGTATCATATTGCTTGTGCCGGTTCTTTGTTGGGAATCGCCTTGGCGAAGCCATCTTCTTTTCCCGTGGGAAAGGTCAATTTTATGCAGATTGATCCTATGACCTTTACAGAATTCCTACTTGCTAATGGCGATGAAAATCTTGTCCAATATTTAGAAAGTGTGGATACTATTGAGCCTATTCCAGATGCTTTTTTCAATCCACTCTATGAGAAATTGAAGATGTATTATGTCACTGGAGGCATGCCGGAATCAGTGTTGATGTGGACAGAAGCAAGGGATGTTTCTGCCATGCAGGAAGCTCTGTCAGGGATTCTTGGTGCCTAAGAACGGGATTTTGCCAAACATCCAAATATCGTAAATGGTATATAACTCGTCGACTTTCCTTCAACTCGATAATTCGAGATAAT
>NZ_JAJCIC010000043.1 GCF_020554865.1 Lacrimispora sp. 210928-DFI.3.58
GAACTCCGCTTTGCTTCGTTTGCGTAGCAAATAGTTTCGCGCCCTGCGCTCAACTTTTTTATTACGCTCGTTCCTCGCTTCATAAAAACTTACGGGAACCGCGAACTCCGCTTTGCTTCGTTTGCGTAGCAAATAGTTTCGCGCCCTGCGCTCAACTATTTTTTATGCTTCTTCAAAGCCAACGCTCTTCAGGAAACGCCCAAAGGCCTCCCGTCCGGCCTCATCGCACTTATAGACACCTGCGTCCTCCAGGACTCTTGCAAATACGTGTCCTACTTCCTCCTGCAAAATGGACTGTACGTTCTCTGCAGTGATCTTGATCCCCTTTTCCTCATACTTCGGAAGGAACTCCTCCACCCAGTCAGCGTGTTTTTCCAAAGTTTCATTGCTGCGGATATCCTTTCCCTCAACCAGGTACTCTCCCAGCCCCGCCAGCTCTGTCTTCAGCCTGGAGGGAAGAACTGCCAGGCCCATTACCTCGATCAGGCCGATATTCTCCTTTTTAATGTGATGGAGCTCCTGATGGGGATGGTAAACGCCCAGAGGAAATTCCTCTGTGGTGATGTTATTGCGCAGCACCAGGTCAAGCTCATAGGTATCTCCCACCTTGCGGGCAATGGGCGTGATGGTATTGTGGGGCTCTCCCTCTGTCTCTGCATAGACAAAGGCCGCCTCATCGGTGTAGGCCCTCCAGGCTCCAAGCACGATATCTCCCAGCTCGATCAGCCTGTCGCAGTCCTTGCCCCGCAGTCTCAGCACTGACATGGGCCAGAATACAATGCCTGCCTCCACGTCCTCAAAGCCCTCCATGGAAAAATGCTTCTCGATCCCGGCCTTTGCCATGGCAAAGGTATAATGACCGCCCTGGAAATGGTCATGGCTTAAAATAGAGCCTCCCACAATGGGAAGATCCGCATTAGAGCCCAGGAAATAGTGGGGGAACTGTTTGATAAAGTCAAACAGCTTCTTAAATGCTGCCTTTTCGATCTTCATGGGAACATGCTGCCCATTGAACACGATGCAGTGCTCGTTGTAATATACATATGGGGAATACTGGAAGCCCCACTGGCTGTCATTGATGGTGATGGGAATGACCCTGTGGTTGTTCCTGGCCGGATGATTGGCGCGGCCTGCATAGCCTACATTTTCCATGCAGAGCTGGCACTTCGGGTATCCGCTCTGCTTTGCCAGCTTTGCAGCGGCAATAGCCTTGGGATCCTTCTCCGGCTTTGATAAGTTTACGGTAATATCCAATGTGCCGTACTTTGTCTCTGTTGTCCACTTCATATCACGGCAGATGCGGTAGCGGCGGATATAATCGGAATCCTGGCTCAGCTTGTAATAGTAATCGGTCGCCTCCTCCGGGGACTTCTCATAACGGCTCCAGAACTCCCTTATCACCTCGCTGGGCCTGGGCATCAGGCAGTTCATAAGCTTTGTATCAAGCAGATCCCTGTATACCACACTGTCCTCAGGCATCACCCCTGTCTCATGGGCATAGTCAAGAAGCTCCTTTAAGATCTGCTCTAACTCCTCCCGGCCTGCCTCTCCCTCCGGTTCCTCGTACTCGTCCATCTTTAAAACATCTAATATCTGGTTTCTGGCATAGACGGCATCCTCATCCGTGATCAGTCCTGTATCCAATCCATACTGTACCAGGCCTTTTATCGCTCCATAGATCATTACAATACCCTCCCTGTATTCATGATATGACTTCCTTTTCATTATATCTCCTGGAAATACATATGACAATGAAATTTTTCAATTACTCCTCCCGGAAGGAACAGTTCAGTCGGCTGCCGGAAGGGCGGCTGGAGCGACATTGCAAGACATTAGAAGCACTTAGGCAGCTGGTTTTTCCGTTCAGAGCAGCATCAATGATTGTTTGAGCGCAGCGAGTTGCTTTGATGCTGCTCTGGCTTTTAGGAAAAATCAGGTGTCTTAGTGCTTCTTATGTCCGAAACCGGAGCGCCAGCCGCCCTCCTGGCAGCCGACTGAACTGTTACTCCCGGAACACCCTCTGTATCCGCTCTGTCACCAGACCGCCCAGAAGGCCGATCCCGGCTCCTGCTGCCGTGCCTGCAATGAGGAGCACAGGGAGGTAGGAAAATACGCCGAAGGTCTCCACAACAAAGGCAGCAATGAGGAACTGTCCAATGTTGTGGCATACGCCTCCCAATATGCTGACCCCGATCATTCCAAAGATGCCCAGCCTCCTGCTCACAGCCATCACAGTCAGACTTAACGCAGCCCCAGCCATGGAAAACAGCACAGCGGACATATTGCCGAAGGTAAAACCCACCAGAAGAATGCGGACTGCATTGATAAAGGCAGCCGCCCGAAATCCCAGGGAATACAGGGCAATGATGGTGACAAGGTTTGCCAGCCCCAGCTTCACTCCCGGCGCTCCCAGATAGATAGGGAGCAGGCTTTCCACATAGCCCAGCACAAAGGCCAGGGCGATGAGAAGGCCGTAAAGGGCCGTGCGCCTGGCAGATAAATGATATTTATGATGCATAGATGGATTCTCCTGACGTTTGTTCATGTGAAAGCCCCGGTTCCTGCCCTATGACTTTTACAGCGACAGACCGCCTCGCGCCCTTGCTCTCCTGTCGCTGATGGACTGTACCACAGGAACCATGAAGATCGCCACGATCCCCCCTGCAAAGCCATTGTTGTACAGGTTCATGCCTCCGTACACGATCCCTACGTTCAAGGCCACCGAGGAGTGGAGATAGCCTGCGATGATGCCCGCCACCGGGCCGAACTCTCCTGCCACAGGGGCAAGGGTGGTGGAAAACAGCAGTGCCAGCATGGGCGATGGGTCCGTGATGGACCAGGTCTTTGTGAAGCTGGCAAGGTACACTCCCAGCATGATTGGTGCAATATTTTTAATGTGCTTTCCTGTGGAGCTGAAGCCCACTATCGTAAAGATCCCGCAGATCGTGGGACCGTTCAGGTCTCCCCCCACGGCGATCACAAACAGGGTGGCAAACAGCCCATTCACCCCCATATTAAAGGTAGTGGTAGCTCCGCCCTCTGAGCGCAGGTAATCTGTGCCTGCCAGTCCATAGGAGGCTAAGATACGGCGGTAGGACTCAAAGATCCCCTTTCCCCTGACTGCCACCCCTGTGATGATCATCCCGCCGAACAGCACGGACAGCAGAATGCCGAACAGCACATTGTTCCCAGTAGACCAGATCAGCCTGGACTCAATGGTGACACCAAAGGATTTTACCAGCGATACGATCACCGTGGCAATGATACCGGCCGCAAAGCCCACATTGTACAGAGAATATCCCTTATGGGCGTAATGAACATGGGTGGACAGAGGCGGCAGTACAAAGCCGATGATGATCCCAACCCCCACAGAGATCACAAAGCGCACCGGCAGAGGAAAGCTTCCCACTGTCAGAAGCTGGGTGATGATCGGCGAAAGGCTGGTACCGTAAAGGGCGATGTAGATATAGCGGTGCATGGTGGTTTTATGGTATTTTGCATACAGGAAAACGCCTGCAAGGATGGCCCAGATATTCAGAAGATTCTTGCCAAACAGGGAAAAGCCGAACATCAGACAGCTTGAGGTGATGGTATGCCCGTCCATATCCATACCGAGATAGTAGATGACTCCAATGCTCATAAGGGTCAGAAGTCCCGCATTGATCAGCGCCGCCCCGATGCCGCCTACTACAAAATAATCGGTGATCAGGAAATCCGGCTCCACGATAATACGGATAATGCCCGGAACGATCTCCCGGATAGGCTGGACGATCAGTCCCACCAGTATGAAATAGACCGGGATCACACTCAGCAGGCAGAATTTCTGCTTTCTTGTCAAGGATCTCAATTCGTGAAAATGCTCCATATGTTTCATGCGCTACGCCTCCCCCATGATGCTCTTCTTCTATGATACATGAAATAACGGGAATTGGCAAAGAGAAATTACATCTGGGCACGGTACATTTTCGCATACTGTCCATCAAGGGCCAGCAGCTCCTCGTGGCTTCCCATTTCCCTGATCCTCCCATCCTCCAAAAACAGGATAATATCGGAATCGCGTATGGTGGATAAGCGGTGGGCAATAAGAAAGGAGGTTCGTCCCCTTGTAAGCTTTCCTATGGCATTTTGAAGCTTTTGCTCTGTCATGGTATCAACAGAGCTGGTGGCCTCGTCCAGGATCAGAATGGGGGCATCCGCCAAAATGGCCCTGGCAATGGTGAGAAGCTGGCGCTCCCCCTGGCTTAAGGCTCCGCCGCCCTGCTCCAGGACAGTGTCATACCCATCCCTTAAACGGCCTATAAAGCCATGGGCTCCGGCCGCCTTTGCCGCCATTTCCACGTCCTCATCCGAGGCAGCCTCATTTCCATAGCGTATGTTGTCACGGATGCTCATCTGAAACAGGGAGGGCTCCTGGAGCACTACGCCGAATACTCTTCTTAAGCTTTTTCTCTGATACTCCCTCAAGTCCCTTCCATCCAGCAGGATGGCGCCTTCGGTCACATCATAAAATCTGGTGAGCAGGCTTATGATCGTAGTCTTTCCCGCTCCTGTAGCTCCCACAATGGCAGCCCGTGTTCCTGCCGGTATCGAAAAGCTCACATCCTTTAGAACGAACTCCCCCTCCAGCCTGTACCGGAAGCTCACATGGCAAAACTCTACCTCTCCCTTCGGAGCGCAGACAGGAATGGCTCCCGGTATATCCGGCTCTTCCTCCCTCTCATCGAACACCTGAAACACCCTCTCTGCCCCTGCGACTGCTGTCTGCAGGCTGTTGTAAAAGCTGGCAATATGGGTAAAGGGCTTAGAAAGCTGCCTGGAGTACAGCGCAAAGCTGGAGATAAGGCCCACAGGGATCATGCCTTTTACCGCCATCATTCCGCTGACTGTCACCACTGTCAGAAACCCCAGGTTGTTGATCACATTTGTGACAGGCATCAGGTAGCCGGACCATATGAGCGCCTTCTTTGATACTTGGTAAAGCTCCCTGTTGCATTCCTCAAACTGCCGGAGCATTTCCTCCTCCCGGCCAAAGGCCTTTACCACGGAAATACCGGATATCCCCTCCTCGATCTCCCCGTTCAGACGTCCCAGGGCTGCCTGGCGTTTCCTGTAAAGCTTCTTTGTGCGCCTTGTGATAAATCTGGTAAAAAGGACCACGAGCATCACATAGCACAGGGACACTGCTGTCAACAGAAGGTTCAGAGAAGCCATAGCGCACAGTGCGCCCAGAATGGTAAAGCCCAGAAGAAGGAGCTGGGCCAGGGAATTGGAGATGGTGGTGCTGATGCTGTCCACATCATTCGTCAGGCGGCTCATCATATCCCCATGGGTATTGCGGTCATAATACTCCAGAGGAAGGCCCTTCATTTTCCCAAAAAGAAGTGTTCTCACATAGCGTACAAACTGCTGCCCTGTCCTGGCAAGGAGAAAGCCCTGCAAAAAGCGTGCCAGCCAGTCTCCCAGGTAAAGGGAGGCCAAAAACAGGACGAGAAGGTCTGCCCTGTTCCCGCTGTCTGCTGCATTTACCAGCTTTCCTATGATAAGGGGGCAAAGTGCCGCTGACATGGATGCCAGGAGAGGGAACACAAGGAGCCATACCAGCTTTTTCCTGTTTCCCTTTGTCAGCCCCCACAGCCGTCTCATAGTGCCGCCCATATCCTTTGGCTTTGCCGCTGTCCCGTGGATCCGCCCGCCGCCCATGCTTGTTCCCGGACCAAACCTGACCTCTGCCGCCATTTACACACCTCCCATCTGGGATATGTACATCTCCCTGTATTCTGCGCACTGCGCCAGCAGCTCCTCATGTGTTCCGAAACCTGCCAGGGAACCCTCCTTCAGGCAGAGGATCCTGTCTGCCCTCATCACTGTGGAGACGCGCTGGCTGATGAGAAATATGGTCTTCTCTCCCCGCAGGTGCCCAATGCCCTCCAGCACCTTTTTCTCTGTAAATGCATCCAAAGCACTGGTGCAGTCATCCAGTATCAGCACAGGGGCGTCCTTTAACAAGGCCCTGGCAATGGAGAGACGCTGCTTCTGTCCCCCTGACAGGTTCACGCCGCCCTGGCCCACCTTTGTGCCGTAGCCCAGCTCCATCCTGTCTATAAATTCATGGGCACAGGCGACCTTTGCCGCAGCCTCAAGCTCCCCCATAGCAGCAGTTTCCTTTCCCCATCTTAAGTTGCTCTCAATGGTCCCTGTAAATAAAAGGGCCTTCTGGGGGACAACCGCCACTGCATGATTGAGGGCTTTTGGGGGAATGTCATTTACACACTTCCCGTCTAAAAGCACCTGCCCAAAGGAGGCATCGTAAAACCGGGGAATGAGCCGGATGAGCGTCGTTTTCCCGGAGCCAGTGGGACCGATGATGCCAATGGTCTCTCCCGGTTCTGCCTGAAAGCTTATATGGCGCAGCATGGGGCGGCCGGTGCCCGCGTAAGTGAAGGAAACATTGCGAAATTCTACATATCCTTTCAATGGTTCCATTTCCAACTCCGATTTTCCGGCCGGCTCTTCTGAATTCTGCGCCGGCCTCTCCTCCAGCACCTCCTGCACTCTGTCTGCAGAGGCACAAGCCCTCACAGCCGTATTCAGGATATTGGACACCATCCCCAGGGAAACAACCATCTGGGTCATGTAATTAACAGCTGCCATCAGCCTTCCTATGCCGTTCCACGGAGACCTTCCGGCCCTCCACAGCAGGAAGACAATGCCCATATTCACGGTCAGATTAATGAGGGGAGCGCACACAGCCGCTGTCCGGAGGGCAGAGATCCCCGCCATTTCCAGCTCCTCTGCCGCATGCCCAAACCGGGACTCCTCCTGCTCCTCTGAGCAAAAGGCCTTGATCACCCGGATGGAGGAGAAAAATTCCCGGCTCACCTGGTTTAAGGCATCCAGCTTCTCCTGCATCCTCCGGAATCTGGGAAAGCCGATCTTCATATTCATATAGATCAAACAGGCCACAATGGACAGGATGACTGCCATGGCCGGGGCCAGCTTTGGCGTTCTGGTGATGATCAGGAAAACAGCGCCTCCGCAGGTGATAGGCGCTTTTACTAGGATCCGCATGGACCCGTTGATAAAATTTTGGATCTGAGTCACATCGTTTGTGATCCTGGTGATCAGAGAGGATGTCTGAAAGCGGTCAATATTCTCAAAGGACAGGCTCTGCACCTTACGGTAAAGCCGGCTCCGCAGCTCCATCCCGATCAGCTGGGAGGTGCGGCTGGAGCAGATATTCCTCATCACAGCGCCTACGGCTCCCAGTCCGGCCACAAGGAGCATCATGCCCCCGTAAAAAAGGACTGTCCGGGAATTCCCCAGCTTTACGCCCTCATCCACCACCTGGGACATGAGAGTGGGCTGGAGCAGGTCACAGGCAGCCTCCAGGGTGAGGAACAGGACGGCTGTAAGAAACATGCCTATGTGACTGTATATCAGCTTTCCAATGAGCTTCATCTCCTGCTCCTCCTTTCGCCAAAGGCCGGGTTGGGCCTCTGCTTTTATGGCCTTTGCTTTTATGGCCTTTGCCCGGATGCCGGCCTCTGCTTTTGCCAGGTGCCTCTCCGCTTTCTGTATCCATCACACGAAACCACTAGTGTACTGACACGTTCATTTTCAAACGAATAACGCAGAATGAATTTTCAGCCTGCAAGGCGTAGCGGTGGCTACGCTGACTGACGACAACGCCGGAGAGGGAAATTCAGGCAAGCTATTCGTTGAAATATGAGCGTGTCAGTACACTAAGAACGTCCGGTGAAAATGGCTTTTCAACGCTGCTTCTCGCACTCAAAGGTCAGTCCCCAGGACTTACGCACCTTGTCCATGAGCCGTATGATCGCCAGCGTATCTTCCTTTTTCAGCACATCACTTGTATACATCCCCTGGTCCACACAGCGCTGTACCTCCCGGATCTGATATTCAAAGCCGTTGACCTCAAACGGGAATTCCAGGGTATACTCCTCTCCCTCTGCCGGACGCACGGTCAGCCTTTCTGCCTGCTGGAAATCCGGCAGATACAAAGAGCCCTTTGTTCCTGTTACCAGTGCCTCCCTGGGCATGATAAGGCCGATGGAGGTGGTGACGCAGGCGCTCCTGCCTCCTGGATAGGCTAGCAGGATAGAGCTGAAATCGTCTGTACCGAATTCATTGATGTGATGGCAGGAGGTAAAGGACCTGGCCTCCTCATCTCCCATCACCATATGCATAAAGCCCAGGTTGTAAATGCCGATATCCAAAAGAGCGCCGCCTGCCAGAGAGGAATTGAACTTTCGCACCTTTCTGGCTCCTGCTGCCACAAAGCCGTAGTCGCTCCTTGCATGGACCACATCGCCGATCACGCCCTCCCTTATCAGCTCCTGCATTTTCTTAAGAGCGGGAAGGTGGCGAATCCAGAAGGCCTCCATGATGAAAAGCCCCCTGGACTCTGCCAGCTCATAGAGCTTCTCTGCCTCCTCCTCATTGGTGGTAAAGGGCTTCTCACAGAGCACATGCTTTCCCGCCTCCAGGCACATGCAGCAGTTTTCGTAATGCATGTTGTTCGGCGTGGCAATGTATACTGCATCCACATTTTCATCTCTTACCATCTCCTCATAGGAGCCGTAGAAAGCAGGTATGCTGTGCCGGGAAGCAAATTCCTCCGCCTTCTCCTTTGTTCTGGAGGCGCAGGCTGCCAGTCTCTGGCTGTCCTCCATTTTATTTACCGTTGCTGCAAACTTTGCTGCAATGGTTCCTGTTGCCAATATTCCCCAGTTCATATCTTTCTTTCCTTTCCGCATACTACGAAAGTCCTGCCGCCGGATAGGCGCCAGGTATTCCGTATGTCAAATGCGCCCGTCAGACCTTCATGGCGTGGCAGCGCGTCCGCCAGACCTTCGTGGCGTGGCAGCGCGTCCGCCAGACCTTCGTAGTGCGGTGGCTCGTCCGCCGGCCGGGCGCATGTAGGTATGCTATCCGATCTTTCTCACATCAATGGTGTTGTCATTTAAGGTCGTTGCCTCCCCAATGTCAGACAGGCGCTCGTGATGCAGGGCATTGACCAAAAGCTCTGTCCCTGTTGTGTCCGAGCAAAAGATCCCCGGGGCGGCGGCTGCTCCCTCTGCCACAAGCCCTGTCACCCTGGCCTTAAAATTCACCTCTGCCAGGTCATTAAATGCCTTGATCGGATCTCCGTCCTCTATTCCTCTGGCCTTGGCATCTGCAGGATGGAGAAGGAGCTCTGCCTCCCCCTTCTGCTCCACCAGGCTTTCCCGTTCTAAGAAAATGGAATTTAACGTATAGCAGGAGGGCACTGCGATGAGCTTTAGGGGATACTCCCCTCCATGGCAGTCTGTGTAGTGGGGAACAGGCTCCGGAAGGGAGTGGTTCGTGATCTTTACCCTCCCTGTATCCGTCAGGAATCTCCTGTGGTCTGCAAAGGGGGTGGATATCACTCCGCCCTCTCTGAGGACCCTCATGCCTTCCTCCCCTGCTCCGTCAAGTCCTGTGCCCGGATGGTCTAACAGCTCCTCAAGCATTTCCTCCTCCGTATGCTTAAAATAATCTTCCTCATAGCCCATAGCCTTTGCCAGCAGGCAAAAAGTATCCCAGTTGCTCTTGCACTGACCCGCAGGCTCGATGATCTTTTTTGCTGTTCCGAAGGTACAGTATCCATAGGCTGTATAACAGTCTGTCTGCTCCACAGAAAAGGTGGCCGGAAGCAAAATATCCGCATACCTTGCTGTGTCCGTCATAAAACGCTCGTGGACAACAGTAAACAGATCCTCCCGCTTAAGCCCTTCTATGATCCCCTTCTGGCTGCACACAGAACCCACCGGGTTGCTGCCGTATACATACAGGCTTTTCACCGGAGTCTCCCCGTTTGCGCCTGTAAGGGCGGAGGCCAGCTGGTTGATGTTCACCTTCCTCTCCTCTCCCCTTCGGAAATCCAGCCTGGTGACACGCTCTGTCTCCACAAAATTTCCCGCGCCGGGATTGCAGCCGCACAGGCCTCCTCCCGGTTTTCCCCATGCTCCTGTGAGGGTGGACAAGATCGTGATCAGACGCACGGTCATCCCGCCATTGCCATAGCGGGAGGGGCCGCTTCCCAAGAGAATGGACGGTGCCTTGGCCCTCCCGTACTCCTCTGCAAGGGCTGTGATGGCAGCTGCAGGGATCCCGGTGATCTCCTGCGCCCACTCCGGCGTGCAGCCTGTAAGAACAGCCTGAAATTCCCCGTATCCTTCCCCATACTCCTCCAGGAAGTCCTTATCTGTGAGTCCTTTTTCCTCCAGCACATGCATCATCGCCAGGGCCAGGGCCCCGTCTGTGCCCGGACGGATGAGGAGGGTCTCGTCGCAGTAGGCGCTCATATCCGAAGCGCAGGCCTCGATCAGGACCACCCTCTTTCCCATTTTCCTGGCAGCTGCAAGCACCGGCATGGTATGTATCCTGGTGGCCTTCACATTGCTCCCCCAGATAATATAAAAATCACTGTCAGGAAGCTCCCTGGGATCCAGACAGCCCGTCTTTCCCAGAACAGCCTCATACCCGGCTCCCTTTGCGGAGGAGCAGAGCGTCTGGATCAGGGTACAGGCTCCCATTCTGTTAAAAAATGCATTGCCGCACTTTCTCTGTATAACGCTCATGACGCCGGAATAATAAAAGGGAAGGATGGCCCTTCCTCCTTCGTTTTGAAGGATCTCCTTCCAGCGCCCGGTGATCTCCTCTATGGCCTCCTCCCAGGTAATGGGGACGAATCTTCCTTCTCCCTTTTGTCCCTGGCGCTTCATGGGGGTCAGGATGCGGTCCGGGCTGTGGACAGAGCGTTCATACTCCTGCATTTTCCTGCACAGAAGTCCCTTTGTGACCGGATGGCCGGCATCCCCCTTCACTCCCAGGATCCGCTTTCCGTCCGTCTCCGCCACAATGCCGCAGGCTGCAGGACAGTCATAAGGACAGATTGTTTTTTGTGTATAAGACATGTCGCATATCCTCCATCATATGGGTGTAGAATACAATTCTATATGCTTAAGTATAATTACCTTTCCCTGGTCCGTCAAGTCAACATCCCCTCTGCAGGCAGCGTGACATGTGACCCTCGCGGCAGCCCCCAAATGTGCATGAAGGCATGACGCCTGGCCCGTTGCCTGCGGGAATCAGTCTTTCACCCGCCCTGTAAAGCCAAAACAGAGGGACAGGCGAACCTGTCCCTCCCGGACTGCAGACAAACTATGCTTTCTGGAATCACGCAGGTGGAATTCATTTCCACCGTGGTGGAAAAGTACGATTTCCAGGTGCTTTTGCCCTTGTACGAGGAAATTGTACGTTTTCCTTTGTATATGGAATTTACGGCGCGGCAGCGCGTCCGCTGCTGGGCGCATGCAGGTTTACAGCAGATGCTTCCTGAGCTCTGCGCCGTCGGCCTGGCTTAAGTAAGCTGGTGCAATATCAAATACGGTCTTGCAGCCTGTCTGTCCTTCCCTGCTTAAGCGGTAAGCCGCTCTAGCATAGGCTGCCAGAACAGAGGATGTGAATTCCGGGTTGGAATCCAGCTTTAAGCTGTACTCGATCACATGGCTGTTCTCATCCTGCCAGCCTGTCTTTCCTGTGCGGATCACAAAGCCGCCATGGGGGATGCCGCTGTGGTCTCTCTTCAACTCCTCCTCACTGATGAAATGCACCGTCGTGTCATAATCAGAGAAATAGTTGGGCATTGTCACGATAGCCTTCTCAATGGCCTCTAAGTCAGCGCCCTCCTCTGCCACCACAAAGCACTCTCTTGTGTGCTTCTGCCTGGTGGTAAGCTCCGGACAGCTTCCGCTCCTCACAGCCTCCAGGGCACTGTCCACCGGAATGGTGTACTGCCTTGCATCCTTTACGCCCTCGATCCTGCGGATGGCATCCGAATGCCCCTGGCTCACGCCCTTGCCCCAGAAGGTATAATCGCTGCCCCCTGGGAGGATGGCATTTGCATACAGCCTGTTAAGGGAGAACATGCCCGGATCCCAGCCAACAGAGATAATGCCCACATGTCCGCTCTCCAAAGCTGCCTTGTCCACTGCTGCAAAATGCTCCGGTATCTTTGCATGGGTGTCAAAGCTGTCCACTACGTTAAAATACTTTGCCAGCTCCGGAGTCTGCTCCGGAAGGTCTGTTGCACTTCCTCCGCAGAGGATCATCACATCAATATCATCCTTCATCTGAGCTGCATCCTCTGCAGCATATACCTTTCCGCCTTCTGTGAGAATAGAAACAGTCTTTGGATCCCTTCTTGTAAATACGCCTGCCAGCTCCATGTCTGTATTGTGGCGGATCGCACACTCCACACCTCTTCCCAGGTTTCCGTATCCATAAATTCCAATTCTGATTGCCATGCTATGTACTTCCTTTCGTAATTCATATTCCGGCCCATAGGGCCTTATCCTGTTTACAAATTGATCCCTGCTCACAGCCCGGCTAAAGAGCAGCCGTTTCACGGACAATAACGCCCTCTGCAGGATATGAGCTGTGAAGGGCAACGTAAATTATACTATATCGGAAGCTGGTTTGGCAAATGGAAAATCCATATTACCTTGAAAGTCCTGCCGCCGTAGAGCGGCATGTATTCAGGTATGCCAAATGCGCCCGCCATACTTTCATGGTGCGGTGGCGAATCGGCCAGCCGGGCGCATGCAGGTCTACCGCAAAAACCGCTCTGCAAGAATATCCCCGATGCAGCCGTTTCCTGCCATGATCTGCGAGGGTCCTGTCACATCCACGGGATCGCCGTTAAAGTCTGTCACCTTTCCTCCTGCTTCCTCCACCAGGAGAAGGCCCGCTGCAAAATCCCAGGGTTTTAAGCTCCGCTCAAAGAAAGCCTCTGTCCGTCCGCAGGCCACATAGGCCAGGTCAATGGCCGCCGAGCCCATGCGCCGGATGTCGGAGCAGTGAAGAAAGATCTCCTGAAAGGCCTTAAAATTCTTCTCCGCCAGGCTGTGGTCATAAGGGCAGGTGCCAATGGATACCAGGCTTCTCTCCAGCGTATCTACCTGGCTCACATGTATGGGAGTATCCCCCAGCCAGGCCCCTTGCCCCTTAACTGCCCAGAACATCTCATCTGTATAGGGCTGGTAGATGATCCCCAGCTCTACCACTCCCCCTGTACAGAGGGCTAAGGACAGGGCGCTCTGCCGGAAATCATGTATCAGGTTTGTGGTTCCGTCCACAGGATCTAAGATCCACACAGAGCCTGAAAAATCAATATCGCTGTTGTCCTTCTCCTCCCCCATAAACTGTATCTGTGGATAAAGGCTCCTTAAGCCCTCCTTCATGGTCTCCTGTACCTGGAAATCCACCTGGGTCACAAAGTCAGAAACACCCTTGACCTTGATCTGGGATGCCCTTTTGTGATCCATGAACAGGGGCTTTATGCTCTTTACCAGTGCCTTTATCTTCTCTGCATCCACATTCATATCCTTTGTTCCTCCGGTCATTGATCATTTGAAGCTTCATCTGCTTTTCACCAGTATATCACAAATCCTCCCATCTCTCCACCTCAAACATTTCCTCCATCATAAGCCAGTTTACACGGAAGAAATTCATGAGCTGCCAATAGCCTGCCCCTGTGAGGCCGTATTCCTTTATGAGATCAAATTTCGCCCTGATGCTCCTGGCGTCCTCGAACCAGACCTCGTGCTGGATGCCGTACTGCCAGTAGCGGAAGTAGGGCGACTGGGCTGTCTCGTCAAACTGGATCTCCACACCGTGGTCAATGGCGATCTCCACTGCCTCCAGATTACTTATGGTCCTGGCCCTGGTGATCCCGCGCTCATAGGGCAGAGGCCAGTCATATCCGTAATTGGGTATCCCTAAGCTCAGCCGTTCCTTCGGTATCTCTGTCAGCGCGTATTCCACTACACGGCGCACCATGTGAATGGGAGCAACAGCCATGGGCGGCCCCTGGCTGTAGCCCCACTCGTATGTCATGAGCATCACCCGGTTCGCTGCCCGGCCCAGAAGGCCGTAATCAATTCCCTGATAGAGAAGGCCGGGCTGGTCCGCTGAGGTCTTTGGAGCCAGAGCCGCCGTCACCTGATAATCAAAAAGGTTCAGCACATCAGCTGCCTTTGCCACAAATTCCGCATAACTGGCTCTGTCCTCTGCCAGCACGTATTCAAAATCCACATCCAGTCCCCCAAAGCGCCTCTCCTGGATGTTCCTCCCCAGCTCCCAGATCAGCCTCTCCTGGCTTTCTGCATTTTCCACGATCGCTGTCACCAGGTTATTGTTGAATCTCCCGTCTGCCCCCAGGGGCGTCAGTGTCAGAATGGGGCGCACCCCTGCCTGCCAGGCCCGGTCTATCATCCATCTGTCATCTGTGGACGGATATACCAGGTTGCCCTCCTCTGTGAAGCCGTAGGAAAATACGTACAGGTCCGTGATATGAGGCAGAGTCTCCTCCAGTGTTTTATGGTCAATAAACGGATACGCATAGCCAAAAGCATACAGAGGAGGCCTCACGCTCCCGCCATTTCCGCTGACAAAAAGAGCCTGGCCCACGGCCAGGCGGTATGGATATTCCAGCTGGTTCTCCCATATCAGCTTGTGAACAGAAATTCCCAGGGAAGCAGCGATCGAGTCCACGCTGTCTCCTGTTTTTACCACATAGATTTCCATAAAGCCATCATCCCGCATCCAAACTCATTTCATATATATGCGGTCTGTGGGGCCTTCATGCCTTACCTCATCCTTCCGGCAGATGCGGTGGTTACTGTTCACTCCGTTTACAACACTCCCTTTTTGCGGGATCCTGCCTATGAACAGTAACATGCGGTGCAGAATACAGCAGCTTGGGAGTTTCCGGTCTTGCCACCGCCCTCGGCCTGTTATATAATAATAACTAATATTTATTTATAAGTTTTCAGGAGAATATATGGATTTGATCAACCAGTTCATAGAGAACTACAAGAAAAAAATGAATTTTTATGAAACCGCCGGACGCCTGGCCGCGGGGCAGCTGGAGGCCGCCTTACAGTCCTCCGGTATCAGGGCCATTGTCACCTTCCGCGCAAAGCATCCCGGACGGTTAAAGAATAAGGTCCAGCGGCGCAATGCCAAACGGCCTGTTCCCTACAAAAATATGCGGGAGATCTACGAGGATATTGTGGATCTCTCCGGCGTCAGGGTGTCTCTCTACTTCCCTGGGGACCGTGAGATGGCAAACAGCCTGATCTGTGACCTTTTTGACATTCTTGAGACAAAGCAGTTCCCGGAGCAGTCCAAACCGCCTACCTACAACAAACGCTTTTCCGGCTACTGGGCCAATCACTACCGTGCCAGGCTCCGTGAGGACGGCCTGGAAGCCTCCCAGAAGCGCTATGCCTCTGCCCGCATCGAGATACAGGTGGCTTCCGTGCTCATGCACGCCTGGTCTGAGGTGGAGCATGACCTTGTATACAAACCCCTCCAGGGAACTCTCTCCGAAGAGGAACTTGCCATCTTAGACGAGCTGAACGGCCTGGTGCTGGCAGGTGAGATCGCCTTAGAGCGCCTTCAGGAGGCCGGAAACGAGCGTATCCGCAGCAAGGATACCACCTTTGGCAATCAGTATGAGCTTGCCTCCTATCTCTACAAATATTTGAGCAGAAACCACCTAAGCCCGGAGGACATTGACCTGCGCATGGGAAATGTGGAGCTCCTCTTCCGCCTGATCAGCCGCTTAGGCCTGAACGGCGTGCGGCAGGTGGAGCCTGTATTAAGATCCGTCAAGTTTGAGAAGGACAGGCGCAACATCTCCCAGCAGATCATTGACCAGATCATCACCGGAAATGCAAAGCGCTATGAGGTGTACCAGGAGCTTCGCCAGAATGACTACCAGACAGACCCTGCCACAGCCCAGGCCATTACTGGCTTCTTCATGCAGTGGATCCCTCTGGAGGATCTGTTAAACAGGATCACCTATAAAAATTCCCCCAAGAAAAAGGGAGCCTTCAACATCAACTCCCTAAAGCGCATGAATATCCTCGACAATGACTGCCTAAACCAGATCGTTTCCTTGAGAAAGACCAGAAATGTGCTGATACACGACATCGAAACGCCGGAGGCCGCCTCCATTGAAAAGCAGGGTGAGGAGGCCAGAAAGCTTTTGGAGAAGCTGACAGTGCAGTTCGGACAGTATCAGAATTAAATCTTCCTATCACTATTGATTTTCTTTTACGGCTGTGCTATCATATACCAAAATCCCAAAAAACGAGGTGAAAGAATGTTCAATTTTTCTTACAGATAATATATAGAAGAAGTGGTGGTATGCAGCTGTTGGCGTCATACTTCTGCGCATTTGCAGGAAAGTGATCATTCTATTTCTCATCCTATCCGTCTACTGCTCCTATGCGGGGCAAGTATTTGTATGCTGTGATGAGCTGCGAGGATCTTCTTGCAGCTCTGTTTTTTTGCCAGAAAGCAGAATGGACAGGCGCACCGGCTTTGCATCACCACATTGATCACAAAGGAGGTTTGATACAATGTCAATGATCAAGGTCGAGCACCTGACATTTTCCTACCCAACCAGCCATGACAATGTGTTTGAGGATGTGAATTTCCAGATCGATACGGAATGGAGGCTGGGCTTTGTGGGCAGGAACGGGCGCGGGAAAACAACCTTTCTCCGGCTGCTCATGGGAAACTATGAATACAGCGGGAAGATCCTGTCATCGGTACAGTTTGATTACTTTCCATATCCCGTTGCAGACAAAGCCAAAATGACCTGGGAAATACTGCAGGAGGTACGTCCCCTGGCCCGGGAATGGGAGCTGCTGCGGGAATTGTCCCTGCTTGAAGCAGATGCCGGCGTTCTCTGGCGTCCTTTTGAGACTCTCTCCAATGGGGAGCAGACAAAGGTACTGCTGGCCGCCCTCTTTTTAAATGAGGGACATTTCCTGCTGATCGATGAGCCTACAAACCATCTGGACGCCCATGCAAGAGCCATGGTGTCCTCCTATCTGAGCAGAAAAAAAGGGTTCATCCTGGTCTCCCATGACCGGCGTTTTCTGGATGGCTGTGTGGACCATATTTTATCCTTAAACAAAGCAGATATCTGTGTGCAAAGTGGAAATTTCTCCTCCTGGATAGAAAATTTTGACAGGCAGCAGAATTTTGAGCAGGCACAGAACACACGCCTGCAGAAGGATATCAAGCGGCTGCAGCAGGCAGCTGCCCGCTCCGGCATCTGGTCCTCACGTGTGGAGGCCTCAAAGATCGGAGCCGCAGACAAGGGCTATGTAGGACACAAGTCTGCGAAAATGATGAAACGCGCAAAGTCCTTCGAAGCAAGACAGCAGAAAGCCATCGAGCAGAAATCAGGGCTTCTCAAAAACACGGAGCATGCAGAAGCGTTGCAGATCCGGCCATTGGAATACCGCTCCGATATCCTGGCCGTCCTGACCGGGGTTTCTGCTTGCTATAACGGGGCCGCAGTAAACGCCCCTGTTTCCTTTTCTGTCCGCCGGGGCGAGCGCATCATACTGGAAGGGAAAAACGGCTGCGGCAAGAGCAGCCTGCTAAAGCTTTTGGCCGGGTGTCCCATTAAGCATACGGGAACCATAAAGCTGGGATCCGGCCTCATTATTTCCTATGTGCCCCAGGACACCTCACACTTAAGGGGAACCCTGCCGGACTTTGCCCGGCAGTACCAGCTGGATGAAAGCCTGTTTAAAACCGTCCTTCGGAAGCTGGATTTTGAGAGGGTACAGTTTGAGAAGGACATCTCCGAGTTCTCCGGCGGACAAAAGAAAAAGGTGCTCCTTGCAAAAAGCCTCTGCGAACAGGCCCATCTGTATTTGTGGGATGAACCTCTCAATTTCACTGATGTGTACTCCCGTATACAGATCGAACAGCTGATACTGGAGTTTTCACCTTCCATGGTGCTGGTAGAACACGACAGAGCCTTCCGGGAGGCTGTAGCCACCAGTATCATACCGCTGTGAATATACGCTTCCTGGCCTCCTTAAGGGACCATTTTCTCTGGGCGCTCTTTTTGTAGCTCTCCCTGACATCCTCCAGCCAATGGTGCATCTGAACATTTTTCCAGAGATCTCCTTTGCCGGAGGATATCTTCTTATCAAGCATTGCACAGACCGTCCTGAAGCCCTTTTCACTGTCTCCTGCTATGGCTGTGAGCGCTCCTCTTATGGCTCTGGCAAGGCTCCCATGGTCCGTATCCTCAAAATCCGGCTCAAGCCACAGCTCCACCAGCAAAAAGAGCTCCTCCCACAGGGACTCCTTCCTGATCCGCACAATGCTCTCTGCCGGCTGCCTGTCCCAGGAATATCTTTTTACCCTGCGCTCCTGCTCCAGTATCTGACGGTAGGCTGCCACTCCCCGGATATCCTGCAGCCATATAAGGTACTGGAGGCAGCGTACTCTGTTCTCTTTGTCCTTCCCCGCATATTCCCACAGCAGATCTGCCAGGCCCTCCGATTCGTCCTCGATGATCTGTGAGACTGCATGGAAAAACAGTTCGCCATCCAGATGAGGTAACAGGGCCTGGCAGGCTGCCTCGGAGCCAATCACCTGGCAGAAGTATTCTATGGCCCTTTGTCTGAGATGATCCGGCCTGGCAGCGTCTGCCGCCACTTTGCGGATGGTCTCTGCGCACTGCTCCAGCTTAAATTTCCGGCAATAGAAAAGGTGCAGATATAAGTCTTCTCCCAGGCGCTCCTTCCCCTTCATATGATCCAGTATCACCTGCCTTAATTCCTCCTCTGTAAAACAGCGCTCCAGCAGCTTTTTGATTTCCCCTTCCCTCATGATTCCCGCAAAGGGACATATTCCTTCTGCCTTCTCCTTGCTCATCGGAAAGCCAAAGCGGCTGGCAAAGAAAAGAAGGACCTCAGCCCGGCTGTCCATGACCCTGCCTTCCGTATCTGTGTCCCAGACAATACTCCGGGCAAAGTCCACCTCTTCGATATGGCTGTCATAATATTCCCTGGCAGCCCCCACGATCTCCTCCGGCACTTCCCTGTTTTCATTTTGATAGAGCCACTGGCGGATCAGATATACCTGCATGTCCTTCCAGTCCTGCTCTTCCAGAGCCTGTCTCCATTCCTGCACGGTCATCTCGCTGTCCGAACGAAGATAGTCAAATCGTATCTCCTCCAGATCATACCGCTTTTCCAGCAGTTCTATGGAACTTTCCTTGACATTTTCCAGCGTCAGCTCCTCTTTTCCATACAGCGATATCCATTCATCCACCAGATCCAGATATTTTTCCCGGCAGATAATTGCCTGCCTGTAGCTCTCTGCCCCCTGTCTGCGGAGTGCCTCATAATCGATCACAGGCTTTCTGGGGATCTGGATGCCTGTCCTCTCCTGATACAGAGCTGCAAGCTCAGGAAAGACCGCATTTTTCCAATGCATGATGCCGATGCACTGCGCAGCCTCTTCATCCCTTATGCGCCCCTCTTTATACTGCTCCAGCACCCACCGGGAGATCCCTTCATCCAGCAATCGGTTTAACAGCCACCAATTTTTCTTTTTCCCTGTCACCTTGCCCAGCTCTTCCCGAAACAGCCTCTCCTTGGTCCCTGTGGCTGCAAAATATCCTATGGCAGCCTCCTCCATAAGATTCCAGCCATGCTCTGATGATGCCTCATAGAACGCTGTCACAGTCTTCCAGCTTCCCTCCTTCGGCACCTTCTCCTGTTCTGCCAGGTGCAGGAGAACACAGGATACCACCTCCTCGATCTTGTAGATATGATGGTATTCCGGGTGGTCTATCAAACTCCGGATGATCTGCAGGATGGCAGCAGGCTCCTTCACCGCCATCAGGGCATAATGAAGCTCACAGGTTTCATTTCCCAGCCGTCCCTTTGTTTGATTAAGCCTCCACTGCACATACGTCAGCCCGTCTGTCAAAAAACGGATATGAACATCCGCTCGTTCCAAAACGCGGATGCTGTAATACAGCCCATAGCGTATCTCCGAAGAGTCCGTATCAGAAAAATGTTCCACGAGCCCGGAGAGGATTCCCCTATCCATCAGCCCCAGCTCCGACAGGGCGAGTATCGCCCTCGTACATATCCAGCTATTCTTCTCAGGGCTGCAGCAGATAGTTAAAAGCGCCTCCTTTACCTCCTTCTCTCTTCCGAACAGGTTATCAAACCTGCCAAGAGCCAGGATGGCATTCTGCTGCACGATCTCATCTTCCGGCTTTTGGATCTCCTCAAGGAACATGCCGACAGCCGTATAGCTCATGCCAAATCTGATCAGATCCTCTGCCCGGTAGCGCTGCCTTGTGATCCAGCCATGGCACGATCTCAGCCGTTCCCACTCACGGCGCAGGATCCTTGTTCGCTCAGAGGCGGGAAGCCTGGACCTGTCAAAGTCGAAAAACAGCGTGAAATCCTGATCCAGCAGCCATTTTTCCGTCTTCTCATCTGCAATGGGGAGAAGATAGGACAGCACATGATACCAGTTGCTGCGGATGCCCAGTTCCGGATATCCGGCAGATACCAGCTCTTTGATCTCATCCGGGCTGCATCCGGAAAGATATTCTGCTGCCAGATACTCGCCAAAATTATTGTGGGAAAACTGCCAGCAGCCCTCCTGGCGCTTCCAGATGCCGCTGTAGCTCAGCAGCCTTCTCTCCTCCTGGTCGGGGATCAGACACTGATATTCCTCCTCTGTCAGGGAACGGCAGTCCATTCCATGCATTGCCGCGCCCAGCCTTTGAAGCAGGGAAAACAACAGCGTCCTCCTTTCAGCCAGATCCTCCTCCTCTGTCATCCGAAATTTTTTGAAATCCTCTGAGAATTTGTGGTCTATCAGCTCGCGCATCAATTCCCTGCGCTCCGGTATGGCCCTCTGTTCCTTATAAATGCCGCACAGCTCCAGCAGATAAAACGGGATCAGCAAAAGCTCCTCCAGCCTGCGCCTCTGAACCTCTGCCAAAAAGGCCTCCACATCCAGCCCGTATCCCTCTGCAAATTCTGCTGCATCCCCAGGGGTAAGGGGCTCCAGCCACACAGCTGTAAAAAAGTCTCCCAGCATCCCCTCACGGTAAAAATGATTCCTGGCGGATATGAGAAACCTCGCTTTGGGCCTCTGCTCATGATAATCTGTAAGCCTCTTTAAAAAGCTCTGCCTGCATGCTCCCGATATCTCGTCAAAGCCGTCAATGATAAAGAGAAGCTCCTTCTCCTCTTCCACGGCAAATCCCTGCTTCTGTGCCAGCCCCTCCATTGTCTCATCTACATAGGTTTTCAAGGTCAGAAGGACCGGCCTGGGAAGCTCCTTGTTTTCACTGTAACATGCCGCCACCCACTGCAATTCTGTGGTCTTCCCGCTTCCTGCCTCTCCCAGCAGGACCACACAGGGATAACGCTGGCAGATCTCTGATAAACAGCAGGCTTCTTCTGCCTCCCTCTTGTCCAGTATCTTCTTCTCCTGACTGCTGCAGAAGCGCTTCAGGTAAGGCGACGGGTACTCATATGCCTTTTCTGTGAATGAGGAACTCCTATCCGCCATAGCATCTTTCAATTCCCCTATCCTGCTGTTTACAGACTCTGCTGCCCTGAGGACTGTTCGTTCTATTTGGCCCTGCCTGTACTTCTCTGCAGGCGTCATCCGGCTGCCCAGCTCATTCCTGATCTCTCGGACCAGCAGCTGGTATAATTCCCGTGCAGCGGCCTCCTCCTTTGAACCAAATGACCTGGACGTCCCCTTTGCCGCCCTCCTGGTATCAAGGAGGAGCCGCTCCAACATCTCTTCCTCTGTCTGCTCTCTGCCGCCATTTCCATAGACAATATTCTCCAGCAGCTTCTCTAACGGCCTTTGATATTTCAAAAACGCCGCAAACCAGTCCGAATCCAAAAACAGGCAGTCCTCATGCCTTCTCAGAAATGCAGCCAGACTGGTCTGAAGCGTTTCTTCCAGGGACTCCTTCCCCTGTTTTCCCTTGTGTTCTTCCCATCCCAGCCGCTTACTCCCTGTGTACTTGCCGCCGTCATATAAAATAGAAGACAGGATATTTATGATAATGCTTATGATCTGCTCGCCCATATTCGTATCCCCCTGGTTCCCTGATGATCCTTTTTACCGATTATAGCATTTTTACAGAAAAAGCGGTAGACAGCTCCCAAAACTGCCTACCGCTTATCTTCATTTCATCATTTACTGTATCCAGGCTCCGTCGGCTCCTACACGGTATCCGTCAGGAGTCGTAGTATTTGTCAGCATAGCACCGCTGTCGCTGCAGTAGTACCAGATATTATTCCACAATACCCAGCCTGTCACCATGTATCCCTTTTCATTAAAGAAATACCAGTAATCATTAATGTACTGCCACTGGTTCACCGGGTAGCTCCTGTCTGCGTTGCAGTACCACCAGCCGCCGATATCATCGTGGAGCCATGCCCCGCTTGACTGGCTGTTGTTTCCCGGACCGCCTGCAGTAGAGCTTCCGTAATCGCTACTGCTGCTGTTCTCTCTGATATCCCGCGCCTCGCTTGACGACACATCCAGCTCCTCGGATTCGTACCAGCTTCCCTTATTAGAGGAATTGTACACCGCTCTAACCTTGAAGGTGTAGTCACCGCTCTTTGTAAAATAGCTTGCAAAGCGGTAGTAGGTATTGCTGGTGGTCTGGACGGAGGTCACGGAGCTTCCGTCACGGTATAAGCGCACTTCATATTTTCTGGCATCATCGGCTTCTTCCCAGGAGGCCGTGCCGTCTGCATCATCCCACTCCAGATCCGATATATACAGGTCGTAATCGCTGTCGTCATCGTCATCATCACCGTCTAAGGCATCCAGGGTGATATTGACATACATTTCATCATTATTCCGCCTGCTGATGGATGTAACTGTTCCGTCATCCCCGCTTAAGTCCACATCGCTCTTTGACAGGGTCGACGGGAAATAGTAATCGTCATCTGCAATGAGCGTTACCTTGATCTTCGGCTTGTCATTATCCTCCCAGCCGTTCTTCGGCTCGTTTGTAACCTGCACATCATCCACATAATACTTGCTGGAATCCGTATCCACGTCCACATCGCCGCCGTAATCTCCAGCTGAGATGTTAGAATTGATCTCCAGCGAGATACTGCCAATCTTCGTAGCTGCCATGGACGGAAAGGACATCACCAGACAGGACATGGCTGAAAGCAGGAGCACCACACCACTTTTTACCTTCATCATATCATTCCCCTTCCTCAAAATCTTTTATGCTGCTTTTATTTTAGCATAAAATGGCAGCAAAGAAACTTACAATTTTTATACGTAAATGTGAAATTTGTGTGTTTATGCTCATTTATAATCGTTTCCGCCGCCTGCCCCGGTGTTATACTGTATCCAACAAATCCTCCAGCAACGGGTATTCCTTCGGTTTGTCAACATGGATCACCTTATAATTCCAAATCCCAGCGCTCTTCAATTACTCCTTCTCCCCACTCAGACTTGTCCCTGCTCCAAACCTTATAAAAACCATGCTGCTCATAAACATGACGGGCGATAACCTGAGCCGTAATCGTAAGCAAAAACACCTTTTTATATCCTTTTTCCCTGCAAAAATCCAACGCCAGCTCGATCAACCTGTTCCCATATCCCCGCTGACGCATTTCCGGCTCCAGCATAAAAAATCGTAATTGCGCTGTCATATCATCCACTTTGGCAACAGCTATACTCCCGGCAGGAACACCGTTGCATTCCAGAATATTCAGACAGTCCGTATTGGGGTTGAATTTATCAACAAATTCATACACAATACAGTCTACATAACGTGAGAAAACTTCCGATAGATGGCGTTCTGCATAATAAAGTGTCTTATGTCTCGAAATTACATATTCAATATCACTTTGTTTAAACGGCCTGATCGTAATCACATCATTTGCATCAGAAAGTTTATTTCTGATCATAACCATTGCACGCAGGACTACCTGCTGGTCATGTTCACTCAATTGTTGAAAGATCTTCTGGATCTGCGAGCTCTGAATATCACTTAACCGGTTAAACTCTTTTCTGCCCTTCTCTGTCAGACGGATATAGCGGACTCTGCTGTCTGTCTTGGACAGCGTTTTCTCAATCAAGCCCTTTTTTTCAAACTTGGCAATCATCCTGCTCATATAGCTGCGGTCAATATGAAGCCGCTGCGTCAAAATATTTGCCGTACACCGTTCCGTTTTGCTGATTTCCAACAGAACATCTTTTTCCGTAAGCGAATATCCTGCATTTAGTATCGCATCATCAATCTGCTTGCACAGATACAAATAAACCTTGTTAAATCCCTGAACATCTGCTATCTGGTCCGGCGAAAACAATCCTGTCACCTCTTTTCCTTTGGATATGTAGATATTATATCACTGTCACGAATTTTTTTCATTCCATAATGTAAAACCAAGAATGAACATCCCTCCCAGCATCTGCACAAAGGTCATTCTTTCTCCAAGAATCAACACGGAAACAAGAACTGCCACCAATGGATCAATATAACTTAAAATAGCTGCCTCCTGCCCGGCTAAATCTTTTAGTGCGGAAAAATACATACAATAGGTGATTCCCGTATGGACAAGACCAACTGTAAGCAAACATATCCATCCGGAAACGTTCAATTCTGTAAGGTGCATGCCGCCTGTACCTGCCACATAGGGAATCAAAATTAAAATTGCTGCAAAAAACTGCAAAAGTGTGCGGTGTACGCCTGCTACATTTTTTATAAATTTATTCAGCAGGATAACTGCTGCATAAAAGACAGCAGCTCCCAGCCCAAATAGAATCCCCAGCAGATCATTCCCGCCCTGCCCCATATTACTAATTCCAATGATCAAAAACAGGCCAACTGTTGACATACAAAAGCAAAGAATCTGCTTCCCTGTCAGTTTCTCATGAAATAAAAAAGGGCATGTAATGGTCACAATCACCGGAGCAAAATAATAGCTCAGGGTTGCTGCAGAGATTGTTGTATATTTGTAAGACTGAAATAGCAAAATCCAGTTAATCCCCATGGCAATGCCGGACGCCAGCAATAGAGGGATTTCCTTTTTTATTACTTTTCGATCCATCCGTTGTTTTGAGGCAGCCAGATAAATCAAAATCACTCCCGAAGCTAAAACTGCCCTGTATAATGCCAATTCTCCGGAACTCAATAAAATATTCCTGGTAAAAAGACCAAGCGTTCCAAAAATAGCCATGGAAACACTAAGCATTATCTTTGCGCCTGAATCATTTTTCATATGGTCTTCCACTCCAATTCCTGAGGATTCCGTAATTTTTGATGTTTATAGATCGGGATTTGAAATTCTTTTCCCAGCTTACGAACCAAATCTTTGTAACAGCCTTTTAGCTTATCATGGAAGAAAATGGCTTCAACACCGCCTGCAATTGCATGGATACCGTCACTTACACGTTTCAATCCACTTTCGTTCTCATACTCGCCCGATACCAGCCATTGATTTGCAAGAATATGCGACACTCCAAAAGCTTCATTATTCCATGTAGTAAAAACAGCCTCCGCAAAATTGGGATCAAAATGGATTCCGCCGACACATAAAATATTATGGACGATCCTCTCATCATCATCAAATACATGAGTCAGGGTACGGGCCAATGCCCTGCAGGCTGTCTCATCATTCCAGCATTTCGGGCTGCTGCCTACTTCAATATCAACCATTGGAACAGGATACTGCACAAGCAATGCCGGGTCTCCATGTCCCGCATGCACACCTGACCAATGGGTTGCTTCCGTAACCACCTGATAATCCGTTAATCCAAGTGCTTTACGGTTTTTCTCATAGGCAAGCAGCAGATTTCTCATATACCTCGGCTGCGCTTTTCCAAAATATCCCGAATCCACATCTCCAAGAGAATGTACGGTCAAAACATTTTCCGGTGCATTTGCCCCTTCATGCCATGTTACCATCCCTGACATATCGCAATCCGAAAAATACCGATTCATTTCCGGCAAAAATCTGGGATAGTCCAGACATACCGCCGTATCCATAGGGACAAAAAAATATTCGTGTTTCTCATCTCTATATCCCATAACTTCCTGACCGGAAAATATAATTCCTGTATGCTCCTGCAAAAAACCTTCTTGTTTCAAAATATCCCATACCTGTGTTGCTACATGTCCCCATGTGCGACTATTGCTGATATAATATACTGCTTTCATATTAACCTCCTTGAAACTTTGTGGACTCAGTCCATTTTTAGTATATTAAGTTTTGTGGACTTTGTCAACATTTATCCAAAAAAACATCTGATTTCCCCGTAAAGACACAAGCCCATTTCTCCCAAAAGTGCAAAAAAGCCCGGAAAAACAACGTTTCTTATATTGTCAATACCAAACCGCCCAGCACCTGCCCCGCCTGCAGGAACGCTTCGCTGACCGGTTACATGAAAACACCTCCTAATCCCAAGAAAAAGCACCTTATATGTTTCCATATAAAGTGCTTAGACTGTAGACAAACTATGTTTTCTGGAATGGGAGCTCGAGGGCAAAGCCCT
>NZ_JAJCIC010000044.1 GCF_020554865.1 Lacrimispora sp. 210928-DFI.3.58
CAGGTGCTAAAGAATTATTTGCAGTCAGTGTAACAAATGTTTGACAAACCTACAAAAGAAAACCCTTGAGTTTCCGTTCTATTTTGCCAAAAGTACATCCAGGTCTCCCGGAAGCCTTCCTAAGTTTCTCTCCACGATCTCATAGACAAACACATCGCCGCCAAAGCCTGCAACGTCTATGTTATCCATAAATTTCCAATTTATCAATACCACCTCCCTGAAATACCTCGGCAGCACCGGCTCCATGGCTGCGCCAAAGGAGTCCCGCACCATCGTAAGGCTGCGTTCATCCGGAGAATCCGGTGTTCTTGTCCTGATCAGTCCTGTGCCGCCGTCATCATTTTCCAGCATTTCCACAGAAAGGCCTTCCAGATAGCCATGGATCAGAACCTCTGTTTCCTCTAAGTATTTCATGGGCGTATGCCCCAGATCTCCCAGGTCCCCCCGCTGCCCACCTTCATAAGAAAGAGCCAGATCATGGTAATCTGCAGGAGTTCCGCCTGCTGCCGCTATAAGGGCCTGGGCTCCGATAAAGCCTCCCAGCTTATTCCAGTGGGTATCCGTCTTATAATAGATAAGCTCCTCTTTACTTGCCGCCTTCAGCTCCTCAAGGGGATATACCACCTTGATATCCGAGTTTGCCCTGATATATTCCACCAGCTGCTTTGCCCTGGAGGTCTCTGACAGAGACCCATAGTGCTCCGGCATATACTGGCTGTAAACGATCTCCTTGTTGGGAGCCACCAGGAGTGCGAAATCCTCCTTATCCTCTGCATATTTTTCCCTGACTGCAAGAAGCTTATCTAAGATCATCTGGAGGTCTTCATCAGAGAAAAAGCCGATGCCCAGGGCATCGATCACGCTCTCATTTCCCGTGTAAAACAGCCAGTGATCCTTTCCCACAATCACCTCTTTATTGTCAATGCTTCCAAACAGCTCCATATTGAGGGATGCATAGGCATCCAGCCAGATGCTGCGCAAAGGCGCATTGTCGTTGATAAAGCTTTCCACCCCTGATGGAAACTCATCTATCGTTTCCCAGGAAAACTCCGGCCATCGGGCCAGATCCCTGTTCTCCGTATTGGAAGCCTCCTTTTCCCCCACAGCCAGGCCTGCTATATTTGGCAGCAGCAATATGGAAAAAAAGAGGCCTATCATCCATTTTTTCATGTGTCCTTCCTCCCAGGATGTGTCATTCTAAAACCTGAAGTAAATGAATGGATTGTATGTATTGTTCACCAGGAGCATGGTGCAGGCCATAAGCAGAAATGCCATGACAGCCACATCCAGCCAGCTGATCCTCTCCTCATCATAAAGCCGCCTCTTAAGAGGACTGCACAAAGCCTGGATGGGACCGCAGAACAGCACACCCACAAACGCCCAGAAGAAGACCCGGTTATCCACAAACATGGGAACCGTATAGCAGCCGCCTCCTCCCCTGAACATGACCCGGAACACCTCACTGATGGCCGGCAGCTCTTCCACCCGAAACAGCATCCAGCCAACGATCACCACGAACATGGTATACATATGATTCAGAAGCTTAAACCTGTTTCTGTCCAGTATTTCTCCCAAAAACACACGCTCAGCCACAATGAACACGCCGTAATAAGCGCCCCAGAGGATAAAATTGGCCCCGGCCCCATGCCACAGTCCGGTGACCAGAAATACAAGAAACAGGTTCACATAGGTTCTCACCTTTCCCTTCCTGTTGCCGCCCAGAGGAATGTACAGGTATTCCTTAAACCAGGTAGAAAGGGAAATATGCCATCTGTGCCAGAATTCCCGGATGGACTGTGACATGTAGGGATAGTTAAAATTCTCCATAAAATCAAAGCCGAACATTTTCCCCAGGCCGATGGCCATATCCGAATATCCCGAAAAATCATAATAGATCTGAAGGGTGTACAGCAAAACAGCGCACCATATGAGTCCCCTGCTTGCCATCTCCCTGTTGGGCGAGGTGAACACCTCATCTGCCACTGCCGCGAATGTATTTGCAAGAATCACCTTCTTTCCCAAACCATA
This sequence comes from Lacrimispora sp. 210928-DFI.3.58, assembly GCF_020554865.1. Classification (GTDB taxonomy): domain Bacteria; phylum Bacillota; class Clostridia; order Lachnospirales; family Lachnospiraceae; genus Enterocloster. The sequence continues at coordinate 2,029 of NZ_JAJCIC010000044.1, forward strand.
GGAGAAGCGCTTGATCCCATATGCGATCTTGTCCGCAGACATGGTTCTGTCCTTTAGCTGGGTATCGATCTCATGGTATTTTACGATGGGACCTGCGATGAGCTGCGGGAAAAAGCTGATATACAGCGCCAGATCCAATGGATTTCTCTGGACCCTGATTTTTCCCCTGTACACATCAGCCACATAGGATAAAGCCTGGAAGGAGTAGAAGGAAATGCCGATCGGAAGGGCAATATCCCTGGCCGCCAGGGCTTCATGCCCTGCCGCGCCGTTTACCAGCTCCGCAAAGAAATTAAAATATTTATAATACCCCAGGATCCCCAGGTTCAGTACAATGCAGGCCCCCATAAGAGCCTTCTTCATCCCCCGCCCCTTCTCCCTGCCGATCAGGACTCCGAACAGGAAATTCAGTCCGATGGATATCACCATCAGCACCACATATTTCGGCTCCCCCCAGGCATAGAAGAAAAGGCTGGCTGCCAAAAGCAGAAGATTCTTTCCCCTAAGCCCGGGAATGCAGCAATATAGAAGAAATACAGCCGGCAGAAAATACCAGCAAAATACCAGTGAGCTAAACAGCATATTGTTCTTATCCTTTATCTGATGTGCGTTTTCTTTTCCATCCGTCTATTATAGCAAATCACTGTACAGATAGCCAGAATATTTTGCTGGAAGCCCCTTTTTGCCTGGAGCTACATTACTGTTCAGATGGCTGCCGGGAGGGCGGCTGGAGCTTCGGTTTCGGACATAAGAAGCACTAAGACAGCTGATTTTTCCTAAAAGCCAGAGCAGCATCAACGCAACTCGCTGCGCTCAAACAATCATTGATTCTGCTCTGAATGGAAAAACCAGCTGTCTAAGAGCTTCTAATGTCCTGCAAAGGCGCTCCAGCCGCCCTCCCGGCAGCCATCTGAACAGTAACGGAGCCAAGGGAAACCTGCAAAAATTTTTCCGCAAACTCTTGATTTTTTCAGTGTCATATGTTATTATTAACACTGCTTGTGAGAGCAATTATCTGGGCGAATTCCCGAGTGGCCAAAGGGGACAGACTGTAAATCTGCTGGCAATGCCTTCGGTGGTTCGAATCCACCTTCGCCCATTACGTGTCAGTTATCGCTTAAGGCCATCAGTGCAGAGCGCGTAAAGGGCCTTGTTTTCAGCCGTGGCACGTATGAGAATGTACCGCAAGGTACTGCGCCGCAGTGGCGGAACTGGCAGACGCCCGGGACTTAAAATCCCGTGGGTAGTGATACCCGTACCGGTTCGATTCCGGTCTGCGGCATTAGTTAAAAATGGGAGAAACGTTGAATTTACAGCGTTTCTCTTATTTTTTTGTTTTAAAATGTTTGAACACCTTTGAACACTTTATGATGAAATACCAAGATTCTGAAAAGCAAGCCTGTCATTCTTCCTCTTATTGACATTCCGCAAGTAATGCAATGTTGTAGCTGTCTCACTATGTCCCATTAAATAACTAAGGGTTGTAAGATTATTTCCGTCAAAAGCTGTTGAAGCATTGTAAAAGCGGATTTTATGACTGGAATGATAAGGAACACCGGCTTCTTTGCAATATTTCTTCAAACGGCGATTAAAGCTGTCTGTTGTCATAATCTCGCCGTTGGGTTCAAAGACATATATTCCATTTGGATTTAATTCCTTTGCTTTGTGAAGAATTTTAAGTGCTTCGTCTGTAAGGAACTGTTTACGGAATCCATGAGAAGTATTTCCTTTCATTTGATTTACTACTTTTACTTTTCGGCTTGAGAATGTTAAATCATCATTCAATGTACGTTCACAGGTCGCCTGTCTGTGAAGATATACAAGCCTGTTATTGTAGTCAATATCTTCCCAACGGATAGCTTTTGTTTCTCCAACACGGATAAAGAGATAGAAAGATAACTGTATTGCAAGAGAATATGGTTCTATGATACACCGAAGATAATTTAATAACTTATGCGTATCATCACGGGAAAATACATTGTCACTTTGTACTTCTACTGGCTTATAGGTAAACTGTTTGAAATTCACATCAGAGACAGGATTATGTGATATAATTTCTTCTTCAATCGCATAACTCATGATTCCATTCAAAACAGAACGGGCATTACTGACTCGCTTGTGCGTGAACTGTCGGTCTTTTGTAGCTTCTCTGAAAAAGCGGATAAGCGTGATTGGTTTGATTTCGCCTATCTTCATTTTAACAAGTTCTGTATCTTTGAAAAATCTATTCCATTCAGATACATATTCTTGAATTGTTTTTGCTTTTACGGAAGTATAATCTCTTTTATACAAAAGCCATTCAGCATATAATTCTTCTAGTGTGACATTCTGACGGTTTTCAGCTTTCTGCTTTTCGATATAAAATCTGATGATTTCTTTTTCAAGGTTCTCTTTACTCTTCCTCTTAACAGGACGGCGTTTGTTAGGTTTGGTTTCATCGGGTAAATAAGTACGCCAGCTTTTTTCTGATTCCGAGTAATAAATTTCATATTTGTGATTCTTCAAGATTTTTTTATTTGCCATAATTTTAAAATCTTTGAAGACTTCATCTGTGGTCATGTTAGCACAGGTGGCTAACGTATTCAATAATGTTATATCTGAAAACGTAACGGGATTATCCATAAGATTCCCCCTTTACGCAAGGATTTTCTTTTTTAATTTTGATGTAGATAACACTGCTGTCCTTTAAGCATGAACCAGTAGATAAGAAAGCGTTGGTATCGTAAATTTGCCTTGTGTATTCTTTCTGAAAGACGATATTTTCTTTTTGTAAGTCATGTAAAATGTCTTCGGTCAGCATGACTTTTGTTTCGTGTGGAACTTTCAGATTTTGAGATTTAAAAAAGGCTTTTTTCTTATGTTCTTTCAAATCAAGGTCTTTTCCAAAATACTTGCTAAGATAACGACCTCTGTTTTCTTTGCTGTCTACATCAATGCGATTGATTTTAATAAATCCATGTGACCATAAATTCTGTAATTTTTCTTTTGCTATATACGGAAAATCAAAGAAAATAACATGATAATGGATTGCTCCACGCTTCTGTTTCTCCCACGTTGCAAGGTATTTTAATAACTGGGTTTTGGTATGGTACAAATAATAATTTAATCGCTGGATAAAATACTTAAATTCACGGTTAGTTATCAGGATTTCCTGAATGTTTTCTTTAAATGTCAGCGTTACAAATTTTGTTTTGTTATCAAAGTTGCAGTCAACAATACGGGCAATATCCCAACGAGCCTGTTCGTAATGTTTCTGCTTGCGTTTTAAACTGTCATATTGCTTATGAGCTGACATTTCATCAAATTTTTTTCGGTTACTTGTGTCTGTTAAATCTGCCTTTTCTTTCGAGTGAATAAAAATAGGGTTTTCGTAAATATATACTTCTTTTGTAGTAGGAGTTTCAATGATTTTCGTATTGTATGCAAAACACTCTTTTGTTTTGCTCACGAATCTCACCTCATATCCCAATTTTTGTAATGAATGTTCCGATTGTTTTCGGAAGATGTTGTTTTATATATCAAGTATAGAGGTCAGCCAGTTCAGCACCTATGACGTTGTCCGGCACTGACTGGCTGACATAGTAGGGAAATTATTTCATTCCCACTTTTCTGATATTGGAAGCTTCTGCTTTGACAGAAAGACGTCCATTATAGAGACTAGCCCAAGTATGTAATCCATCAAATGAGACTGGAATCTGCCCTTTTTGTTCAAGTTCTTCGTTGGTAACAATCGCTGTGTTAGCTTTAATGCCTACTTTGACTTTTTCAAACTTTAATTTTGGAAGAAGAACTGTATAGTAGAATCCTAATTTTTCTTTTGTAGAAAAGTCTACCCAGTCAGAAACTTCTACTAACTGAAATTCCTCTTGCAGTTTGTCTGGATTTAAAATAAAGTCATTTCCTCTAATCATCGTTTCACCTCCTTACGAATATCTGATTATCAGATATTAAGATAATCTTATGATAAAACAAGCGTTACAGAATGTCAATAGAAAATATCTGAATATCCGATAAAAAGATTGACAGAGAAAATTTGATGAAATATAATGTGCTTATAAAGGAGGTTCGCTATGAATAAAATAAAAGAATTGCGGAAAGAAAAGAATATAACCGTTGCGGAACTTGCAAAAGAATTAGGCATTTCACAAAGTATGCTTACGAACTATGAAAATGGAAACGGAACGCCGAGAGATGAATCTATATGGGAAAAATTATCACAGATATTCGGCGTGAGTAAAAGCCACGTTATGGGATTAACTACGGATATTGAAACAGCAAATAAGACAAAACAGTTGAAAGTGGTTGTGGATACATCTCAGCCGATCTCAATACAACCGAAGAATCAGACAGACCTTGATGTATTGATAAAACTGGATTTGATAGACAGTGAAGACATGGAAGAAGTGTCAGAATTTCTTGATAAACTGTTGGCACAGGAGAAATATGAGGGACGGAGAGAATCAAACGTTAAATATGTCGTTGAGTAGAAAATGCTTCTCAGCCGACCACTTGCCCAGTCGACCCGCCGCCCTGTTAGGAACCGTCGCACTGGGCATCCTTGCGGAACGTTAGTTTGCGAAAATACGAACAAGGAAATACTGCAATAAGAGGTATGCCAAGAAAATATAAAAATCTTGCATACTTTTTTTGATTGAACATTTTGTGAAATGGAATTATACTGTGTATAATGTGAAACAGACAAATCGGGATTTGAAAGGATGATGATATGATGGATAAATTAAAAAAGAACATGGTTTTCTACCTACTGTTGCTGATAGATTTTTATATCGTTCCTTGGTTTATAAAAAACACAGGAAGTGCAATGATTGTTATGTTAGTAATTATTCCTCTAATATGTTTAATAACCTCTGTTTTTTATGGGATTAGGAATGGTTTTAACTTCTGGTATATTTTGATTGTAGCAATAATGTTTGCGCCATCTATATTTATATTTTATAACTCAAGTGCATGGGTTTATGTAGTTGGATATGCTGTTATTGCATTATTGGGAAATTTAATAGCATTGCCATTAGGAAAAAGATAACTTCAAGTTTGTATGCGACAAACATTTGAACACTTTTTGAACACCGCAACCGTGATGAAGTCTTCAAAGCCCCTTTCTATCAGTATTTGAGATTAAGAAAAACGGTTCGATTCCGGTCTGCGGCATAAAAAATGCAAACCTGATGAATGCCGGGTGGCTGTAAAGCAGTAAAATCAAAAAATGGTGAAAACTTTGTGTTTTCAAAGGGCGGCGTGACTTCGGTCACGCTGTTTCCTTTTGCTGGGATAGCCGCTTTGGCGGCACAAGGAGTGCAGCCCATTGTACAGAACGAAGCAACACAAAACAGCCCGGGCATTCAGGTGTCCGGGCTGTTGCCTCGTAGGGCGCACATACATGGTCTGGCGGCCATGTATGTGCGCCCTTTGTTCCAAAGGGATTGTAATATGTATTTAGCTATTTATTTTCTCCGCGTTCCTTGAACTGCCCGCAAGTACAAATACTGTCATTTTTGGTTTGTCCAGTCATTGTACATTTTCGGTTCTGCCAATAAACGCAGTTGCTGCAACGCTCATTGCCGTTCAATTTCTATCCTCCTCCCGTTCCTTTCAATACTGTCTGAGTTTTTAGCTTCATCAATCACCTGCAACTTGACAAAGCCTTTCCTTTCCATTTGGGGAAATAAAGTATGCCGTCATGCTCAAATCCTGTAAAGGCATTGTCATCATCACAATCATGGACAGCACACCATTAAAGGATATTGCAAGTTGCATATTTGACTGCCGATCCTGCTCCGAAAACGTATCACCATCGCAAATATGACTGTGCCATATACCTAGTATTGATGGTTTGCGTTGGAACGTTTGCATAAGTTCTAATGCGCGGGCCGTGTGCCAATCACCATCAAGCGTAAAAGACACTTTGGATTTCTCTGCCGTCTCCGTTGGGACTGTTACTGCAACAACAAAATAGTGCTTGAATATTTTATATCCCATGAGAACGCCGCCAACCTCAAAATCATTCTTTGCATTGGTTACACTATCTCTGATTTGGCAGTACGCCTTGTTTGACAGGATAACTCTTGTAGTAGAGTTTCGTTTCATATTATTTTACACGGACTAAGTAAGAGTGACCACAGTTCTGGCATTTTGTTGTCGGAGCAACATCGCCTTTAATAAGCAGCGGGCCAGGGTACTGCCACCCACACTTCGGACATTCGAAATAATCACTGTTGAATTTGAGAGTAGGAATAGCTTTCTTTTGGACTTTGATTTTCATAATAAATGCCTCCATAAGTTTTTATTTCGTAAGAATCAGCGATTCTTTGCGACGTAGTCAGAATCATACTCTGGATATTTATTGGGTACGTTTTTCAAAAATTGATCCAATTTCGAAAAAGTCATTGCCTTTCCCAGAATAGTTTGTCTAATGCATTGTTGTCCTTCCTTAGTCCATATTCCAATGGCAAACATTCATTCTGAGTATCCATAGCTTATTGAAACATCTTTACTAAAAAGCCGTTGTTATATTTAATATGCGGAAGTTTTTGAACCTCCATATTAATCATATTCTCAAGGGTATTAAGCTGAGTCCTGCTAGTCAAGGCACTGTAACCGCATCCCTCGGCGAGGCCGTACCAGCTATACATCTCTTGAAAACTGTATCTAGAGACTTCAATATCTTTTGGCTTCATTCCCGAAAAGGATTGACCATCTCCTGCTTGCATATAGCAAAGGGAAACGGAATCTTTATTGATCACTGTGAAAAGTCCCACATGATTCTTTTTGACCCAATCGTAACCGGGATTCCCTTTTTTAAATAAATTTACGATATATGCGCAAATTGCTTTGCTTCCCTCGTTGTTTTTAACAAATGCTTCCTCCTGTGCTCTTTGCTCTTTGTCCTTCGTAAGTTTTTCGCCCGCTGTCTCTAATAGTTGCCCAAAAAGTCCCATGCTACGGCCTCCTTATCCTTATTTATTTATGATATTTATAATTGTGTACTTTGTATGTTTTAACCATCATATTTCCCGTCTTTTACTGCCCGACAAATTGTCTCAATTTCGATTAAATACCGATAGTAAAGGTCTTCGGCGACTTCAAAGTCGGCATCATCAACATCCCGATTTCGTCCCGGGATTCTTGATGAGGTACGTCGTCCCCGTTTGTATATATGAACATGAGTTCCCTCACGATTCATATCGTCTTTACCGGCCTCTACAGCTATAGAAACGCTTCCGCTTTTCCATTCTTTTATAATTTTAGCCATATGCTCATCCCCCTTGTTTTCACACCGAATATCTGAAATACTTCAACAGTTGTTTCACATCATCATTGTCTAAACCATATTTTGCAATAAGCTGTTTTTGAATTTGCCTTAGGGCTTCTCTGTCTTCTGTGTCATTGGCGGATTGAATCGCTGATTTATATTTGTAGTAGTCACTTGTTGATATTTTTTGCATTTCTCCCACCCCCTCCCTGTCACATTTCAAATTTCCATTATTAATACCACTCACGATGCTCATCAATCGCGTCTACTCGATATTTTGCTCTGGTTTCGCCATTTTCCAGGGATTTCTGATACCAGTATTTTGCCTTTTCTATATCTTTGGGAAAAATAGAGTCCCCGTCTTCATAATACACTCCGACCATATATTGACAGCGTGCTGCCATTACTCCATTATTTGCTTCTGCCCCTTTATAATAGCTTTCAGCAATTTTCCCCTCTAAACTGTTTTTTTCTTCTTCTGGCAATGGCACTTTGCGAATATCACCATTATCATCAAGAGAAATAATAGCCCCATAGGCTTTACTCAACTGAAACCAAGCATTACTTAGTCCTTGATTTGCTGCCTTGATCAGGCACTTAAGTCTTTCTTGTGACCTATAAGGTAATAAAAATTCGCCCACTGCTAACTGAGCATAAGCATCTCCAGATTCAGCAAGACTGCGTAGTACAGATTCATATTTTTCCTTAAACTCCACAACCTCATTTTCAGAAAACACAATTTTTGCAAAATTGCTACATAATGCACCTTGCGCCTCTAAATTTCCAGAGAGTGCTAGTTCACGAAGCCGCTGCTGCCAGTATTGACGTTTTGCCGGGTGTGAATGGTCCCTGTTTACTTCATGATAGAAAAAGCATATATCCATTATTCCATCAATGGAGCCTAGTGCAACAGGCTTATCAGAATCAAAAAACTTGTCAAATTCATACTCTGTTTCACAAAAATATGGCAAGCCATTTTTAATGGAGTCTAAGACATATGTCCCTAAATTTTCCAGTTCGCGCCCCATGCCTAAGGATTGTAATAACCAGTCTATTTTGTATTTTGGCTGTTTTCCGTCATACCAGATCAGATCAAATACCGTTTTGTATTTTGAATAATATGGGCTGTTAATGAGGGCGTCCGCTGGACAGCGATTAATTCCTGGAGTTGGCTGATTGACAGTTTGAGATTGCTGCACAGCGGTATAATTCTGATAAGATGTTGTTGATGCATTATTCTTCCGTGGTTTAATGACAAGACAGTAAAAAACTACAACTAGAATTATAATTATTAATGCCCCCATATGCGTCCTCCATTCTCTTACCTTAGTTGGCACAAATAAGTGTACTTTTCTGTAAAGAAAAACAATAAGTTGCCTCGTTCGCCAAATAGAAAAAAATCTTCAAAAAGGTATGGAAATTTCTGCTGATATATACTATACTTATAACAATTAGTTAGTCTGAGTGATTTACAGAAAAGTACACGTTCCTGTAAAAAGGCAAGTTACAGCAACTTGCCTTTTTTGTATATTTCCGCTCGGTAACGGAAAGTGGAGAGCGGCATTCCGCACTCCTTTGCGGCTGCTGTCCCAGTGATTTCTCCGATTTCCCACCGTTGGTATACATCATGATAATTCTCCGGCAACGGTCTGGGTGGTCTCCCAAACCGTACCCCTTTTGCTTTTGCCGCTGCAATACCCTCAGCCTGTCGCTGTCGAATATTGATGCGCTCGTTCTCTGCCACAAAGGACAGCACCTGCAAAACAATGTCACTGAGAAAAGTACCCATCAGTTCCTTGCCCCTCCGGGTATCCAGCAGAGGCATGTCTAACACTACAATGTCGATGCCTTTTTCCTTAGTAAGTACTCTCCACTGTTCCAAAATCTCTCCATAATTGCGTCCAAGACGGTCTATGCTTTTGATGTAGAGCAGGTCGTCTTTTTTCAATCGCCGCACCAGTTTCTTGTACTGTGGACGTTCAAAGTCCTTGCCGCTCTGCTTGTCCATGAAAGTGTTTTTCTCTGGAATACATAGCTCATGTAAGGCAATAAACTGACGATCCTCATTCTGCTCCTTTGTGCTGACACGGGCATATCCGTAAACTGCGATAAAATCATCCCCTTTCAATGCAATGTTCAGATATTTGATCTCGTTTTTATATTTATAAATACCTCCATTTTTTTGTTCGTCCTACGGCGTATATGGTTTGCTGAATTGGCAAGCCATATCACCATAGGACGTAATTTTAAGGAAAGGTGTTATTTTATTCAGCATCCTTTCCCCATGCCCTGTTCAATAGGGCGATTTTCAATTTCACAGTTTTATGTGTATCTGCGTTGTTCCATGAAAAGTCATGCGGAACAACGTATCGGCTTCGCTCTCCAGCGTGACACTGGTCCGTTCGGATGGCCGCATAAAACCGTTATCATTTTTGATGATTTGATAAGCCTTTGATTTCGTCGCTCTCCCTGAAAGCTGTTCCTGCCCCCGAATTTCACAGCGACGTGTCGTTCCCCTTGGTGCGCTCTCGCTTTTGCGGTCACGACGTTCACTTTGCTGGAGAGCATATCTCTTTCAGACGGTCATGCAATTTTCAAACAGCATTGTCTCTCGACATGACCATTGTAGCGAAAAATCATGCCCTCTCGCATATACAAGAGGATGGAAAATGCGCTGAAAAGTGAAAAAATTCTACGTTCTTAAAAATTATGTATTATAATAAATGTGGATGATAATATGGCAGGGCGAAGGACAGATTGTAGATATGTAGGTAAGGGTGATAATATGATTGATGTATCAAAAAGTGGGAAGCTGAACAATCGACTTCTCTGTGAAATTGTGACGCATGAGGATTTCCAGCGTTTCCTTGTAGATGCTAATATTTACATAGACCGCATAGCCGATATGCGAATCAACGATATGAACATGATCCTAGCCGCTGTAAGAAAACAACTTATGGAAAAGGACGGCACAAATGAAAATAATCTGAATATCTGAACATTCAAAGTGGCTTAGGTTCAAAAATCAGAATATTTCAGTCATATTGTTGCCGATGATATGATTGTGATCCTGAGAGATATTCGAGAGCGGCATAGGACGGACGTTACCACAGCGGATGAAGATTCCCATGTAGCGGAGGTGCAGCTTGTCAATCTGATCGAAGTGCTAAAACTTTCTCTATACTTCAAAAATCCGACCGGCCAGCGTGGAAAGGGCCGGCCACAGCTCTCACATGGCAAAGACAAGAAAAACACAAATAAGCAAAAAAGACACTATACCCAGCCCTAAAGCTGAATATGGTGTCTTTTTCGTTAGCCACTCCCGTCTGGCAGATGCTCATTTCGTAATTTGGATCTAAACTTGATTTACGAACCTGTCTAAAGTTGGGTTTGCATTTTTTATTGCGCGGCCGCACAGCGGCAAGGCTTCTGCTGCAGCATTACTGATGCACAACCTGCCCTCTTACCATAACAGCGGAAATCTGGATATCGTCATCAAATATCACAATATCTGCATCCATACCTGGTGCCAAAGAGCCCTTCCTTTTCTCAATTCCAAGAACCTTCGCCGGATTATAAGTGATCATGCGCACTGCGTCCTCCAGCTTTACCTTTGCCAGCTTATACATGGTGCGGACACAGCGGTCCGTGGTACATACGCTCCCTGCAAAGGCGCTTCTGTCCGGCAGTACTGCAACTCCGTTATCGATGATGCACTCCTGCCCATGGGCCAGGCTTCCCAAAAGCACATGGGAGCCCTCCGGCATACCTGCGCCTCTCATGGAATCTGTGATCAGACAGATATCCTCCATGGGCTTCAGCTTTACGATCAGCTGTAAAAGCTCTGGCGGAAGATGCTTCCCATCTGCTATGATCTCCACTGTCATACCATCGATCAGATAGGCGCTCTCAATCACTCCCAGATGGCGGAAGGCATTGATCCTCCGTATGGTGGACATGCCTGAATAGAGGTGGGTCACATGGGTATAGCCTCTTTCCCATGCCTCTGCCACTGTCTCGTAGGTTGCATCGGAATGGCCGATAGCAGCCAGGATCCCTCTAGCCTTCAATTCATCTGCCAGCTCCATTGCTCCCGGAAGCTCAGGAGCCACAGACATACGTACAATATCATCGGAGGCATCTAGCATTGCCTTATAATCATCCTGCGCAGGAACCTTGATGTATTGCGGATCCTGTGCTCCCTTCTGCTCCATGGAAAAATAAGGCCCCTCCATATGGATCCCCAGCAGCTCCGGACCATCCTCCATCTCCTCCTTTGCCTCACGGTAGCACTGGAAAAATGTAAAAAGCTCCTCGTTGGTGCAGGTCAGAGTGGTAGGACAGATCGATGTAGTTCCATGAGCCAGATGGGCCTTGCAGGCATTTATGATCGCCTCTGTTGTCCCATCCATGAAATCATATCCGCCGCCGCCATGTGTATGGATATCAATAAATCCAGGACTTATATACTGTCCTTTGGCATCAATACAGGTATCTGCGTCCGGCGCCTGTCCTCTTCCTATCTCCCGGATCTTCCCATCCTCAATTACCAGATAAGCCCCCTCCAGCATACGGTGAGGCGTAATGACCGTGCCATTCGTAATTACTGTCTTCATACAATAACCCTTCCTGTTTTCTTAATAGCTGCAAGCACCTGGCAGCACTGATCAGGCTGCCAGGCGGGGTGCTTCAGCAAATGATTTTTACACCTGTGAAATGATCTGCTCTGCGGAAGCGCCGTCAATAAACAGATGCCAGTCAGGATGCGTCTTTAAAATGGTTGCCGGAACCATATTGGTGGGCGCTTTGGCAGACAGCGTCTTCATAATCGCGTCGCTCTTGCGTTCGCCCGGAACGATCGTCACAATGGTCCTGCTTTTCATGATCTGCGGAACCGTCATGGAGATGGCCTGCTTCGGCACCTCCTCCAATGTCTCAAACCAGCCTTCATTCACCTGCTGCTGCTTGCATTTCTGGTCCAGGTCTACAATGATATAGGCTGCCTCTGTATGGAAATCAGCCGGCGGATCATTAAAGGCAATGTGACCGTTCTCGCCAATTCCCACCAGAGCCACATCAATCGGCTCTTGTCTCAGCGTTTCTGTCAGAGCGGCAATGTTTTCCTCTACATTTCCCTCTCCATTTACAAGATACGCCTTTTTCGGTTTTACGATGTTGATAAAGCGCTCCTTTAAATATTTGCGGAAGCTGGCCTTATGAGTTTCAGGAAGGCCTATATACTCATCTAAGTGGAACATGACTACTTTATCCCACTCCACATCCATGCCTGTAAGATAGCTAAGGGACTCGATCTGGGATGCTCCTGTTGACAGAAGGATCCTGGCCTCACCTTTCTCAGAGATCACCCGGTTGATCGCCTCTGCTGCGCAGGCTGCGGCTCTCTTTGCCATCTCGTCTGAAGTTTTTGAAATATCAATATTCATGATTGTACGTCTCCTTACAAGATTTATTTTATTTTCATGTAACTGTTCAGAACGGGCATCTTCTTGCCCGGCCAAGGCCGGACAAGAAGCATCGGAGATTCCTCCGATGTGAAATCAGCCATAAAAATCTGCTTATAAGCAAGCTTAACGCAGCTTTTTCCGCCTGATTTCCCGCCGTTCTGAATAGTTACCATTAATATTCAATATCCAGAATCTTTCCTGTCTTTGCGCTCTCATGGGCATACTGGCACATAATGGTGGATACGAGAGCCTCCTCACCAGTTGGATACAGGCCTTCCATATCCTCTAAGGAAGCTCCGGCCTTCATCCTGTTTACCAGCTGTAAGAATACCAGCATGGATTCAATGCAATAGCCTGTGGGTACAGGGCCTGCAACTGGATCATCTACGATCATATTTCCATACGGGTTCACGACATGGCTGTAGCTGTCCTCATTATAGGCAGCAACCACGCCTCTGTCCTGGCTGTCTACCTCCTGGAAGCCCTCTGTGCCTACCAGGCGGATCTGCTGGTTTACGATAGAGGAAAAGCTGTTTGGCAGGATCCAGGATGCATCCACAGTAATGCTCGCGCCGTTTGCAAACTCAAATTTGGACTGGAGGGAGTCATAGGTATCGATTCCCATGGACACCAGCTTCTTCTTCACACCGGAGGCATATACGCGCACAGGCTTTTCTCCCATAAGCCAGTAGATCAGATCAAAGAAGTGGATGCCGATAAACCATGCGGGGGAGCTGTTCTGGGCCCAGTTCTTAAACCATACGGAAGGAACCAGAATCTTATCCTCCATGCATACATAGCCATATTCGATCTCGCCCAGCTTGCCGGACCTGATGGCATTGCGCAGCTGGATATGGGCCGGATCAAAGCGCTTGTGGAAGTCCACGTACAGCATGACATTATTTTCCTTTGCTGCTGCGATCATGCGTTTTCCCTGTTCAATATCAGTGGAAAGGGGCTTCTGTGCCAGGATATGGATCCCCCTCTTTGCTGCCTCCAGGACAACTGCCTCGTGAAGATAATCCGGAGTCACCACTGCAACCGCATCCAGCTCTTCCTTGTCAAACATCTCCTTATAGTCTGTATATCCCTTTAAGCCGTACTTCTCATTCATGGTTTTTAACGTGTCAGGATTAATGTCAGCAATTGCCACAAAGTCAATCTCTCCCCGTTTGTGCGCGCCATAGTACGCATTGATCAGGACACTTCCATAGGTTCCGGCTCCAACTACACCAACTCTTGCTTTCATCGTATTTTCCTCCATTTTTTATTAAAATTAAAGATAACCAAACAGTCCCGGCAGGAACATGGTGATCGGTTCAATATAGGTAACCATAGCCAGCGCAATGAATAATGGAATCAGCCATGGTGCAACCATCTTTGTCACCTCTCCAAAGCTGCGTTTCGATGCGGATGACAGCATGTAAAGGGACATACCTACAGGCGGTGTCAGAAGGCCGATCATCATATTCAGCACCAGGATAACGCCCATATGAATAGGGCTGATATTTGCAATTGCCATAAGAGGAGTCAGGATCGGCAGCATGATCATAATGGCCGCAACTACCTCTATAAACATTCCCATTACAATCAGGATGATGTTTATCATGAACAGGATCACATATTTGTTTGTGGTAAAGGACAGGATCAGCTCCACCACAACCTTGTCGATCTGCTCATATGTCATGACCCATGCAAAAAGGGACGCGCCTACCACAACGGCGATGGATGGGCCTACCTGCTTGACCGTTGCCACGGCTAAGGACGGCAGGGAGCGGATATCCATCTCCTTGTAGACAACACAGGATACGAAAAGTCCGTATACAACGCTGAACATTGCCGACTCAGTGGGGGTGAACCAGCCTGTCCAGATACCTCCCAGCATAAATGCAGGAAACAAAAGTGCCGGAAGGGCCTCCAAAAACGCTTTCCACATCTCACCGATACTGGCCCTCTCATGCTTTGGATAATTCCTCTTATGGGCAATGATGTAAATATAAACGCAAAGCACCAAGCACAGCAGAACGCCTGGACCCATACCGGCCATAAACAGGGCGCCGATGGAAACATTCGCCATGGCTCCGTAGATGACAAAGGGGATACTGGGCGGGATAATGGGGCCTACGGTACTGGAAGCTCCCGTTACGCCCAGTGTCAGGTCGTCATCGTAATTCTCATCCCTCATAGCTTTGATCTCGATCATTCCCAGACCGCCTACATCTGCCAGGGCAGAGCCGCTGATGCCGGAGAAGATCAGGCTGGAAACTACATTGACATAGGCCAGTCCGCCTCTCCAGTGACCGATCAGCTTTTTGGCAAAGCCGAAGATCCTGTCTGTTACGCCGCCGTTGTTCATAACCTGTCCTGCCAGGATAAAGAAGGGAACAGCAAGCAGCGTAAAGGAGTTTGCCGCATTCATCATCTTATTCATGGCCGTCATCATAGACAGCTGAGGCGTCAGGAATATGTAGAGCAAGGATGATCCCAGCAGGCACAGATACATGGGCGCACGAAAGATCATCATTGCCAGAAATACGATAAAAAAGATTTGAATTGGTTCCATATGCTATGCCTCCTCTCCGCTTTTTCCGATCTTTTTCACATAATGAACAACATTTACCAGGCACCGGATAGACCCCAGGAAGAAGCCAAGCACCATGCCTGCCGCCACCACAGACATCGGGATCTCCATGGCGGCAGATTTTACTACCTTTTCAAATTCAAAGAACTGAACAGACCAGTAAAAAAGGTAAATATGAATAAAGCAGCACACCAAGCTGGTAAATGCACGGATGACCTGATCCGGCACTCCCTTTACAAATTTCAGGAAAACCTCCACGTTGAAATGCTCAAACGTCTTTTCCCCTAAGGACATGCACATAAACACTACCCAGATGTAGCAGAATCTTGATACCTCCTCTGAAAACATCAGGGCTTTATTGAAAAAAATGCGTGCGCACATCTGGCTCAGTACCATAACGCACATGACCCCAAACAGGCTGCTGGCTATCACTTCCTCAAGGGAATGAAACACCTTTAGAACCTTTTTCATATTTACCTCCGTTTCTAATCAACCTTCTGTCCTATTTCCAGTTCGCCTTAAAGTCTTCCAGATCCTTGATCTGAGCCGCCCAGTCGACATCGCCTCCGAAGGTCTCCTCAACCACCTTCTTCGCATTCTCCTTAAAAGCCTCCAGCTCCGGCTCCACCACCTTCATGCCGTTCTCCTGAAGAGTCGCAAGGCCTTCCTCTTCCTCCTTATAGATCCTCTCTTCAATAATCGGGCGGTATTTTTCAAGAACCTCCGTAACAGCCTGGCGCTCCTCCTCCGTCATCTCATTCCAGATCTGCTCCGAAACATGCACCGTTCCCAGATGTACGGAATGCTCTGTCAGAACAATGGTATCCTGTACCTCAAAGAACTTCTGGGCAATGACCGTGGGGATTGGATTCTCTTCGCCTACCACCACTCCTGTCTGGAGGGAAAGGTAAAGCTCATTCATGTTAATCGGAACGGGATTCGCCCCCAGGGATGCAACGACTGTCTTTGCTACCGGGGTATCCATACAGCGCACAGACTGTCCGGCCAGATCAGCAGGGGTCTTTGGCTCAAGGCCGTTGATTGTCAGGTTCCGTTTTCCGTAATACCATACATCCAGCGTGCGGACACCGCTGGCATTCAGGATCGTGTCATTGTACATTTTCTGGGAACCCTCTGATGCGAAATATGCATAGGCCTGCTCTGGGTTGTCAAATGCATATGGCAGGGAATACACCTGGACCGGATCATAGAAGGAGGCCAGAATGCTGGGACCGGAAATCTCAAATGCCAGGGAACCTGTCCTCAGCATGTCGAGAGCCTCTGCCTGAGTTCCCAATGTGGCTCCCGGATAAACCTTGATCTTCAAACTGCCGTTTGTCTTCTCTTCGATCTCCTCTGCAATCTCATAAGAGGTCTGGCTCCATACATGGCTCTCCGGTTCTCCTACATACCATGAAAGCTCTTTCACCTCTCCTGCCGGCGCTTCTGCTCCCTCCTGTGCCTTGTTGTCTGCTGCCGGAGCTGCTGTTGTCTGCGTGCTGCCGGAGCTGCCGCAAGCGCTTAAGCTTCCTGCCATCATAGCCGCTGCCAGAAATGCTCCCAATGTTTTCCAACTTGTTTTTCTCATACTACGTTACCTCCTTGTTTTAAAATGAAATTTTAATCTCGCTTTTCTTATCCCGTTTTCTTTGTAGCCCCATCATATTATAGAAAACGTTTTCTGTCAATACTTTCTACAAAAATTTGTTTATTTTTCTCGTATTATTTGTGTTTTTTCTATTATATGCAATTTTATTCCCTCATCTTTTCTCGTGTTATTTTCTATATTTTTCTAAATTTTCTATTGATTTTTCCACGGAGGGGTATTATGATAGTAATAGATTCGCTTTTCCATATTCCAACTCTTTAGCAAGGAGATACCTATATGAATAATACCAGCCATAATATTACCATTGGCGATGTTGCAAAGGCAGCTGGTACTTCCGTTTCTACGGCTTCCCGTGTTTTAAGTGGCAGTGATTATCCTGTAAGCCCTGCAAAAAGGGAGAGTGTACTTCGCGCCGCCAACACCCTGGGATACGAGCCCAATATGCTTGGACGTATGCTGAAAACCAATACCAATCCCTCCATCGGCATTATCATCCCTTCCTTTCAGAACCCATTTTACACGCAGCTGATCATGGGCATTGAAAAGGAAGCTATGAGCTGCAGCTATTTCCCCCTTGTATTCAGCTCCCAGAGAAGTCCGGAAACAGAACGCAATCTCATCAATAATCTGATCAAAAACCGTGTCAAGGGGCTTATGATCTCTTCCATTGATGATTCACCCCTTGCAGTAGAACACTTTGTCGCCACCGGCGGAAAGGTCTGCATTTTTGAATCCAACTATGCAGACACCGACAAAGTGGTCAATGCGAAGACAGATATGCTGGGCGCAGGACGCACTGCAACGGAATATCTGATCTCACAGGGACATAGGGACATTGCATTTTTAAGCACACCATTCAACCGTGCATCCAGACTGATGACATTAGACGGTTTCAAACTGGCAATGGCCAACAACGGCCTGCCATTTTCAAAGGAAGACATTATCACTGTCCAATATGAATTTGATACAGACTCTGATCTCTACGAGCTGGAAGCTGGCCGGAAACTGGCCGGAAAGTTCTTAGAAGCATGGAAAAAGAAGCCTTATACTGCCATTGTGGCGATCAATGACCTGATCGCCTACGGCATTATCCAGGGACTGCAGGAGCAGAATGTACAGATACCACAGGATATTTCCATTATCTCATTTGATAATATCCCCTACTCCGGTCTGATCAATCCTCCTCTGACCACCATGGATATGCCTGCCAGGCTCCTGGGCCAGAGGGCATGCCGCATGATCACAGACTCTCTGAGCTCTAACGAGGACCACAACGGCATTACTCTTTCCGTAAGCGCAGAGCTGGTTGTGCGCAGCTCCGTAAGGGCCATTTAATCCCCTATGTCCTTCTCACATTCTATTGGATAAACAAAAAGAGAAGGAGCAAACACTATGGATTCAGCATTATATGATATCATCGGTTCCGTGAAAATACCAAACATGATCCGCGTAAAGCAAAAATTTGATCCCCACGAGATCACAGATCCGGAGCCTGTTATCCGGCAGGAATTATCCCGTCCGGCCATCAGCAGCACCATGCGCCCCGGTATGCGGATCGCCATTACTGCGGGCAGCCGCGGCATCTCAAACCACAAGAGGATCATAAAGACCGTTGTGGACATTGTAAAGGAGCATGGCGCGCAGCCCTTTGTTGTCCCTGCCATGGGCAGCCATGGCGGCGCTACTGCCGAAGGCCAGCTGGAGGTTTTAGCAGGCTTTGGCATTACCCCTGAATATCTGGGCTGCCCGATCCTTTCAAGCATGGAGACGGTAAAGGTAGGTGCAAGCCCTGAGGGCCATGATGTACATATTGATAAAAATGCCTGGAACACAGACGGCATTATCGTAGTGAACAAAATAAAGCCCCATACCGCCTTCCGCGGCCCCCATGAAAGCGGCCTGATGAAAATGATGACCATCGGTCTCGGAAAGCAGTATGGCGCCAGCCTCTGCCACCAAGCAGGTTTCAAAAACATGGGCCGCTTAGTGCCCATGTTCGCAAATGTTATCCTCGCCAGCTGCAATATCCTCTTTGGACTGGCAATCGTGGAAAATGCCTACAGCCGCACGTATTTATTAAAGGGTGTGACCGCAGATGAGATCCCTGAGGAGGATGCAAAGCTTTTGACATTGGCCCGCAGCCTCATGCCGCGTATCCTCTTTGACGACATCGCTGTCCTGGTGATCGATGAGATCGGCAAGAATTTCAGCGGAGACGGCCAGGATCCCAATGTTTCCTCCCGCTTTGCCACTCCCTATGCCTCCGGAGATTTTACCATCCAAAAGGTATGCGTGCTGGACATTTCAGAAAAAAGCCACGGGATCATGATTGGGGCCGGATGTGCCGATACCTGCACCAGACGCCTGGTGGAGAAATCCAATCTGGAAGCAAGCTATATCAACGCCATCACATCCACTGTCTTTGATTGCGTGCGCCTGCCCATGATTCTGAAAAACGACTACTACGCCATTGCCGCCTGCATCAAAACCTGCAATGAAGTAGACGTTAACCAGATCCGCATGGTACGGATCCCAAACACCTTAGAGATCGGTGAAATCTGGATATCGGAAAGCATGCTGGAGGATGCCAGGAAAAACCCGGCCATCGAGATCCTCTCTGAAGCACAGCCAATGCCCTTTGATGAAAACGGGAACTTATGGTAATCTGATGCAATATGTGAAAAATGGCCTGCCAGGATTTTCGTCCCGGCAGGCCTTGCTTTGTGTGACGCTGTCTTATATTTCTTTCCCGGCCACCTCAACCTCTCCATTCTCCGCAAACCGCGAATCCACCACCGGATAAAAGTCCTCCGGCTTTGAAATGAACACAGCTGCGCCGTAGGCGGGCATGGAAAGCTTTAAATAGCCATTTTTTACTCTGTACATCATGATTCCGGCATTGTAGCCTTCCTCTGCTGTCAGGATCGGACGGCCAAGTATCATGTCGTCTGTGATCCCCAGCTGCCACACCGGGATCTCCATTGTCTCAGGCTTTGGGTTATTGGAGATAGCGATCACTGCCTGATAATCGTGGTACATGCGCCCATAGGCTATCTGGTGATGTCCTGCAAACAGAGGCTTTACAGAGCCCTTCTTAAATACAGGCAGACGCCGGTGGATGCCTGTCAGGTACCGGTGAAATTCGATCAGCTCCAGATTTTCCTTTCCCCATGGGTATGTTCTCCTGCTGTCGGGATCTGTCCAGCCGCAGACGCCTGCCTCATCCCCGTAGTAAAAGGCAGGGGCTCCCGGCCATGTCATCTGGATGACCACGGCCTCACGCATCACACAGAGCTTCACACCCTCCTCCGCCTTCTCAGGTCCCATGGTGCCGATACGGCCCACCACCTGGTTTGTCCTGGTGAGAAACCTGGAATGGTCATGGTTGGACAGCTGGTTCATAGCTGTCATCACTGTGTTGGTCTGCATACGGCTCATGTGGTACTTCATGGAATTGAAAAATGCTTCTCCATCTCCCCACAGGCTGCTGTTGAAGCTGTCGCTGTGCTTTTCCATACCAGTCAGGAACCATGTCACAGGCTCCATAAAGGCATCATAATTCATGATAGAGTCCCACTGGTCTCCCTGAAGCCATGGGGAAGGATCCCCATAGTGCTCCGCAAGTATCAAAGCCTCAGGATTGGCTTCCTTTACGGCCTTACGGAATTTGCGCCAGAAGGCATGGTTGTACTCGGCTGTGTGGCCTAAGTCCGCCGCCACATCCAGACGCCATCCGTCTACATGATAGGGGGCTGACACCCATTTTTTCGCAATCTTCAGAATGTATTCCACCAGCTTTTCCGAATTCTCATAATTCAGCTTCGGAAGAGTATCATGTCCCCACCAGCCATCATATGTCTTGTTGTGGGGCCAGGCACTGGCTTTCTCATTGTGGAATTGGAAAAAGCTTCGGTAGGGGCTGTCCTTTGAGGTGTAAGCCCCCGGCTCATAGTCCCCGGAGCGCTCATAGATCCCCTCGGCATCCAGCCATTTATTAAAGGAGCCGCAGTGGTTGAACACGCCGTCCAATATGACTTTCATCCCCCGGCGGTGGATCTCCTCCACAAGCTGAGCAAAAAGGGCATCGCTGGCCTCTAAGTTCTCCCTGCCCGCGCTGCGTATGACATAGCGCTCTGCCTCTTTATTATCCTTTGCATCCTCTTTTACAAGCGTTCCCCCATCCCGGACGATCTTCCCAAAATGGGGATCAATATGCTCATAATCCTGGCAGTCATACTTGTGATTGGAGGGAGACACAAACACGGGATTCAGATAAATGGCTTCCACTCCCAGGCTCTTGATATAATCCAGCTTGTCCCACACGCCCTGAAGGTCTCCGCCGTAAAAGCAGCCCACATCCATTGTAGAAGGATTCTTCTCCCAGTCCGTCACCTGGTATACGGGACGCCCAATGTATACGTATTCGCAGGACTCCACATCATTTGTCTTGTCTCCATTGTAAAAGCGGTCCACAAATATCTGGTACATGACCGCTCCTTTTGCCCAGTCCGGCGTGGAAAAGCCAGGTGTGATCTTAAAATCATATATACTCTGCCCGTCCTCTGTTGCTCCCAAACGGTTATACAGACAGACTTCCTTTCCCTTTACGATCTTAAAATGGTACAGTACCTGATCTGTACCCACTGTGATCTCATATTCATAATAATCAAACAGCTGATCGGAGTATGCCTTCTCCATCTCAACCTCTGCACCATCTTCCACATAAAACACGTGGTCCGCATCGCCCTTCGCTGTCCGCATCCGCAACAGCACATCTTCGTGAGCCTCCGGCTCTATAGGTATACGGTAGTCCTCTGTCTCCGAAGAAAAGAGAGCATCCCGGTTCATACAGTTCCCTATTTTATCTTCCACAGCTGAAATCCTCTTCTCATTTTCAATATGATCTTTTTTTACTCCTCTGCGCTCCGTCTGCGCAGCAAATAGTTTCGCGCCCTGCGCTCAACTATTTTTCATAGCTATGAGCACTTAGAGCCTGTCCTTTAGGCTCTTACGTGCGATGCATGAAAAATCGTCCGCGAGGTCTTTTCGAGCGTTACTATTTTTCATTGTATATGAAATTCGGAAAATATACAAGGGTAAACCGCTGTCTACCCCTTCCCATTTTTGCGCAGTGAAAAGCCCGGCGGGGAAGCCGGGCTTTTCAGGAGAAGGTATTTCGTTTCTTATGGGGTGTAGCAAAAACTATATAATGTATTGGGGGGGTTACGTCTATTATAATAGCATAACCTCCCCAAAAAGTGTGCACAAAGATAAAGTTTTTTCGATTCCCTTTGTAGTGAATTTCTACAGCCCTATACAACGCTTCCCGCAGGAACTGCTGTGAATAATGCCTCAAATTCCTCCTGGTTGATCTTTTCCTTCTCGATCAGCAGGGCGGCACAGGAGTGGAGCACGTACTCATACTGCTTGATGATATCCCTTGCCTTGCTGTAGCACTCGTCTATAATGCGCTTTACCTCGCTGTCAATGGTGTCAGCCACTTCATTTCCATAGGACTTTGTATGGGCCAGGTCACGGCCGATGAACACCTCGTCATCGTCACTGCCATACTGTATCATGCCCACCTTTTCCGACATGCCGTACTGGGTCACCATGGCTCTTGCAAGCTGGGTAGCCTGCTTGATATCCTGGGATGCTCCTGTTGTGATATCGTCAAAGATCAGCTCCTCCGCAATACGTCCTCCCAGATCGACCATGATGTTCTGCATCATCCTGCCCTTTGTGTTGAACATTTCATCCCTCTCAGGAAGAGGCATGGTATAGCCTGCCGCTCCAACGCCTGTAGGAATGATGGAGACCGTATGCACCGGCCCCACATCCGGAAGAATATGGAAAAGGATCGCATGGCCTGCCTCGTGGTAGGCTGTGATCTTCTTATCCTTCTCAGAGATGACCTTGCTCTTCTTCTCAGCGCCGATGCCCACCTTGACAAAGGCGCGGTCAATATCACTCTGTTTGATGAACCTGCGGTTCTCCCTTGCGGAAATGATAGCTGCCTCGTTCATGAGGTTCTCCAGATCTGCTCCTGTAAATCCGGCAGTTGTCTGGGCCACCCTGCGAAGGTCCACATCCTCGCTGAGAGGCTTTTCCTTTGAATGTACCTTTAAGATCTCCTCGCGGCCCTTGACATCCGGCCTGCCCACGGCTACCTTTCTGTCAAACCGTCCCGGACGCAGGATAGCGGGATCCAGAATATCCACACGGTTTGTCGCCGCCATCACAATAATGCCCTCATTGACGCCAAAGCCGTCCATCTCCACTAACAGCTGGTTCAAGGTCTGCTCTCTCTCGTCATGGCCGCCGCCCATACCGGTGCCGCGGCGTCTGGCAACTGCATCGATCTCATCGATAAATACAATACAGGGAGCATTTTTCTTTGCTTCCTCAAACAGGTCGCGGACACGCGATGCGCCCACACCTACGAACATTTCCACGAAATCAGAACCTGATATGGAGAAGAAGGGAACTCCTGCCTCCCCGGCCACTGCCTTTGCAAGAAGGGTCTTACCTGTTCCAGGAGGGCCCACTAACAGAAGTCCTTTGGGGATCCTGGCTCCCACACTGGTATATTTCTGAGGGTTCTTGAGGAAATCCACTACCTCCTCAAGCTCCTCCTTTTCCTCCTCCAGGCCTGCTACATTGCCAAAGTTTACCTTGCTGTCCCTGCTGAGGCGCGCGCGGCTCTTTCCAAAATTCATCATGCGGGCATTGGTGCCGCCGCCTCCTGCGCTGCGGTTCATCACCATGATGATCACCACGACCACCACAATGGAAAGCATAAACGGCAGCATGATGGTCACCAGATAGTTTTCCTGGGGAACATTTGCCACGGTATAGTCAATGTTTCTGTCGGTTAACAGCTTTTCTGCTTCCCTGATGTCGGAAAAGTTCTGACGGATCACATCGCCGTTTTTCAGGGTGATCTTCACCTCTCCTGTGGGAGTCTGGGCGTTGGGGCCGATCTCTGCCTCTGCCACCTGGCCTTCGTCCAGCATTCTGATAAACTCCTGGCTTGTCAGCTTCTCCGCCTGGCCCCCATAGGGAAATTTCATGGCGGTGACAAGCAGAATAAGCATCAGGAGAATAAATATAAAGCCTCTGAATGTCTGCTGCTGTCTCACTAGTTGCCTCCTTAAATCTATTTTTGCTGCGCTCCGTTTGCGTAGCAAATAGTTTCGCGCTCTGGCGCTCAACTATTTTT
>NZ_JAJCIC010000045.1 GCF_020554865.1 Lacrimispora sp. 210928-DFI.3.58
GATTTTGGAGCTGCTTTTTCGTTTGCACCACCTTCGATTCTTTCCTTAACGATTTGCATTATTCTTTAGGTAAATCCAAATCATCTTCCGTACATTTCCGGATAATATGCTTTGTCTTTTCCATTGGTAGCGGTACTGCGTCCGCCGCAAAATATTCTTTCTTCACCACTTCAACAACAGCTTCATGGTTATCTTTACCGGCAGGAACAATCACATAATCGCCAACCTCGATTGAGTCGTCATCGGCTATGTAATAATAGCTCTTATATCCTTCATCAAAGGTCACACTGCAATAGATGATGTCGTTGCCACACCGCCGCACCTTTCCATAGCCGGATGGGTTCATAATTTCGCCCCAACCGTAGAAGGTCATAAAATCAAACACCGACTCCATAAACTCAGCCCAATCATCCGGTAAACCTTTCTTATCGTAGGTTCCCTGGATTACTTTTTCTTCGCCCTTTTTGGTGACCACCTTGATGGTGTAGTCTTTGCTTTCAAGCGGATTTTCAACGACATCAGGCGGATTTCCTTCAATGTGTTCAAACAAGGTGTCTATGTCCAAATCATCGAGCAGGCTCTCAATACCGCCTTCTACTTTGTACCTGCGAGTGACAGTACAACCCGTGCCGATATTCTGGATGTGTTCAATGCTTTCACTGTTTCTGTCTACGATCAATGATTCTGTATAATCCCAAACGGCATATTCTGTATGCTCCGAGATTGGTTCCTTCGGTTTTATCTTTGTGATGCGGTGATAGAACACTTCGATCCGATTTACAATGTCTGGCTTGTTATTCCCATCAAAAACATACAAATCAGGCATATCCAGACTGTGACGGAGTAAGTCTGAAAGGTCGACACCTTGAACTACAAACTCGGAACACAAGGAACCACGAAATTTATAGGTCTTGCCCTCCGTATTCGTAAGCTCCATATTCCAGTCACCGATGTCTGTTGCAAATACCTCTGTATATTCGTTGCTGAAATATGCTGAAAATGCGGACATAATTCTTTCTGCAACAGCTTTATCAACTTTCAGCTTTTGTGTTCTGGCCTTTTCATAATGCCCATCACGGCGCTGTCCGAACACATACGCCGAAAACCACACACGTCCTTCCGAATTGAGAGTAATGTGTTGCTCGACTTCTTCATCCGGTTCCGGGCATGGACCAAAGCCAAGGCGATTAGAAACAATACGAATTTTCTTCAACTCACCGGTGAATACAAAAGGGTTCTCGCCGGAAAGCACCGCCAGACGGCTCAGTGCCAAAATAAACCAGGAACGATTCTCGAACTCCAAAATGGAAGCGGCATCATACGCCCAGTGGTTGAAGTATCGCCATTGTGAGTAGATTGCAGAGCCAAGCAAACTGATGTCTGTTATCTCGTCAATAACTCGATTCAATTCATCGTATTTGCTCGCAGCATTCCCGTACTTCTCCGAAAATGCGTGACCGCAATCCATTTGAAACCCAAGAGCTTCACAGTCATCAGCCATGTAGTGATCTACAAGCTCTATGTAGTTGATTTTTTGATCTCTGAATTTATCAACCCATTTTGTGGCGAAATCATGGACTTGCTTCAAATATTCCATTGCAGTCACCTCCTGAAAACAATTAAAACTCCTCCCAAGTTCTGCCGTTTAGATCAGCTGCAATCTTTTCGGTATCAGGTATCGTTTTGTATCCAAACATATCCGCAAGGTTAAAAAACTTACTTTTCTGAATGGGATTCTTGCTGCTTTTTCTAAAGTCAATCGGGTAGAACTTCTCGACCATAAAATATCTGTGACTGATCGTGCGGAGGTTATAGCCGTAGTCCTCTGCACGGTGGATTGCTTTGTTAATGCGGCAGATCTCATCCGGTGTTGGCGCTTCGCCGCTTTCTGCCCGGTATGTCATTTTTCCCTCAACTTCAGCCGCAATGATAGTCTTTTTCAGCTTGCCGACCGCACGGATGCTCTTATCTTTGTAAAGTCCAATATATCCATGCTCTGAAAACTTTCGGGATTCCTGATCGTAGAATAAATTCAAATCCATGTTGTCCTGGAACGTTGTTCCTGCCACAATCGCTCGCATCCACTTATGACCATCCGGTATCAGCTTTTCATCAAAACAATATTTTTTGAAATCATCCAACACAGAAATAATCTCCGTGTCTCTGTCATCAATAATATCTTCCATCGCCTCCACAAGCTGTTCAAAAGTCAGATTAACGTGCTTAATCGGGTGGATCAGGCGCTCCATGTTTTCGCTGTTATACTTTTTCAGTTCAACAGTCATTTCATCAAATAACTGCTGCTTCATTGGTCTGGGGTCGATAGTCAGCAGAACCTTGATGTCCTCTGCGCCAAACTGCTCCAGATGATTTACAAGCTGCTGCTTATCGAACTGATTATAGAGCTTTGTCTCGACAACGATCTTAAAGCTCTTTTGGCTGATTACAGCATCCGGAACGCTTTCGTCACCAGCAACCTGCAAGTCAAATGTAATTTCAGGACTTTCATCCTCTCCGAGAATAAGGCTATTCAACATAGAGAAGAATTTATCTGCATTATAATTATATAAACGGGAAAGCATCAACATGGTGTTGGATGTATCCACATTCTCTTTTGAATGGTATCGCTGAAAGTAATGTATCTGCATAGCGCACCTCCTGAAAACTATCTGCCTTTCTCGACTTTCTGCTTGCGAGCCGATTCAACCCATTTTGCAAACTCCCAATCCAAAGGCACCTCATCAATCACTTCCATCAGCATTTCCTCATAATCAAGATAATCCTGATAATCCGATATTCTGCTCCATGCGCAGGGCAGAGAAGGGATGCCATACTGCTTCTTCGCAATGTCGATGATGTAGTTGTCCAGCGGAATATGTAAAAAACGGTAAAACGGTTCTACAACATCAGGAACCAGCACATACAAGTATTTCAAAGTCATATTGACCCATTTCTGCGCTTGTCCAATATAAAACTCGATTCCTTCCGATTCATACATCGAAACAATTTCTTCGCAAATGGAGTGGTGCCATTTTGTAAAATCCTCAGCATCATTCACGGCAACAAGCTCAGAGATTCTTTCTTCCAAAAGCGCATCTACCGCTTTTCTCAACATATCCCCATTCTTGCCATTAAATCGAATCGTTCTGCACATATCCGTATATGCGCTCCTGCTGGCAGCTTCAAAGGGGTTATCCGTTACGCCAAAGTAGAGCATCTTCAGAAAGTCAAGAATCTTGCTATCGACAGAAACCATACTGGACGGAGTGGAACCTTCTTTTTTCGCAAGAATCCGTCTGCAAAACTCATCCATCTTGTCTTTGCCATAGAAGGAGAAAGGATCGTCAACAGCGTTTCCGTCCACATCATTCCAAGGGTCAAAAACCACGTTCCCCTTGTGATAGAAGAAAACGCAGTCTTTCATCAGAAAGTATCCGTTGCTGTGAGCAATCCAGTCGGCCTGTTCCCATGCGTATTGCTTTGCCTTTTCAATATCGTACATCGTATCCCTCTTTTCGCTATGCTTTATGACCGCCAATCTGTGCATTGCGGTCTTTAGCGGTTGCACCTTCCTGAAGATTCATTCCCTTCAAAATGGCGTTCTTTCCAAATTTTTTCTTTATCATCAATACTGCCTGTTGCATTTTCTTTTCACGCTCCAGCGCAGCATCTTCTTTCTCTTTTTCATTCTCTAAAGCGGCATAATCAGTGAATAAGTCCAGTTGCTCCACTTTGTTTTCTTTCGGCACATCTGCTTCACAAATCACATGATTTACGGATATGTTGAGTCTGCGTACCAAAAGAGATTTATCTACAATCCGGTCATATAGTTCCAAAACCGCATCTGTTACCAAGCGGGTAGAGGAAGTATATCTGCCGATATTGGCAGTTCCATGTGCGTGTTTTGGCACTTGCCGCCCATAACGGTCAGTAGTTATTTGACCTTTATATGCCTTGCGATGCACAGGGTCAGACAGATTTTCAATATCATAGCCAACTGTCAACACAATCTGGTCAGTAACCAATCCCTTGTCCACCAAATCCAGCACAAGAAGATCAATCATCTCTCGAACAACCAGTCTTGCTTTTTCAAAATCATAGGGGCAATGCAGCACCTGCCCGGAGCCGACGCTATTATTTTCTGGCTTATATTGCTTCACTTCCGCAATCGTGCACGGCTCCCAGCCCCAGGCATGATCTATCAGCAGTTCGGCATTGATGCCGAATAACTTGTAAAGCAAATCCTCATTGTAATATTCGTTCGATTTTCCCACCGAACAGCGGGCAATATCGCCCATTGTAAATAAACCGACTTCTTCAAGTTTCTTTGCGTATCCCCGACCAACTCTCCAAAAGTCGGTGAGGGGACGGTGATTCCACAGTTGACGTCGATAGCTCATTTCGTCCAGTTCGGCTATGCGAACACCGTTTTCATCCGCCGGTATATGTTTCGCAACGATGTCCATAGCAACTTTGGCAAGGTACATATTTGTACCAATACCGGCTGTTGCGGTTATGCCGGTCGTTTCCAAAACATCCTGAATCATCCGTTTTGCAAATTCACGAGCATTCAAACCAGAAGAAGATAGATAGTGGGTGAGGTCAATAAACACCTCGTCAATGGAGTAAACAAGGATGTCCTCTGGAGCGATATACTTGAGGTAGATATTATAAATTCTTGTGCTATGCTCCATGTAATGAGCCATTCTCGGAACCGCTGTAATGTAGGACAGCTCCAATTCAGGATGTGCAGCCAGCTCTATTGCATTACTTGATATTCCGGTAAATGTATGTCCCGGTGCTTTTTTCAAGCGCTCTGCATTTGCTTTTTTGACCTGCTGTACCGCTTCAAACAGTCTGGCACGGCCTGAAATACCATAGGCTTTCAAAGAGGGGGAGACTGCAAGGCAGATGGTCTTTTCTGTTCGGGAAGCATCTGCCACAAGCAAATTTGTGGTCATGGAGTCAAGCCCACGCTCGATACATTCCACAGAAGCATAGAAGGACTTGAGATCTATGCAAAGAAATATTCTGTTGTCCATAGTCCCAAGCCCTCCATTCTATGATTCAATGTTTTTTCGATTTCCCCTTAGTCAATTCATAACTCAGGGAAAGTAAGTCTTTTATTGTTTCGTCCGTTTCTGGCCTGTCCAGCATTATGCTGATCCATTTATCTTTGTTCATGTGATACGCCGGGTAGAAGCCACTCTGCATCCGGAGGGAACCGATCATGACAGGGTCACACTTCACATTCAAAATATCAATAATACCCTCGTCAGCCAAACCAAGTTTTCTGCAGTCAACTTCCAAGACAACGCCATACCACTTGTTATTGTCTGTGTGGCGCAGGACAGCATTCCAGTCATTCCACGGATAGTCCGGCTCTGTGCCGTATTGCTGCCTGCACCAGTCAAATACTTCTTGTCTGGTCATTTCGTTTTATCGCTGTCACTTTCCGTAAATCTTGTTTCATAGCTGACTTCAGACCCCATGCAATTACGCATTCCTCAGGCTTTTATAAATCTCATCCGAAAAGATTCCCAGCACTTGACGCTTGATTTCGTCGTTGTTCAGAAGAAGGGAGAAGAAGTCCTGATTCTGTGACAAGCCTTCAATCAGTGCATCGTCAATATCATCAAAATAGGAAAACTCAAAGTCTTTTTGGGTGTTATTTTTTGCGCTGATTTTCAATTTTTCGGACTTCATCAGAATATCCCGAATCTGAAGCATTGCTTTTACAACAACATCATTGTCATAGTTCTTTCCGGTACGGCTGTTGATTTCATCAATGATTTCTGACAGCCGCTTTTCCTTATCTTCTGTCAAACCAAAATGTTCCGCTGTCGGTAACTTCACAACAGGGTCAGCTACAAGGTCAGATTTTTTATGTTCTTCGCCTTTTTTCTGTACGAAGTTAGAAGCCCGAATTTTTTCGTCCAAATTAAAGCCCCCACCCGGATGCTTAATATTGATGTACGCCAACAAATAAGCTACATAATTGTATTTTTTATGCAGCTCCGTATCCTCGAAGCTGGATACTTGAAGCAGGAACTCATAGAATCGCACGAAACTTCGCATATCAGCCACGGATTGCCGTTGGGTTTCGTACTCATAGTGTTCCAACAGCTTTTTGCTCTTTTGCAGGAAGAAGGTCAGACGTTGTTTCTGCTTACCGGTAACTTTCTGAATGTATAGAATATCGTTTGCAGCTTCAATATCTGCCGGATCAAGAATCGCATAAGCATCAATTTTCGCTTCCAAATCGTAAACCGCATTCGGAGTCACGGAGTTAGCCAGCAGAGTTGTAGTGTAATAAGGAGCAAACGCTGCCTTAATTTCGTCATAGGTATTTACAAAATCAAGTACAAAGGTTTTCTTATCATACGGAGGACAGATGCGATTCAGACGAGAAAGAGTCTGTACCGCATTCACACCTTTCAACTTCTTCAGTACATACATCGCACAGAGCTTTGGCTGGTCAAAGCCGGTCTGATACTTATTTGCGACCAGAAGCACCTGATAATCTTCAGAATCAAACTCTTTCGGCAAACGCTCTTCCGGGAAACCATTCATAGCCGATTCCGTATATTCTTTATCATCATCTGGCAGTTTTACCTTGCCGGAGAAGGCTACCAGAGCCTTGATGTCATCATAGCCTTTTTTCTTTGTATAGTCCTCAAACGCCTGACGGTATTTTACCGCACCCTGACGAGAAGCGGTAATCACCATCGCCTTGGCCTGACCGCCCAATTCCTGCATAATGGTTGTACGGAAGTGTTCAACAATAACTTCTACACGTTGGGCAATATTCGTATCATGTAGTTCAACAAAACGGGCAATCTGCCGTTTTGCTTCATTTGTTTTGCAACGGGGGTCATCCTCAATTTCTTTGTTGATCTGGTAGAATGTCAAATATTCCGTGTAGTTTTGAAGCACATCTAGAATAAAGCCTTCCTCAATAGCCTGTTTCATGGAATAAACATGGAACGCTTCTTTCTGTCCTTTCGTGTTCAGGCGACCAAACAACTGAATGGTTGTCGGCTTGGGGGTGGCAGTAAATGCAAAGATAGACACATTCGCTTGCTTGCCATTACGCTTGATTTCTGAGGAAATCATATCTTCCACATCAGCATCGACTTCTTGCCCACCGGAACCAAGAGCCATTGTCACCGCCGCCATATCTTTGCCAGCGGTGGAGGAATGGGCTTCATCAATAATGACCGCAAAGTGCTTGTTCTTCAAATTCTTTACGCTGTCCACGATAAACGGGAATTTCTGGATTGTTGTTGCAATAATCTTGGTATTGCTATTCAAGGCAATCGCCAAATCGGTTGAATTGCACTTATCATCCATTACACGAATCAGACCAGCCTTATGCTCCATACCCATAATGGCTTTCTGGAGCTGGCGATCAACTACAACACGGTCTGTCACGATAATGATGTTATCAAAAATAATCTTGTTCTCTGCATCGTGCAAAGAAGTCAGTCGATGAGCCAGCCATGCAATAGAGTTTGTCTTGCCCGAACCGGCGCTGTGCTGAATCAGATAGTTCTGCGCTGTCCGATTTTCATGCACATCGGCCAGCAGCTTACGAATCACATCAAGCTGATGATAACGGGGAAAAATCAGGTTCTCTGACCGCTTGATTTTACCGGTCTGCTCGTCCTCAGTTTCCTTGACTTCGACAAAAACGAACTTGCTGATTAAATCCAGCACGGTATCTTTAGTTAGAATATCCTCCCACATATAGGACACGCTATATTTATCCGGGAAAGCAGGGTTGCCCGCACCGGCAGTTACGCCTTCGCCATTACCCATATTGAAAGGTAGGAAGAAGGTAGCAGCCCCCCGCCAGCTTTGTGGTCATATAGACTTCTTCTAAATCCATTGCAAAGTTGACAATGGTGCCAGCCTTGAACAGAAAAAGTCGGGTTTTGGGATTGCGTTCGGTACGGAATTGATAGATAGCATCCTGATAAGACTGTCCAGCGATATTACATTTTAGTTCAAAGGACATAATTGCCAAACCGTTCAGGAAGATGACCAGATCAATGCGCTCTTTGTCGCTTGCCCAAACTTCCTCCATAACGGAGAAAATATTCTGCTCATATTTTCTTGTCAGTTCCTGATTGAAGGAGGTAGCCGGTTTAGTATACATCAGTTCCAGCTTCTGGTTGGAAATCTCAATTCCATGCTTCAACACCTCAATCAGACTTCCACGAGACTTCGTAGTTTCCGCATTGATAAAGCCGACAATGGTATCCTCCAAATCATACTTGTAGATTTTACGCAGATAATCCATTGTCTCCGGCTGAGTGGCATTCAGGAACTGTATCAGCAGCTCCCGATCCATTGCAAACAAGCGGTCATAGTTGGATGACTTGCGAATGAGATAACCATTGTCCTGCTCCAGACGCTCAAGGAGGAATTTCTGATATTCTTTTTCTGAAAGTATGTTATTCATTGCCATCCTCCTTCTACATCTTCGGAAGGGTATGAAGTCCTAATCCTTTGGGAATGATGCCGTTCTTTTTCATCTTGTCCAAAGTTCCCTGCCAAGTAGAATACTTTGTATTCGCTTTGTTGTTCGTCCAGTTTGTCATTACCTCATGAATGATCTGGCTGTCAGTAGGTGCTACATTTCCATCAATCATAAAATCATTCCATGCCGCATACAGCGTTGCAATACGCTCAACCTGACTGGTTTTCATCGGTTTCAAGAATGTAATCAGCTTGTCGATTTCTTTCTGATGATCACTGAACGCATCGTGATAGGTTTTCACAAAATCAGCGTGATTTTTTCCTGGGACAAGCAGATCAGCACCCTGGTGCTTCTGTTCGTACCAATGGTTGCTGACTAAGATCTCTACATAATGATCCAATTCCAGATCATAAGGCCCATGAGCGTACCGATAGTATTGAGTGCTACGGTTGAGTCCAATATGCTCGTCCATAAGATAAAGCATTTTCTGAAGCTGGATTTTTCCTCGAATTTCCTTACCCAGTTTATCAATGACAATACCCAGCATAATGATATGGGGATCAAATGCTACTGCCATATCAGATACAGCCAGCGGAACCTCTTTTTTGCCGGTCACATACTCATAAATGAGTGATTTCTTGTAATCAGCAAGTACAGAAAGCTGTTCTTTTTTCTTTGCAATAATTGCATCAATTTCTCCGCAATTCACATCGAGAAAATTTGCAATCTGTTCTTGTTCTTCAAGCGGAGGTTCAAACAGAGGAACCTGTGCAAAATTGGAAAACCGCAAATCTTGCCCGTCACGAATGAAATTGCAGGTTCCCTGCAAAGCGTTAATGTAAACAGAAGATTTGAACAGCCATTTGTAGAAACGAGGGACAATCGGTTTTGCTGCTTTCAACACGACATAGTGCCATGTAATGCAGCCGGTTATCTCGCTCATTTCAAGACCGCCTTGGAAACTTCTCAAGCTGATAATAAAATCATTCGGCTCAACGTGTTTCCATTTATCCAATCCTTGCGTAGCAAGTACAATCTGAGCCTGTTCATTTTCCATATACTGTTTCTGTGTGATAATTCCATACTTCTGGCTTGCTGTTAGCTGCTCGTCATCATGGAACTTTCTAAGATCAGAATTATAGAACAGATATTTGGACGGAATCGTATGCCAGTGCTTTGGTAATTGTTTTGCCCAGTTCAATCCACTATCCGCCTGCTCTACATTGTCCATCAGTTTTCCTGTGACCGCTTCTGAAATAATTGAACGCTTTTCCTGCTCCAGCGTATCAATCTGTTCCTGAATGTCCGTGGCAAGCGTATCAAGCTCACCGCATTTAGAGTCAAGGTATAGGACAATACCATCTTGCTCCCGTAACGGTGGATAGAAAATATGCTCCTTCGCCAACATTAAAGATAAATTGATATTCTGTATTCCAGTTGTTTGACTGATGTAATATGGAGAACACTTACATCCATACCAAGCACTGAGCCAATAGACAGCATACTCAGGACGAATTAAAGATTTATCTATTTTTATTCGATCCATAAAATTCGCAAAGAGAGCAACATACTCTTTATCAAATAAAACAGCTCTTCCAACAGGTGTTTTTTCTCCACCTCCAGATTTTTCAATTAACAACTCTGATTATCTCCAAAAAGCCCGGAAATACGGGCATTTCACGGGATATAAGAACTGAATTTACTACCGATTTACTACTTTCGGATTGAGCTTTGACACGCTTCTGCCTCCCGTGAAGCCCACCGCCCAAATAGTGACACATCGAAAATTGAATACGACACCGCAGACAGCGGCGTTCTCTTTTCCCCTTTGGGGAGATCAGGACGCCGCTTTTTTTGCGCCCAAAACCAGAAAGGAGGCGACCGCCTATGTACTTTACTTCCGGCAGCGACCGGGCCTTTGAACAGCTCATGCAGACGAGGCCGGGCGCAGACCACTTTGACAGCGGCGAGGCCGGAGCGCCGGAGGACTGCGGCACCTGCCGTTTCTACCGCCCGCACTGGAAGTACCAGTTTTGTGTGTATGAGGAATGTCCCTACCAGCCGGGCAAGCTGACCGCCTACGACGCGGTGACATTTCGAGTGAAAGGAGTTGAGAACATGGCAGTATTTCGTGTAGAGCGTAACAAGGGCTACACGGTGATGTCCAATCACCACCTGCGGAACAAGGACTTATCCCTGAAAGCCAAGGGCCTGTTATCGCAAATGCTCTCCCTGCCGGAAGATTGGGACTATACGCTCAAAGGCTTATCCCTTATCAACCGGGAGCAGATCGACGCGATCCGGGCCGCAATCCGGGAGCTGGAACAGGCCGGGTACATCGTCCGATCCCGTGAGCGCGACAGCCAAGGGCGCTTGCGCGGCGCGGACTATGTGATCTATGAACAGCCCCAGCCTGTGCCGGATTCACCTACGTTGGAAAATCCAATGTTGGATAATCCAACGCAGGAAAAGCCTACGTTGGGAAAACCAACGCAATTAAATAAAGATATATCAAGTAAAGAAAAATCAATTACTGATGTATCAATTACCGATCCCATTCCTATCCTTTCCCGACCCTCTCCTTTGGAGGACGAAGCGGCACAGCCGCCGGAACGGAAAGGAACGGAAGCGAAATCACAGAGCGCCATAGAGATTTATCGTCAAATCATCATGGACAACATCGAGTACGAACACCTTTGCCAGCACGTCAAGGGCATTGACCGGGAAACACTGGACGAGATTGTGGACTTGCTGGTGGAAACTGTATGCAGCGCCCGCAAGACCATCCGCATTGCCGGGGACGATTACCCGGCAGAGCTGGTGAAATCCAAGTTTATGAAGCTGGACAGCTCTCACATCGAGTTTGTCTTTGACTGTTTGAGCAAGAACACTTCGGAAATCCGCAATATCAAGAAATACCTGCTGGCTATGCTGTTCAATGCGCCCAGTACGATCAACGGTTACTATGCCGCGCTGGTGGCCCATGACATGAATACCGGCAAAATCTGAAAGGAGGACGGCTCTATGAAACAGGGTGCATTGATTTTCGACGAGCGCAGCGACCGTTACGACATTCGCTTTGATCTGGCGGACTACTACGGCGGCCTGCACTGTGGGGAAACCTTTGACGTGATGGTGGGCGGCAGGTGGAAGCCCACCCGCATTGAGTACGGGGCCAACTGGTATCTGGTTGGCATCCGTGCCGACGACCTTTCCGGCCTGCGGGTGAGGATTTAATCGGGGACAACCGGCGCAAGCGGCTGTCCCTTTTCTGTTTTCTGCGGCGGCTGACGGTGCCACCTTAACCGTGCCGCCGCACTTCTGCGAAAGGAGGGATAGCGATTGCAGGAGGAAGTAACCCAAAAGACAATAGCCTTTTCCATCAAATCGGCCAAGCTGACAATCCAAGTGCTGCAAGCGGCGGCCCGTAAGTTTCTGGAAACCCAAAACAAGGGCAAGACCAAGCTGCACCACGGCCAGCAGAGCCTAAAGCAGCTCAAAAAGCACGGGGCGGCCCTGTCCAATATCGAGATCACCGACGCCAACATTGGACTGTTTAAGCCCTGCGCCAAGAAATACGGCGTGGACTTCACGCTGCGGAAAGACACCACCACCCAGCCCCCGCACTACATCGTGATTTTCAAGGCCAAGGACGCCGACAACATGGAACAGGCGTTCAAGGAGTTCACGGCCAAGAAGTTGCAGCGGGAGGAACGGCCCTCGATCCGCAAGGACATTGCCGCAAGCAAGGAAAAGGCAGCGGCCCGCAACGCTGACCGGGCCAAGGAAAAATTCAAAGAAAGGGGGCTGTCACGATGAAGCCGGAAATGAAAAAACTGATAATCGCCAATCTGCCTTATCTGCTGTTTGTCTATCTGTTCGGCAAGCTGGGGCAGGCGTACCGGCTGGCGGAGGGCATCGACCTTTCCCAAAAGCTCCTGCACTTTGCGGACGGCTGCGCGGCGGCCTTTGAAAGTGCTGCCCCCAGCTTCCACCTCTTTGACCTGCTGATCGGCGTCGCCGGTGCTGCGGCGCTGCGGCTTATGGTGTACTGCAAAGGCAAGAACGCCAAGAAATACCGCAAAGGCGTGGAATATGGCAGCGCCCGATGGGGCGGCCCCAAGGATATAGCCCCCTATATCGACCCCAATTTTGACAACAATATTCTGCTGACACAGACGGAACGGATCACCATGAACAACAGGCCGAAAGACCCCAAAACCGCAAGAAATAAAAATATTCTGGTAATCGGCGGTTCCGGCTCCGGCAAGACCCGATTCTTCGTAAAACCAAACCTGATGCAATGTGTGTCCAAGGACTATCCGACCTCTTTTGTGATAACCGATCCCAAGGGCAGCCTGATCGGTGAAGTGGGCCAGCTCCTTATCCGCAGCGGCTACCGTGTGAAAGTGCTGAACACCATCAACTTTTCCAAGAGCATGAAGTACAACCCGTTTCGGTATCTGCACTCGGAAAAAGACGTGTTGAAGCTGGTAAACACCCTGATTTGTAATACCAAGGGAGAGGGGGAAAAATCCGCCGAAGATTTTTGGGTGAAATCGGAACGGCTGTTCTACACGGCCCTGATCGGCTATATCTGGCAGGAAGCGCCGGAGGAAGAAATGAACTTCACGACGCTGCTTGAAATGATAAATGCCAGCGAAGCCCGCGAGGACGACCCGGAATTTCAATCGCCGGTGGATTTGATGTTTGAGCGATTGGAGGAAAGCGACCCCGACCATTTTGCCGTCCGTCAGTATAAAAAATTCCTGCTTTCGGCGGGCAAGACCCGTTCCTCAATCCTTATCAGCGCAGGCGCGAGAATGGCCCCGTTTGACATCCGCGAGGTGCGGGAACTGATGGAGGACGACGAACTGGAACTTGACACCATCGGGGACGAGAAAACGGCGCTTTTCCTGATTATGTCGGACACGGACACCACCTTTAATTTCATTCTGGCAATGGTACAGAGCCAGCTTATCAACCTGCTTTGTGACCGGGCCGATGATAAATACGGCGGGCGGCTGCCGGTTCACGTCCGCATGATACTGGACGAGTTTGCGAACATCGGCCAGATACCCAACTTTGACAAGCTGATCGCCACCATCCGAAGCCGGGAAATCTCGGCTTCAATTATTTTGCAAAGCCAGTCACAGTTAAAGGCCATCTACAAGGACGCTGCGGAAATCATTTCCGACAACTGCGACTGTACGCTTTTTCTTAGTGGGCGGGGCAAAAACGCCAAGGAAATCTCTGACGTGCTGGGCAAAGAAACCATCGACAGCTACAACCAGAGCGAAAACCGGGGCGCACAGACCTCTCACGGATTGAATTATCAGAAGTTAGGAAAGGAGTTGATGTCACAGGACGAGATCGCAACGATGGACGGAGGCAAGTGTATTTTGCAGGTGCGCGGTGTCAGGCCGTTTTTCAGTGAGAAATACGACATTACCCGTCACCCCCGCTATAAATACCTTTCCGACGCCGACAAGAAAAACTATTTTGACGTGGACAGGTACTTGACCGCCCTGCGCCGGAAACGGCAGCGGGTGGTTTCGCAGGAGGAAACCTTTGACCTCTACGACATCGACCTGTCGGATGAAGATATGGCCGCCGTGAACGAATGACCGGCGGTTTTCCCTTATCAACCAATCATATCAAACTGAAATTTATGGAGGTAAATTTATGGAATTTTTCAATAGTGCGGTTACTACTTTGCAGACTATCGTTGTGGGCCTCGGCGGTGCGCTGTGTGTTTGGGGCGGCATCAACCTTCTGGAAGGTTACGGTCAGGATAACCCGGCCAGCAATGCTCATGTGCGGTAAAGTAATAAAAAGATTTAGGTAGCCGCCTTAACTATTCCTAAATAAGATAATATGCACAGTATTTTCTCGTAAATAGAAAATAAATTATTGCATTTTACCAATTATTATGTTAAAATGACAATGTAACAAAGAGCTATGTATTTTTAAGGAAAGGGAGGAACTTATGAATTTAAGAAAATCTATTTTAGCACTTTCAGTAGTAGCTGGAATTGTAGCTGCTCCAATGACTGTATTTGCCGCTCATACTCATAGTTGGGGTTCTCCCCAGTACTATGGATATGAAGATGAAATGCCTGGTATATATGATGACTGGGATAAATGTGCGACACGTCATGTATATAATTACAAACAATGTTTAATTTGTGGAGAAGTAAGCATTTATGAAGTTGAGACGATTGAAATGTCTCACAAATGGGTGAATGGTGCATGTGTATATTGCAACAAAGGTTACGCGAAAGAGATAAATCAACATAGTATCATTACCGGCAAGTTTATAATCAAAAAATAGAAAGCATTGAGAATATTTCAAAATTTCTTGAAAGTACTCTCAGTGCTTTCTTTGATAATATGAAAGGAGAAATAAATGCAAAAAAAACAACTTTCTGTATTAGTACTAATTATTTTATGCTTTTTATTAGGATGTAACAGAGAAACACCAAAAGATGAATCTCAACAAAATTATGAAGATGAATCTAATATTTCTAAAACAAATGGAGAAGAACTTGTAAATATAAACAGTGAATTGTTAGGTTCGACTCCTTTTGATATCCAAATCGATAAAACAGCATTGCAGACTAGAAAAGAAACAGAAACAGAAGTTACAATAAAGACAAATTTAACAGACTGGGGTTATACTGTTTCTTCTGAAAAAGGGAAAATATCTGATATAAATAAAAATTCATTCATATATATAGCACCTAAAGATGAGAGGGATGATACTATAAAAATACAATTATCGGACTATGAAAATGGCATATCATATGAATATACAATTCCACTTATTTTTGCGGGAAACAATGAACATTCTTTAGATAAATTCAAGGAAAATCTTTCAAGATTACCTAATAGTTAGTAAAGAGTCGATAGACTAAAGTACCACCATTCTCTTTTATTTCAACTGAATATCCATCCCGCCGCACCGCAGCGGCACATGAAGCAGTAAATCCGAAAAAGATTTGCTGCTTTTTTTGCGTCCATTTTTGGCAAATTTCCAAAAGTTCCGTATTAGACAGTGAAGCCAAAAAAGGCTGCCGTTTTTTTCAGACAGCGGGCAAAACACAGCTTCCCAGACGCCTTATTGTCGGGAAAGACCGAGCCGCCGGAAAAGTTCTTGCCGGAAAGTCCGTCATTTTTGCTTTTTGCGGTGTTGTAGGGAGTAAGGGGAGAACGCCGCCCGCAGCCTTTTATAAAAAAGCTGGTTATAGATTTCCCGAAAAAGTGGCAGTAGCAAGTGAACGGCAGTCCGGCAGTTTCTTAGAGCAAGATTCTACCGAGGTGCCAAAATTCGCTTTTCGCTCATTTTGCCCCTGCGGGAATCTTGTTGGGGAGTGCCTTCCCCAAACCCTGCTTATGCGGCTTACGCCGCTTAAAAATCCCTCAAAATATTTTTTCGGATTTTTCAAAAACAGTTCCGCTTCACACCCTGTTTTTCTCCTATTAGTGAGAGGACACCACACACAGAAAGGAGGTCAACCACCTATGAAACGATACAACACACCGCACCGCAGCCGGGTAGTCAAAACACGCATGACCGAGGAAGAATACGCCGAGTTTGCCCAGCGGCTTTCTGCTTGCAATATGAGCCAAGCCGAGTTTATCCGGCAAGCTATAACCGGGGCAGCCATACGCCCCATCATAACCGTTTCCCCCGTCAACGACGAGCTGCTTGCCGCTGTCGGGAAGCTGACCGCCGAATACGGCAGGATCGGCGGCAACTTAAACCAGATAGCCCGGACGCTGAACGAGTGGCACAGCCCCTACCCGCAGCTTGCCGGGGAGGTACGGGCGGCGGTTTCCGACCTTGCTGCCCTAAAGTTTGAAGTCTTGCAGAAAGTGGGTGACGCTGTTGGCAACATTCAAACATATCAGCTCTAAAAATGCCGACTATGGCGCAGCGGAAGCCTATCTCACATTTGAGCATGACGAGTTTACCATGAAGCCCACCCTTGATGAAAACGGGCGGCTGATACCGAGGGAGGATTACCGCATTTCTTCCCTCAACTGCGGGGGCGAGGATTTCGCTGTTGCCTGTATGCGAGCCAATCTCCGCTATGAGAAAAACCAAAAACGGGAAGATGTGAAAAGCCACCACTATATCATCAGCTTTGACCCACGGGACGGGACAGACAATGGCTTGACCGTAGACCGGGCGCAGGAGCTGGGAGAGCAGTTCTGCAAGGAGCATTTCCCCGGACACCAAGCCTTAGTCTGCACCCACCCGGACGGGCATAACCACAGCGGCAATATCCATGTGCATATCGTCATCAACTCCCTGCGGATTTACGAAGTCCCGCTTCTGCCCTACATGGACAGACCAGCCGACACACGGGAGGGCTGCAAGCACCGCTGCACCAATGCCGCTATGGAATATTTCAAGAGCGAAGTCATGGAGATGTGCCACCGGGAGGGGCTTTACCAAATCGACCTCTTGAACGGCAGCAAGGAACGGATAACCGAACGGGAATACTGGGCGGCAAAGAAAGGGCAGCTTGCCCTTGATAAAGAGAACGCTGTCAGAGAAGCCGCAGGACAGCCGACCAAGCCCACCAAGTTTGAAACGGACAAGGCGAAGCTGCGCCGGACGATACGGCAGGCACTTTCCCAAGCTGGCAGCTTTGACGAGTTTTCTTCCCTTTTGCTGCGGGAGGGTGTGACCGTCAAGGAGAGCCGGGGGCGGCTTTCCTACCTCACGCCGGACAGGACAAAGCCTATCACAGCCCGGAAGCTGGGGGACGATTTTGACAAGGCTGCTGTCCTTGCCCTGCTCACGCAGAACGCCCACAGAGCCGCCGAACAGACCAAAGGCATACCCGAATACCCTGCCGCAGTTAAAAAGCCGTCACAAGGGGAAAAAACCACAAAAACCACCCCGGCAGACAACACCTTGCAGCGCATGGTTGACCGGGAAGCCAAGCGAGCCGAGGGCAAGGGCGTGGGCTATGACCGCTGGGCGGCAAAGCACAACCTAAAGCAGATGGCAGCTACCGTTACCGCCTATCAGCAGTACGGCTTTTCCTCCCCGGAGGAACTGGACGAAGCCTGTTCTGCCGCCTATGCCGCCATGCAGGAAAGCCTTACAGAGCAGAAGCAGGTGGAAAAGACGCTGAACGGGAAAAAGGAGCTGCAACGGCAGGTGCTTGCCTATTCCAAGACCCGCCCTGTCCGGGACGGGCTGAAACAGCAGAAAAACGCCAAAGCAAAAGCAGCCTACCGACAGAAGCACGAAAGCGACTTTATCATAGCAGACGCAGCCGCCCGCTATTTCAGGGAGAACGGCATTTCCAAGCTGCCGAGCTATAAAGCCCTGCAAGCAGAGATTGAAACCCTTATCAAAGAGAAAAACAGCGGCTACAACGATTACCGGGCAAAACGGGAGGAATACCGCCGCTTACAGACTGTCAAGGGCAATATCGACCAGATTTTACGCCGGAGCGAGCCGCAGCGCAGAAAGGAGCAGAGCCATGAACGGTAATATCCCCCGCATGGACTACCGCCAGTACCGTGTAGCCCGCCGCCTTGTGCATGAGTGCTGCAACTATGACAGCGGGAACTGCCTGCTGTTGGAGGACGGCGAGCCTTGCGTGTGTGTACAGAGTATCAGCTATTCGCTGCTCTGCCGCTGGTTTACTGCCGCTGTCCTGCCCCTTAAT
This sequence comes from Lacrimispora sp. 210928-DFI.3.58, assembly GCF_020554865.1. Taxonomy (GTDB): domain Bacteria; phylum Bacillota; class Clostridia; order Lachnospirales; family Lachnospiraceae; genus Enterocloster. Next base: position 18,181 of record NZ_JAJCIC010000045.1, read on the forward strand.
GAAGCACTGGAAGCCGCCCTCATGCGCCGGGGAAGCCGGAAACGCTGCGCTGTCTGCGGGGCGTTCTTCTTCCCAAAATCCAACCGGGGGAAATACTGCCCGGACTGCGCCGGACGCATGAAGCGGATAAACGCCGCCAGACGGAAGCGGAAACAAAGGGAGAAATGTCACGCTTTAGGGCATTTCAAACCCGCATAAATCAAGGGTTTTTAGGAGGGTGTCAAAGGGTGCGTGATACATTTATCCTTTTCCCTTAAAAACGCCCTCTAAAAGCGTAACAGAACCCACAGACAGACACCACAAGGAGGTGAACCCTATCGCTGATTATATGACCGCAGAAACGGAGCTGCCCGCTTACCTGCCTTACCCCCGTTTCCTGCTGAAAATGGACATATCCCACACCGCCAAGCTACTATATGCGCTGCTGTTAGACCGCTCCACCCTTTCGCAGAAGAACGGCTGGCAGGACAGCGAAGGACGGACATACATTGTCTACCCCATAGCAGAGATAGCGGAAATGCTGGATAAAGGCTGCACCACCATAAAGGGCGCACTGAACGAACTGGATGCTGCCGGGCTGCTGGAGCGCAGACGGATGGGCTTTTCTGCCGCCAACCGTCTGTATGTGAAAGTGCCGCCTATCCCAGTGGTACAGTTTTCCGACCAACTGACGGACAAAAAACCGACCCTCATAAGGGCGGGAAACCGACCAACTGACAGCCGGAAAACTGACCTTATGACGGACGGAAAACCGTCCCCTAACCAAACTAATATAAACAACCTAATAGAGAGCCAAACAAAAAGAGCGAGTGAGGGGCAGCCCCCCGCCGCTTATGGCAGATATAAAAACGTATTCCTTTCTGACGCAGAACTTATGGAGCTGGAACAGGACTTCCCCGGCAAGTGGGAGTATTACCTTGACCGCCTTTCCTGCCATATCGCTTCCACTGGGAAGCAGTACCAGAACCATGCAGCCACCATTTACAAGTGGGCGCAGGAGGACGCTGCCAAAGAGAAGCCAAAGAAAGGCATACCGGACTATTCATTCAAGGAGGGAGAAAGCCTATGACCGATACAATCCACAACACCATACTGCCTATGACCGACACCACAGCCGAGCCGGAGGATTACACCGGGGAGGACGGGCTTTTATACTGCGGCAAATGCCGGAAACCCAAAGAAGCCTATTTCCCGGAGGGCAAGACCTTTTTCGGGCGTGACCGCCACCCGTCAGAGTGCGACTGCCAGCGGGCAGCCCGTAAGGAACGGGAAGCCGCCGAGAAGCAGCGCAGCCACCTTGAAACGGTGGAACGACTGAAACGGCAGGGCTTTACAGACAAGACCATGCAGGACTGGACATTTGACAACGATAACGGAAGCTGCCCGCAGATGAAGAGCGCCGCCGGATATGTGGAACGCTGGGAACAGATAAAGGACGGGAACTACGGGCTGCTCTTGTGGGGCAGGGTAGGCACTGGAAAAAGCTATTTTGCCGGGTGTATTGCAAACGCCCTCATGGAGCAGGAAGTCCCGGTGTGCATGACAAACTTTGCAACGATACTCAATGACCTTGCCGCCAGCTTTGCGGGCAGGAACGAATATATTTCCCGCCTTTGCAGCTTCCCCCTGCTCATCATTGACGATTTTGGAATGGAGCGTGGCACAGAATACGGTCTGGAACAGGTCTACAACGTGATTGACAGCCGCTACCGGAGCAGGAAGCCGCTGATTGTGACGACCAACCTCACGCTGGAGGAATTGCAGCACCCGGAGGACACCGCCCACGCCCGCATTTATGACCGCCTGCTTGAAATGTGTTCCCCTCTCTGCTTTACCGGGGAGAATTTGAGGAAAGCCGCCGCACAGGGGAAAATGGAACAGCTGAAACGGCTGCTTGCCGGAAAGGAGATTTGCCTATGACCGACACCCAGAGAAACAAACGCCCTGCCCGCCGCCCGGACTGCGTGACCGAAACGAGGATAGGCAACACAATCCTTGTGGTGTCTGGCTTTTTCAAGGAGGGGGCGACCGACACCGCCGCTGACAAGATGATGAAAGTGCTGGAAGCAGAAGCCGCCGCCGGATATTTGACCTGTGATAAGCCTGATTGAAAAACCGTCATTTTTACCGACCGTAAAGAAGCAGATTTGACGCTTTTGCCGCTATACAGACAGCCGCCCCATGTGGTACAATCAAGGTACGGAATAGTGGGGCTGGCTGTCGGAAACGGAGGAATTTATGTTAAGACAGACCACCCAGCAACTCATTACCGCCCTTTACCCAAGACTGTCCCATGAGGACGAGCTGCAAGGCGAGAGCAATTCCATTTCCAACCAAAAGAGGATTTTGGAAACCTATGCCAAACAGAATGGATTTTCTAATCTGCGCTGGTACACCGACGACGGTTATTCCGGGGCGAACTTTCAAAGACCCGGATTTCAAGCCATGCTTGCAGACATTGAAGCCGGGAAAGTCGGGACAGTTATCGTCAAGGATATGTCGAGGTTAGGGCGAAACTACTTACAGGTGGGAATGTATACGGAAATGATTTTTCCACAGAAAGGTGTCCGCTTCATCGCTATCAATGACGGAGTGGACAGCGCACAGGGGGAAAATGATTTTGCCCCGCTGCGGAACATTTTTAACGAATGGCTGGTGAGAGATACGAGCAAGAAAATCAAGGCAGTAAAACGCTCTAAGGGCATGAGTGGAAAGCCCATCACAAGCAAGCCCGTCTATGGCTACCTCATGGACGAGGACGAAAATTTCATCATTGACGAGGAAGCCGCCCCGGTGGTACGGCAGATTTACAGCCTTTGCCTTGCCGGGAACGGTCCGACCAAGATAGCCCGTATGCTGACCGAGCAGCAAATCCCCACGCCGGGGACACTGGAATACCGCAGGACGGGAAGCACCCGCCGCTACCACCCCGGCTATGAGTGCAAGTGGGCGACCAATACCGTGGTTCATCTGCTGGAAAACCGGGAATATACGGGCTGTCTGGTAAACTTTAAGACCGAGAAGCCGTCCTACAAGCTGAAACACAGCATAGAAAATCCCCCGGAAAAGCAGGCGGTTTTTGAGAACCACCATGAGCCTATCATTGACCGGGAAACGTGGGAACGGGTGCAGGAGTTACGCAAGCAGCGCAAACGCCCCAACCGTTATGACGAAGTGGGCTTGTTCTCCGGCATACTCTTTTGTGCCGACTGCGGCAGCGTGATGTACCAGCAGCGATACCAGACGGACAAGCGCAAGCAGGACTGTTATATCTGCGGAAGCTACAAGAAACGCACCGCCGACTGTACGGCGCACTTTATCCGTACCGACCTTTTGACCGCTGGCGTACTCTCCAATCTGCGGAAAGTTACCAGCTATGCGGCAAAGCATGAAGCCCGGTTTATGAAGCTTTTAATCGAGCAGAAAGAGGACGGGGACAGACGCAGGAACGCCGCCAAGAAAAAGGAGCTGGAAGCCGCCGAGAAACGCATAGCCGAGTTATCTGCTATCTTCAAGCGGCTGTATGAGGACAGCGTAACCGGGCGCATATCGGACGAGCGTTTCACAGAGCTGTCGGCAGACTATGAAGCCGAGCAGAAAGAACTGAAAGAACGTGCCGCCAGACTGCGGGAAGAACTTTCCAAAGCGCAGGAAGCCACCGCAAACGCTGAAAAGTTTATGAATGTGGTACGCAGGCACACTACCATTGAAGAACTTACCCCTACTCTGCTGCGGGAGTTTGTGGAGAAAATCGTTGTCCATGAAAGCGTTGCCCTTGACGGGAAACGCCGGGGCAAGTTACGCAGACAGGAAATCGAAATCTATTATTCTTTTGTCGGCAAGGTAGAACTGCCCGACACCTAACCGCCCGACCTATCCGACATACCTCATGTGCCGGATAGGAACGGCAAAATTTTTTACACTTCTATTACTTCTTTATCACACATAAGCGAAGTCGCAGGGCGTCAAGCAGTTTATGGCTAATTAAAGGGAACAAAAAGAAAGGAAAAGCACAATCCAGA
>NZ_JAJCIC010000046.1 GCF_020554865.1 Lacrimispora sp. 210928-DFI.3.58
AAAGAAAAGTGGTGCTGGGCGTAATCAACTAGCACCAACTTTGTCTACAGTCTGGAGGCTGCTTTAGCAGCCCTTTTTTTATTGCGGGGGATCCGGCAAAATACGTCCGTGACGTGTTAAACCGGATTCCCCGCAATTTAGGCTCTTTTTACGGGACATAATCTACATTATGTCGCAAACAAGGGGAAATGCGAATGAGTGAGGATCTGAGAGGACGGCGGTTCAACCGTTTGATGGTGATAGAACAGGAAGAGAGGGAGAACACAAAGCGGCGATATTGGCGGTGTCTCTGTGACTGCGGAAACGAGACCGTGGTAGAAGAATCCCACCTGAAAGGAGGGCATACAAAAAGCTGTGGCTGTTACCGGAGAGATCTGCCCAAAGAAAAACGGCTGGATCTGAGAGGAAAGCGTTTTGGACGCCTGGTAGCCATAAGACCGGCAGAGGGAAAAGTAGGAAAGGACTACTGGGAATGCCTCTGTGACTGTGGAAATCATATTGTCTGTCAGAAGGAGAATCTGTGCTCCGGCAATACCAAAAGCTGCGGCTGCCTGCAGGCGGAAATACGCAAGCTCAATATGAAGAAGGCCATCCATTTTGTGGAGGGCACCTGTCTGGAGCGCATAGCCAGCCGCAGGAATACGGCCAATAATACCAGCGGCCAACGGGGTGTCTACCGGAGAGAAAATGACCGTTGGAGGGCTTTGATCGGCTTTCAGGGAAAGGTCTATAATCTCGGAACCTTTATCCGGTATGAAGATGCAGTGGAGGCAAGGAGGCGGGCAGAAGCAGAGCTGTATGATCCGATGTTGCAGAAGTATGGGACAGCAGGAGAGAATGACAGCTCCTGAGGTATTTGACAGAGAGATCATCTCTGGCTTCCATACACGCCGGGAGCGTTGATATAAACAGGCGTGAATACATGTGAAAGAGTGAAAAAAGAAATGGAAAAAGGAGGGGAAGCTATGGAGCAGAAAAGAGGGGCAAAGGGCATGAGCCATAAAAAGCCCAGAACGCCGCTGCGAAAGCGCATGAAGGTGATAGGAACTTATCTGCTGCTGGTATCGCTGCTGTTTGGAAGCGTGAACAATTCCATGTTTGATGTCTTTGGCGGCCAGGCAGCCATGAAGGAGGAGTTCTGCATTCACGCGGATGATCTCAAGCTGGCGGCAGCAGAGGCGCTGGATAGCGGACAGCCAATGGAGGAGTCGCTGGAATTTGAATGTAAGGATAAGAGTCTGTTGAACAAGTATGAACAGCTATTTGCAGCAGATGGAAGGCTTTACGAGATTTTTCCGGAATACACGAGAACCTATGAGGTGGATGACATTGATTTGAGGGTGTTCCTGCGCATAGCAGAGGACGCGGATCCGGAAACCTACGCTCTCACAGGTGAGGAGGAGCTGATTTTCCTCTATGTAAATGGCGGTGAGGAGGCAGTGTCGGGCAGAGTTAATATTGATGGACTTGTGTCCGGAAATTGTACCCTCAAGGCCTATGAGACTGTTTTCGGAGAAAAAGACGGGACGGTCAGAGGAAATACCGGAAGCGCCGGGAGCGGAAGCAGAGGACCGGGAGCAGGAAGCGGAAGCTTAAGCGCTGGAACAGGGATTACAGAAACAGGGGCTGCGGAAGCAGGAAGCAATCCTGGCGGTTCTGCTGGAAATGAAACAGAAGCAGGCGTACTGCCCGGAGAGACAAATGAGACCTCCTCCGGTCAGGAAGGCAATGCAGGCTTAGAACCTTCGGATGGAACTCCAGAGGAAGGAGAAAAGGGAGAAGTTTCAGATAAGCCGGACTCGAACCCAGAGAATGGCGGAAGCCAGGCAGGAGATTCCGGTGCATCTGGGACAGAAGGATCTGCAGGCGGTAATTCCGGCAGTATAGAGGATTCTGGCAGTGGGACTGAAGCCGGAGGAGTAAGCGAAGGAAGCGGCGAGATCGGAGACGGAGGAGTAAGCGAAGGAAGCGGCGAGACCGGAGACAGTGAAGCAGCTGGAGGAAGCGGTGAGACCGGAGACAGTGGTACATCCGAAGGAAGCAGCGAGACTGGAGACGGAGGCGCAAGCGGAGAAAGCAGTGAGTCCGGAGATAGTAGCACATCCGGAGAAGGAAGCAGCGGAGACAGCGGAACTTCTGACGGAGGCAGCGATGCCAGTGAAGACAGCGGCTCAAATGAAGAAGGTTCACAGCTGTCCATGTCCTTAAAGCCCATCCGTTTGCTGGCTGTAAGTGCAGACACGATGGTAGAGCTGGCGGAGGATGAAAAGGAAGCAGCAGAGGAAGAATACGAAACAGAAGCAGAATCTGAGGAAGAGACAGATGTAGAACCAGAGGAGGAGACGGAAGAAGAGCCTGCAGAAGAAACAGGGGCTGGAACCGGGAAGGAGACAGAGGCGGAAACTGGAGGAGACGCAGCGTCCGAACCTGAAACAGAAGCGGAGTTTGAGCCTGAGACAAAGCCTGGGGACTCCTCAGAGCCTGGAACAGAAAGCGAAGAGACAGAGACAGGAAATACAAGCAATCAGGAGCCAGGAGCAGCTTCCGAGAGTGGGGAAGCTCCAGATGAGAGCGGGACAGATCAGTCCACGGCCAGACCGGCAGATTTATCATACACTGGTGATGCAGTAGCACATCCCGATGTAAAGGTAGAGCTGGAGGAGGAGGTTTCCTTTGACCGCAGAGGAATTCTGACTGGCGAGACATACAATCTGGCAGCTCTGGATCAGACGGTGACGGCCCGTGCATTTACAGTAACATTTTCCCAGCTGGGGCTCGATAAAGAGTACCTGGAGGCAGAAGCCCACATCATCGACTATCTGATCGATCCCGTTGGCAGCGCAGAGCTTGTGAAAGCGCCGAAGCTTGTAAGGGACGGGGCCCAAGTGGCCTTTGGCATTGTGCCCCAGGCCGGATATGCCGTTATGGAGGTAACTGCTAATGGTGAAGAGCTGGAAGAGATCGAGGTAGAGGATATTATAACAGAAACTCCGTTTGAGAATGTTTACTCCAACGCAACGCCTTCCGAGGCCGTTTACTCCAACGCAACGCCTTCCGACGCCGTTGATGCGAACACGGGCTCTTCCTCTGCCGGATCTTCTGGCACATTCCGGACAGATGCTGTCTATTATCAGATCCCGGAGGTTCTGGAGGATCAGGAGGTAGAGATCTTCCTGGAGGAAATTGTGCCGGGGACCCATCCGGCCTTCCACTATGCGAAGACCATAAACGGAGTGACCGTAACTGTTTCTACAGAGGAGGGAATCCTTCCAGAGGGAACAAAAGCCGTGGTTGAAGAGGTTACCAGCCATGTTGAAGAAGCGGTTAAAGAAAAAGTGGAACAGGAAAATACCGAAGCTGAGAGCACAGAGGTAACTTCCGTACTTGCCTATGATATTACCCTTTATGACGCAGACGGCAATAAGCTGGATGACAGCTGGAGCAATAACGGATATGTAAATGTGTCATTTACAGGTGCGCCTATTGAGGAAAAGAGTAAGGAGGCCGACAGCGTTGAGATCATGCATCTTGATACGGATGCAGATGTGAGAAACGAAGAGATCGCTTCCGGCGAGGTGTCAGAGCTTGATCGGATGACAGAGACTGTGAGTGTGCCTGGAGAGGAGAATATTACAGAGATTGCATTTGATGCCCAGCATTTTTCAACCTATACGGTAGTATTCAAGCGTAACAATTGGAACAGCAGCACACTTAGCATTCATGTTGTAGATACAGCTGGAACCGAAATAGGGGAGGATAATAGATATACCTACAGTAATGTAAGCAGCGGAAACAGCTATTCTGTAGAGACGATCGCAGCCGAGATAGTGAAGGGACTGCCCGGATATGTCTTTGAAAAAGCGACAACAGATAAGGCTGGGAATAAGCCTTTTACTGAATTTTATTACGTATCCAGCGGAGGCAGTAATGGGCTTTATCTTACAAAAACGACTGGATGGTTGGGAATCCCTTCTTACTCCAATCCGATCACAGAGGCCTACTTCTGGTTTAAGAAAGATAATTCTACAGTGATTTTTGATCCCAACACAGCTCAAGGAGGAATCGGAGCCCCTGTTGAGAGAAATATGACAGATGGGAACCGCACACTGCCAGAGCCGGAGGAAATTGGAATTTCTCACAAGGATGAGTGGATATTTGCAGGATGGTCAACGGATTCTTCGGGTCAGGGAAAGGTTTATATTGCAGGTATCGAGCCAGATGAAAGTATCATTAAGAGTGGAACGAGGCTGTACGCTATCTGGTTTGATCCAAATGGGAAAGATAATAATACGGCGTATTTCTACATCCGGAAGGATGGAGAAATTCAATATGAACCAGGGGGCTATGGACAGAAGTTTTATTACCCTAGCGATACAGACGCGGGTGAGCAGCAGTATGAACTCCATGGCAAATTGAAAACGCCGGTAGCTGTTAATAATGATCTTGAGAAGGTGGCCCAAAATCTGCAGGAAGTTCCAACAGATAAACAGATACAGGAGGTGCTGAGCAAATATAATGTTGAGTTTGATCCAGATACTCAGGAAATTGTCTGGTATGTAATTAAATTCCGAAAAGCTGGAACAGATGGTACAACTCTATGGAACGTAGACGGCGTTATCCGTGATAAGAATAAATATGAACTCAAATATGACCCTAATGGAGGCTCTATTAATGTACCTGGAAGCAATGAATATGCAGAGGGCACAGACGTAGATATCAATTTTGAGAAAATTCCGACAAGATCGGGATATGAATTCCTTGGATGGGATGAGAATAAGGATGCCGCAACGCCTATATATATCAAGGGGCAAGAACCGACAACTATTAAAATGCCGGATCATGATGTAACTTTATATGCAATATGGCAGAACAAGCTTTCCACCCTTTCCGGTACAAAGATATGGAGCGATGGTAGCAATGAGCATGGGACCCGCCCTGAGATAAGCACAGGAGTTCCGCTAGAGCTTACGAAAACGGTTAACGGGCAAAGCTCGGTGGTAACTGGAGTAAGCCCCACATGGACTATCGTAAGCGATAATGAATGGAAATGGGAGTATCTTGGTTTACCAGAGTATGAAGGCGACTATCCGATTACTTATTCTGTTAAGGAAGTAATTGATCCTTCGGATCGGTACGAAGCAAGTCAGACAGGGAATGAAATTACCAATACCCTGAAGACAGGAACCTTTGAAATATCAAAGAAATTGGAGGATATTTCCCTTCCTAATGAGAATTATAGCAAGGTAAAATTCCAGATATATAAGGCGAACCAGGATTGGAACTATGCAGAGACAGATACTATGCTGTCATCTCCGATAGCAGTCGACAAAACAAGTGGTCTGGTTTGTTTTGATAACCTGTTTGATGGCAGGTATGTAATTGTTGAGACCAATACGGCTCCGGGATATCAAATAGTATCGGATATCCAGCTTGAGGTAAGTTGGGACAGTGGTACATATGTGTATAAGGTGAATGGAGAGCCAGTCGAGGGATCCAGCTACGAAATAATCAATTACAAAGGCACTGAGCTCCCGGAGACAGGAGGCCCTGGTACAGAGTTCCTTAAGGGCGCCGGCTGGACAATGATTACAGTTTCGGCAGCATTGGCCGGGTTTGATATTATGAAATATTTCCGGCGCAGGCAGGAGATTTAAGAAAAATGTTGATCTGCGGAGGCAAAGACCTCCGCGGGAGACATAAAAAATGAAGGGAAAGAGAAAAGGAGGGAAACAAATCAGAGGTCTTTTAGGGAGGATCTTGCAAAATAACAGCAATCAAGAAGCAGAAAGGAAGCAAAGGGAATGAAAAAGTTGAAAAAAGTTTTAAGTATTTTATTAACGGTCGTCATGGTATTGGCAATGTCGGCAACCGTATTTGCAGCAGGCGAGGGAAGTATTAAGATCGAGAATGGACTTGCAGGTCAGACGTATTCTGTTTACAGGATCTTTGATCTGGAAAGCTATAATGCCGAAAGTGGAGCTTATGCCTATAAAGTAAATTCCAGCTGGACCAATTTTATTAACCAGGACAGCATTAAGGGCGAATATGTCAATGTGGATGATCAGGGCTATGTGACCTGGGTGGAAGCAAAAAATAACGATGCAGGTGCCGCCGAATTTGCGAAGCTTGCCATAGCTTACGCAAAGGCAGAGGCTACGAAGATTGACCCTGTTGCTACAAAAGCACCAGCAGCAGATGGAGAGGTTGCATTTACAGGTCTCGATCTGGGCTACTATCTGGTGGATTCTACAGTCGGAGCACTCTGCGGCCTGGACACTACAAAGCCTACCATTTCCATTAAAGATAAGAACGGCGGTGTCCCTGTTATTGATAAGGAGCTTGTGGATAAGGATGGAAATGCTATTGGAAAAGGCGAAGAAAATTCTGCCTCCATTGGCGATACTGTTTACTTTAAAGTTACAATTACAGCAAAGGCCGGAGCAGAGAATTATGTAATGCACGATACAATGACAGATGGCCTTACTCTGAATGAAGACAGTATTGAGATTGAAGGTGCAACAAAGGGCCAAGACTATACTGTGGCAACAAAAGATTCTGAGGGAAATGCTCTTGCTGATAGATGTACATTTGAGATCAGCTTCAGCGAGGACTTCCTGAAGAAAATTGATGAGGATACAGAACTTGTTGTAACCTATAATGCAGTATTAAACGAAAATGCGGTTGTCGGTAAATCCGATACAAACACAGCTGAATTGGATTATGGAGATGATCAGCATACCACTGCCGGAAGCCAGACCACAACGAATACCTTTGATGTAGATGTATTCAAATATGCTCTTAAAAATAATGTTGAGACCGGCCTGGCAGGTGCAGTATTCAAGCTGGAAAAGGCTGACGGCACAGGGATTCGTGTTGTAGAGGCAGAAACTGAAAATACATACCGCGTGGCTCTTAACAGTGAGACTGCCTCCAGGGAGAGGATCACTACTGCTGCGGATGGCAAATTTACTGTATATGGCCTGGCTGCCGGAAACTATAAGCTGGAGGAGATAACGGCTCCAAATGGCTACAATAAGTTAGAGGCTCCGGTTGAATTTACAATTAAAGATGACGGAACTACGGAAGTAAAGAATGCGGAAGGAAATAGCGTAGCAGCAGACAGCGTTGACATTCTGAACAAGACAGGAGCCCTTCTTCCCTCCACCGGCGGTATCGGCACAACCGTATTCTACGCTGTCGGTATTATCCTGATGGCAGGTGCTGTATTCTTTGTAGTGAGAGGAAGAAAGAACGACTGATTATTGATTATCCGGGCGTGAAACAGCGCTTTGGAGGGAAGGGAGAAGAGAGGCTGCATGAGAAAACGCATATCGGCTATTATAATTGCCATCATTTTTCTGACAGGCCTCTCTGTTCTTCTATATCCGACGGTCAGCGATTATATCAATGAGAGGCATGCTTCCAGGGCTATCGCCGCCTATGACAGGTTGGTAGAGGAGCTGCCGGAGGAAGATTATGGCAGAGAGCTTCAGGAGGCAGAGGTCTATAATGGGTATCTTGCCGGACTGGGTAATCTGGGAACAGCAGTTGCAGCGGAGCAGGAGCGGGAAGACAGTCCCTATGAGGGGCTTCTCAATGTGGGCGGCAATGGGATCATGGCTGTCATCCAAATTCCCTCCATCGGTGTGCAGCTTCCCATCTACCACGGCACAGATGAAGGCGTTCTCCAGGTAGCAGCAGGCCATTATATGGGTTCCTCCCTCCCCATAGGAGGGGAGAGCACCCATGCCCTGATCACAGGACACAGGGGTCTCCCGTCAGCGAAGCTGTTTACAGATTTGGATCGTCTGGAAACAGGAGACGTGTTCTATATCAAGGTTTTAGGGGATATCCTGGAGTATGAGATCGATCAGATCCAGGTCGTGCTCCCTTCGGAGCTTGACAGCCTTTCTATTGAGGAAGGACAGGATTACGTAACTCTGATCACCTGTACTCCCTATGGTATCAACAGCCACCGGATGCTGGTCCGGGGCACAAGGATTCCTTATGATGGAAACTATGAGGAAAAGGCGCCAGTGAAGCCGGCGCCGGGAAAAAGCGATATTCCCCGGGAGGAGAGCCGGGGCAGGGCCTTCAGCACGCAGCAGTGGATCCTGTTTGGAGCGGCGGCATTTGCCATCGCAATCCTTCTGGGACTTCTGATACCAGGAAAGAAGTCCGGGAAAGGGAAGCGGGCCGGGGCGGATAAGATCGAAGAAAGAAGGAAGCCATGAAGAAAATAAACAGAAAAAACAGGGTGGCGGCTTTTCTGGCAGCAGTGCTGCTGACATCCATCTGTCTTTGCCAGGCAGTGTTGGGCGCAGAGAATGCGGGAATTGATGTATCGCGGAAGATATCTCTGACGATCGATCTGGAGGCAGAGAGCAGGAGGGCCACCATTTCTCTTTACCAGGTAGGGCAGTGGGACGGAAGTACAGGGAAATATGTGCTTACCGACGAATATGCTCCTTCTGGGGCAAATATTGATGAAACCACGGCATCAGGAGCTTTGGAGGCTGCCAGGAAGCTGGAGTCCTATGCAAAAGAGCGGGGGCCGGCTGCCATTAGCACCCAGGCTACTGCATCCGGCAGGCTGACATTTACAGGTCTTGACAATGGCTTGTATCTGGTTTGCCAGAGCCGGGGCTCATCTGACAATGTTGTCATCAGCCCATTTTTAACAACACTTCCTGTGATAGATGTGGAAGCAGGCAATTGGGTCTATGATGTGGTTTCAGTGACAAAATGTGAACCCATTACCACTCCGGGAGGCAGTCACTCCGGCGGAGGCGGTGGAGGCGGCGGGGGCGGCGGAAGCTCCAGCGGCCACAGAGCTGTGAGCACTGCGGACGGCGGCCCGGGAGTAGTCCAGGCGGCTCCGGACGGTGTTCCTGAAGAGCCTGCTGTGCCTCCAATCATAGGATTGCTGCCCAGAACAGGAGACAGTGCGGTGAGATTCCAGATCTTTTTTGGAATCGCCATCGCAGGAGCTGCACTGTTTGTAGTGGCAGCCCGAAAGGCGAGAAAGAAGAACGAGCAGTAAAAATAGAACGGATATGCCGCTGTATGACAGAATATGTTGTATGGCGGCATTCTGCGCAAAAGAGAAAAAGCTGCAATAGTTAACGGTGTTCCTGTATGTGAGAAAAGGGGTGAAAGAGGAAATATGAGAAGAAGAATCTGGCAGTTAACAGCGATATTGGCCTTCTGCTGCATGGCAGCCGGGCTGGGAGGCCTTGTCCGGGAATATTGGATCAGAGAGCAGGAGCAGAGGGACTATGAGAGTCTGGCGTCCGAGGTGCGCGGGATCAGGGAGGAGATACCGGGGGCAGAGCCGGGAATAGAAGGGGAAGAAACTCTGGGGACATGGAGCGCAGAGGCTTTAAGGGAGAAAGAGCAGGAGAGGGGAGAAGGAGCAGAGGAGCCCTGGGATCCGGATGGAGTAACGATTGATTTCGAGGCCCTCCGGGCAGTTAATCCCGATGTGGTGGGATGGATCATTGTGCCGGGCACCAGTATTGATTACCCTATCCTTCAGGGGAGGGACAATGAGGAATATCTGCATAAAAATGTGAGGGGAGCGAAAAGTGTAGCGGGAGCCATTTATCTTGATTCAGAGGACAAGAAGGATTTTTCCAGCCTCCATAACATCCTTTACGGCCATCATATGAGAAATGGCATTATGTTCAGTGACATTACACAATATAAAGAGCAGGACTATTTTGACACACACAGGGATATTTACATCTATACCCCGGAGGGCATGGTTCATCTGAAAGCATTGGCTGCTCTTTATACCACGCCTGATGCTGCCCGCAGGCAGATTCATTTTAAAAATGAGGATGAATTTGAGCTCTATATAAAAGAAATGACTGCAGGAGCCCAGGCAAAGGCCTCTGAAGATGCAGAAATTCACCGCCTGTACTCCTTCGTTACCTGCAGCTATGAGATCCGTGATGGGCGGACCATCCTTTATGCTTATGAGGCGGATGAGGGCTGAAAATAATTGGGCAGGCCTCTTCCGTCCTTCCGGCAGCTGTGATGCAAAATGGGTGCAAAATGCGTAGCTCAAGAAAAAAAGATTGACAGAATCCGGCCGGCTGATTATAATAAATTCAGCGAGTTAAAGTGACAGTATGATATAGAAAACCGTTGAGCAGGAGTAAGTAAGGTTGTATTTCCAGGCGCAGAGAGCTTCCGGATGGTGTAAGGAAGCGTTGGGATAGAGTCTGAATGGACCTGCGAGGGCATCGGGAAACCGGAGGAGAACACCGAAGGGAGTATAGATTGACGGGTATCCCACCGTTACCAGGGAGAACGCATGATGGTGCGTTGCAGAGCGGGCGTAAAATATCTTGTTCGATGACACAGCATCAGGTACTATTTGACTTGATGCTTTTTATTTTCCAGATGGAGGTGCTGGGCTGCCTTCCACAGGATCAAAGGAATAAGAGAACGCCAATCAGGGTGGTACCGCAGAAGTGAAAAGCTTTTGTCCCTGTTGATTACAGAAATGTAACCGGCAGAGACAAGAGCTTTTTGTCATATTAGGAGATTTGACTTTAGGAAATGGAGGATATTACAATGATGGTTCCCACATGTGAAGAGATTTTAAAGCTGGCAGACAACTATGACATCATTCCTGTGTGCAGTGAGGTATATGCAGATGTGGTGACGCCGATCACACTGCTGCGGCGGATCGCAGAGAGAAGCAGCCGGTTCTACCTGTTAGAGAGCATTGAAGGAGGAGAAAAGTGGGGACGGTATTCCTTTCTGGGCTATGACCCCATTATGCGGGTGACCTTAAAGCAGGGAAAGGTTTCTATTGAGAGCAGGACAGAAGATTTTGTCTCAAAGACCTTGGAAACAGATAAGCCCTATGATGTCTTAAGGAACATTTTAAAGAAATATAAATCTCCCAGGCTGAAAGGGCAGCCGCCATTTACAGGAGGCTTTGTGGGATATTTCTCCTATGCCATGATCGAGTATGCAGAGCCCACCCTTCACATCACCAGAGGAGATGCCAATGACTTTGATCTGATGCTGTTTGACAAGGTGATCGCCTATGACCATCTGAAGCAGAAGATCGAGATCGTAGTGAATATGAAGACCGGGCGCAGGACGGGCGCGGAGCTTGGAACGGAAGCCGGGGCAGAGCCGGGGCATGGAGCGGGACTTGACTTCCTTATGGGAGAATACGGAAAGGCCTGTGCGGAGATAGAGGCCATCACAGCGTTGATCAACGACTCTGCACCTCTTAAAAAGCTGGCTTCTACAGAAAAACCAAACTTCACCTGCAACGTATCAAAGGATGAGTATTGCAGGGTTGTGGAGAAGACAAAGGAATATATCCTGGACGGCGACATTTTCCAGGCAGTGATCTCCAGGCAGTTTACCAGTCCCTATGAAGGAAGCCTGTTAAATGCCTACCGGGTCTTAAGGACGACAAACCCATCGCCCTATATGGTGTATATGAATATTGACGGGGATGAGATCATAAGCACCTCGCCGGAAACTCTGATCCGCCTGGAAAATGGCCGCCTCACCACCTTCCCGGTGGCAGGCTCCAGGCCCAGAGGAGCTACAGAAGAGCTGGATAAGGAGCTGGAGGCAGAGCTTTTGGCAGATGAGAAGGAGCTGGCAGAACACAATATGCTGGTAGACCTGGGGAGAAATGATATTGGAAGGATCGCCTCCTTTGGTTCTGTGGAGGTGACGGAGTACCAGATGATCCACCGGTATTCTAAGATCATGCACATCTGCTCCCAGGTAGAAGGAGATATAAGGCCGGAATGCGATGGCTGCTCCGCCATAGAATCCCTTCTTCTCGCCGGAACGCTTTCGGGAGCGCCGAAGATCAGGGCCTGTGAGATCATTGAGGAGCTGGAGCAGGTTCCAAGAGGCGTGTACGGCGGCGCTTTGGGATATCTGGATTTTACAGGAAACCTGGACACCTGCATCGCCATCCGCATGGCGGTGAAGCAGAATGGCAGGGTGACAGTCCAGGCCGGAGGCGGCATTGTGGCAGACAGCGTGCCGGAGTCTGAATATCAGGAGTCAGCCAACAAAGCGGGAGCCGTGATACAGGCCATTATAAATGCAGGGGAGGTAAATGACAGATGATCCTTTTGATTGATAATTATGACAGCTTTTCCTACAACCTGGTGCAGATGCTGGGAAGTCTGGAGCCTGATATCCGGGTGGTGCGGAATGACAAAATCACAGTAGAAGAAATCGAAGCCATGGCTCCCAGCCATCTGGTCCTTTCGCCGGGGCCGGGATATCCGAAGGACGCAGGGATCCTGGAGGAGGCTGTGGTAAGGCTTGCAGGGAAGCTTCCTATCCTCGGAGTGTGCCTGGGCCACCAGGGCATCTGTGAGGCCTTTGGAGGCAAGGTGGCACATGCAAAAAAGCTGATGCATGGAAAGCAGAGCATGGTGGAGACAGGAGTTGGAGGAACGAAATGCCCGCTGTTTGAAGGACTTCCCTCTAAGATCCCGGCGGCCCGCTATCATTCCCTGGCGGCGGTACCGGAATACCTTCCGGCGGAGCTTAAGATCACCGCAAGAGATTGTGAGGAAGGGGAGATCATGGCAGTACAGCACAGGGAATATCCCATATATGGCCTCCAGTTCCACCCGGAATCCATCCTGACGCCCCAGGGGAAGGAGATCCTTGCAAACTTCCTGAAAATCAGGGCCGGAATCTGAAGATCAGTGACAAACTCCTGGACACGTTCCGGGAAAATACAGCAAACAAAAAATAAAAGCGAAAAAGCAGTGATAAAAAAGGAGAATGATCATGATAAAGCAGGCAATCCACCAGTTGGTAGAAAATAAAAATTTGGACTATGATACAACAAAGCAGGTTATGGACGAAATTATGAGCGGTGAGGCTACACAGGCACAGATATCCGCTTTTATCACCGCACTTAGGATGAAGGGGGAAACCATAGAGGAAATCACAGCCTGCGCCGCTGTTATGCGTGACAAGGCAGTAAAGCTTACACCGCCCTTTGAGGTCATGGACATTGTGGGAACAGGAGGAGATGAGGCAGGAACCTTCAACATTTCTACTACCAGCGCCTTTGTGGCTGCCGCAGGAGGCATCCGGGTGGCAAAGCACGGCAATAGAAGCGTGTCCAGCAGGAGCGGCGCTGCGGATGTGCTGGAGCACCTGGGAGCCTGCCTGGACTTAAGTGCAGAGCAGGCAGAAAAGGTATTGGAGGACACGGGAATGTGCTTCCTTTATGCACCTGCCCACCACTCTTCTCTGAAATATGCAGCTCCTGTGAGGAAGGAGACCGGAATCAGAAGCATTTTTAATATTCTGGGGCCTCTTTCCAATCCGGCAAATGCTTCCATGCAGCTTCTTGGCGTGTACAGCAGAGATTTGGTGGAGCCGCTGGCCCAGGTGCTGTCAAATCTGGGAGTTACAAGAGGAATGGCCGTATGCGGTGGAGACGGACTGGACGAAGCCACACTCACGGGACCAACCCATGTGTGCGAGATACGGTTTGGGGAGCTGACCAGCTATGAGATCACACCGGAGGAGCTGGGTCTTACACCCTGCCGCCCGGAGGACCTGGTGGGAGGCACACCGGAGGAAAATGCAGAGATCACAAAAGCGATCCTTTCCGGCAGCCTGACAGGGCCGAAGAAGGATGTGGTGGTGTTAAACGCGGCCTTAAGCCTTTATCTGGGAATTGATAACTGTACCATAAAAGACTGCATCGCAACGGCAAAGGAGCTGATCGAGTCAGGAAAGGCCCTGGAGAAGATGGAGGAATTTATCCGGGCAACTCAGGAAGCAAAGGCAGGACTTTCATAGAAAACCTGCATGCGCCCGGCTGGCGGGCGAGCCATCGAACCGCGAAGGTCTGGCGGGCGCACTTGGCATACCTGAAATTATGCCGCCTTACGGCAGCGGTTTTTCATAGAAAGCATTTATGGACAGAACAGGAGAGAGAGTATGATATTGGATACGATCGCGGCTTCCACGAGAAAGCGGGTGGAGAAGCATAGGGAGAAAAAAAGTCTGGAGCAGGTAAGGCGGGAAGCCCTGGAACTGGCGGAGAAGGACGGAAGGGCTGCAGAGGAGAGGGCAGCCGGGCCAGAAGATGAGCAGGAAAAGGCAGTCAGGTCAGGGAAGAACCAGACAGCCAATGCCAGCCTGGTTCTGCCCTTCGAGGCAGCTCTCAGGCGTCCCGGCGTCTCCTTTATCTGCGAGGCGAAAAAGGCATCCCCTTCAAAGGGATTGATCGCCCCTCATTTTCCCTACGTGGACATTGCAAGAGAATATGAGGAGGCAGGGGCAGATGCAATGTCTGTGCTGACGGAGCCGGAATTTTTCCTGGGAAATGACAGCTATTTAGAGGAGATACACAGGGCAGTGGATCTTCCACTTTTGAGAAAGGATTTTACCATTGATGAGTACCAGATCTACGAGGCAAAGGTGTTAGGCGCCTCCGCAGTGCTGCTCATCTGTTCCCTGCTAAATGGTGAGCAGTTAAAGCGCTACATCGGCATATGCCGGGAGCTGGGGCTGTCACAGCTGGTGGAGGCCCATACAGATGAAGAGGTTTCAGTGGCAGCAGAGGCAGGAGCCACGATTATAGGGATCAACAACAGGAATTTGAAGACCTTTGAGGTGGATTTTTCCAATGCCTTAAGGCTGCGCAGGCTTGTTGATAAGAATACGGTCTTTGTGGCGGAAAGCGGTATCCGTGGACCGGAGGATGTAAAGGCCCTAGCTGAGGCAAAGGTGGATGCAGTGCTCATTGGGGAGACCCTTATGAGGGCAGAAAATAAAAAGGAAATGCTGCAAAGGCTGCGGGCAGCAGCAGGAGGCCTGGCATGAATAGGGAAACCTGTAAGATAAAAATCTGCGGCCTAAGCCGTCCAGAGGATATAGAGGCTGCAAATGAAATAGGACCCGATTATATCGGCTTTGTCTTTGCAAAGAGCAGCCGCCAGGTGACTTATGAGAGGGCGGCGAGGCTGAAAGAAATGCTGGATGGACGGATAAAAGCAGTAGGAGTATTCGTGAATGCCTTACCTGAGGAAATACTGGCTCTTTCAGAGGGGATAGGTGGGATTAGTCCGGTTATTGATATGATCCAGCTGCACGGTGACGAGGATGAGGACTATATAAAGAGGATCAAGGAATGCACTTCAAAGCCAATCATAAAGGCTGTTCGGGTCAGAAGCCGGGAGGATATCATAAAAGCCCAGGCCCTGCCCTGTGATTATCTTCTCCTGGATACCTTCACAAAGGGGCAGTACGGCGGAAGCGGACAGCAGTTTGACTGGAGCATGATACCAAAGGTCCCCAAGCCCTATTTTCTGGCTGGGGGTATCTGTATGGATAATATAAGGAAAGCCGCAGACCAGGGAGCCTTCTGCATCGATGTGAGCAGCGCTGTGGAGACAAATGGGAAAAAGGATAGAACGAAGATGAAAGCGATCGTGGAGGTGCTAAGAAACGGCCAAAGACGATAAGGCCTGGAAAATGCAGAGCGCGCTCTGGAGTAAACAGAAAAACCAAAGAGTAAAAAAGAAAGGTCAGTCCATGATTTGGACCGGCCTTTTTGTTCTATAGATGATTTCTTCAGGGCTCTCTGTGTAACAAAAGCCCTCTGGGTATATCATGTCTGTGAAGTTTTCATTTTCTGTATAAGCTGCACCCTGTTTTTCACGCCCACCTTCTGGTAAATGTTGTGAATATGCTTTCGCAGAGTGGAATCGCTTATATAGAGAAGACCGCATATATCAGTAGGGGATTTTCCATTGTTCAGGAGTTGGACGATCTCAAATTCGCGTTTGGTAAGGCCGTGGGCTTCCGAAAACTCTCCGATAGGTGTGCGTTTACTGCTGTCTGCCTGCTGTACGGGAACAAGTACAAAATTAGCCAGATAGAAAAACTTCAGCTCAATATGGATCTTCAGCATTTCCAATATGTATAATTCGCGTTCTGTAAAATCCTGCTCAGACTTCTTCCTCCATATGGCAATGGCACCCAGAGCCTGGTCCCGGTGGACGTAGGTCATGTAGATAGAATAATAAAGCTCCTGAGGCTGCAGGATCTCGTGGTATAGGGGCATACCCTCCCAGGATTTGTCGGGCAGAATATCAAAATAGCGGAAAACGCAGCTCCATGGGCTGTTGAGATAATTCAGCCATTTGGGTTCATAGTTGCCGTTCATATATTTGTCCAACAAAAGGTATTCCTCCGGCCGCTTAGGAACCGCATTGGCTTGGCTCAATACGATCTTCTGGTTGACACGGGATGCCTTAAAGATCATTCCCTGAGTAAATGGAATGATGGTCCGTATTTGCTCTAATACTGTTTTGGAAAATTCTTCATAGTTTCTGCACCGGTTGATCCGGTAAACAAGCTGAGATATGGCCTGCCATTCGTATGTTAAAAGATTTTCTGTCATAAAAAAGTACCCCACTGTGCAATAGAATACCACAAAAATACCAATTTGTCAAAAAAATAGCATTTTTGTTCCGTTAAAATCAACACAAGGACAATAGGAGTTTTCTGCGCAGTTTTGTATAATATTTACATATGATAAAAATTTGACAAAGTAAAAATTGTTCAAAACTATGAGCAGGAGACTGCTGGTAAAGGAAAAGGAGGACAAAATGAAAGGTTTTGTAACAGCAAAGGAAGCGGCTGCCCTGATCAAAAATGGCGATACCGTTGCATCTGCCGGAATGGCCCTTATGGGATTGTGCGAGGATGTGATCCGGGCTACAGAGGAGCGTTTCCTGGAGACAGGAGAGCCACGGGATCTGACCCTGTTTTATGGTGCTCACCAGGGAAATAACCCCATTACGGAGTATGGATGGGATCATTGGGCCCATGAGGGAATGTTAAAGCGTTGGAACGGTGGATTTTTAGGAGCCTCCCCCAAGATCATGGAGCTGTGCAATGCAAACAAGATCGAAGCTTACTGCTGGCCAATGGGAAATATTCTCCATATGTACCATGAGATCGCGATCGGCCGTCCGGGATTGATGACAAAGATCGGCTTAAAGACTTACGCAGATCCGCGCCTTGAGGGCAGCAAGGTGAATTCCATTTCCACAGAGGACATCTGTAAGGTAATCGATTTTGAGGGAGAAGAGTACTTATATTATCCGAAGCCAATGCTGAATGTAGGTGTTATCCGCGGGACCTCGGTAGATACTCACGGAAACCTGACCTTTGATGAGGAGAGCATCAACAGCGAGGCATTGTCCCTTGCAATGGCAGTAAAGAAATGCGGCGGCATTGTGATCGCTCAGGCAAAGTATAAGGCAGCTGCAGGCAGCCTCCATCCGAGAGCCGTCCATGTGCCGGGCATTTTCATCGATTATGTGGTGATCAACGAGGACATCCATACCCATCAGCAGAATGAGGCATCTGCCTATAATCCAGCTATGGCTGGCAATGTAAAGGCAGATCTGGCGGAGTTCCCGAAGCTTCCCTTAAGCGAGAGCAAGGTGATCGCCCGCCGCGCAGCCATGGAGCTGGCAGCAGGAGATACCATCAACTTAGGAATTGGTATTCCGCAGAACATTGCTTCTGTTGTAAATGAAGAAAAATGCGGGCAGTACATGACGCTTACAAGTGAATCCGGCACCGTGGGCGGCGTTGCGATCACTGGAAAAGCATTTGGAAACTGCTGGAATCCGGAATGCTTCTTAGACGAGGATGTGCAGTTTACCTGGTACTGCGGCGGCGGTCTGGGAGCAGCCTTCTTAGGACTTGCAGAGACTGATGCACACGGAAATGTGAATGTAAGTAAATTCGGACCAAAGTTCAACGGACCGGGCGGATTTATTGATATAACCCAGCCTACAAAGAAAGTGATCTTCTGCGGCGCATTCATGGCAGGAAAGCTCCAGACTGAGGTTAAGGACGGAGAGATCCACATTGTAAATGAGGGTAAATTCAAAAAGTTCGTATCCCAGGTGGGCCAGGTAACCTTCAGCGGCGATTACGCAGTGGAGTCAGGCCAGCAGGTAATGTACATTACAGAGCGCGGCGTATTTAAGCTGACAGATAAGGGCCTTATGCTGATTGAGATCGCACCGGGCATTGATCTGGAAAAAGATATTTTGGCACATATGGACTTTGAACCCATCATTTCCCCGGAGCTTAAGAAGATGGATCCTGCAATCTTTCAAGAGGAATGGGGCGGCTTAAAGGATATTCTTGAAAAGACAAAGTAGAAAAGAGAACGGAGGTTTCGATATGTCAAATGTTTTAATGGAAGTAAAGGATAAAATTGCGTACGTTACACTGAACAGAGGCCCTGCCAATGCATTTATTAATGAAATGTATATTGAGTTTGCCGATACCCTGCTGGAGCTGGGAGAGCGCGAGGATGTTGCCGTCGTTGTAGTACGTGCAAACGGAAAGATCTTCTGCGGCGGCAATGATGTCAGCGCTTTTGATTCCTTTGACTCCAGAACAAAGGCGAACTACTCCGCAGAGTGCTGCGGCTTTGCGGCAAGCTCTGTATGGAACTGCAAGAAGCCTGTGATCTGTGCCGTACAGGGCGCAGCTATGGGCGCAGGCATGTGCATTGCAGCTGCCAGTGATTTTATTATTGCAGGCGCAGGCGTAAAGTTTGGTATTCCGGAGGTAAAGCTGGGTATTCCTGCTGCAGGCGTATTTGCAAACCTGATGGTTCCCATGCATAAGGCAAAATGGATGGCCTTCACAGGCAATCCGGTTACCTCTGAGGAGCTTTACCAGTATGGAACCGTTATGAAGGTTGTTCCGAAGGAAGAGGTTTGGGACGAGGCAGATAAGTTTGCCCATGAGATCGCAGCTTCCTGCTACAGGGCTGTAGGTATTTTCAAGCAGAACTTTAACCGGAATCTGGATGCAAGGCTTTTTGATAAGTTTATGGTTGAGCAAAACAGCTTTATGGATCACATGATGAATTCCCATGACTTCCACGAGGCGATCGCAGCCTTCAGAGAGAAGCGTCCCGGAAACTTTACTGGAAAGTAGGATCCCGTAGATAGGAAAAGAAGATGGAGGAAGCATGAACCTGGTTGAACAGACAATAGGACAATGTTTGGAGCACAGGGCTTTTCTCACACCCTTATCAGGAGGGATCAGCGATGAAAGCCGCTGTTTTCAGTGGAAGCAGGTACAGCGGCTTTCGGATCATCTGGCTGTCCGGTACATAAAAATGGGGATCCGCCGGGGCTCCCATGCAGCGATCTGGAGCCTCAACTCACCGGAATATGTGCTATGCATGCTGGCGCTGCACAAGATCGGCGCCGTGGCAGTGCTGGTCAATACAGCCTACAAGGCAAAGGAGCTTCTCCAGGTCCTGGCGGAATCAGAGGCCCAGTTCCTTTTCTATGGAGAAGACGGGGAAAATCCTCATTTTGAGACAATTCTTGGAGCTTTGGACTGGCAGCAGCTCTCCGTCCGTCCGAAGTGTGTAAAGCTTGAAAGAGCGGTGCAGAAGGATGCAGAGGGGGAACTGCCGCAGGAGGACAGGAAGCTTCTGGAAGAGGCAGAGTCTCTGGTGAAGACAGAGGATACGGCATGTATTCTCTTTACCTCAGGGACGACCAGCCGCCCTAAGGGTGTGATGCTTTCTCACAGAAGCCTTGTAAATAATTCTCTGGAAATGTCTGAAAACATGCATTGGACATCAGGGGATATTATGTGCATTCCGGTTCCGCTGTTCCATTGCTTCGGGATCACAGCAGGCATTCTGTGCGGTATCCATGCAGGCGCAGAGCTTCATCTGCTAAAGCACAGCAAGTCAAAGGAGATCATGGAGCAGGTACAGAAGCGCCGCTGTACGGTTCTGAGCGGGGTTCCCACAATGTTTTTGGCGCTGGTAAGAAACCGTGAGAGAAAAAATTACAGACTGGATTCTCTGAAAAGCGGTATCATCGCCGGATCGCCTGTGACGCCCTCTGAGTATCTGGAGATATGCAGGGAGCTGGGGATGGAGAAGCTGCAGCCCTCCTACGGGCAGACAGAGTCCTCTCCCTGTATTACCATGGCCGGGTGGGATGACAGTCTCCAGCAGAAAGCAAAGACAGTGGGGCGTGCGATCTCCCATGTGGAAATATGCATAAAAAAGGATGGAGGAGCCCCGGCAGATGGCCTGAAGGATGAGGGCGAGATCCTGACACGAGGGTATCATGTGATGCAGGGGTATTACCACCGCCCGGAGGAGACAAAAAGAGTGATCGATCAGGAGGGCTGGCTCCACACAGGAGATATCGGCTATCTGGATGAGAACGGCTGCCTCTCTGTGATTGGGAGAAAGAAGGAAATGATCATACGGGGAGGAGAGAACATCTCGCCCCTTGAGATTGAACAGTGCATTCTGGAACTTCCGCAGGTGGCCGGGGTAAAGGTAGTGGGAGTGGAGGCAGAAGTACTGAAAGAGGAGATCGCAGCCTGTATCCTGGTGAAGGCTGGAAGAAAGCTGACAGGAGATCAGGTGCGCCTTCATGTAAAAGCACATTTAGCAAATTATAAAGTACCAAAATATGTCTGTTTTCTGTCAGAATTTCCTATAACAGCCAGCGGAAAGCCTTGTCTGGGGACATTAAAGGAGCTGGCTCAAAGGGAAAAGGAAAAGCAGGATAACAGGATTTGATTCAGACTTTTATGTAAAGGAGATGGTTGAGAAATGGCAGAAGCGTTTTTCACAGAGCAGCATGAATTGATCAGAAAATTGGCCCGTGATTTCGCAGAAAAGGAGCTGACAAAGGAGATCCTGGACAAGGTGGAGGAGACCGAGGAATTTCCGGAGGAGATCTTGGACAAGATGGCAAAGGCCGGCTTTTTTGGAATCAAGGTTCCAAAGGAATTGGGCGGTCAGGGAGCAGACGCACGCTCCTACGTGCTGGTAATGGAGGAGATCGCAAGGGTATCCGGCGTTGCGAGTATTTATGTATCAAGCCCCAACTCCTTATCCGGAGGCCCCCTTCTCTTAGCAGGAAATGATGAGCAGAGGGAGAAGTATTTGAGGCCTGTGGTGACAGGACAGAAGAAGCTGGCATTTGCGCTGACTGAGCCGGGTGCTGGCTCTGATGCAGGAGCAGTTGCAACCGTAGCAGTGAGGGAAGGAGACCATTATGTGCTGAATGGCCGTAAGTGCTTTATCACCATGGCTCCGCTGTCTGACTATGCAGTGATCTTTGCAAAGACAGATGTGACAAAGGGAAATAAAGGCCTTTCCGCATTTGTGGTGGATATGAAGGCCAAAGGCGTATCCTGCGGTAAGCCGGAGAACAAGATGGGCATCATCGGCTGTGCAACCTCCGACATCATCCTTGATAACGTGATCGTACCGGAGTGCGACCGTCTGGGCGAAGAAGGAGATGGCTTTAAGATTGCGATGCAGACTCTGAATACGGGGCGTCTGGGCGTAGCTGCCCAGTCTATCGGCGTGGCCCAGGGATGTCTGGACGAGGCAGTGAAGTATGCAAAGGAGAGAAAGCAGTTTGGCCGTCCCATCGGGAAATTCCAGGCCATCAGCTTCATGCTGGCAGAGATGGCAACGAAGCTGGAGGCAGCAAAGCAGCTGGTCTATAAGGCAGCCTATCTGATGGATATAAAGCAGGATGCCACCTTAAACGCCTCTATGGCAAAATATTATGCAGCAGAAGTTTGCAACGAGATCGCTCAGAAGGCCGTGCAGATCCATGGAGGCTACGGCTTTATCAAGGATTACAAGATCGAGAGAATGTTCCGTGACTGCCGCGTATTCACGATCTACGAGGGAACCAGCCAGGTACAGCAGATGGTGATCAGCGGAAAGCTGCTTAAGAAATAGCAAGGAGGAAAACAAATAATGAAGATTCTGGTTTGTGTAAAACAGGTTCCGGATACGAATGAAGTAAAGATCGATCCGGTAAAGGGAACCCTGATCCGTGACGGGGTGCCCAGCATCTTAAACCCGGATGACG
>NZ_JAJCIC010000047.1 GCF_020554865.1 Lacrimispora sp. 210928-DFI.3.58
ACTGCCAGCTGCTGAACGGCAGGAATTAAATTTGCGAAAAACTATTGACACTATCACGAAATATCGGGGTGTGAAGATAAAGAGAGACAAATACGAATGCTGCGAAAATGTCGGTACAGGCTATTGGATGAAATACATGGAAAGCAGCAATCCCTCGATGAAATCGATTATATGATTAGCAAAATGAAAGAACATCTAAGAAAACATGGAGGTAACCTATGAAACGAATTTTCGCTTTTTTATTGGCTGCGTTGATGAGGCTTTCCTTCACCGCCTGCAGTGGTGTGGCGTAGCCTTCCCAGGAAAGCAGTGAACCGACCATAAATGCTCCTTCACAGGAGGAAGATACTTTGGATGCAGAACAAATTTCTGAATCGGAAAATATGGAATCCAATCTAAGCACAAGCAATCTTCTGATTGTTTATTTTTCACGTTGGGGCAACACGAATTATCCAGATGATGTGGATGCCACAACTTCAGCAAGCATTTTGATTGATGAGGACACTCGTTACGGGACAACGGAGTATATTGCCAATGTGATAGCGGAGGTGGTAGGAGGTGACTTGCATCGAATTGAAACGGTTACCTCATACACAGCGGATTTCGATGAATTGCGGGATGTAAATCATGATGAGATGAATAGGGATTATCTGCCAGAACTGAAAGAAAGCAATCTGGATATTTCCGGATATGACACGGTGTTTGTAGGGTATCCTAATATGGAGCAAGGTTTAGAGAGTGTATTGTGTGCATAGCGTTTAAAAATAGTGGAAAATAAGAACTGTATACACAAACAGAAAGAAAATTGTGTATGGTGTTGATAAGAAAGAGGATTGGAAGAAGCGCCTTGAGATGAGGCGAAATTCTAATTCTTTTTTTATTTCAATAAAGGGGGAGGTATTGATGGATTATATAGCAATGGTAGAAAAAGCAAGAGAGGAACTGCTGCAGGAAGTGAACCAAAGATGTGATGCTCTGATCCGGAGATATCAGGAGGAGGAGCAGGGAATCGTTCCAAAGACTGAAGTCAGGGAACGTACATTGGCATGGATCTCTCCAGCTGCATTGAAAGGAAAGCGCCCTGTCGCCCTGACATTTGCGTCCGGTGAGGTTGTGCTGACACCTACATGGAAGAAGGTAGTCCAGACTATCCTGAAACATTGCAACGGGCAGCCGGACATGCACGAAAGGCTTATGCAGCTGAGGGGCAAGGTGTTCGGAAGACAGCGGACCATACTTGGAAAAGTTCCGGAGGAGATGGATGTACCACTCCAGATCGATAAGGACTTATACTTTGAAGCGAAATTCGATACAGAAGCATTGCTGACAATGATGGAAAGAAAAGTATTGGAACCGGTCGGCTACGATTTTTCCGGGATCCTGATCCAGTACACGGAAAGGAAACAGGTGATGTCAGAAATGCAGGATACAGCGCAGCATGAAAACAGGGAAGGGATACAGATGCTGTGAGAAGATGCAGATGGAAACAGGGAGGGAATGGAAGAGCGTGGGAACCAGTGAAGAAAAAATCCGGAGAAAAAACAGGATTGTAGTAGAAAAAGATGGGGTACAGATTTCTCTGCCCATAAGCGATGCAGAGATGATGCGGTTAAAAAAGCCTGAATACTGTGACCTGTTTCTGCCCATGCATACTGCCAGGTGTCTGGTCGCTGAAGCTGGAACAGCAGATCTGAGGGAGAAACTTCCAGAAGGTGTATGGGTTCAGGAAATGAATCTGTTAGCTTATGCACTGCAACAGTTTGAGCCGCAGCAAATGGAGGGTTTTCAAAAGAAGATTTCCGCAGCGCCAAAGATGCATCCGGGTGAAATGCTGAACCTTGCACTTGCCATCTGCCCGGAAGCAGCAGGGTTTGAAAAGGACAGCGGTCCCCTTCCCCAGTATACAGGAGAGAATCTGTTTGACCTTATGGAATATAAGCGCTTTCAGGACTGGAAGAGGGAATATGCTTCTTTTCAGATTGCAAAATTTTATTTTCCCGTAACCGTAATGCAGGCTTCCGCTCCCTGTTTCGATCCGGTAGAGCTGACTGCAGCAGAAGCGGCAGTTTTTCAGCGGCAGATATCTGAGATGATTGCAAGAAATCTGCGGCCAGACAGCTGCTGGTCGGACTGGGAAGGTTATGACAGTCTCTATGAACTGCCCCCTTATAAGGAGCATGGTCTTTTATATGAACGTCCGGATGTGGAGGTCTGGAACGGGGAACTTTGGGGTGTTATTGTTGCCGGAGCCGGACGGCTGCTTACGGGAAAAGATATTGAAGTGTTAAAAGAACATTTTGATGGAGGCATATGGGATGGATGGGGAGAAGATTCCATGGAGGTTTTGCTTCCCAAAGGGTGCCTGCAGCTCTTTCTGTCTGATTGTACGGAGGTTCGACAGCAGGCAAAGGGGGAACTGGTATTAACAGGGCAGGAAATGTTTTTATGCCAGTCGCCTTATTTCAGATCCCGTATACAAACGATAACCGGATGGAGGCCGGATTTTCGCAGAGACAGGGAATACGGGAAGGAGCATCCGGTCTGGCTGGAACTTTCCTGTAACCGGAGAAGCGTGAGGATTCCGCTTCCGGCAGAGAGTGAACGGGTGACAGAGGAGCTGGACAGGATACAGGTAAATCCGGAACAGAGGCTGTATATCCGAATAAAGGCACCAGATCTTTTCCCGATCCATGATCTCAGGCTTTCTGCCATTGAGAGAGATGGAAAACAGAAGGAAAAAAGCATGGATCTACACCCATATTGATGCACCGGAGGACAGCCATGGTGCCTTAAAGAAGCAGTATGAACAGCTGAATACTTATGGGGAACAGCTCCAGACAGAGATCGCAGGCAGCTCCAGCGATATGGGAGGAACGGCAGGGCTGAAAAGGCCGGGACTGGATCTGTTCCTGGAGGCAAAGGACAGCAGGGGGATTGAAGTGTTCCTGGTCCTGGATTCGTCCAGGATCTCTCGCGATGAGGAGCTGTGCAGGGAATTTCTGTTTCAAATGGCGAAAAACGGGATCGAAGTATGTTCCCCTCTGGAGGGGATACTTTCCACCGGGCTGCAGCGGGCAGCCGGATCATGAGGTATATAGATGGATTATAACGTAAAAACGAGGATACTGCTGGACACGAATTTCAATGCCGGTGAATTCAATGACCTGATGTATGAAAGCACAAAGCCGCATATCATTGAGGATATCAAGTCAGTGATAGAAGAGGATCCAACTCTTCCCCAGTACATTGACGGGGATCTGACTTTTCGTTTCCTGTCCAATTACAAAGTGCTGCTGAAATATCAGTTCAGTTGCAATGATGAAAATGAGGCAGAAGCGGAAAGTTTTGCAAAATCCTGTGTGGAGTATATCCGGACGGAACTGGAAGAGAAGGGATACCGTATTGAGAGGATCAGCTGTACAGCAGAAGAGATGGATATGGAATGGCTGGACAGGCTGGAGGATATGGCCTTTCCAAAACGAAAACAGCAAAGTCTTTGATCAAGGCTCTGTTAAACGAAAAGGAAAATAGAACCGCCAGGTATTGTCTGGGGAAAGGTTTTGTATGGATAAGGAAAGAATTTATTATGGGGAACTGGTGCCGCTCGCTGACGGTGAACCTGCCAGGATCCCGGCAATGGTGTTGATATCGGATGATACGAAGAAGAACTGTGGTCTGCCTGAAAAAGCGAAAGAGATACTGGCCTTTTGTAAAGACAGACGGCCTTTGTATCCGGGAAATCAGGCCGTCAGCCGGTTGATCCGGGAGGAGGATGTAGTGGTCCTGGTGGCGCAGATATGCCCGACTAACAGCAGATACCTGAAGGAACTGACCGGATATCTGAATGCAGCGGCCATGCAGTATGTGGATCATGCAGTGGCATCCAGCTTTGGCCTGGGAGAGATCCTATCACAGAACGAAATCCATGAAGAAAAGCAGAAAAAAGAAAGAGGGGACTAATGACTCAGCAGGAATTTGCATACTGGCAGGCAGTGACTGGAAGCAGTCGGTACCACTGGAGAGAGGATCCGGTGACCCGTCTGAATGGCCGTGGCGCATTGTATTATACAGGCGGGGAATCCGGCGTTTATATCAGGCTCACAGAGGCAGGGCATCTGACCGTGGGGACTTACGAGGGTGCCTTTCCCCACATCGCGGAAGCCTGTTTTGAGAAAAAAGCGGAGCATGCGTTTCAGGATTTTAATGAGGGGTTCCAGTATGCCTGTCAGTTATGGGGCATCAAATTTTTAGCAGACCTGTTTTCCAGTGATCTGATCCCCCCGACAGGGCCAAGCCTGTGCTGAAACGACCCCTTGTTGGTTATGCTTGGGTTTGGGCAACCATATTTGTTGGGTTTGCGTATGGCTGTCATCCCGGCAACACGGTATACTGTGTATGACGTTAAGGAAGGAGGGAGGAGCGATGAGGAGATACGCCGTAGAGACCTTAGTCGATGAGGCTGTGAAATACTATTTTATCCGGGACTGCGAGACACTGGAGATCGTCCGGCTCCCGTCCAAATACCTGAAACACAAGATAAAGTCAAACCGGTCACCCAATACGGTGAAGCGGTCCGCATTCTCCATCTGCTACTATCTGGAATATTTGGAAGAACTTTCCCTGGATATCCCGCAGGTCTGCGGACTGGACTTTGAGAAACAGAATGACCACTTTGTAGGGTTCCTTCACTGGCTGAAGGCCGGGAACCACACACAGGAAAATAAAATAAGGACGATCAACAATGGAACCTGTAACGCATACCTGGAGGATGTGTTCAGGTTCTATCTTTTTGCCGAGGCCCAGGACAGCCGGATCGGGAGCCTGAAGGTGCTGTCCTACAGCTACCATGTGGCAGTCAATGCCGTAGGCGTACAGAAAAAGCTGCGCTATCAGTCCTTTAAAGGATATCTGAAAGCGGAGGAAAGGGATGTCAGGCCGGCAGAGCAGGAGGAGATCCTCACGCTCCTTCATGCATGTACCAACTGCCGTGACCAGCTTCTCCTGCTGTTATTAGCGGAAACAGGCTTCCGGATCGGGGAGCTTCTGGGAGTACGGTATACCCATGACATTGATTATACGCATCACATGGTCGGCGTTTATTTCCGGGAGGACAATGACAACGATGTCCGTGCCAAGAATGCGGAATACCGGAAGGCCAAGATCAGCCAGGACACTTATGAATTCCTGATGTACTACCTGGCAGAGTACCGGGAACTGCTGCAGCACCAGTCATACCTGTTTATCAACATCACAGGGGAAACGGCAGGGCATCCCCTGAAGGTAGACAGTGTCTACGACATGCTGAAACGGATGGAGAAAAAGACCGGTATCGACCTGACACCACATATGCTCCGCCGATATTTCGCCAACATACGGCGGAAGGCCGGATGGCGGCTGGAGATGATCCAGCAGGCCCTTGGGCATAAACACATCAACACGACGATCAAGTATCTGAACATTGTGGATGATGAACTGATCGAGGCCAGCCAGGAATTCTACGCGAAACATTCCGCCCTGTATGGGGTGAAGGAACTGTTATAGGAGGTGATGGAGATGCCCGCTTCTGCAATACGGCAAATGGAACTGCCTGTCATTGTGCAGGAAGACCGGATACGGGAGATACCGGCCAGACTCTGTGAGGAATTGGATGCCTGCACAGAGATCGAGGGTATGGGGAGGAATAAGCTGAAAGCCTTCCTTCTGAAAGCGGGGATCTCAAGTATTGCAGAAATGGACTATCCACTGCGGCAGACCTTCCGGGAATATCTGGAATATGACCAGCATATCCAAAGGCCGGAACGGTACCTGAAAGCATATGACAGGGTAAAGCAGCACTCCATCCGGGAGCAGATGCAGACCCTTGCAGGCAGACAGCAGTGCAGATGGCAGTTAGAGGATAAGATCCTGTTTATCCCTTACCATCCGGATCCGGCCATTGTGAAGGAGTTTGACTCCGTCTGGAACCGGCCAAACATGGTATGGGACTTTACCAGGGACTGCAGCCGGACTTTAAAACAACAGATATTCAGGACTCTGAATGCCGTCATAGAGCAGTTTAAGGAACCACGGAAGAGGGAACAGAGGCTTTCCGGACTCCGGCTTCTCTACGATTTCTGCACGGAAAGGGGGATTGTGGATATCGAAAAGCTGGAGATGGCGCAGATCAGGGACTTTGAGACCTGGCTGGAACGGGAAGGAAGGACCAACAGTGAAAGCAGGAAGCAGCAGATGCTGCCGATCCTTAACTTCTGCCGAAAGACTGTATTTCTACAGAACGAAGAGATCCACTGGGATGCGAATATCTGGTATCTGGAACGGCTGCATCTGCCAAAGAACCGGGTGAACCCAAGCGGCTCCTTTGCAAGCATCTCCTTTCTGGAGATCGTGAGGCCGGATAACCGGAGGTATGCACAGGAATACATGAAATACCAGCTTGGGATCACCGGTCAGGCAGTCAGTACCCTGGTGGTAAAATACGAAGGGATCCGGAATTTCCTGGTCTGGCTCGGCAAAGAAGACATAAGCGTATGCGAATGCACCGAAAACAGGATCGATACCTATCTGGATCAGCTGCACAAGCGGGGCATCATCGCAAAGACGTTCAATGAATATCTGGCAGGGCTACACCATTTCTTCCGGTTTCTGGTGGTGAAGGGCTACCTGGAGCAGGTACCATTCCACCCGGAGTACCATCAGAAAAAGGTCATACCCAAACACCATGACCGGAGTGTTTCCCCGGAAGTGTGCATGGAGATGCTGTCAAAGCTCCATCTTCTGCCGGAAGACCAGCGGTGCATGTACCTGCATCTGTGGTGCCTGGGGCTCCGGATAAGCGAGGTATGCACCCTGAAAGGAAATGCCTATTACCGGCAGGGGCAGGACGCATGGATCCAGGTCTATCAGATCAAAATGAAGAAGTATAAACGGATCCCCATCGCAGACGGATTATATCAGATCATGCAGGTATATATCAGGAGAAGGCAGATCGGCCCGGACGATTATCTGTTTACCAACAAAAACGGAGGCCCCTACCGGAGCGCTACTCTGCAGTACCAGATGAAAAAGTTCTGCCGGGAGAACGGGATCGAGGAAGGCGAGTATTTATTTAAATCCCATGACTACCGCCATACAGTGGCCACTTTTTTCTACGATAACGGTGCTTCCTTACAGAGTGTCCGGGATTACCTGGGACACAACTATGAGGAGATGACGGAGCAATACCTGGACTATGGGCCAAGACGGATCGCGAAGGCCAATGATGAACTCTTTGAAGAGCCGGGCAACCGGCTTGCGGCCCATCTGGAAAAGAAAGGAGGTCGAAATGGAAGATAGGGTTTACTATCGGGAACTGGAATGCTATGAAAAAGCAGAAGAAGCATTGCGGGGGAAGATTAGAAGAAATGGTTATTTTGATCTGTCACTCCTCCCCACAGAGACCATGAAAGAAGAATTCCGGCGGTATATCTGGTACAGAGGGCAGCAGATCACCCTGAGTACGATCCGGAGCGATAACATTCATTTCCGGCAGTTTTGTCAGGCACTCCAGACGCGCAGGTCACTTCCGGAAAGCCTGCTGGGCTGGGAAGAAGAAAAGTGGATCCAGCTGCTGAAAGCATGGATGATGTAGAACGGTATACCACTGACCAGAGAAAAAAAGAATGTTTATGGAAAAGTCAATATAGTGGAAGCAAGACTGCCCGGTTATCTTCGGGGGGCGTACCGGTTCCTGAAGCCGGAGGATGAGAGGGCGGAAAGGGAGAAGGACATATGGGAGCTGAAAAAGCTGGATATCTCAATCGAAGAAAACCCCATCTACAAAACGGATACCTTAAATTTTACAGGGATCCTGCAGGAGAAGATCAGGGAAGAAGTCAAGCTGGCGATCTACCAGCATCTCAAGTGTGAGAAGCTTGGAACGGTAAAAAGAGAACTTACGTCCCTGCGGCAGTTTTCCAGATATCTGAAAGAAAAACAGATCGGCATACAGTCCTGTGGGGAGTTCAACAGACCCATACTGGAAGAGTATCTCATCCATAAGGCGACCAATGGAAGTTCTGGAAGGGGGAACAGCGATGATATCATAAAGCTGCGGTCCGTACTGGAGACTGTCGGAAAACTCTGCGGATATCCTCAACTGGAAAAGCTGTTTCTGAATACGGACATCCCTCCAGAACTGGAACCGGAGTTCAGGGCGTATTCAGACAGCGAGCTGAAGAGACTGAACGCGCATATCACAAAACTGGATGAGCAGATCACCAGGTGTATGGTCATCCATCAGATGCTGGGGACCAGGATATCAGACACTCTCACCCTGCAGAGGGACTGCCTGTTCCGGCTGAATGGTGTGGATATGATAAGGATCCGGCAGGTTAAGACAAAGACCTTCGAGAAGCCGGTCAGTGCAGAGCTGGCGGCGCTGATCCGGAAGGCGATCCAGTATACAGAGGAACGGTATGGTGAAACGGTCTACATTTTGGTAGATGAGAAGGACACCAGACGGCCTCTGCAATATACAACGGTCAAACATAAGGTCCTCGGCCTGATACAGAGAGAGGACCTGCGGGATGATGAGGGGAAACACTTCCAGTTCGGGACACACATGTTCCGGCGGTCCTATGGTGTGAAACTGACAGAGCTGCACCTGGATGACTGGACCATCGCCAAACTGCTGGGGCATAAGGGAGTCAATGCAGTGATGCATTACCGGAAGATGAGCAACCAGATCCTGGCGGATGAAACACGAAGGGCCAGGGAAGCACAGACCAGGATCCTGCTTGCAAACCTGGAAGGGTGGGGTGAAGACTATGAGCAAATACGATAAGATGATCGAACTGAACCGGGAAAAGAGCGATGAAAAGATCGCTGCGGCAAAGCTGGCGATCCGGAGGATGCTGGAGGACGGAGACAGGATATCAGTCCCTCAGCTGATGAAGATGACCGGACTTTCCAGAGGGTTCTTTTATAAGAATCCCATTGTGAGGGCAGAGATCAGCCAGGCACTGGAACAGCAGGCCGGAACCATCGACCCACGCCGGAATATCCTTGATCAGGCCATGGGAGGAAGGATCGCGCTGCTGGAGCAGCAGATAAGGGAACTGAAGCAGGAGAATGAAAAACTGCAGAAGGAGAACCAGAAGCTGCGGAAGGGGATGGGGAAGCAGGACAGGAAGGCTTGGAAAGATCTATAATTTAAAAGTGTACATAGGGCCGGCTGGCGAGATCCTGCTGGCTCTTTAAAAGATATATTGACATTTTTCGCTAACAATGCTATTTATTTCAAGATTAAATACCATTTTTTATAGGAAATGGTATAATTGGTACAGTAGCGAAGGGTTATGTATAAGACAAATATCTTGCAGGCGACGTTCTGGTGAAATTATAAGATATAGGAAGATACATTGATTATTTTCTGGGAATTGATATGGGGGTAAAAACAATGCGTCCAGAATATGATGGAGTCAAGTTTTATAGTGTGCAAGACTGGAGTATAGGAGAAAATTTGGAAAAATCAGCCAAAATTCTTGAATCATTTAATGAAAACGAAGATTATGCAGATATCAACAAGGTGATCGAACTCTATAATGTTCAGCAGCTAATTAATAGCGGTGCATATCTTCGGGAATGGGATGAAGATATAATTGATCATTATAAGAAATTAAGTGTTCCGCTTACAAAAGTTTTAGGAAAATTTTTTGGAAAAATTAATGATGAAAATTTTCAATTAATTACTCGTTCGGTTTCTATCGGATATGTTGAAGATTACTGGAGGCTGTTTGTTAAATTTAAGGTTTATAAAAAAGTATCTGGAGAAATGTTTGCAGCGTATATAAATGATCCGAAAACTACGCTTTGGATATTATTACAGCAAGAAGAATTGGTAAAATATTATGGCCAGGAACTGGCAAATGTTTTGCGTATTTCTGAGCAAACACCTCGTTTGGTTATAAGCAAATTTTTGGAAAGACATGATCAAGAAAGTCCTTATCATTTCCCGAAGGAATTAAATCCAACAGAATATGAAGGAATTTTACAGAATTACATTAACTCAGATACAGCAAACTTAAATCACCTACAGTTATTAGCACGTACCCAAAGCTCAGGGGAATGTCCAATAAGTGATAAACTTAGGTTATGTGCTAAAAGGGCATGTGATTCGTATTGGGAGAAACATCCTTTTACAGGTGTACATGTAGGATATGGAATTGGTGTGGAATTCGCAGATGTATCTGAAATAAAGAGTGTAAAAAGGTTGGAAAATAATGATTTTAAAATTACTTATGATGTGAAGTGGTTCTTGGAGAATTTGGATTATCCTACGATTTTAAATAATTTTCGGTATATTTTCGAACAATTTGATGATTGCTGGAGGAGTAGTTTGGTTTCAGTAAAATCTCAATTAGGAATATTTGAGAGAACTCTTTTTGTAAGAGGGGTTAAAGATTACATCAAAGGAAATAACTTTGATGTTGTGGATAATCTGTCAACAATGCAAGTAAGAGGATACTATGATATATTGAAGCATAATGGGGTGAGGTTAGAAAACGTTTTGAAATGGTTCTTTGAAGAGTATCTATCACAAGAATTTGGTGCAAATGGTTTTCGGTTCAATCCTCCATCGGAAGGCACAACACTGGTAGAAAAATGTCGAACTATAGCTTCGGAAATGGATGGTGTGCTTAAGCAGTTTCGCATGTATGTGCAAGATGGAGAAATAGATCGAGAGTTATTTGAAATGTCTTCTGAGCATACTATATTTTCCAATTTATCTGGTTTTGTAAAAGATAAATATGCATATGATTGTTTCCTATTAGGAACGCTGTAAATACAAGGCTTTTCGGAGCCTACGAACCACAAAAAATAATATTTGATCTATCACATTACACAAAAAGCCGTCCGGCGTTAAAATCGGGCGGCTTTTTTGCGTGGATAGACCGGAAGGAGGCGGAAAAATAATTACAGAATTTTAACCCGCAAAATTGTGCAACTTTCACGAAAAGGAGGATAGTGAATGGCAGATGAAAAATTAAACACAGGCCCCGGTGAGGAGAAGCTCCCGGAGGCTCCCGCTCCTGTTACGGTTGACGGGCCTCAGGCTCCGGCTCCCGAACAGGCCGCCGCTCCCACACCCCAGCAGGAGGGGCCTGCCCAGCCCGAGCCCGGTGATGTGGTGGTGTCCTTTGACAAAATCAATGAGCTGATGAATGAAAAGCGGCAGACAGCCCGGGCCGAGGTAGAAAAAGAGGAGGCGGCAAAAGAGCCGGAGGAGAAAACGCAGGAGGAACCTCCCGCCGTTGGGGATGGCGAACCGAAAAAGGCCCGCCGGGGCCGTCCTCCAAAAGAGGAAAAAGCAGAGCCTGCTGGCAAGGAGGCGGCGAAGCCCCGCAAGGGCCGCCCACCCAAGGCGGATAAGGCGGCCCCCGGCGAGGCCACGCCGACTAAGCGAGACAAATTGTCCCGAAGTGGGAAAAAGGCTGCGGAGGTTAAAGCTGCCCCGGAACCCGAAAAGGCTCCACCCGAAAATGCGGCCCCGGAACAGGCTCCGCCTAAGCCAGCCGCTCCGCCCCGTCCTGTGGAGGAAGGAAAGCTGGTCTATCTGAAGCTTTCCGAAATGCATCCGTTCCACACATTCCGCCCCCACCCGTTTAAGGTGAGGGACGACGCCAAAATGCAGGAAACGGTAGCGTCCATCAAGGCAAACGGCGTAATGGTTCCTGGTCTTGCCCGCCCGGAAAAGGATGGCAACGGTTATGAGATCGTGGCGGGCCATCGCCGCCATCATGGTTGTGAGCTGGCCGGTCTGGAGGAAATGCCCTTTATCGTCCGGGAAATGACTGACCACGAGGCGGTACAGGCCATGAAGGACAGCAACAAGCAGAGGGATCAGACGCTCCCCAGCGAACTGGCCGCCCTGTTGGAGCTGGAAGTGGAGGACATCAAGCACCAGGGCGGGCGGCTGAAAAATGTGGCCGAGGGCGATATTGGAAAACGCTCCGTTGAGATCGTGGGTGAGGCGCACGACATGAACTATAAAAAGGTCATGCGTTATCTGCGGCTGAACTCCCTTGTGCCGGAACTGCTGGACAAGGTGGACGATAAAAAAATGGGCTTTATGCCCGCTGTGGAGATTTCCTATATCCGCCCCAAAAACCAGCGGCTGATTGCTGTTTCCATTGATGGAGAACAGGCATCCCCCTCTCTGGCCCAGGCGAAAAAGCTCCGGGAACTGGACAAGGACGGGAAACTCAATGGTGATGTCATTGATGGCATCTTATCAGAAAAGAAAAAGGAGGATCGAGGCGTGATTATTTCTACCGCTGAACTGGAAAAGTATTTTGGCAAGGAGGCCACTCCCGCCAAAATGAAGGAGCAGATCATGACTTTGCTGGACGAGTGGAAAGAGAAACAGCCGCCCGAGCTGGCGAAGGCTCCAAAAAAGATGGAGCAGGACAAGTAACCACTTCGAGACATTTTGTCCCGAGGGCCCTGCCCTCCGCATCATGGCTCTGGTGGTATATATCCCCCGTCGCCGCCTGTTTTTTCGTACAGCCGGGAGCGGGCTGTCAAGGGTGCATCGCACCGCCGTTTTACGGCGGCCTGCCCTTGACGGTCTGCCCCGGCTGTGCTATTTCCCCGGCAAGCGGCGGGGGTATATCCTCCAGAGCCGCCCCCTTTCCCATGATTGGGAAAGGGCGGGGGGATTGGGTTGAACTTTCTTATTAAAATATCGGAGGTATTGACTATGAAGCGTCCCCTTGCATACATTACCGCCGCATGGCTTTGCGGCGACAGTGAAAACGCAGAACAGGCCGCCCGCTACTGCCGGGCGGTTTATGAGGCAGGCTTTTCCCCGATCTGCCCGCCCCTTTATCTGCCCCTGTTTCTCAATGACGCAGTACCCGAGGAGCATAAAAGCGGCATCGACATGGGCCGTGACCTGCTCCGCCGCTCCCATGTGCTGGTGGTCTGCGGCCACACCATGACCGAGGCCATGAAAAATGATATTGCCGTGGCCCAGAGGCTGGGAATTACCGCCACCACCCTTGAGGGCATCCTGACCGTCAAGGGACAGGGCAAACGCTGATGGAGTCTGTTTTTGAGGCTTTCATTTCAAATCCTGCCCTTTACAGTGCGGGGCATCTGGTGGGGGAAACGCTGCATTTCCCCACCAACACAGAGGAGGTGCAGTCCCTCTTAAAGCGGATCGGCGTGGACGGGGTACGCTGCCAGGAATACTTTATTATCTCCTTTGACAGCGATATTCTCGGCCTTTATGACTATCTGGGCGAGTATGAAAACATTGACGAGCTCAACCACTTGGCCCATCTGCTGAAGGAGCTCTCCCCATCAGAACGGGAAACGCTGGAGGCGGTTATGGACAGCGGCCAGCATTGTGGCTCTGTGCAGGACTTGATCAACCTTACGCAAAATCTGGACTGCTACGACCTGCATCCCGGCGTGGACAATGAGGAAATGCTGGGCCGCCTTTATGTGGAGGATATGGAAAGTCTCGAAGTGCCGGACAATATAAAACCCTACTTTGACTTTGAAGCATACGGGCGGGACATTTCCATCAACGAAAACGGACATTTTGCACCGGGCGGCTATGTGACGAAAGTAAGTGACGATTTCCGGGAGGTCTACCACGGCCCCCAGGACATCCCCGCTGAACACAGGGTTTTTGCTTACCCCCAGCTTTCGATCCGGGAGCAGATGGCCGCTTATCAAGAAATTATTGACGGTTCCTCAAAGGAGGGGTTCCGGCGGCTGGCTGAAAAACACCATGAGGAACGGTAACGGGACTTCGAGACAATTTGTCCCAAGGCGAAAGGAGGCGGTGTAACTGATTGATGAAGAAATTTCCCGGAGCTCCATAGCGATTTCTGTCCGGGCCAGCAAGCTGACAGCCCGGGGGCTGGCCTATGTGCTCCGGGCGGCGGGCCGCCAGATCGCCAAACGGCATAAGACAGCCCAAAGGCCCCACGGCAGGCAGAGCGTGAAAAAGCTCATGGCCCACGGCGAAAATGTGAACAGCATCGAGGTGGAGGCCCCGAAGCTCTTTGACCGTATG
The DNA here is from genome assembly GCF_020554865.1 of Lacrimispora sp. 210928-DFI.3.58. Lineage (GTDB taxonomy): Bacteria > Bacillota > Clostridia > Lachnospirales > Lachnospiraceae > Enterocloster. Next base: position 14,069 of record NZ_JAJCIC010000047.1, read on the forward strand.
GCCCGCCGTTTTAATGTGGACTATGCCTTTTACAAAACCGGGCCGGACAAATACCTGCTGTTTTTCAAGGCAGGACAGGCGGATGCAATTACCGCCTGTTTTGAGCGGTACTCCCGCAGGCTTATGGAACAGTCAAAATCCAGCCGCATCCCCATCCGGGAACAACTCAAAAAAGCGGCGGAACAGCTTGTAAAGGAACCGCCCAAAACACAGGAACGGACAAAGGAGGTGGTTCGTGAAGAACGATAGCATCAAAAAATACCTTATTCCCAACATCCCGTATCTGTTTGTCCTGTGGGCCTTTCTCAAGCTGGGGACGGCCTACCGTCTGGCGGCGGGTGCGGATTTTGCTCATAAGCTCATGGGGCTGGGCCAGACCATTGGCCCGGCCTTTGCCGACTTTGCCCCGGGGCTTGCTCCTTTTGACTGGCTTGTTGGCATTGTGGGGGCTGTGGCGTTCCGGGTAATGGTCTATGTAAAAAGCAAAAACGCCAAAAAATTCCGGCGGGATGAGGAGTATGGATCAGCCCGTTGGGGCTGTCCGAAAGATATAGCCCCTTTCGTAGATCCAAAGTTTGAAAACAACATCATTCTGACCGGGACGGAGTTCCTTACCATGAATACCCGTCCGAAAAATCCGGCCAACGCCCGCAACCTCAATGCCTGTGTGATCGGTTCGTCCGGCTCCGGCAAAACCCGGTTCTGGCTTACTCCGCAGATTTTGCAGGCCAGCGCAGACAAAAACGGCGGATGCAGCTATGTGTGTGTCGATCCCAAAGGAGGCGTTCTCGGGCAGGTGGGCCACTTCCTGCAAAAGCGTGGGTATCGGATCAAGGTGTTCAATTCCAGTGATTTCACAAAATCCATGCACTATAACCCGCTGGCGTACATCCGCAACGAGGCCGACATCCTTAAATTTGTGGACGCTCTCATTTCCAACACCAAAGGCGAAGGCAAGGAAGGCGATCCATTCTGGACAAAATCGGAAACCCTGCTTTACTGTGCCCTCATCGCCTATATCATTTTTGAGGGCCCCGCCGAGGATCGGAACATGAACACATTAGTTGACATGATTTCCGGGATGGAGGTCAAGGAAGATGACGAGGATTTTATGAACGCCGTGGACTATATGTTTGCGGGCCTGGAAAAACGAAAGCCGGATTGCTTTGCGGTCAAGCAGTATAAAAAGTACAAACTGGCCAGCGGCAAAACAGCGAAGTCGATCCTTATTTCCTGCGGCGCAAGGCTGGCTCCCTTTGACATCCCCCAGCTTAGGGAGGTCATGGCCTATGACGAGCTGGAGCTTGACCGCATCGGGGATCGAAAAACGGCGGTGTTCTTTATCATCTCGGACACTACACAAACCTATAATTTCCTTGTGGCTCTGGCCTTTTCGCAGATGTTCAATCTGCTGTGCGAGAGGGCCGACAATGTTCACGGAGGCCGCCTGCCCCACCATGTACGGGTGCTGTGGGACGAGGCCGCCAACACAGGGCAGGTTCCCCAGCTTGAAAAGATCGTGGCTGTCATCCGTTCCCGTGAGATCAGCTTGACGCTGTTCTATCAGCAGTTGGCCCAGTGTAAGGCGATTTACGATAAACACGCCGAAACCATTTTGGGAAATATGGACAGCGTGATATTCCTCGGAGGCCGGGAGGCCAGCACCATCAAGGAAATATCTGAGAACTGGCTGGGTAAGGCTACAATCTCTATGCAGACGGACAGCCGCTCCCGTGGCCAGTCGGAAAGCTACAGTCAAAATAACCAGCGGCTGGGCCGGGAGCTGATGACACCCAGCGAGCTGGCAACCATGCCCGGGGATAAGTGCATTTTACAGCTTCGGGGCCTGCCCCCGTTCTATTCCTCGAAATACAATTTGAAAAAGCACCCGAACTACCGATATACGGCTGAAGCCGACAAAAAGAAAAACGCCTTTGACCTTGACCGGCTTATCAACCGCCGCAGGCGGCCCGGGCCGGACGAGCTGTGTGAGGTGTATGCCGTGGCTGTGCCGGACGATGGGCTCACAAGTGAGGACGAGGACATCCTCAATTATGATGACATCGACGATCCGGACGCCTTTGCATAAATAGGGCTTTGGGACAAAGTGTCCCGAAGTATGTAACCTGCCGCCAGAAATGGCGGCTTTTTTCATGGCCGGGAATACCCCGGAGAAAAGGAGGCTCTATGCAGTTTTTCACTTCCGCTATTGATACTTTGCAGACTCTCGTTGTAGCCCTCGGCGCTGGACTTGGCGTGTGGGGCGTTGTCAATCTGCTGGAGGGCTATGGATCGGATAACCCAGGTTCCAAAAGCCAGGGCATGAAGCAGCTTATGGCTAAGTAGATGTAATCAAGAGAAGAAAGGAAAAGCACAATCCAGACGGAACCGGCGGTTGTGTCAAGAAATGTTTGTGGGATAGCAAGAATTTTGATATAATGGGAACAGGAACCCCGGAACCGGGAGAAAGGCAGGAGGATAAATGCACATAAGCTATAAACCCCTCTGGCATACGCTGGTTGAGCGCAACATGAGGAAAGAGGACTTGCGGCTTGCCGCCGGTCTTACTACAAATATGATTGCTAACATGGGTAAGGGCAAAAATATCAGCATGGAAACGCTGGTTCGTATCTGCGAAGCCCTGAATTGTGGTATTTTAGATGTAATTGAACTAGAGCAAGATGAAATGGATACAAAGGCGACAGAGTGACAAAACCGAATTGAAGGAGGAAATAGTATATGAAGTGTCCTGTTTGTAATAATGAAATGGAAAAAGGAAAATCATTTTTTACATCAATGCAAGGATTAGGACAAATGATTTTATCTTTTACATCTGATGAAGAAGCAAAGAAAGGATTATTTAAAAGACAATCGCACGATAAAATGATTATGTCAGGAACAGAAGCTGAATCGTATTATTGTTCAAAATGTAAATCTATCATTACGATTACAAAAGAAGATTGATTAAATAATTCAAATCCCCATTGAGCAGATAATATTGTACACAGAAGTAATTCAGCCAGCCGGGAACGGCTGGCTGTTCTGCTACTCCTTATGCTCCAACACTGCTTTTATCATGGCAAGTGCAAGCGCCTGTTTGCTGGGAGAAGTATCCTTCCAGAGTGCTTCTATCTCCCGGATGGTACTGATTTCATTTTCTTCCAATTCGTCTTGCAGAAGATAATCCGGCGAGATTTTCAGAGCCTTGCAAATGTCTATGAATACCGGCAGGCTGGGCATTTTTACGCCGCCCTCAATCTGCCGGAGGTAAGTAGCGTTGATATTGCACATTTCCGAGAGCCGGTCAGCAGTTAAGCCCCGGTCTTTCCTTACTGCGTTGATACGCTTCCCTAATCCGTTCTTTTCCATAGTCCACACCCATCTATTAGCTATCAGTTATCATTTTGTACACTTTAAGACTATAATATGATTGCCGTTTTCAATAGCTTCTGATAGACTATAAGATATTAGCTTATAGCTTGTTGGAGGGTATGGATATGAAAAATGTATGGAGAAAGCTGCGGGATAATTGGCTGGACTTCTGGGAAGATGATGAACTGGACATGGACAAAAAGCATTTGAGCCAGCATGACAAGCGTTCCCTGCTTTATGGCGGTTTTATGATAGGGGCTGTCACATTTGTTTTTCTCTCAATCGGTATCATGGTTGGTAATATATGGACGAACCACCGAAATCAAAAAGATATGGAAGAACTTTTAGGGACAATCGCCACCTACATGGCAACGGCCACCGATGATGAATACGAAGAAATCGCCCAGACTATCCGGCATGATTTAGTGTACAGCCAGTACGGGCAAGACATAGAAAACCTTATCCGTTTTATTCCGAATACGGCTGACGGCTGCTGTCTGGAACGTGGCTTCCCGGAGCGTATCAATATGGTTTTCCTGAATACCGGCGAAGCCTACGGGCTGGAGATATTTGATGAAACCGAACCGATTGAGAGCCAACGGGAAAGGGGCGGCACAATGATTACCTCTGGATACGATGAAATCAGCGAAGCCCATTTGATGATGATGTCAAATCCCAACATGGACAGCGCCACCGCTTCCATTGACCGGGGACGGGGCATTGTGAGCGCCCACAAAATGAAAACGCATTTTTGTGATGATTGTATCCGGGAAATCCTGACTACCGTTGAAGATGAATTTATAGACGAAGCCGTAATTTATGACGCCGAGGAAAAGACCTTCTACCCTGTCACAGAAGGGGACTTGCAAATCGGGGACTATTCTTTCCACACCTACTATGAGGATGGCGGCTATGAGATAGAAATTGCATATACCGGCGAATAAAAACGCTTCCGTTGCAGGAACACTCATTCCCACAACGGCAGTTTTCATTTTCTCTTGCGCCGGAAGTTGAAGGGGCTGTTTTTGATGTTCGGGGATTTTGACAGTATCTTTTTCAATATCTTCTGTTCATCCGGCGGCAGCTTGTAAAAGTCAATGCCGAGCATATTGAAAATGACCGCCCACACCTTTCCGAGATAATCCCCGGAAGATTGAATAGCCTTTCGGATTTCCAGAGCCATCTTCTTTGCAAGGGAATAATCCGGCGTGCTGTCAATGTCATGCTCATGGGCTTTCCGTATGTCGTGGAGAATGGCGTCCCATGTTTTGTGCGTCACATGGCAGAAGAAATCTTCTTCCTTTACCTCTGCGGCAAGGATGGTCTTTGAATAGAAATCCTTATCTGCCTGCTTGTATTTCTGAACGATAATCTGCCGCTGTTCTTCCAAAGACTCATAAAGGGTACGGAAGGTAGAGGTTGCATGGCCGTCTATGTAAATCTCCGTGTCGGTCATAAGCTGTTCAAATTTATCGTTGGTAGCAATCTCACACAGGAGCCGGTTGTTGATACGCCCGCTTTTCAGCAGCGCCACCATTTCATCCGTCAAGTGCAATTCCATTAAAGGCGTGTTTGCCTGTTCCCGGTTCTCTGTCCGGCACAGCAGATAATCAACGGACACCTGATAGAAGTCTGCCAGCGTGACAAGGTTGCCGTGGTTGATTTCCTTATAGTCGTTGGCTTCATAGCTGGCGAGGGCTGACTTTGAAATGCCGGTCAGCTTTGACAATTCTTCCAGATTTAAGCCTTTATCCTTGCGTAACTCCCAAAGGCGCTCCTGTATGGTAGTCGCTCTCAGCATAGGGCGTTCACTCCTTCCCGGCGGCTGTTTTCCTGCCGCTAACCGGATTATACCATACTTTCCGCAATCGTGGAAATTTCCGTTTTTCGCCCCGAAATCCTACTTTGTGGACATACGGCACAGGGAACAAAAATGGGCTATCATACAGGTAGTTCATCGATGGATTATTCCAATCGAATGACCGGCCTGTATGGGATATGCTCCCCGGCGATGTAGCGCAATGACTTGCGGCAGGGAAATGGAGGAACCATGACCGCAACGAGCGTACCAAAGGGAGCGAAACGCCGTTGTGAGAGCCAGGGGCAGGAACGACATCAGGGAGAACCGGCGAAAATGAACACCGAATTGATACCGAAACACAACAATCCGATAGGGTATAGTCTACCCTATCCGTAATACTACGGGGGATTTCCGGGCGGCTCTATGACCGCTTTTTCCTTAAAAATCGCCCCGAAACACGACACTAAAATCTGCTATCCGTCTATTGCGGCTGTTACGGCTGAAATGGGCGGATTTTTGTTTAAGGAGGCACCATGCCGAGAATGCCGAAAAAGAGGAAGCTGGAACTGTCTTTCTTCCTCAATGAACGGGGGCGGGTAACGTACAACGGCCTTTGCCGGAAATGCCAACGCACTTGCAAGCAGAGTTTCCGGGCGGTCATTGTGGACTGCCCCCATTATCTTTCCAAACGCTCAAAACGAAAAGTAAAGGAGGACACAGAGTGAATGGAAGTTGAATTTATGACCGCAGACACCGCCCTGCCGCCCTGTATGCCGCTGCCGAGAGTCTTGCTGCGGCTCCCGATCAGCAGCACCGCCAAGGTCATGTACGCCCGGATGTTGGATTTAGTTTTCCTGTCCGGCATAGAGGACGCCAACGGGATTTTATTTATCCATTTCCCCATCGTGGAACTGGCGGCAGCACTTGCCCGCAGCACCATGACCGTGAAGCGTTCCCTGAATGAATTGGAGGACGCCGGACTGATACTGCGAGTGCGTCAGGGCTTCGGGGAACCCAACAAAATATATGTACTCATTCCCAAGAAGGAGAACAGCCGCCTATGAATGAAAAGCTGGAAAAACTCAATCAGGAGATAGAGAAAACGGAAAAGAAGCTGCGGAGGGCGCAGCATGAAGAAAAGATATTGGAACACCAGATAAAGACGCTGACACGGAAGGAACGGACACACCGGCTTTGCACCAGAGCCGCCATGCTGGAAAGCTACCTTCCCCACCCGGAAGCCATTACGGATGAACAGGTCAGTTTGTTTTTGAAGCTGCTGTTCCACAAAGACAGCACCCGTCAGCTTATGGAAAAAGTATTCGCCGGAAACGGTAATTTTCAGGGAGAGGACGCAGGCCGGAAACGGCCATGATTGCTTTCAGAGCCGCAGCCCGTGAACTGCCCCTCTGAAAGAGGGCGCAACTATACACCACCTGAAGGTAGTGTGTTGCGCCCTGCCGGGGGCTTCCTGCGGAAAGCGGATGATTGCCCGCAGCGTTCCGGCTCCTGCCAATCATCACAGGGGAAGCTACACTTCCCCTGCGCTGGCTGCCGCCAGCTACCCCTTTGTGGACTTGCCGCCCGGAAACCCCTTGCGCTGCAAGCTGTTCCCGTTCAGCAAGTTTTACAATAGGTCGCTATACTTTTCTGAAACAATGAAGTATAATGAAGTCAACGACAAATTGGAATTTGACGAGATGTAGGGCTCAATGGGGGAAGAGAGTTATATATGAGTGAAGATGAAATTAAACTGTATTTATTAGATATTTTAGAAGATTTGAATGAGAAAAAAATATCAAGGAAGACAGCAATCAATAGATTAAATCAAAATAAAAATTTAGAAAAAGTGATAGTAAATAGGAATGTATGTTTTTGTATTAGTGATTGCTATTTTATGATTAAGCATCTATTAGAAGAAAACATTACAGATATTGAAATAGAATATTTCATTGATTGTTTTAGAAATAAAAGAGAGTACAATCTGAAAGAAAAAAATCAATTAATATTAAAAGAATTGTCAGTATAAGGGTTCTTGTAAAGCGACAAATCCTAATTTATCGGGCCACCCTGACCCGAACTTTCAAAACTGAATACCAGCCGCCACCGGCGGCACCACCGAGCAGGAAATCTTGAAACAGGTTCCCTGCTCTTTTTTTGCCCGGACGCCGGGAGAAAGGAGGACACTACTTGCCATGCCCGCATTTTGACGTGAAAATCATCCAGGATAGTGTCAATAGTTTTTCGCAAATTTAATTCCTGCCGTTCAGCAGCTGGCA
>NZ_JAJCIC010000048.1 GCF_020554865.1 Lacrimispora sp. 210928-DFI.3.58
CCGGGCGGATTCCAGACTTGCACTGGTTAGAAACGTGCGCCGCCAGGCGCACTACCATAAAAAACAGCCGCCCGGCTGGCAGCAGTATATGCTGCGCTCCTGGGCGGCTGTTTTTTCGATATGATATTAGTTACTGCTCTCAATCGGCTTAAAGATCCTTGTGACCGAAGGGTCATCTGTTCTCCTATGCTCCTTCGCCAGATCCATGGCCTCCCTGCAGAACTGCTCCTGGGAATTTACCAGGACCTTGCCCCGCTTGTCCTCCTTTTCATAGGTGCCGTCAGGCTGGAGCATGTGAGCCTTTACGTTGTCCTCCAGCTCTACCTCCAGAATGTGGATGACCTGCTCCTTGAGCTTCTCGTCCTCCACCGGGAACATGATCTCCACACGGCGGTCCAGGTTCCTGGGCATCCAGTCAGCGCTGCCCATGTACACCTCAGGGCTGTTGTCATTTAAGAAATAGAAGATCCTGCTGTGCTCCAGGAAATTGCCCACAATGGAGCGCACCGCAATGTTTTCGCTTAAGCCCGGAACACCTGCCTTTAAGCAGCAGATGCCTCTCACCACCAGCTCGATCTTCACACCTGCACAGGAGGCCTCATAGAGGGCTGTGATGATCTCCTTGTCACAGAGGGAGTTCATCTTTGCCATGATATGGCCCGGCCTGCCCTCTCTTGCATGGTCCCGTTCCCTGCGGATCATCCGAAGGAACCTGTGGCGCAGCCACAGGGGAGCCACGGAAAGCTTGTTCCATGCCAGAGGTTCGGAATAGCCCGACAGCATGTTGAACACAGCCGTAGCATCCTCCCCGATCTGGGGATCGCAGGTCAGGATACCGCAGTCTGTATACAGCTTTGCGGTGGAATCGTTATAGTTGCCTGTGCCCAGGTGGACGTAGCGGCGGATGCCGTCCTCCTCCATCCTCACCACCAGTGTGATCTTGCTGTGGGTCTTTAAGCCCACCAGACCATAGATCACGTGGCAGCCTGCCTTCTCTAACATCTTTGCCCAGTTGATATTGTTCTCCTCGTCAAAGCGGGCCTTCAGCTCTACCAGGACGGAAACCTGCTTGCCGTTATCCGCTGCCTCTGCCAGAGCTGCGATGATGGGGGAGTTGCCGCTGACGCGGTACAAGGTCTGCTTGATCGCCAGCACATCCTTATCCCTGGCGGCGCTGCGCACAAAGTTTACTACAGGATCAAAGCTCTGGTATGGATGGTGCAGAAGGATATCGCCCTTTCGGATATTGGTGAAAATGTCGTCCTCGTTCATCAGGGCCGGTACCGGCTGAGGCGTATACTTTGCCGCCTTAAAATACTCAAAGCCGTCTAAGCCGTACATCTTCATAAGGAAGGTCAGGTCCAGGGGGCCGTTGATGCTGAAAATATCCTGGCTGTTAATGGAAAGCTCCTTTTTCAGGATCTTGAGCAGGCGCTTATCCACATTGGACTCGATCTCCAGGCGGATGGCCTCTCCCCATTGACGCTTCTTCAGCTGCTTCTGGATCTCCTCCAGCAGGTCAACCGCCTCCTCCTCGTCAATGGTCAGGTCTGCATTTCTCATAATGCGGAAGGGATGGGAGGCGATAATGTCGTAGTTGAGGAACAGGGATGGCATATTACGCTCAATGATCTCCTCTAAGAGGATGACCACGCGCTGCTCCGTTCCGTCCTCTCCCGTCTCCCTGGGAAGCTCCACGATCCTTGGGATAACGGAGGGAACCTGCACCATGGCAAATTCAAGCTCCTCCTCTTTTTCATTCTTTTTCTTTAAAAGGGCGGCAATGTTCAGCGTCTTATTCCTGATGAGAGGAAATGGCCTGGAGGAGTCAAAGGCCATGGGCGTCAGCACCGGGTATACGTTTTTCTGGAAATAGGCGTCAATGTAGGCCGCCTCCTCCTGTGTCAGCTCCTCGTGCTCCATGATGATCCGGAGGCCGTTCTGGCGAAGGGCAGGCACAAGGGAACGGTTGTAGGTGGAATACTGGGTCTCCACCAGCTGATGCGTCTTCTCGCTGATACGGTCAAGCTGCTCCTGTGGAGTCAGCCCTGCGATATCAGGCTTTGTATACTTTGCATGGACCATATCCTTTAAGGAGGCCACGCGCACCATATAAAATTCATCCAGGTTGGATGCGGTAATGCTCAGGAATTTCAGCCGCTCAAAGAGGGGAATGGCCTTATCCCTTGCCTCGCTGAGCACCCTGTAGTTAAATTCCAGCCAGCTGAGCTCACGGTTGACATAATTGTCCGGGTTGGCAGCAAAATCGATCTCTGCCGCTTCCGTCCCGGCTCCGGCTGTCTTTGCCTTTTCTGTCTTTGTCTTTGGCCCCTTTGCTTTTACATTCTGGGCCTTTGCTGCTGTCTCTGCCATATTACACACTCCTCTTCTGCTTTAATACTGGCCTGATCCCAAATATTTCCTCAAAAAAGTCGGCTTTCTGCTCAAATGACGTGCGCTCCAGCGTCAGATCCCCCTGATAGCCGGTGGTGATGACCAATTCATTGTCCCGCACTGCCATGCGGCAGTCTGCGAGCTTACCTCTGTGGCTTCTGTCCATGGAATTGGCCAGGCGCAGGATGGCTGTCAGCTTTGCGATCAGTATGGTGATCGCATTGCGGCTTAAACCGGAGGGATCCTCCTCATGTATCTGTGTCTCCAGCTGTACCATGTCATAGTCAAAGTCCCTGATATTATACCGGACCACATTGGCTATGATCTCACGCTCCAGATGGCTTAGGCCTATGATCTCTGTTGACATGATGATGTTGTAGGAGCACTCATTGGAGTTGCGGATGCTGATAAACTTGCCGCAGGCGTGCAGCAGCACCGCGATCTGCAGAAGGAGCCTGTGCCTGTTTTCCAGGCCGTGGAACTTCTTCATATTATCAAATATCTTCAGGGCATACTCCTCCAGGGCCTGGTTATGGCTTGTATGGCATTTGTAGCGCTTTGCCATATTTCTGGAGGCTGCCAGGATATCGTTCTCAAAGTTATGACTGAACTTCACCAGTTTGTTGTCGTCTGCATACTCTGCCGCAATGCCGTCACAGAGGCGTATGCCTGCTGCCCAGAAAAGATCCGCTCCTGTGATCTCCAGTATCCGGTTATACACTGCTATACTCGGCAGAAGAAGGGAAGCGTACTCGCTGTTGACCCCAAAGTACTCCTCGATCTGGTCTGTGCTCATATGGCTCAGCCTGTCATAGAGCTGGTGCATCGTGGCGGCATCTATTTTGTCGCTCATATCTTTTAAGCCCATACGCCGGATCACATAAAGGATATTTTCCCCGATGCCGATCAGGTTAGCGACCTGCCTGTCCTTTAAATACATTTTCCGGAAGGTAAACAGCTCATTGTCAACGACCTCTTCTATCTGCTCCTTATGTCCCCTGACAGTGGAAGGGATCTTCGACAGCATGCTGCGGATGCGCATGGTCCCCAGAGGCAGGTTCTGCGTTGTCACAAGGGCATCCTTGTCAAACAGGGACAGCTGGGCGCTTCCAAAGCCCACATCCACAATAGCAGTTCCCTTCTGGATGATCTTTTCAAACTCAGCGGCCTTTGATGCGATCGCCTTGTAGCTGATAAAGCGCTGCTCGGAATTGCTGATAATGCGTACATTGAGGCCTGTCCTCACCCGTATCTGATCCAGAATGATCTGCTTATTCCTGGCCTCCCTCAGAGCGCTTGTGGCATATGCCCTGTAATCCTTCACCTTATAGGTCTTCATGATCTGGACAAATTCGCTTAAGACCCCGCACATCTCCTCCACCAGCTCATAGCTGATCTTTCCCTGGCTGAAGCTGTCCCTTCCCAGGGCGATCACATGGCGGATATGGTCAACACACCGGATCCCTGTCTTATAGGATATCTCATAGATTCCCATTTCCAGCTCAAATGAACCTACATCAATTGCCGCAAACATACGAATCGCCACTTTTTTCCCTCCTTTTACCCCTGATGTACTCCCGGAGTCTCTTTGTGCCCGATTTTGTGAGATGTACATCCTAATTATAAAGGCACCGGGATTTCTTTCCATACAATCCAGGTAAAGTGTATGTAAAATCCCGGTAAATCGTTACTATGAAAGTCCTGCCGCCGGATCCATACAGTTTTACTGCCTTGTCCCCAGCAGATGTGTGATAAACTGGGTAGCGGTGCGGCCCGACAGGCCTCCGTGGCTCAGCTCCCACTTGTTGGCTTCTGCATAGAGCTCCTCCTCCGGCATATCAAGTCCATATCTGTCTGCCAATGCCTTTACAATGCCTTTAAACTCGCGCTTATCCGGTGAGCCGTAGTAGATCGTCACGCCAAAGCGGGCTGCCAGGGACAGCTTTTCCTGCACCGTATCATTGTTGTGCAGCTCGTCATCCAGCTCCCTCTTGTCGCTGAATTTCTCCCGTATCAGATGGCGGCGGTTGGAGGTGGCATAGATCAGCACATTATCCGGCCGTTTCCCCAGGCCTCCCTCCAATATGGCCTTCAAATACTTATACTCCAGCTCATAGTCCTCAAAGGAGAGATCATCCATGTAGATGATGAACTTGTAGTTCCTGTCCTTTATCTGCTCCAGCACATCAGACAATGACTTAAACTGGTGCTTGTACACCTCAATCATACGCAGGCCTCTGCTGTAATATTCATTGAGAATGGCCTTGACACTGGAGGATTTTCCTGTGCCTGCATCTCCGAAAAGGAGTACATTGTTGGCCTCCTTTCCCGCCACAAAGGCCTCTGTATTTTCGATCAGCTTCTTTTTCTGAAGCTCATAGCCCACCAGATCCTTAAAATACACGTGCTCCACATTAATGATGGGGTCAATGACCGCGTTCTGGCCGTCCTCCCTGTCAATGATGCGGAAAGCCTTGTTAAGGCCGAACTTGCCCACGCCAAATTCCTTATAAAAGTCCACTACATGGCCCTGGAACTCCTCCACATCCTTTGACTGCTCCAGCTGTACTGCAAGGCTTACGATGCGGTCACGGATACGGCGGTTAAATACACGGCTCTCCTTTTTGGCAGGGCGGTAGCAGGCAGCCTCCTTCCACAGCCCGCTGGGAGCAAGGCTTAAAAGATCAAAATCAAACAGGTCCTTGAAGATGGTATAGTCGTTCTTTGCCAGCAGGTCAATGGAGCCTCCCGCTGCCCCTGTGATCTCACAGGCTGTGGTATAGGCATTTTCATTGTTGGCAAGGCAGAATGCCAAAAAGCAGTGCCACAGATTCCCCTCAAAGCCGTATTTGGCAGCCAGCTCCACAAGCCCGCCCACACAGGCAAAGGCATCCGGCCTTTCCTCCTTTTCTGCCAGCCCCATAAGACAGGCCATATCCTCAAACAGCTTTCTGTATTCTAAGTTCCGGTATATTACAAGTCCATTGATGTTCATGATGGTATCTCCTTGCTGTCCTTAATAATTTCCTAATATCCGCAGGCTGGCAGCCTCCTTGGAGATGCCTGTCAGCGCGTTCTGTATGGCCTCGTCGCTTAAGGAGCCTTCTGCATCCACAAAGAAACGGTATTCCCAGCTGCGCCCCTCTATGGGCCTGGACTCGATCATAAGCATGTTGACGCCGTTGTAGATCAGGTTTCCCAGCATGTTGTAGAGAGAGCCGCTCTTGTGTGCTCCCTCAAAGCAGATGCTCACCTTAGAGGCATCCTTTCTGTAGATTGGAGTTCTTGCCAGGATGATGAACCGGGTCGTATTGTTCTTGTTGTGGTTAATGGAGGGCTCCAGCACCTTCAGGCCGTACAGCCTTCCTGCGATCTCGCTTGCAACTGCTGCCTGGGTGACATCCCCTTCCTCCAGCACCTTCTTTGCTGCTACAGCCGTATTCTCCATGCTGACCTGGCGCCATTTCCTGTGGGCATTCAGATACTGGGAGCACTGCATCAGGGCCTGGGGATGAGAGTACACCTGTCTGATATCCTCTAACGATGCTCCCGGCAGCCCTAACAGGGCGTGATTCACGGGAAGCTGGGTCTCTGCCACTATGTAGACATTGTGCTTTACAAGAAGATCATAATTATCGCTGACTGCGCCTGCAGAAGAGTTTTCAATGGGGAGCACTGCGTAATCTGCCCTTCCCTCTTCCACCTCCACCATGGCATCCTCCATGGCAGCCACATGGTACACCTGGGCATTTTCGCCGAAATACTGGAGAGCCGCCCCATGGCCATAGGAGCCCTCCACTCCCTGGTAGGCGATCTTCACGCCATTCCTTTTTAACTCATCTACCATCGTAAAGCCTGTATCCAGGTTCTTCCCATTCTGGGCCAGAAGACGGTACTGGAGCCTGCGGCTGATGGTCATGATCTGTGAGAACAGCTCATATACTCCCTTTTTGTTAAACTCTCCCTCTGCCATGTCCATGAGGGCATTCAGCTTCTGCTGCTCTCTTTCCCCATCATAGACAGCCTTGCCCGTGCCGATCTTAAATGCGGCCACATCCCCGCAAAGCTGCATCCTCTTTTCAAAAAGCTCCAGTATCTGCCCGTCAATGGTGTCAAGCTGGCCTCTGATCTCCTGCAAATCCAGATTTTTCATATGTTCCTTTTCTCCATCCTGTATTTTACTATGAAAGTCCGCCGCCGGACAGGCGGCATGTATTCAGGTATGCCAAATGCGTCCACCAGACTTTCGTAGTGTGGTGGCGCGTCCGCCCGCTGGACGCATGTAGGTTTACTATGAAAGTCCCGGACGGCAGCCGTGAATGAGCCATGCTTGCATGAGCGAGCTCACGGATATCGGACGGGCAAGCCAGTATGAGCAAAAAAGCCGCACGAACGAAGTGAGTGGGGTGATTTGCGAATACTGGCGGCGATTGCGGGAGTGCGTCAGCACGGAGCAATCGACTTTCATGCATGGTGATGCCTGCGTCAGCAGGCATGTCCGTTTCATGTCATATAATGCTTATGCCTGCTCCCTGCGGATCTCCTTCAGCATGGAAATGATGATATCCCTTATATAAGCGCCCGAAAACTTTCTGGCATCCCCTTTTAGCTCCTTGATGTAAACGGGCTCTCCAAAGCGGATCACCACATGGCTGGGCCGGATCCAGGGAATGTGCGTTTCAAAGACCTCCGCTGTCCCGCTTATGGCCACAGGGATCACCGGACAGCCGCTCTTTTCTGCGATCTTTAAGCTGCCCTCACGGAAGGGCAGCAGCTCTGTGCAGTCCTCATTTTCACACCTGGTCCCCTCAGGAAAGATCCAGAGGGATATGCCGCTTTTCACCTTTTCGATCCCTTCCAGTATGGTTTTTAAGCCCTCCTTGATATTCTGCCTGTCCAAAAACAGGCAGTTCACCAGCTCCATCCAGTCCCGCAGAAGAGGCCAGCGCTTCATCTCCTTTTTTGCCACAAAGCCTGTCGGCCCTGGGAGCACTGCGTAACCCACCACAATATCAAAATAGCTCCTGTGATTCCCCACATACAGCACCGCCCTGTCCATTGGTATATGTTCCAGCCCCTGAACCTCGTATGTAATTCCGGCCAGTCTTATGATCAGCCTGAATACTCCCCCCACGATCCTCTGGGATTTCTGACGGGCAGCCTGAGGATCCGTCTTCTGCAGCTCCCTGAGCTTCCATACCATGGGTATGGAGAAGATCAGGAACAGCACTATGGTGGATGCCACCAATATTAACCGTATCATTTTCCTTCTCCTTTTGTATTCGTTATCCATTTATTATATAAAAAGAACCGCTCAAATACAATACCTTAAACCGCTCTTTTAGCCGTTATAAATTCAAATAAAAGCCCTGTAAAAAACCACAGTGGGGCGAATTTTAAGCGTATCACACCGTTCACATTATCCGGCCATGCAGAGTAATCCCAGGGGCACATATGACGGCTTGTGAGCCATATCCCTGTGATATATTCGGCTGTAAAGATCAGCACCATATAGATCAGTCCATGGCGCAGAAGCCTCGCCGCCTCAGGAAGCCTTTCCCTTCCCGCCCGCGGAAAGCCCGGAAGCCCCGTAAGCCACTTATCCAGAAAACAGCTTATGGGAAAAAGAAAAGCTCCCATTCCATAAATGGGAAACATGATAAGAGAGGTATGGCCCATCAGAGTGGGATCTCCCGCCATAATAGAATCCACGGAGGTGAACATGACCTCCAGGCACCAGCCGGCAATGCCGCACCGGCAGAAATTAAGAAGAAGGCGGCGCAGCCGGCCTTCCATATTGGTTGTATTTGCATGTGTCATCATAGGCATTAGTATGAACGGCCCCCGGCAGCTTTTATGCGCTTCCAGGGGCATTTCCAAAAGTTTACTATAAAAGTCCGCCGCCGGATAGGCGGCATGTATTCAGGTATGCCCAATGCGTCCACCAGACTTTCGTGATGTGGTGGCGCGTCCGCCCGCTGGACGCATGTAGGTTTACTTTGAAAAGTACTGACCGGAGCAGCTGACTTTCATGTACTGTGGCGGCCTACAAAAGGGGTGACAGCAGGCGGCTGCACTGCTCCCTCACCCGCAGCCCTAAGCTTCTGTTCATATACTCCTCTTTTTTCAGCTCCCGGCAGTGGGGAAGGTCATCCATAAAGGCCTTCTCCAGCTCCCCGGCTGTCCCTTCATCATATATGATGGCATTCACCTCAAAATTCAGTTCAAAGCTCCGTATATCCATGTTTGCTGTCCCGTAGCAGGCCGCTCTTTGGTCTATGGTGACTCCCTTTGAATGCAGGAAGCCATTTTCATAAATATAGACCCTTGCCCCATAGTCCAAAAGCTCCCCTGCAAAGGACAGGGTAGCCCAGTACACAAAGGGATGATCCGGCTTGCAGGGTATCATGAGCCTTACATCCACGCCGGAAAGCGCCGCGATCTTCAGAGCGGAAAAGATGGCATCATCCGGCACAAAATAGGGTGTCTGTATATAGATATGGTGTTTTGCCATGTGGAACAGCTCCAGGTAATTGTCCCTGATATGGGGCTGCCTGGTGTCAGGCCCGCTGGCAATGATCTGCATATAGACAGTGGAAGCCGGCTCGGCATAGGCCTCAAAATATTCCGCATGCTTAAACAGGTTCTCCCCTGTGGCATAGTTCCAGTCCAGGGCAAAACGTATCTGCAGGCTTACCGCGGCCTCTCCTGTTATCTTCAGATGGGTGTCACGCCAGTATCCGAATTTCGGTTCCTTTGAGATGTACTCCCTGCCGATATTAAAGCCTCCCACAAAGCCCACAGCACCATCGATCACCACGATTTTCCTGTGGTTCCGGTAGTTGACGCGAAGGTTCATCCAGCCCAGGAAGGGAGGAAAAAATACGCCTGTCCGTATGCCGGCCCCGCGCAGTTCCTCCCAACGGCTCTTCGGCATAAAGCGCCCGCCCATTCCATCGTAGAGTATCCTGACCTCCACTCCTTCCCTCGCTTTTTCCATGAGTATGGGCACAATGGAGTCAAAGACCTCATCATTTTTTATAATGTAATATTGTATATGGATAAAACGGCGGGCCCTTCGCAGCTCCTGCCTTAGGGCTTCAAATTTTTCCCTTCCGTCTGTGTAGATCCGGACGCGGTTCCTGTAGTTTAGAACCGCTCCGGAGGTCTCCAGATTATAGAGGATCAGGCTTTTAAAATCCCTGGACATGGGGTCCATCATTTCCTCCGGCATGTCATCAGAGCGTATGCTTTTTTCCTGCTTCCTGATCGGTATGTTCAGCCGGTCGCTGACCTCCTTTATCCGGAACATCCTGCTTTTTTTCAGATCCTGACCAAAAAGGAGGTAGAACAGGATACCGAATACCGGAATGAAATTCAGCGCCAAAAGCCAGGTCCAGACGCTTTTGGGATCACGGCGCTGGAAGAAAATGATGATAATGGAAAACAGAAGGTTGATATAAAAAATGACCGCCATATGCACCGCCCTCCCTGCTCTTCTCTGCCGGATCACCTGCCTGTTACATCTTCTATGGTCCTTGTTCCATCCTCTTCAATGTCGATCCTGATCCGCACAGCTTCGTTGTCATATACCAGCTTCTTTAATGTTCCTGATTTTACGTCCACTTCAATGGATGCGATCCTGGCGTCCTTCTGCCCGCCTGATATATAGTCCTTTAAAACACCATTCGGATCATTCAGATTTGTCTCCATCAGCTTGCGCAGCTCCTTGGGCTCCAGATCTCCCTTCTCCTTCTCGTCATCCAGGTACCGCTGGACGGCATCTGCCGCCTCTCTTGCCTCCACCATGGCGGCGGCTCTTCGGGTTCCCTGAATGTAGGATGCCATATGGGGAACTGTGAAGATCATGAGCACAGACACGATCGCCATCACTGCGATCAGCTCCACAAGCGTAAATCCTCCTTGTAATCTTGCTCTTCGATTCATATTCATTTTATACTATCCTATTATACATATATCATTCACCAGTTACAATATTCCCATTTCCGCTTTTGCCTGGGAATTCGGCTTTGTAAAGGGTACCGTTTATCTTTCCCTCCCACGTTGCTGTATCACTCTCCTTATCATAATAGTATTCTTCTGTCTCAGAAGGCTGCATTACGCCTGCATCCAGCATATCCTGCTGTGCCTTTCCCAGGGTATAATTGGATCTGGCATTGGAAATGGCAACCTGACGTGCTGACTTCATCTGGATATTACGATAGGAGGGTACTGCAATTGCCACAAGGATTCCCATGATCGCAATCACACAGATAAGCTCTACCAGAGTAAAACCTCCATTATGCCTTTTGTTCCTTTCTTTTTCATTTGTATTCATTCTTCCTTTTCCCCTTTCCTCATTATTCTGCATAATAGACCAGCCGTTTCGCTTCCTCCCACCCTGTTTCGCCATCCAGAACCATTTTCAGCACATACTCTTTTAACGGTTTTATCCCCCGTTTTTCCTGATGATTTTGGATTTCTTTTACAGAAGCCTGGGACATGATCAGATTTTTCAGCTGTTCATCTGCTTCCATGATCTCATACACAGCTCTCCGGCGGATGTATCCTGTCCCTTTGCAGCGGGGACAGCCGGTGGGGCTCCACAGCATCTTTGGCTCCCGGATGCCGGAGAGATGGGCGAGCTCTCTCTGGCTGCGGTCCAAGGGCACCTGCTTTCTGCAGAAGGGGCAGAGGACTTTTACCAGCCTCTGAGCCACCACTCCCGTCAGGGAGTCAGCGATCATATAGGGAGGAACGCCCATGTTCCTCAGCCTGTCGATCACAGACGCACAGTCATTGGTGTGCAGGGTAGAGAGCACAAGATGGCCTGTGATGGCTGCACGGATACCAATGGAGGCCGTCTCCTCATCCCGCATTTCTCCTACCATGATGACATCCGGATCCTGCCTTAGGATGGAACGCAGGGTCTTAGCAAAGGTAAGCCCTGCTTTGGGATTCACCTGTACCTGTGTGACGCCCTCTATCATCTTCTCCACAGGATCCTCCACTGTCACTACATTGATCTTCTTGATCGCCATACGGCTGAGCGCCGCATAAAGGGTGGTGGTCTTTCCGCTTCCTGTAGGCCCTGTCACCAGGATCATGCCGTAGGGCGCAGACAACATTTTTTCAAAAATAGCTGCCTGCTCCTTCTCCATGCCCAGGCGGTGCAGGTCCATAAGAGCCAGATCCCTGTTGTTCCCCAGCAGACGGAGCACCACCTTCTCTCCGTAGATCGTGGGAAGAGTGGAGATCCTTAAGTCCGTGGAAACGTCTCCCTTTTCATAGTGATATTTGCCGTCCTGGGGCAGCCGCTTTTCCGCGATGTCCATGCCTGACACCAGCTTGAGCCTTGTCACCATAGGCCTGTGGTAACCCGGATCCAGTACCTTATGGATAACCAGGTCACCGTTGATACGGATCCGGATAGTCAGCTTCTCCTTTCCTGGCTCTACATGGATATCGCTGGCATTTTCCCTGTAAGCGGCCTCTATGATCTCGTTTACCAGGCGGACAACAGGGGCGCTCTCCACCCGCTCCCGCAAAAGCAGTTCCGTCTCCCCGCTGCCTGCGATGCCGTCCTCCCTTGCCCGGTCACTGCTGCCATAGACGGTCCTTATGGCGGTGTCCAGCTCCTTTGCCAGAACAAATACCGGCTTTACCCTCATGCCCGTCAGGGTTGCCGCTTCTTCTGCAATATCATGATCCAGAGGAAAGGAGAATGCCAGGATCAGCTCCTCCTCCTTCACCCCTATGGGAAGCACACGGTTCTTCTCTGCAAATACAGCAGGCAGAAGAACGGATGCCTTCTTATCCGGTATCCTCTGTGCCAAATGCATCACCGGTATGCCAAGTCTTGCGCCCTCACATTCTATCAGGGCTTCCTCCGTTACATATCCCAGCTCCAAAAGAAGCCCAGGGACAGAGGTTTTGGGATTGCGCTCCTTTATAAGCAAAATGCGGTTTAACTGGTTTTCTGTCAGGTATCCCTTCTCCACTAACAGCCCTTCCAAGGTTATTTTTTCCGGCACTGGTTGTCCCTTCCTTTCTTCTGTGCTATACTATGAAAATCCTGCCGCCGGATAGGCGGCACGAAATTCAGGTATGCCCAATGCGCCCGCCAGGTTTTCGCGGTGCGGTGGTGCGTCCGCTGCCGGGCGCATACAGGTTTACTATGAAAAATTTTGAGGTGAACAATATGAATTACATTTATACTCCTGCCCATTCCTGCATCCTTTTCTCCCTGTTTGCCCTGCTGCTCATCGCGGCCGCCTATTCTGACATCAAGACCATGCGGATCCCGGATGTCATTCCCGCTGTGATAGCCGCCATATCCCTTCTGTCCCTGCTCCTGCACAAGGGGCCTGCTTATCCCTCCAGACTGGCCGGGGCCATCTTCTGTCTCATTCTGTTGGGCACGGTCAGCCTGCTCACGGAAGGCGGAATTGGAGTCGGTGATATCAAGCTCATGACTGCCAGCGGCCTGTTTCTGGGTCTCCACGCTTCCATTCTCTCCATTTTTATGTCCTATATTACAGCTGGCCTGTGGTATCTCATTCCCCTTATACGCGGTAAGGTCCATGGACAAACTCCGGCTCCCATGGTGCCTTTCTTCGCTCCTGCCCTGATCATCTGCGGGCTCTGGTACCGTGAGATACTGGACGCTTATTTCTCACTCACCGGGATGATCTGATCCTTCTTCCTCTTCATAGTACCTGTATACACCATTCCCGGTACGGTAAAATGCGGCAGCCTCACAGGCCTCTGACCAGGAGCCGCCCTCCGGAGGCGGGATCTCTATGCGGTCTCCTGACTTGTTGTCGAAGAGGATCTGGGCGGCCAGGGAAATGTGATATCCGCTGTACGTTACCACCGTGCGGACAACTGCCTGACCTTTGGCCGGAACAGCCTTTAAGGTGATCTCCACCTCCATGTCCTTTTCCTCATGTTCCCCATGTCCAACGGCTGTGTATTCCTTCTCTCCCAGGCGCTCCTTTAGCAAAAGCTTCCAGTCATACCCGTATTCGCCCTCATCCTCCGTGTCCTCCCCATCCTCCCCTTCGGACTCTTCCTCCTCCATGGCTTCCATTTCTTCCCTGATCTCACCGCAGTCCTCCTCAAACATGTCCCAGATCTGGTCCATGGCCTCTGATTCCCCGCAGCTCACAGCCTCGCAAAAGGATTGGTGGATGGATTTTGCCGCTGTCCTTGCTTCCCTGTATTTCCTGGTTCTCACCATATATCTCATGTTATGATCTGCCATGCACATGTAGCCCACAGAGACCACAGACAGAAGGGCTACCATGAACACAACGCAGATCAGAGAACTTCCTTCATTCCTCTTCCCATTCCTCATCTGTCTCCTCCCCGGCACTGTAGGTACTGTACATGGAGGAAAACTCTGCCTCCCGGCGGTAGATTTCCTTTCCATCCTCCATCACGCGCATCACCACTTTTACCTGTTCTCCTGAGGTCCCTGAAAAATCAAGCTCCAGCTTCATATCACCCTGGCTTCCGGTTTCCAGATCCTCTGCTTTTATGCGCTCCTTTGGTTCAGCCTTCCGTGACCGCCTTATTTCCCTGCCGTTTTCCGTTTCAGGCAGCCTTTCTGTTTTTACAGAAAATGCCAATTCTTCCGGTCTGAATGGATCCACATAAAATCCATAGCCAAAACATATCCTCTTCTCCAAACTGTCATAGGCGCCAGAGCACATGCGCATTGCCTGTATTTTCTTGTCATACTGGTAATAGAGCTTCATCTGTCCCATCAGAAAGCTGATTGAAAATATCCCGATCACGGCTGCAATAGATAAGGCGATCACTACTTCCAAAAGCGTAGCACCACTGCTCCCTTCCATCCATCTGTCCATTCACAGTCTCCCTTCATCTATGCCTGTAGTAATCCTCCCCGCTCCCCGGTGTACGGTATTCCTCAAATACCTCAACAGCCTCCATGGTATCTCCTTCCTCCTGGTCCTCTATGGTGAAATACACCTTCAGGAGGCTTTCTTTCAGACTTCCCTCCTCTGCCAAAAGCTCCTCCTCCGTCCAGGAGTTCTCCAGCTTCATACCTTCCAAAAGGGCTTTCCCTCCAGCGGCTGCTGCTGTGATAAACCCCAGTGTTACCACCAGCAGGAGAGCTGTGCTGACGATCACTTCGATCATAGAGAAACCGCCATTATTCTGTCTGTACATAGTAATACGCTACCTCCACAACGCCCTTTAAGCTTCCCTCTGCCTCCTCTATATTTAAATGGCTGAGATAGAGGCTGCGGGAGGTCCTCTCTATTTCCTCTGAAAACATTCCTATACTGCCTGTTCCCGGACATTGGATCTCCATTGCCACTGTGACTTCCATGATAGAAGGACCTGATGGCCCGTCCGCATCATCCAGAGACTCCTCCGGCTCATACCAGATCTCAGGCTTTCCAATCTCCATGCGCAGGATTTCTATCCCTGCTTTTGATGCCGTTTCCTGGAGCATCCTGTCTATCTGGGCACATTTCATATCATGGTAGAAAAATTCTGTGTTTTCTTCCTCTTCCCTCAAGGCCTCCAGGCGCTCTGTATATAGCTCAAGCTCTGCCCTGCGGCTCTTTGCATTTTCCAAGGCCTGTTCTGCCTGGGAGACCTCCTCGAAAACAGGCAGTATGAGCAGCCTGAGAAACAGACACCACATGACCACGATCCCCAGAAGCCCCAAAAGGACCTGCTCCCTAAACGTCAGCTTGCGTATCATGGCTCCCCTTGCCCTCCCTCCGCTGTATCCTGATCTAAAACTGCATAAAGGATGGCAAGGCAGCGGGTGTTCCCCTCCTTCTCTGCCATTTCCCATGCATTATGGCCCACCTCTTTAAAGATTCCCGTACTCCGGATGCGTTCCTCCAAAGCCGGTATCTGGGAGGGCTTTTCTGCTGACAGAGTGACTTCCACCAGCGCCTCCCGACTGTCATAGCTCAGGGCATCTATCTTCATTCCAGACTCCAGTGAATCAGAAATTGCCTGTATATACTCTCTCTTTAATATGCCTCCATTTTCCTCAGACAGCGCTCTGCCTGCCCTTCTGACTGCCAGAAGAGCCTCCGTTTCATCGTGCAGCACCTTCCCATAAAAGTCTGCACCTTCCGCACCGCCCGCAGCAAACGTAAGCAGGTCTGTGCTGTGCCTCAGTTCCTTTAGCTGGAAATAGGGAAACAAATACAGACAGAGAGCGATAACAACATTCAGAAAAAACAGGCAGGCATACACCTTTCCAAAGGACAGCCTGAGATTTCTCCTTCCTCCCGGCCTATTCTTTATCAGCCGGTCTGAAAAATACACCTGTGAAGATCTGTTCCTCTTATAGACCATTTCCTTTTCCGGCTGGATCACACGGCAGGGAAGCTTTAAGGCCCGGCTCAATTTTTCTGCCCCAACTGCCGGATCCCCAATGCCTTCTGTTCTCAGAATGACAGCTTTTGGCAGGGAGACATGCTCCCGGTCCTTCATTTCCCGGTATATTTCCCTCGCCCATTCTGCCATTTCCTCCCAAAGGCAGTCCTCCGCCTGAAGGCGTATAAACTCCAGAGGCTTCATGGCTAAGACGCGGTGGGAAATGCAGTGTCCGCTCCACAGTCCATAAATCCCCATATGTTCCAGGCCTATTTCTGCAAAGAGAACGGACTCTTCCTTCCACCAAAGCCAGGCCACCTCTGCAATACAGGAGCTGCGCACGATCACCCGGTCACAGGAAATGCCGGCCTCTGCCAAGGCTCCTGTCAGCTCCTGAAGCTTCCCTCTGTCTATGTAATATACGGTTGCATGCACAGGATTTCCCTTTTCGGCGCTGTACACATCTACTGCAGTCAGGGCGTCCTCCCTGCACAAGCCCTCTGACACCAGGCGGTTTCTCGCCATAGCCTCCAGCTCGCCCGGGCCGGCACCCGGAAGTGTCATGAAGGCAGAGCGCACCGGGGCATCCAGGACCAAGCTGGCCTTCTTTCCCTTTAGCCGGTATTTCACTGCGAGCTTTTTCATACTCTCTCTAAGCTTCCCATCCCCGGCCTCCATCTCTCCTGACCAAGCGATCCTCCGCTTCCTGCAAAGCAGGGAATATGTGATCGCCCGGTCTTTCATATAAGATAAATGACTGCCCCTCAGGCTGATATAATGCTTCATTCCATTCCTCTCTACAACATAGACGAATACATGGTGAACACAGGTATCATAACTGCCAGGACCATACTGCCCACGATCAATGCCATGATCAGTATCATCCCAGGCTCCAGCAGCGCTATCATCTGCTCGATCGCTCTTTCTGCCTCTTTTTCATAATGCACTCCTGCTTCCTTCAATACCCGCTCCAGGGAGCCGGATTCCTCGCCGGAAGCTGTCATGGCCACAAAAACCGGATGAAAGATCCCTGAGGCCTTCAATGCCTGGGAAAGAGTCTCTCCTCTTTTCAGCCCTTCCGCCGCCTCTTTCAGGCATTTTCTCACAAAGGTATTATCCATCATCCTTCCTGCCACATCCAATGCCTCCAAAACTCCCGTTCCTCCTCCGTAGAGGACCGCAAAGGCGTTGGCAAAACGCGATGTGTAAATAGTCTTTATCAGCTTTCCAATGATAGGGATATAAAGTATGGTCCGGTCTGATTTCAGGCGTACCGAAGGAATCGTAAGAACACCCATAGACAGGGCGGTCAATAGAAAGATTATTATGATGTATAGGAATCCATAGGCACATAGATTTGATCCTGCATCCAGCATGAGGCGGGTGAACCAGGGAATGGGCTGTCCTTCCAGCATATTCTGAAATTGGGGAAGCACTGTTGTCAGCAAAAAGAAGGATACCGCAATCGTAACAGACAGCAGGATCAGGGGATAGGTCATTGCCTCACGCACTTTTCCGTTAAGCTCCTCTTCTCTGCTGTAGTAGTCTGCCATTTTATCCAAAAGCTCATCCAGCCTCCCGCTGGACTCGCCTGTCTTTACCATGTGCACGAGCAGGTTCGGAAAGCTGCCGGATATGGTTTCCATTGCTTCTGAAAATGTCAGTCCTTTTTGAATGCCTTCCCGTATTTCTGCCAGCGCCTCTTTTAACTGCCTGTCTCCTGCATTCGCACAGCAAATATCCAAAATATGGAAAATGGGTACTCCCGCTGACAGCATTACTGACATCTGCCTGCATAGAGGAGACAGATGCTTTGACTTGATGGACGCATGACGGGATACCGCTTCCTCACATGCCTTCCAGCTGCAGCAGAACAGTCCTATGCTGTCCAGATATGTTATGAGCGCCCTGCTGTCTGAGGCCTCGATCACTCCGCGGTGTACCTTTCCATCCATGCTTCTGGCCTTATACCTGTACCGCATACTCATCCTTCCCTTCACTTTTCCTAAAATTGGAAAACGGCTTCATCTGATGCTGCTCAGATGAAGCCGGCTTTTAGAAATCCTGTATATGGTTCATGAACGGAAGCAATTCTGGTCCGCTTCATAGGTATAGCCAATGCCAGACAACACGTCTACCACCGTAGATACGTCCACATCCAGCGCATAACACATTTCCTCCAGAGAGTCATAATGATCACGAAGCTGGGTGTTTACATAACTTAACAGCATATATGGATCTTTCGGAATGGTACTCACGACTGCTACCTGCCTTTTTCTTCTATCTTCATCCGTTTCTTGCAATTCAGCAGAAACGATTATAACACCTGCAACACCCGTTTTCAACATAATTTTGTGGTATTTTCACCTTTTTCTAAGTGTTGGCATGAATTTTCTGAATTATATTTCAAATAATGAAATTATCAGATTTTATTCGGACAGCATCTGCAGAGGCTGTCATTCTCACTCCACATATGCGATCAGGCGCTTTCCATCCTCCGAGAGATCGATCACAATATTGCTTCCCTCTCTCACTCCATCTCCCAGGATCAGCTTAGCTGCCAGTGTCTCCACGTACTTCTGCAGATACCGCTTCAATGGACGTGCTCCATATACGGGATCATATCCATTGTCCGTGATATAGGCTTTGGCCGTGTCTGTCAGCTCAATGGTGAGCTCCCTGTCAGAAAGGCGCTTATTCAGATCACGGATGCACAGATCCACAATGCGTCCAATATTCTCCTTTGTCAAAGGCTTAAATAGGATGACCTCATCCAGCCTGTTGAGGAACTCCGGCCTGAAATGGGTCCTTAAGTCGTTCATAACAGCCTTCTCTGCATCCGGCAGAATATTTCCATCCTCCCCAATACCGTCTAACAGGTACTGGGAACCGATATTGGAGGTCAGGATAATAATGGTATTCTTAAAGTCCACCGTACGTCCCTGGGAATCTGTGATGCGCCCGTCGTCAAGCACCTGAAGGAGCACATTGAACACATCGGGATGCGCCTTCTCCACCTCATCAAACAGGACAACGCTGTAGGGCTTGCGGCGCACGGCCTCTGTCAACTGTCCGCCTTCATCATAGCCCACATAGCCTGGAGGCGCTCCGATCAGACGTGCGACGGAGTGCTTCTCCATGTACTCACTCATATCGATACGCACCATGTTGGACTCATCGTCAAACAGGGACTCTGCAAGTGCCTTAGCAAGCTCTGTCTTGCCTACGCCTGTGGGGCCCAGGAACAGGAAGGAGCCGATTGGCTTCGAGGGATCCTTGATCCCTGCTTTGGAACGGATGATGGCCTCTGTCACTTTCTCCACGCCTTCATCCTGGCCCACTACCCTCTTGTGGAGCACTTCATCCAGATGGAGGGTCTTGCTGCGCTCGCTCTCTGTCAGCTTTGCAACAGGGATACCTGTCCACTTTGATACAATGCGGGCGATCTCATCCTCTGTGACACTCTCATGGACAAGGCTTAGATCTTCCTTTTTCACCTTTTCCTCTTCTGCTGCCAGCTCTTTCTGCAGCTGCGGCAGCTTTCCGTACTGCAGCTCTGCCGCCTTGTTCAGGTCATATTTCTGCTGGGCATCCTGGATCTCGCGGTTTACGTTCTCGATCTCCTCGCGCAGGCTGGAGAGGCGGTCCACACTGGCCTTTTCGTTCTCCCACTGGGCCTTTTTCGCTGCGAACTCATCGTGGAGCTCCGCCAGCTCCTTCTGAAGGTCTGCCAGACGGTCCTGGCTTAAGCGGTCTGTCTCCTTCTTCAGGGCAGCCTCCTCGATCTCCATCTGCATGATCCGCCTGGACATCTCATCCAGATCCGCCGGAAGGGTATCCAGCTCTGTCTTGATCATAGCGCAGGCCTCATCCACCAGGTCAATGGCCTTATCCGGCAGGAAACGGTCGGAAATATAGCGGTCAGACAGCATGGCTGCGCTCACCAGGGCGGAATCTGTGATCTTTACCCCGTGGTAAACCTCATAGCGCTCCTTTAAGCCGCGCAGGATGGATATGGTATCCTCCACCGTGGGTTCATCCACCATAACAGGCTGGAAACGGCGCTCCAGAGCCGCATCCTTTTCAATGTACTGACGGTACTCATCCAGGGTGGTAGCGCCAATGCAGTGAAGCTCGCCTCTTGCCAGCATGGGCTTTAGCATATTGCCGGCATCCATGGATCCTTCCGTCTTTCCTGCCCCCACAATGGTGTGGAGCTCATCGATGAACAGGATGATCTGGCCGTCGCTTTTCTTTACTTCTTCCAGGACAGCCTTTAAGCGCTCCTCAAATTCTCCCCTGTATTTGGCACCTGCCACCAGGGAGCCCATATCCAGGGCAAACAGCTTTTTATCCTTCAGTCCGTCAGGCACATCTCCCCGCACAATACGCTGGGCCAGGCCCTCCACCACTGCAGTCTTACCTACACCGGGCTCACCAATGAGCACCGGATTATTCTTCGTCTTTCTGGACAGGATGCGGACCACATTTCTGATCTCGCTGTCACGTCCGATCACAGGATCCAGCTTCTGGTCCCTGGCCCGCTCTACCAGGTCATAGCCGTATTTCTGGAGGGTGTCGTAGGTAGCCTCCGGGTTATCACTCACCACACGCTGGTTTCCCCTTACAGTAGAAAGAGCCTGCAGGAACTTCTCCCTAGTAATGTTGTAGAGCCTGAACAGCTCCTTTATCTCCCTGCTGGGGTTCTTAAGCAGAGACAGGAAAAGATGCTCCACAGACACATACTCATCGCCCATGGCCTTTGCCTCGTCCTCGCCTCCCAGCAGGACTTTATTCAGATCACCGCTGATATAAAGCTGTCCGCCTCCGCTTACCTTCGGAAGCTTTTCAATGGCCTTTTTCGCCTCCCCTACAAACATCTCACCCTGGATGCCCATCTTCGTCACAAGCTTCAGGATCAGACTGTCATCCAATGTCAGAAGGCTGTACAGCAGATGGGGCTCATCGATCTGCTGGTTTCCATATTCATAAGCCAGCTTCTCACAGTTTTGTACTGCTTCCATTGACTTCTGCGTAAATTTATTAATATTCATCACCCATTCCCCTCTCTTTCTGCCTGCCGCTTACCGGCTCGGCCATGGAATTGTGCTTTGTTTTCCTTGTTCTAGTCGTACTATAACACGCTTTGTTAGCACTGTCAAGAGATGAGTGCTAACTTTTTTATAAAATCATAGCCGCGGTTAAATGAAAAAGTAATTGCAAGTTTTGCCATCAATAAGCCCCTTCTATTGCG
>NZ_JAJCIC010000049.1 GCF_020554865.1 Lacrimispora sp. 210928-DFI.3.58
TTTGAAATCCTAATTGCATTACGAGATGATTATACTTCCGATAAGGAAAATTATCGCAAGGTCTTAAGATTTCAGCAACTCCATTTTAAGATAGGGTAAAGTTGCGTTATCCTGGGGAAAATGGTATACTGTAAAAAGCCGAAGAACATGATAGAAAGGAAGAATCTCCATGGTATATAATGAAGCGAAAAACAATTCTGAAAAGAGGGAGAAAACCCTGATACAGATGTGGAAAAATGCCAATGCAAAAATGGCGGGTATTTTTGTGATACTGGTTCTGGCAGTATATCCATTAACATTCCATGACCGATATGCGGATATCCTGAGATTTAAATATTATTGTTATTTTACTACAGTGCTTATATTAGCGGTAGCAATGCTGATAACGGCAATATTCTTTCTTTATAGGGACGCGAAATGGTATGACGGAAAATATACAAAACAGCTTAAGAGCAGTATGCATCCAAGAAATTGGAAGGCTGTAGATTGGGCTATGATTGCATTTGTAGGCACTTCAATAATCTCAACTTTTCAGTCAGATTATTTTTATGAGGCGTTTTGGGGAAATGAGGGGAGATATAGCGGTTTATTTTTAATACTGATGTATGGAATTAGCTTTTTTATTGTAAGCAAGTGCCTTGAATATAAGAGACTGTATTTGGATGCATTCCTTATGGGAGGAATGATTTGTGAAATTATTGGGATTCTGCATTTTTTTAAGATTGATCCTCTTAAGATGAAAGAAGGGTTATCCTATGGTTCGTATAAAATATTCTTGTCCACAATAGGAAACGTGAATACCTATACAGCTTATCTTGCCATGTTGGCATGTGTGGGCGTTATATTGTTTATACTTGAGGAAAGAGAAAAAAAGAAACTGTTTTATCTGAGTTCTGCTTTGATGTCATTGCTGTCGATGATTACAGCAAACAGTGATAACAGCTATATTAGTCTTGGGGTTTTGTTTGGGCTGCTGCCTCTGTATGCATTCGGCAGTCTAAAAAATGCAAAAAAATATGTGCTTATTGTGGCAGCTTTATTTACGGAGATTTTTTTAATTGGCTGGGTCACTCGTTTTATACCGGAGCATGTGATGGAGATAGAGGGGGTATTTGAAATTGTTTCTCATTTCAGCTGGCTGCCAGCTATAATCCTTTTTTTGTGGGCAGGGACAATTGTTTTATATAAAATGGATAGTAAAAAGGGCAGAGGAGGAATCGTATCTGGAACTTGCAAAACAGGAAAAAGGATATGGCTTGCAATATTGATTCTGGCTGTAGCAGCAGTATGCCTGATACTTTTAGATGCAAATATATTGGGAAATGGAGAACGCTACCGTTCATTTAGCAACTATGTGGTGTTTGATGATGAGTGGGGAACCCACAGAGGTTATATTTGGAAGACGGCTTTTGAATGCCATCGGGTTTTCCCTCTGCATCATAAGCTATTTGGCTTCGGCCCGGATACTTTTGGGATTATGACTACAAGGGATTATTGGGATTATTGGTCTGACATGGGTGAAAGATACTATGAGTTGTTTGAAAATGCCCATAATGAATATATTCAGTACTTGATCACGATCGGAATCTGCGGTTTAGCTGCATATATAGCAGTGCTTGCATCGGCTCTTGTAAAAATTGTGAAAAGATCATTCAAAGATCCAGAGTTTATGGCAATTGGATTTGCCGTTGGATGCTATGCTGTACAGGCATCTGTGAATATCAATGTTGTCATTGTGGTGCCGATCATGCTGACATTGCTGATGATGGGAGTTTCGGAAGACAAAGCGTCTTTGAAACTCCCGGAAAGTGATTATTGATATATTTTTACAATTGGTGAGACCGTTTTATCCCAAGTATAGTTATCAATGATTTCAGAAATACGCTTCCTATAAGATTCACGGGTTGCAGGATGATTTACCAGCTCTAATAAACTGTTTTTTAAGGCGTCCAGATTATGCGGAGGAATCAGGCAGCCGGCGCGGCTGTTCTCTATGATTTCCGAAATCCCTTGTCCGGTGCATGCGATACAGGGAAGGCCGCAGGCCATGGCCTCCAGGTAAACGCAGCCAAAGCCTTCGAAAGTGCTGGGCATAGCGAAGATATGGCATTCATTCATATATTCCCCAACCTTTTCCGGAAGCACATAACCCTTAAAAAATATGTGATCGTCCATATGATAATCATGGGCAAGTCCCTGCAGTTCTTTTTCAAGGATACCGCGGCCGAGGATCCATAACTCTGTGGGAACAGAAAAATGCGGGACACATTGGCAATAGGCATGGATGAGGCAGCGTATTCCCTTTAATTCAATGAGATTTCCTACAAACAGGATTCGGATAGGAGAGGCCGCCTTGATGTGGTTAGAGGAGACATTGAAAATAGCCGGGTCATATCCATTATAAGCAGTAAATACTTTCTTTCGGTCAGCAGGAGGGAGGCATGACCGAATAAGGTGGGAAACCATATTGCTGACTCCAATACAGTAATCATAATCTCGATAGATCTCCCTGCAGCATTTTGAAAAAAAACGTTTTGCAATGCGGCTTCTGATATAGGCACCCTTTTCTACATTAAGATCATGAATTTGGACAGCCATAGGAATATCTAATTGAAATTCCTTTTTTAGAAGCAGCGCAGCTTTGCCTTCGGGAAGACAATTGTGAACATGGATAAAACTGAACTGCGAAAAAAAAGATTTTCCTAGTTTTCTTAAAGCGTGAAAAAGAAAAATACCGTTAATACTATAAGAATAATTTGTACGCCAAGCTTGATAAGGGATACAGAGGACAGGAATATCCTCCAGCTCCCAGCTATAGGAGGCATTGATATCAGAACGGGGATTAATAACCGTAATGTGATATCCTTTTCTGACAAGGGCTTTTGCCTCTTCATGTACAAACTGACAGTATTGCAGCAGTTCCCGCTGCGGATAAAAGGTACTGATAAATAAGATGTTTGCTTTATGAACCATGAAAATCCCCTTTGCTGTTTTTTATAATTTAACATAGTTTTTTTGGGATTTCAATCACCTACTTTTGGTACAGGGGCGTATAGATATGCTGTATAGGATATTGACAAAAAATGAATTATTATATATTGGATTTTTTCTGACGATGGGAATAGCCAGGAATGACGCTATTCCTATGGTCAGGCAGGTGTCTGCTGTCCTTATAATAGCCGGGATATTGTGCTGGATTATAAAGCTTTTGAACGATACTTATACTGTGAAAGAGCGGTTATGGCAGGCTGCTCTGCTGTGCATAGGGGCTCTGGCAGCATATTTTAACCATCATTTAGGGTGCCTTCTTATTATTATGGCAATCATAGGAATGAAAAATGTCCGCTTTCGGATCGTGCTGTCAGCCATGCTGGGAATCCAGACAGCAGCATTGGTGATTCACAGCAGTATATTTGCTGCTGACCTGCTGACAGGCAAGGTGGACGGATATTATGAAACGAGAAGGGTACTGGGTCTTTGGGATATATCAGAGCAGTACCGTATTTTCTTTGGAGAGCTGCATCCCAATGGAATCCAGAAGCTTATAGGAATGGTTTCTGCCATATGGTCTTACCTGAATTACAAAAAGCTTTGTATGAAGCATTTGGCTGTATTGACATGCGTGAATATTGCTTTTTACTTTATTACCTACAGTAATACAGGATTGATGCTGTGGCTGGTGTTTGCGGCAATGCTATTGATCACGAAAAAAGAATTTGCCTGGCTGGATCAGGCTGCAAAGATCAGTCCGTGGCTGTTTTTGTTTATGGCGGCTTTCATAGTGGCAATTACGTATTTTTATTCACCGAAAAATATGCTCATTGAATTTCTGAATCGGTGTGTTACCGGAAGATTCCACTGGGCCAATGAGCATTTGTACGCTTCCGGTCTGTCCTTGTGGGGAAAATCCCTGGATCCGGATCTGGCATATCTGCCTTTGGACTGCGGATATATTAATTTACTGCTTTGCTATGGAACCGTTTTATTTGGTATGTATATATTGGGAACGGCTTTTACATTGCGTTATCTTGCGGATAAAAAAATGTATCCTGAAATCGCGCTTGTGTGGTTCCTGCAGTTGTTTTTTATTATTGAAAGCTTTATTCTGGTCTTGTGGATGAATGCAACCTTTGTATATATGTCCGGTTTGCTGTATGATGTTTCGATGCCACTTGCTGGAAGCCCTAAAGGTAATTGCCAGGTGTAAACACTGATTGGTTCATTGCAATCCAAATATAATAATGCTATACTGTTAGGGTAGAAAATAGAAATAGGATTAGTAGAAAACACTATGATAAAGAATAATGAGAAATACAAGCGTCTAATAAGAATTTTAATGGTAATGACATTGATTGCGGCAGAAATGGCCATTTATTATGTGGTTTGGAGACGGAACTACAACCGGCGCATGGAAGTTCCTTATGATGTAAAAGGAAACTACATGATTGCTGCGGTATATGGTA
Source organism: Lacrimispora sp. 210928-DFI.3.58 (assembly GCF_020554865.1). Taxonomy (GTDB): domain Bacteria; phylum Bacillota; class Clostridia; order Lachnospirales; family Lachnospiraceae; genus Enterocloster. Next base: position 4,464 of record NZ_JAJCIC010000049.1, read on the forward strand.
TTGTGATTATGCTGTTTGCACATATATATGGCGCTCTTCGTATTGGATATCTCCGCAGGGGCAATCTTGCTTATTCCCAGATTTTAACAATTCTTTGCAGTAATGTTATGATGTATCTGCAGATTACGCTTCTGGTTAAGCACTTCTATACGATTGTTCCTCTGCTTGCTATGACAGGAATAGAGATTGTTCTGATCCTGCTGTGGAGCGTCGGAGTCACATATATATATAGGAAAATTTACCCGCCCCGCAGAGTCTGCCTTGTTTATGGGGACAGGCCAATATCCAGTATGATGACGAAGCTCCATACCAGGACAGACCGCTTCGAGGTATGTGAAATGATACATATATCGGAGGGACTGGAGAAAATCCTTCAGCTTGTAAAACAATACGAGGGACTGGTGATCTGCGATGTCCCGTCCTCGATGCGCAACAAGCTTCTGAAGTATTGCTATGGGGAATCCATCCGGACATACACTGTGCCGAAGATCTCAGACATTATAGTGAGGAGCGCAGAGAATCTCCATATGTTTGATACTCCTCTTTTATTATCAAGAAATACAGGCCTTCATGTGGAACAGAGCATTGCGAAGCGCCTTATGGATATTATTTGTTCCATTGTGGCATTATCCGTTTTCTCGCCGATTATTCTCTGCACAGCACTTGCTATTAAGGCTTATGATAGGGGGCCGGTATTATTTTACCAGAAGAGATGCACGAAGGATGGGCGCGTCTTTACCATTTATAAATTCAGGAGTATGATTGTAGATGCGGAAAAGGACGGACATCCTATTCCTGCAACAGAGAGAGATCCTAGAATCACTCCTGTGGGGCGCATTATCAGGGCGACAAGGATCGATGAATTACCGCAATTCATCAATATTTTAAAGGGTGATATGAGCTTGGTAGGCCCCAGGCCGGAGAGAATTGAGCATGTTGAAAAATATACGGCAGCAATTCCAGAGTTCAAATACCGATTAAAGGTAAAAGGCGGCCTTACCGGCTATGCACAGGTATATGGTAAATATAATACAACTGCCTATGATAAGCTGAAGCTGGACTTAATGTACATTGAAAATTATTCTTTCCTGCTGGATATAGAGATTTTGTTTAAAACTCTAAAGATCCTTTTACTGAAAGAAAGTACAGAGGGGTTTGATGACACGGATTCTCAGGCCATGCTTCAAACAGATTTCCGAGCCGGGCAGGAGCAGAAGGAGAAAGCAGAAAATAACTTTTGACAGAAAAGGAAACTGGAATGGATCGTATTAAGGTGAGTATTGTTACAGTGTGCCGCAATAGTGAAGCTGTTATCAGACAAACAATGGATTCCGTTCTGCAGCAGACTTATGACAATATAGAATACATTATAATTGATGGATTGTCGGAGGATTCGACAGTAGCTATAGCTGAATCCTACCGGACAAAATTTGAAAAAAGAGGATATAGCTTTCGTATTCTCTCAGAGGCAGATAAAGGCATATATGATGCTATGAATAAAGGAATAAGCCTTACAACAGGAGAGCTGGTAGGACTGATCAACAGCGGTGATTGGTACGAAGAACAGACAGTGGAGAAGGTTGTGGATACCTATATCAGGACTGCCTTTGATGTATTTTATGCGGATATACGTATTTGGAGAGAATCGGGGGCAGTGATAAAAAAAGCGAGGCTAAGAAGATATGCTACAACCAGAGACTGGAATCACCCGACTACCTTTATCCGAAGGAGGCTATATGACAACTATCATTATGCCTGCCGGTGCGTATATGACGACTGGGATCTGATTTTAAAAATAAGAAATGACGGATACAAGATAGTGGTTCTGAATGAGGTACTGGCAAACTTCAGCTTTGGAGGAGCAAGCAACCAGAAAAGCCTGCAGAAGATGGCGGAACGAATGAGGGAACGATACCGTATATATCGGGAGAATGGCTACAGCCGCTTCTATATTGTTGAATGTATTATCTGGGAAATCGCAAAATATCTGATAGCATAGGCTATTGATTACAGGGAAGAGGAGCAGGGAATATGAAAATAGCAGTGGATCTTTCGTTTATCCGTTCGGATCATACGAATGGCGGTACTGAGTCCTGTATAAAGAATCTTATAAAGGGATGGATTCAGCAGGAAGTTATTCATAACTTCCTTTTTTTTATACATGAGGACATTTACAAGGATTACAAAAAAATGTTTCCGGAATGCCGGTTTGTGATCTACAGATGCAAAGGCGGCCATAAGCTGCGTACTACCTGGTTTCAGACCTTTATTTTACCCCGGTGGGTGAAAAAGTATAAGGCGGATATTATTTATTATCCTACCTATGTAACAGGGTACTACCGTCATTTATCTGTTCCGGCAGTGGTAAACCCTCATGATATCCAATTTAAATTTTATCCGGAATATTTTTCTGCATATAAAAGACACTATCTTGATATGGGGTACAGGCATTCCCTGAAAAAAGCTGATCTGGTCATCGCTATTTCCGATTATGTGAAGGGAACGCTTAAGGCTTGTTATGGTAAGGAGTGCCAAGGTAAGCTGATTACAGTATATGATCCTGTAGATTTTAGCCACGTACAGGAGGAGGCGCTGGAACAGGTACAGGAGCCCTATATTTTAAGCATCTCATCTATTTTAAAGCATAAAAATATGCTTACACTGGTTAAGGCCTTTGAGCGGGTTTCAGACGAAATTGGACATCAACTTGTAATCGTAGGCTGCAAAGGAAACGGAATGGAGGAGATCAGGGCATATTTGAAGGAAAAGGGGATGGAAAAGCGGATCCTTTTTACGGACTATGTAAAGGACAGTCATATCGAGTGGCTGTACAGCCATGCGGCCTTGTATGTGACGACCTCTCTGTATGAGGGCTTTGGTATGACTCCGATTGAGGCGATGGGGAGAGGAATTCCGTGCATCAGCTCCAGGTCTACTTCTCTGCCGGAGGTCACGATGGAGCTGGCAGAATACTATGAGCCGGCAGAGGATGACAGGATTTTAGCGGAGAAGATTAGGGAAATACTGAAAAGAACAAAGCCTCAGGTTCCAGATAAAAGATTATTTATAGAAAAATATGACAAGACCCGGATTGCGGGACAGCTTTACCAGGTATTTGAGGAACTGCTATGAAAGTATTATTTATCAATAATATACCATCACCCTACAGAGTGGATTTTCTGAATGAACTGGGAAAATACTGTCAGCTAACAGCGGTATTTGGCAGAGAAACGGCCAGGGACAGGGACCAAAAATGGAAACCAGATGAATTTCACAATTTTAAGGCTGTATTTTTAAGAGGAATCAAGGTAGGCACAGACGCCAGCATCAGCTTCCAGATAATTTCTGTTATAAGGGAGGGCTTTGATATGATATTTTTAGGGAGCTACTCATCCCCCTCCCATATCATTGCTATGGAATATATGAAGGCCAGGGGAATCCCATTCCTGCTGAATGCCGACGGCGGCTTTGTGAAGAGAGATAAATGGCCGGTGCGGATGCTAAAGCGCCACATTATAGGACTGGCTTCAGCATGGCTCAGCACCGGAAAGCTGACAGACGATTATCTGGCCTATTACGGGGCAAATCGGGATAAGATCTTCCGCTATCCCTTTACTTCTGTGAAAGATCAGGAGCGCTTCTGTACCCAGGAGGCGGCGAAAAATGAGACGAAGGTGAAATTACGCATAAAGGAGAAAACAGCGGTCATTACAGTAGGGCAGTTCATCCCCAGAAAGGGCCTGGATCTGCTGATACGCTGCTGCTCCAAAATGCAGAAGGATACAGGCGTTTATATAATTGGAGGAGAGCCGGGGGAAGAATATAAGAAGCTTTTGGAAGACGAATGGAAGGAACGGGTACATTTCATCGGTTTTAAGAGCAAGGAGGAGCTGAAGGATTATTATATTGCTGCTGATGTGTTTGTTTTTCCTACCCGCGAGGATATATGGGGGCTGGTATTGAACGAAGCAATGTCCTACGGCCTTCCCTGCGTGGCCTCGGAACGTGCCGTTGCATCCATTGAAATGATTGAGGATGGAATGAACGGCTATCTGGTGGATCCGGAGGATACCGGCCAAATGGCAGACAGGCTGAACCGCTTGCTGTCAGACAGGGAGGAACGGCTGCGTATGGGAGAGCTGGCCTACGAGAAATCGAAGGAATACACGATTGAAAACATGGCGGCAAGGCATATGGAAATATTCCGGCAGTTTTTGGGCAGAGGATTTTGACAAGAACAGATACATGGAACAGGAATGGAGCAGGGTGATGCCAGTGAGAACATATCTGAAAACATTCAGAGAGCCGTTTTATCTATTGTTTTTTATACCGCAGTTTGCCTGCGTATCATGGGGCTGGGGCTCAGCGGACTGGCCCTACAGAGCAGCCTTTGCCGCAGGTATTCCCTTTCTTCTGTTATGTATGGCATGTGAAGAGTACAGCCTGAGGGAAGCGGTTAAAATGGCGGCGTTTGCCGTCCTTATAGCCTGGGCCTATATGCAGAACAGAAACAGAAGCCTGATACTGGCTTGTATGGCTGTTTATGGGGTGAAGGGCCTGGATCTGAAGAGAATTTTACGGTGGGCATTTTGGGTCATGCTGATCTGCATGTCCCTGAAGGTGGCCTTGTGCGCAGCGGGAATTTTGCCGAATAAGGTTTTAGAGCTCCCAAAGGAAAATGGGGTAATGTACATGATTCCCTGCTACGGATACGATACTCCAAATAACCTGTTTTTCCATCTTGTGACAGTAGTGCTGATGGCAATGGCTCTGTATGGGGATGCTTTCAGATGGCCTGCGCTACTGGTGGTTCTTCTGATGTATGGGGCATACCGTGTCTTAATCAGCAGAACAGGCTGGCTGTGCTTCCTGGCGCTGGCTGCATTATATCTGTCCGCTTCTTATCTGCATTCAAAGAAAAAAGAGGGCATGCTTTCCGTACTGCGTATCCTGATGGTGCTTAGCCCGGCATTCCTCTTCCTGCTGAATTTGTTTCTGATCTATCTTCAGAGAACCGGGATGAGGGCAATCGTGGTGGTCAATGGGCTCCTGAATGGAAGACTGTTTTTTGCAAATGAAGCTTTCGAAAATATAGGGATATCCCTATTGGGAAGCAAAAACGCTGTGCAGCTGGATATGCTGTATGCGACCATGCTTTTGAACTATGGGGTGCTATTGTCCATCATTTGTATCGGCGCATATAGTGTGGCGATGTGGAAGCTCCGCAAAAAGAAAGAAGATTTACTTTTGATCGCGATGACGGTTATGGCAATTTACAGCTTTATGGAGGTAAATGCAATTAATCCTATGTGGAATCCATTTTTACTTTATGTGTCGGTGACACTATTTGAAACAGATGATTTTACCCTAAAATGTTGAACTTCTATGGGAATAATGCTAAGATGGATCTGGTTTGGATTCTCAGAGACTGATAGATTGCAGGAGAGGAAATATCATGCAGCACGTATATATCGTTGGAGCAAAGGGCGTGTCATTTTATGGCGGTTATGAGAGCTTTGTTCAGAAATTATTGGAATACCATAAGGATAAGAAAGAGATTCAATATCATGTTGCATGTAAAGCAAACGGTGAAGGCAGTATGGATGTGTCCAGATTGGAGGGTGCGTCTGAAATTCGCGGCCAAAGATTCACATACTGCAATGCAGATTGTTTTCTGGTACAGGTTCCGGAGTGGCTGCGGTCTGCACAGGCGATTGTCTATGATGTTGATGCATTGAAGAAATGCTGCAGGCATATTGAGGAAAATCGGATAGAGCACGCGATCGTGTATATTCTGGCATGCAGGATTGGTCCGTTTGTGCATAAATACGTAGATAAGATACATGGTCTGGGGGGGAAGGTATACCTTAATCCAGATGGTCACGAGTGGAAGCGCGCAAAGTGGTCAGCCCCCATCCGTAGGTATTGGAAAGAATCCGAAAGGCTGATGGTAAAGCATGCAGACCTTGTAATCTGCGACAGTACTGCTATTGAAAAATATATCCAAAGGGAATATAAGCAATACCGGCCTAACACCACATATATAGCTTATGGGGCAGAAACGAAAAAGAGCACATTAGCGGATGAAGATCAAAAATATGTGAGCTGGCTGCACAAACACGAAATCAGGTCAGGATTTTACACAATGATCGGAAGATGCGTTCCGGAGAACAATTTTGAAACCATCATCTGCGAATTCATGAAAAGCAGGACTACCAAGGATCTGGTGATTATTACAACAAATAATCCGGGATTACTTGATGAATTGGAAAATAAACTGCATTACAGAAAAGATAAGAGAATCAAATTTGTTGGAACGGTATATGATCAGGAGCTGCTGACAAAGATAAGGGAAAATGCGTTCGGCTACTTTCACGGACACTCCGTAGGGGGGACAAACCCTTCCTTATTAGAAGCGCTTGGAAGCACAAAATTAAACCTTCTTTATGAAGTTGAATTTAATAGGGAGGTTGCAGAGGACGCGGCACTTTATTGGAATTTAGATGAAGGAAATCTGGCGGCATTAATTGACCAGGCGGACCAGATGACGCCGGCTGAACTGGAAGCATTGGGAAACAAAGCAAAAGAACGGATTCGATCTGCATATTCATGGGAATCCATATCAGATAAATATTTGTGCCAATTTATTAGTAAGGAATAAGCTGTGGAAGATAAATGAGGATTTCATATGAGAGTAGGAATTGATGGGCATATGCTTGGTGACCGTTCCGGAGGGAATGAAAGCTATTATACCAATATATTAAATAATATGTATCCCGTTAAAGATATGGAACTATTTCTTTTTGTGAAAAAAGGAGTATCTGCAGCAGCATTTGCAGATAGATTTACAATCATAGAGTTTGAAGAAACAGGCGCTTTCAAAAGAAATTTTATTGAACTGCCTAAACTATGCAAAAAATATAAACTGGATTTGCTGCATACGCAATATTTCATCCCCTTTCGATGTCCATGCCCGATTGTATGTACGATACATGATATTTGCTTTGAACATTATAAAGATATCTTTACCAAAAAGGAATATATCAGGCAGAAGCTGCTGATTCCTTATGCGGCAAAGCATTCTCAAAAGATATTTACTGTTTCGGAGAATGCCAAGAAAGACATTGCAGATCATTATGGAGTGGAAGAGGACAACATCATTGTGACGTACAATGCAGTGAACAATGATTTTTGCGTGCTTACCCCGGAAGAATTGGAAGAGGACAAGCTGCGTGTACAATTTGGTATTGGAGATTCGAGATATATATTAAGCGTTGGAAATCTTCAGCCCAGAAAAAATCTGCCCCGGCTAATCAGAGCTTTTTCAAAAATGGAAAAGGAAATGGATGAAAACATTAAGCTGGTAATCGTTGGGAAAAAAGCGTGGATGTTTGATGGCATTCTGAAAGAGGCATGTAATCAAACGGATAAAATTATTTTCACAGATTATGTGACAAACAAAGATTTAGTCCGCTTATATAATGCGGCAGCATGTTTTGTTTATCCGTCATTTTTTGAGGGATTTGGAATACCGCCCTTAGAAGCAATGGCATGCGGAACGCCAGTTGCAGTGTCAAATAAAACTTCATTGCCGGAAGTAGTAGGAAATGCCGGAAGCTATTTTGATCCTTTTGAAGAGGATGAAATAATGGAAGCAATGAGAAAAATGTTAAGGAAGGATTACTGCTCGGCGGATTTAAAGGAAAAAATGAAAAAGCAGGCAGAACGTTTTTCATGGAAAGAATCTTCAAGGCTTATAGTGAACACATATATGGATGTTGTTGAAAAAAAAGATGAGGATGTACAGTTATGCTAAATGTACTTTGGATTGCATTTCAGCCAATACCGATCATCACGCAGACATTAAAATTAGGTGATAATGTTGCGACCGGGGGTTGGCTTCAGGGAGCTGCAGATATTGTATGCAGTCATGATGAGATCAGCCTGTCCTATTGCTTTCAGCATGAAGAGCCTTGCGAGGGAAAAGCAGGCAGGATATCTTATTATACGATGGGAGTTGTGCCAGAGGTACATAGTAGAGATATCACTGCATACAGAGAAGAAGATTTTAATCGATTTAAGGAGATTATAGAAAAAGTTCAGCCGGATATCATTCATATTTATGGAACAGAAAAGTGGTTTCAAAGGCAATTCGTATTGATGGCAAATGATCTGGGATTGCTTGAAAAAACGGTAGTGTGGATACAGGGGTTAGTAGGTTTTTGTGCACATTGCTATACGGATGGCCTGAGTGTCAGGCAATTCAAAAAAAAGACATTTTGGGAACTTATACGCGGAACGAATGTGGAAGGCATACAAAAAAGATTGGCATTGAATGGTCAAAGTGAAATCAGGATACTTAAGCTCCTTAAAAATGTATTTGTAAGGACGGAATGGGATAGTGCCTGCTGCAAAGCGATAAATCCCAATTTGACATTGCATTTTTGTAATGAAACACTTCGCCCGGCTTTTTTTGAAAATAAGGTCTGGAAGAAGGAAAAGGTTAAAAAACACAGCATTTTTATGAGTCAGTATGGGACTCCGATTAAAGGGTATCATCAGATGCTGAAGGCACTTCCGATTATATTGAAAGAATTTCCAGATACTGTCCTTTATACTACAGGAGCGGATTTATTGAATCCATCGGATTCCCTAATGAGAAAATTAAGGGAGCCGAGCTACATTAAGGTATTAAGAGAAGAAATAAAGGAAAATAGACTGGAACAACATGTAAGATTTTTGGGAACGCTTCAGGGAGAAGAAATGCGTGATCAATATTTAGCTTCACACGTATTTGTATCGGCTTCATTGATAGAAAATTCACCTAATTCAGTCGGAGAAGCAATGATACTTGGAGTTCCTACTGTTGCATCGGATGTCGGAGGCGTTTCAAGTATGATGACGCATAGAGAAGAGGGACTTTTGTATCCATTTAATGAGTATGCAGTTTTAGCCGAATATGTGTGCAGAATATTCCGCGATGATACATTAGCTGCAGAAATATCACAAAAGGCAAGAAAAAGAGCGCTGGATACGCATAATAAGGAGAACAATTACAGGACTCTTCTAAAATGTTATCAGCAGATGATAAATGGTTTGGAGAAACAAGATCGTGAATGACTATAATGTGATTATAATGGTTACAGAGGATCACCTTCCAATGATGGAGAAGATGATTCCATTTTGTAAACAAAATATAAGTCCTAAACGGATTTATGTTGTGGCAGCCTCGAAAATCCAACAGAAAATTGAAGCAATAGAAGATGTGATTTTTATAGATGAGGATCAGGTCTATGACGGCTTAAATTACAGCACAGTGATGAATCTGATGGAGAAAAGAACGGGCGAGAGAAAACGGGCGGGTTGGTATTTACAGCAGTTTTTAAAAATGGCCTGGTCATATAAATGTGAGGAAAAGTGCTATATTGTATTAGATGCAGATACATTTGTGCTGAATCCAATCGGCTTTACAGAGCAGGAAAAATATTGCTTTACACCGAAATGTGAATATCACCAACCGTATTTTGATACAATAAAGAAGCTGTTTCAAGGAAGCATTTATAAAAAAGCCGAGTTTTCTTTTATTGCCGAAAATATGATTTTTGATTGTGCAATTATGAGGCAAATGATTTCGGAAATAGAGGGAAACGCTCTCATTGAGGGTGATACCTTTTTTGAGAAGATCATTCATTCAATAAAGCAGGAAGACTTATTAGGTTCGGGCTTTAGCGAGTTTGAAACCTATGGCAATTATATTTATATAAAGTATCCTGATTTAGTAAAGGCAAGAAAACTGCGGACTATGCGGGAATCGTTAGTATTACTGGGAGGTAATCCGTCTGCCGGACAGCTAAAATGGGCGTCAAATGACTATGATATTATTTCTGTTGAATCTATTCACTATAAAAGGACACTGGTAACATGGCTGACATCCAAAGAGTGGTTCAGACGTAGGATTTCAATGAAAAAACTTGCGCAAATAAGACATAAGATTAGAACAGTATATCGGCGGCTGCTAAGAAAAGAGGATTTTGTATTTGAAGAATATTAAAAATTGCCTGAATTTATTATTGGAATGGTAGGTGAAAACAATGAATTTTATAAAGAAAAATATCTTAAAGGCTATCATGAAAATTGATGAGCATACGGCTCTTATAGTTAGCGCAGCACAATTGCACCAAAAGACATTTCTTCCGTATAAAAACTATTGCCATGGGGAAAGGGATGTGGTGGTATGCGGAGCAGGACCCTCGCTGCAAAAATACCAGCCTATTGAAGGCGCAGTTCATATAGCAGTTAACAGGTCATTTTTATATGAGAAGGTGGATTTTGATTTTATATTTGCGCAGGATTATGATGGAATTCGGATGTGTCAAAATGAATTGGTTCAGTATCGTCCCGGCAAATGCGTGAAGATGCTGGGAGCCAAACATAATATAGATGCAAAGACGATACCAGAGTCGCTGGCAATTAAATGTAATGCCCTGAGATTTTATATGGATTATCAAATTTATCTGGATGGATATGGAAGCAAGCTTGTCAGGGATATCGAATTGAGACCGATAGGCGGAATGCCGAATGTCGGCATGTCAGTTATGCAGCTGGCTTTATACATGAATCCACGGAGGCTCTTTATTGTTGGGTGTGATATGAGCGGTACTCATTTTGTCCCAGGTCATCAGACGAAGGAAGAGCTTGCGGCCGAAAAAAAGCAGTATGATGCCTATTGGAAAGATGGTAATCAGAAACTATTGGATAAATGGAAAGAAATTAAGGAATTTGCCCAAGCTTATTATCCAGAGACGGAGATTATTTCGGTTAATCCGGTTGGCCTTAAGGGGATGTTTCATGATATTTATCAGGAGTAGAATGCATCAGTATGGGTGAAAGTAGAACGAAGAATGTAAAAAGAAACATGGTATACGGATTGATTAATAAGATAATTATTCTAGGCTTTCCATTCGTAATCCGTACAATAATTCTATACAAATTGGGAGCAGAATATTTAGGGCTGAGCAGCTTATTTTCATCCATATTACAGGTTCTTAATATGGCAGAATTAGGATTCTCCTCCGCTATAACCTTTAATTTATATAAGCCGATGGCAGAAAATGATACGGATAAAATTTGTGCATTAATGGCACTATATAGAAAGATATATAAAATTATTGGCATAGGTATTTTAGTTATTGGTACTGCTATTATTCCGCTATTACCCAGATTGATAAAAGGGGAGTGCCCTTCGGATATTAATATATATTTATTATATCTTATTTACTTGGCCAACACATCTATCAGCTATTTGTTTTTTGCATATAAAAACGTTTTGCTGACAGCATCACAGAGACAGGATGTTTTAAATAATATAGATACTGTACTTGTTATTATTAGAAGCATTATTCAAATATCCCTTTTATGTATAGTATCTAATTATTATGTTTATATTATATGGAACCCCATTATTACATTAATCAACAATTTAGCTGTGGCATATATAACGAACAAGAGATTTCCGAATTATGTATGCAGAGGGAAATTGGATAGGGATGAAATCAGATCAATTGTACAATTGGTTGAGGGTTCAGCTATTGGAAAAATTGGATTGGTTGCACGGAATTCTTTTGATAGCATTATACTGTCAGCTTTTTTAGGTCTAGTTGATGTGGCAATATATTCTAATTATTTTTATATATTGAATGCGGTAGGAAGTATGACTTCTACTACCATACAATCAATCACAGCAAGTGTTGGAAATAGTATAGCAACGGAATCTGTAGAGAAAAATTATTATGATTTCAAGAGGTTAAATTTTTACTATAATTGGATATGCTCCTGGTGTACAATCTGCATGCTATGTCTTTATCAGCCATTTATGAAGATATGGGCGGGAGTGGATTTGTGTGCAGATTTTATTACAGTCATATTATTTTGTGTTTATTTTTACATTGGCCAAATAGGGCAGATTAGAGCTGCATATGCGACTGCATCTGGCATATGGTGGGAATTTAGATATCTGCAGATAGGCGAAATGATAGGGAATTTTTCTCTTAATTTGTTATTTGGTTATTTTTGGGGGATGAAGGGAATTATTTTAGCTACAATAATTACAGTTTTTATTTTTTCTTTTGTGGGAACTGGAAAGAAAACGATTAATATCTATTTTCAAAAAGGTGCAAAGGAATATTTTGTGAATTGTGTTATTTATTCAATTGCAACAATATTGGGAGCAGCGCTTACATATACAATTTGTTTATTTGTGCATGGAAGCGACTTCATGGTGCTTTTACTTCGGATGGCAATATGTTGTGTTGTCCCAAATGCATTCTTTTTAATTGTAGCAGCTAAAAGTGAAATTTATAGAAGCTATATGGCACAGTTTGTTAATGTTATCAAGATAAAAAAATAAAAGGAGACTATAGTATGAAGGTCGTATCATTTATTCCTATTAAATTAAATAACCAGCGTCTGCCGGGGAAAAATACAATGTTACTTAATGGAAAACCTACCTGCAATTATATCTTTGACACGATTAGTAAAATAGATACAATTGATGAGAAATATGTTTATTGCAGTGATGAAAGAATTAAAACATATATGCCGGAAAACCTTATATTTTTAAAAAGAGACTCTTATCTGGATGGCTTTCAAGTGAAGGGATTAGAAATTATTGACTACTTTGTGAGAGATGTTGATGCAGATATTTATGTTCTTACGCATGTAACACAGCCTTTTACAAAAGCTGATTCAATAAAAAAAGCATTAGATAAAGTGATTTCGGGAGAATACGACTCAGCTTTTTCCGCTGTGGTATTACAAGACTATATGTGGATGAATGGAAAACCTTTTAATTATGATATGAAGAATATTGTCCGCACACAGGATCTGGAGCCTATTTATATGGAAACAGGGGCATTTTTCATTTTTAGAAAAGAGGTATTTACAGAGCTTGGACAGCGGATTGGCAATAAGCCATATATTTATGAAATTGATCAGTTTGAGGCTGTTGATATAGATACACCGGAGGATTTTGAGTTTGCAAAGGCAGTTGCAGCTTATTTGGATAAAGGAAGACAGACGGAGGAATTGGAATGAAGAATGTTAAGGTTTTAGATTGTACTCTTCGCGATGGCGGCAGAATTATTGACTGTGCATTTCAGAATGAAGAGATTAGCGGGCTTACGCGGAAATTAGGAAATGCCAAAATAGATATTGTTGAAGTCGGTTTTTTACGTGACTGGAGAAAAGTAAACTATAAAGGAAACAGCACATTTTTTACGGATGTAGATCAGATCAAGCCATTTTTAGATAAGACCAACAAAAATGTTATGTATGTTGCTTTTATTGATTACGGTATGTTTGATTTTCAATCGCTTAAACCGTATGACGGAACTTCGATAGATGGAATCCGTTTTGGGTTTACGAAGCAGAATTATATTGACTCCAAGGATGATATTTTAAGATGCATTGGGATCATCAAACAACAGGGCTATAAATTATTTGTTCAGGGTGTAAATTCCTTGAATTATTCCGATCGTGAGATTTTGGAACTGGTAGATATGATTAATGAAGTTCATCCTTATAGCTTTGGCATTGTAGATACCTATGGCGCAATGTATGTGGATGATGTTGATCGCCTGTATGGTCTGATTGATCATAACATGGATTCGGATATTTGCATAAATTTTCATTCACACAATAATTATCAGCTCTCATTTGCCTTTGCCCAAGAAATTATTAAACTTAGCCAGGGTACTCGCCAGGTTATTATTGATTCAACCTTGGCAGGAATGGGAAAGGTAGCAGGTAATCTGAATACAGAGCTGCTTGTGGATTATTTAGTCCGAAAAATGCACTATGATTATGAAATTGATAATATTCTGGATATGATAGATGACTATATTTATAAATATTCCTTGGATTATAAGTGGGGGTATTCAATTCCGGCTATGATGGCAGGAATTTACAAGTCACATCCCAATAATGTTATTTATTTGACAGAAAAATTCCGGCTGGATACAAAGGATATCGGCAACCTGCTTGCAATGATAGATCCTAAAAAACGCCAGCGATATGATTATGATAATATAGAGAAATTATATATTGAATATATTGCGGATAAAGTGGATGATTATAACAGCATAGAAAAAATAAAGAAGCTAATTGATGAACGTGAGGTAGTCGTATTGGCGCCGGGAAATACGCTTAACACACATCATGAGGAGATTGAGCAATATATTAAAACTCACAATGTTTTTGTTATAAGCGTGAATTTTATTTCCGATTATCCAAAGGCCTATGCTTTTTACGGGAATCCTAAACGGTATAATATGAATGCTCAAAAGAGGAGGGGACGTGGTGTAATTGTAAGTTCAAATGTAAAAGCAAATGAAGATGATATCATTGTAAACTATCATGGCTTGATTAACCGCGGCTATAAATACTTTGAAAATTCAACTATTATGCTATTAAATCTTTTAAAAAAGATAGAGCCGCCTCAGATTTCAATTGCAGGTTTTGATGGTTTTAGAGCAGATAAAGAAGATAATTATGCAGATGTTTCATTCCAAAATGTACGCCATATAAAGGAATTTGATGATCTAAATAAGGAAATTGGCAATATGCTTGTTAAATTGGCGAAAACAATGTCTGGTAAATGCAATATTAAATTTTTAACACCAAGTATTTACCAAGATACACTTATAAAGTCTAACTTGGAATTATGATTCAGGAGAAAAATTAGAGATGGGTATCAAACATGCCATTGGAAAAGTCTTGAAAAAATGGGATAGATTTTATGCTGCACAATACAGGATGGAAATCCAGAAGAAGCATAGAAAACTGGAGCAGCGTCATACAAATAGGAGTAGGGGAAGATATTATATTATCCGATATGAAGCTCTGCAGGCCTGCGGATGGACTGTGTACGAACGCGTGGTTTTATATAATTGTATTTATGCGGCTGATCATCATATGATTCCGGTTGTAGATATGAAAACCTATAGAAATATTTATCAGGAGGAAGAGGAAGTTGAAAAGATAAATATTTGGGATAAGTATTATCTGCAGCCAGCGGGAGTATCGCTGGAAGAAGCAATTAATACTGGAAACTATATTCTTTCTGATCCATCACAGGAATGGTTCAACTATATTCGTATGCGGACTGCAAAACGGTTTACGGAAGACTTTTTGAGAGCGCAGTATAACAAGTATATTCGTCTTAGGCCAGAGATTATCCGGATCTGTGAAAATAGATTGTCCTCAATCATTCCGGCAGAAAATCCGCATAAACGGCTGCTGGGAGTTTGTTTAAGAGGAACGGATTATATCAAATATCATCATGCTGTGCAGCCGGAAGTAACGGATATCGTTAGATTGGCACAAACGAAATTTGGTGAATATCAATGTGATTATTATTTTATTTCCACTGAAGATTATATGATTTTTGAAGCCCTGAAGAAAGCCCTTCCCTTAGATAAGGTTGTCACCTATAATGCAGGTAATGTGAAAGAAGCAGATGGATTCATTGGAGAGTATCTTAGTAAGACAGCAGGAGCGCACAATGCTGCGCTTGATTATATTACAACATTGTATATCTTAAATAAATGCTGCTGCCTGGTCGGCGGCTTATGCGGCGCGACAATTGTTGCAAAATACAGACGGAATCCGCCATATGAGTATATCAATATTATTGATTTGAATAAGCATTATTGAAATACAATTTCGGAAAGGGATTGACAAGGGAAAGATGATATGGGAAAATTTTTTAGCCAGCCAGCCAGCCAGCCAGCCAGCCAGCCAGCCAGCCAGCCAGCCAGCCAGC